>QCJM01000006.1 GCA_003216035.1 Prochlorococcus sp. AG-409-B13
TAAAGCACAGAAATCACCAGCAGTCTTGAGTTTTTTCATCAAGAATTGCTGGAAACAAGACTATAGATCTAGTTTATCTGGATGGGGGTGACAGGCAGGCATGAAAAAGGGCACCCTCATCGAGGAGTGCCCATACCGACAAACTTGTGTGAGGAGTGTCGTAGTTCCGGTCTACTCCTTTATGGGACCTTTTGGTGACCTGGACAAGCACGATGCAATGGGAGGTTCTTTTCTTCTTTTAGAACCCATGACCAAGGCAACTGACATTAGAGAACGCTTTCTTCGCCTGCCTGAGGTTAAGCACCGCACTGGACTAGGAAAAACCTCGATCTATCGCAAAATCAATGGAGAGACATTCCCTAGGCAAATTCCAATAGGTTCCAATCTTGTGGTCTGGTTGGAATCAGAAATCATGGAATGGATGGATAATCAAATCAAAATGTCTAGATAGGTCATTTGCATATTGCACCCTATTCGCTAGCATTTAGGGTACTTATGTATAGACAAAAAACCCTGAAAAACGTTCTAGGGTATGTGCTAGGGTATTTTTAAGAATGATCTGTGATTTTGGTTCATAAGAGTTTCCAGGAGTTCAATTTCATGCCGAACTCGACAGACACCCTCTCCGTTTTATTAGTGTCCTGTATTCGACTGCTGAAGGCATACCAACCCGCATCAAAAACACCCGAACGATGGAATTAGAAGATGCGCTGGAGACTTGGAATGAGTTGTTGAATAACGGTTGGGAGTTAGTTGAACACCAAGTCAATGAAGATGCTGCCTAAATCCTCAACCCATTTTTATAAGGCAATTACACCAAGCATCCATAAACTCTCTCCTTCCTTCAAGGTGCGGTGAAGTAAATAGTGGTGATAATGCTGAAAAGATGACATATAAAAACAACGATAAAGCAGAGATAAATTCTTTGAAATAACCTTTTAAGATTCCTTTTTAGGTAGTAAAAATAACTAAGAAATTAACTTATTGCCTGACATTGCCATTTTATCAATACACTTTAAAAATCTATGTTGCCAGGCATCATTCTGTAGGATTACTTTGTCTAATTGTTGAGTAGCTAAATCTAACCTAGCTTTCGAATTTCTAATAATAGTTCTAAGAAGTGATAGAGCCTCTATATGATTTTTGCATAGGTTTTCATATCCAAATACTCTTACAGCATCACTGCCTAAATAGTGAACAACAGGTAGACCTAGGCATGAAGACAGAGAAGAAAGTGCACCTAGGCCAGGGGTGTCTCCTTTGTAAAGAATATGTTGATGTAATATAAATTCTTTAAGTGCAGGCCATTCAAGAAATATAGAGCATTTTATTTTATTAGAGATGATTTGTTGAGAGGCTTTATTTGGATTGAAAACTGATATTCGATTCATTAGAGATTCCTTAGTTATACCTATAAAGCTCCAGATCACATTCTCGGTAAGTAGAATAGGTATAATTACACTTTTCAACTCTTTGTCACTTATTCGATCCCCTTTAGACCCTGTAAATATCTTTATTACATCATATTCTTGGATTTCACTGGTATTGAGATCTGCTGATTTATGGCGATTCTTTAGACCCCAATAATGCGGATAAATAACAGGCGAAAGAAAGGTTTTAAACGAATTTGAATCCCGACTAATCTCTATGAACTCCGAATCGGGTGCAAGCTCTTCAACAAGATACATTATTGAACTTTGCTGTACATTTAATTGTGATTTATGTGTACCATGCCCCATAGTAAGATAGATAGAAGGAATCGATTTTGGCATTTCCTTATATAATTCCTCTGTCCAAAAAGAGTCATTATAAATCAAGACAGCTTTTCTAGACGAAATAGAGCTATTCATATATTCTTCTATGGTATCTAATATGGTATAGTCAGTTGATTTTATTTCAGGTTCCAAGTTAAGAAAGTCTTGCCAAACTTTAAAGAAAGTCTCTAAGGCATATTTATCTATTATTTTCCTAGCAATATTTGTTTTGTTTTGTTTTATAGCGTCTCTTAGTCCTGGGATTTCATTTGATTCTAATTTAGATTTTAATGTCTGATGAATACCGTTTACACAACCATACCCAAATTTTGATGGTTGAAGGTAAATGAAATTCTTAATTTTAAAATTACATGTTTTAGGATAGTTAATTAGATCTGACAGCATCGCCGCAAAAATTCCCGCTGCAGCAGCCGGAAATCTTATCGAAAGCTTTGTAAAAACCCATATTACATTAATTGTATCCGTCTCGATATCATGGGCAGTTTCTTTTTGGGTCTCAAGTCTTTTATTATTGCTCATCTAAATTCTACAAAAATACTCTTGCAATATTCTTTTCTAGAAAAGTCAAAATAACCATCAAGATTCACGATCCCATTCAAAGAATTCCATTGCTTCTGGATTAATTTTTTTTGTCATCCATTTAATTTGCTCTGGAGTACACGCAGTTTTCCACTCATCTAGAAGACCTTTGCGAAAATGGGAATTAGATATTTTACCATTCCACATGTTAGATGGTAGATCTTTGTCTTTAGGGATCCTACTTGCAAATTTAGGTAAATCAGCAAAATTTAAAATATCACTAAATAATGTACCCCCTGAATTCCTTAGTTGCTTGAACTCACATATCATTAACTTCTTCCTAGTATCATCAGGGAAAGATTTAATTTGTCCATACCAATCATTAACAAAACTCGCCCAATAATCAAAAAAATTAAGTATATAATATTCAAGTCTTTTCTCAATAGACCATTGCTTAAATTCGACTGGAATTATCCCCCCGGGATGATTCCCTAAGGATTCTATATACACTTCTTCTGCTGACTGACCCTTACGGTAAATCAAATGGACTGCACTTACCATAATTGATCTAGGGTCACGGAAATAAAGTATTACTTTCGCTTTCTCAATTAATTCTTGCAGCCTAATAATATTGTACTGATTAGGATATAACTCGCACATTGCAAAAATACCGCCTTCAAAGAATTTGGGAAACTCACTATATGCAAAATAAGCGCCATCATCCAGTTTCATGTTTCCATATGAGAGTGCGGAAAATCTAGTTGAAAAGAAATGGGTTCCAGAATGCTGCATCTTATTCATAAAAATTGAAGGTAATCCTTCTACTTTTCTTTCCAGCTCGAATCTAATCCCAATATTATTACCCCATACTAAATCCTTTTTTTCTGTATAGACAGTAGATGTTTGTTTTCGCTTGTGGGGCGCTATCTTCCACCCTTTCTCATTTGTTATACTTTTAATCTGTTCGGCAAATTCCAGTTTATTCTTTGATATTAAACCATCTTTTCTATTCGAAAAGATTGAAATAGAAGTATCATCAATGGGCTCATCTGACTGTACATCTTTCTTTGCCATAAAACAGTTTTGAAAACAAAAAAACTAGAAGACCTAGAAAATTTGTTTTAAAAATACTATAGGTTTAAAATTTTCCGTTTTTTCTAAATAAAAACTACAGGGATCAGGCATTTCTCTTTGCATGAAATGTGAGCACTTCAACCATCACTGCACCAGGCAGAGCGTCACTCCTTTGAACTGTCCGATTCACCAACGTCTCATTCAACAAGGAGAGTACCTAACCAAGCGTTGTAGGCAATGGGAGAAGAAGCGAGTGCTTGAGATTCGGTGTGTCCTGAAGTTGCCTGAAAAATAGATAACGTGGATAAAGTGAAATCAATGCAAAGATCCCCCATACAGGTTATATTATTTCAAAATTAGAAACACTCATAGGAGTAAAGTTTTAAAAATGAAGAATTATGATTGGTTTAGGTATATAAAAAATAAAAAGGAGATAGATGAATTAGAAGTTCTTGATATAATTATGAAGAATGGAGTAAATAATCATTTTCTTCATATTGGAACAATTAGATCTGATTTATTTGATATCCTTCCTGAAAGAATTAAGAAGTATCTTCAGAAAAGAAGAAATCAATTAAGTAAAACTTTAAATAAGATTCAATTGGATGACTCAGAAACAGTATTTATGTTTCCAATAATGCAAGAAGAATACTCACTGGAGGTTGAATTTCTTAAATACTCTTTCCCATTGTATAGTTTTCCAGAAGTAAGTTCATTTAAAGATACTAAAATAGTTACTATTGGTTCTTGTTTTGCTGATAACATAACAAAATACTTGCAAAAGCATGGTGCTAAATCAACTTCATGTCTATTCCCTGAAGATATTAATTCCCCTATTGGACTTTACTCATTATTAAAAGCCACAAAGGAGGGATCATACACACATTTAAATCTTACGGAAAAACTACTAAAAAAAGATATGGAAGATCCTGGCAAGATAGAAAAATATATTAACTATGAAAAGGGAAGATTAGATACATTAAAGAGCGAATTAGCAGAAGCAGATCTGGTCTTAGTTACTCTAGGTAACACCTTGGAATGGGAGGATACATTTGGACAAAATAAGATAATAGCAAACCCATTAACATCCTTACATATAATTAATTCAAAAATAATGGGATTAAAGAAGAGAAATCTGCAAGGCCGCAGAGTTCAAGCGCCTCATAATATTATAAAAGCATCTATTATTCAAATAATAGAGATATTTGGAGGCTTAACTGATGCAAAGCTAATATTTACAGTTTCACCAATTCCAATTAGAGGAATTTTTAAAGAGACCAAAGAAGATTGGTTCTCAAGATCAGCAATTGTTGAAAACACTATATCAAAATCGAGAATGAGATCAGCATTAGATGAAGCAATTATTAGTGACTCTAGTAGAAAAGTATATTATTTTCCTGCTTTTGATATAGCTAATGAATTAAGTTCGAGAATACCGGAAATTGGCTTTGGAAATGATGATGGTAGTGCAAGACAGTTAGACAATAGTATTATAGAATCTATATGTAATTATTTTATTTGGAGAGTCACAAGGAAATGAAAGAAAGAAAAGCATAACCAGAATAAAAAATGGATTCTTCCCTTAAAAGTCTCTTAATTGTAATTGCAGCAAATGGTGAGAGAACTATTCTTGGCTTGGTAAGCTTATATTTAGATTACTATTCAGCAAGTTGTGGGTGCTTTTCAGAAACCTCTTTCATTCTTCTTCGGTAATTAAATCTTTGACCCCTTTAGGAGTGAATAAAAGTGGGTTGAATTTTAAAGAGAGGTTTACTATATTAGAAGTACTTAAATCTATCCAACCAATTTTTGTCTTGTATTGAGTCTCGCTCAGATTTTTAATGTCAAGTAATGAAAAGACAAGGGAGGCTTGGTCCCCATAGTAAAAAGTAAATAATCTCATGTAAATTGGCTCTTTATTAGATATATCTCCTCCAATACTATAGTCTTTATAGAAATTAAGAAAAAGTTTTGATAGGCTAGAGGGTGCAAAGCAGGAAAAAGTTGCCTTAATTATTTTGGTCGAATGTACAAGCGCACAATTCGAAGTTGAGGTAGAATCTTGTTCTGGAGCCCAACCTGATCCTGCAAGGTTATTAGGAAAATATTTGTTTGGAGATTTATCACCATTCCATGATATCAGCATGCACTTATCTCCATAAACTTTAATTATTTCTTTGTCAAAATCTCCACGAGAGAAAACGTCCAAGTCTGTTACATATGTAGCAATCTTGTTTATTGTCGCATCTTCTTCTGAAAGTTCTAATAAATCCCAAATTGGTTTAACTAAATTAAATCTTGCTGTTCTTATATAGTTAATAGTATAGTCCCACTTAGTATCTGATCCTGATATTTTTCTAAGTACGAGTGACAATATTTTTGAATAAAAGCCAAAGAAATATATTTTCTTGTAGTTGTATTTATTTGAAAGCTGCTTTAGAATTATTTTACTAGCGTTGATTTCATCAAAAGAAAAGTAAATTCCACATAAGATAGGGGTTTTAGATGGTGACTCCTCATGCTTGTCCAGGTATTTGTGATTGGATATTAGGAATGATATGTCTGATGTAGTTAGAATGAATCTACTTTTGTGCTTTCTTTGCAGAAAATCTTGGGGAAAATTAATTATAAGAGGTTGGATAGAACCATTGGTCTGTTCTGTCTCCTCCCGCCATGAGGGCTTTTTGAGGTTTTCCAAATCCTTACACTTTTAACCTTATCTTGTTTGTTAGATAAGTTTTTGAAATTATATCATAGTAACTTGATCAAATTTATTCACCGTAAGTTTATAACTTTCCTATTGAATGGTTTTTTTAAAGTACTCTTTTATATAAATTATAAGATTGTGGAACCTACTGATAAGTTCGGGATTTTCAAATTTGATTTAAGACAACATCACGTATTTAAGAATATCCAGAGGTTAATAATGAATATTGATATAAGAAAATGTTTATTAAGTCCTCCTGACTTTATACAACGAATAGGAATGAGTAGAGGAATATCTACAACACAATCCATGCTAGAACATTCTCTAAACAAATACTAATAGGTGCGAATTTGGTTATTTGGTTAGAGTCAGATTTACAGAAATGGACCCAAGAAAAATAGATAAGGGGAGGGATTAAACCCTCCTTTTTTATGCCTAATCAATTGTCTATGCAGTCAAGTGCGTCTAAAAGTGTGGTGGGGGATTTAACGAATGACTTGAAAAGCCTTCTAATACCGTCTATCCCAGAGCTAAGTCGACAGACACCCTCTCCGTTTTAAACTCATTCACACAGGACCACATGGTCTCAAATTGGTGGTAGTGCAGTAGCTTTCAGCGGGCTAACCTTTCAGATACATTAAACTTATTGCTTGCAAAACTAGAGAAGATAGACAAAACATCTCTAGATCAAGGAATTCAAAAGATTTAACCATTCCTGATGATTAACATCAGGAGAGAATGGAGCAAGTAATGAACATCTAATAGAACCATATTTTGTTGTGATTTTTTCATATTGATTAAAAGCAATGTTTACCAGTTTGGGTATGTCTTTGCCAATCAAAGAAACTTTCGATAAGTCTAAATAGCTAGTCATTGGTGACGCAACAACTATACACCCGGATCTAATTGAATCAACAATTCTATTATGACTAACAGCTTGTTTCCTAGGATCATTAGGATCAGATGGAATTATCGCTAGGTGCGCGCGAGCAAGCTCTGCCTCTAACTGAACAGGAAAATCGCTCCCGTAGATTATTGGAACAAAACGAAAGTTCCAGTTATCAGCATTGGATACATATTCTTCTAAATGTGATTTGAAGTCACCAAAGGATGAATCATCACTAAGAATTGTTAATTCATAGTTCCTTGAAGAGTTGCATCTCTCTACTAATCCATAGAGCTCTTCTTTTAAATATTTAATATTAGAAGGGTGACCAAACCAAATAATTTTACATAACTCGCTTGGATTTAATTTATTAAATGGAGAATACTTGACCTGCCAGGGATCTTTAATGATTGAGTAAACTTGTTCTTTACTCATAAATTCTTTAGCTGAGGTTGCCATTGCTTCACATGGAAAAACAATATGGTCCGAAATTAAAAGTAGTTTTCTGTAAAGCTCCCCTAGAGGAGTATTTAGGATTGACAGGTTGTCACAATAGCAAGTAATAATAGGTATTTCTTTCTTCTTTAATAGTTCTATTGCTTTTAGGGTGGATCCTAATAAGCTTTTTTGTATTGATCTATTTGGATTTGATAGTTTCCCTATTATACAAATTTTTGGCACTCCAATGATATCGATTTGACTTAAAGTTTTCTCTCCAAGTGCTACGATTTGTGGATGCAATCCTATTTTAGATGCAGCTTGAATAGCGGGAATCAACTGGGACCTTATGGAGGCAAGTGCATAATGACCAGAAAGAATTAAATTGGTTATATTGCCTGCTATTAAATTACTCTTATTTTTCGGATTTAGGCACTCAGGCACAGAAATCGCCAGTAAGCAAGAATTATTTTTTTATAGCTTATTGACATTCCTGTTCTTTTTATTCTGACTAAACCTATTCTAGTGCGCAATTAATCGTAAGAAAAGAGGAACTGAACAAATAAAAGGACTAACCTTTTTCTATATAAAGATGCAACCTTTTCTTGGCTGTCATGAGTTCTGTAGATCCATATGTAGTTGAGAAACCTCTAGCAAGGATCCAAGCTAGCAATGCCGCTGGAACCTTCAAAGTCTTTATACCTGAGCTAATCACAACTTGGTTCAACTGAAAAATATGGTTTTTGTACTGATACTTAATTACTATTATTTGCTATGCATATGGACCTCAGTTTAGTGAGATAACTCAAAGATGAGTAGTTGATTTCAGTCAAATCTGGCTAATCTTAAAGATTAAAAGGGTTAGATTTCTTTAACCAATACCAAATGTTTTAAAAGGCTTATGCGGTTTTTTCACGACCTCTATTAGCAAATTCAAATTCAACAAGATAATTATAAAGATCACCTTCTGAAATATTAATTTTTTTTCCGCATCTATCGAAAATGTTTGTAGAGAGAGAAGAGGGTAAATCTTCTTTAGCGATAGCCATAATTTCTTTGAAGACAGGAGAAAATATTAATCCTCTAATCATTTCTTTTGCTGCGGTTTGACCAGCATCTTCTGCCTCAATACCATTTTAAATTGCCAAATAGAACTTATCTGAGAAAGTTTGCTTAATTCATCAATCCAAGAAAGTAAATCAAGATCTTTTGCAAAACTTACTGATTGGTAAAGACTAAGAGATAGGCAGAAGATTGATATCAGAATACTCGAGATGCAATCAAGAAGAAATCAATAGAAGCAAAAACAAATTACAGAAGCAAGAAAAATAATAAAAGACTTTCTAATGACTATCGGACATCAGAAAGAGGTAATGCTATTAATTTGGTTAGTTCTGATGAAATAAAAAGGAGACTTTCTATCAAGGTAAATCAAGGAGATCTGGTCTTTGATAGAGAAATATTTGAGCAGGAAATTAGAAGAGGCATATGTAAAACATTCACACAAGAAGAACTTGATAATGAAGGTAACATGTTGCTTAGAAGGTTTCACTGTGGGATATCACTTTAATATTTAACTTTTGGACTCAAGAAAAAGAATAATGGATGGCACAAAGATGAGACTGAGTGGCGCGAAGTATTCAAGCGACTCAAAGAGACTATTCCGATTGAGGATATAAGACTTTTAAATGAGGGTGCAATCACGTTGAAAGATGCATGGTGACTTGGTTCGCCTCACGAGGAATATAAGCGCCTTAAGAGCAAGCGAACACATTTTGAGTGTTGAATTTTTCAAGCAATCTTACCTATTACATATTATAATTAATTGTGCATTTGTTCGCTATTAATCAAACTTCCTGGGGATCCTAGGGTTAAACATTAAAACTTGATTTTATTCATTATAAGATTTTAAAAATAATCTAAAGTTAGGATTGAGATTTGTATTCCATTTATTTAAGTTTTATTATAAATGCTCCACCTAAAGGCAGTTGACTGAAGAAATAAGAATCTCTATCTAATCCATAAAGAAATTGATCAACTGCATCGTTTACTCCAGTCCATGGGAAATTATTGTAGTCATCAAGTTGAATGATACCTCTATTATTTAACCTAGGGAAGAAATGTTGAAGACTTGAATGAGTACCTTCATATAAATCAAGATCTATGTGGATAAAATCATAGTTATTTTTATCATCTTTTGGTAGAGTATGTGGAATCAAACCCTTTATTGCAGTGACAAAATTATATTGAGAAAATAAACTGTTGAATTCTTCTATAGACGTTGAATATAAACCAATGTTATTATCCATACTCTGATCATGAGGAGAAGAAGGTAAGCCTGAAAATGTATCATAAACACAATATGATTTACTCTGAAAATCACTTTTATTCATTAAGGAAATCATAACTTTTGTTGATCTATTAACCCCCACTCCACATTCAACTACTCTAAAGCATTCTCTCTTTTGAGAACTTCTAAGCTTTATAAGTTCGTAAAGATTATTATAAAGTGATTCCGTTCTTAATCCAGAAGATAAAAGCCCCCTATCTAAATATGCTTTAGAAGATATACCAAAAATATTTTTTATCTCCTCAAAAAAACCTTTGGATCTAACATATGGGATATATTTTTCCCATATAGCAAGATTAGGGATTTTGATCGGTACATCATAATTATATAAGCCATCAACCATAATTCTTTTGGATTTTTTTTTGTCCATAAATTTATTAGTAGAAGACTTTTAAGACAATAGATCAAGAACCCTTAGGACTCTCTGCTTCATCTTTAGGTTCAATTCAGTTTGCTGCCTCCCTTAGGACATTTGTTGTTACCTGCCTTGCTTGAAGGGAAGACCAAAGCACCACAACCACAATCCCTAGCAGTATTGGCTTCATTAGTAATTCATCCATCTGCACTCAATTGCTTTTCGATAACCACTTGAATGCCCAATACCCCAATAAAGCAACGATTACCCAAGGGATTAGTGCTCTGATGACCCAAAGGGAAAGGAGAAGAACTAACGCAGAAAGGACAACCCGCTTGGCCATTGTCTTTGCGTCATCAGTCATGTATTCCCATCGAGGGATTAGAGACATGGATTCGAAGTTTGTTGTTCTTCCTTTTTAGTGGATTTAAGTGATTTCAGTAAGGCATTAAGAAGGGCGGGGTATTTCGATCCCGCCCTTTGAGTCAAGCATTGATTTTTTAGACCGTTCGTGCTCTGACTCCTGATTCACTTCTAGATCGCTGGGAAAAAGATTCAATGGAGATAAACACCTGTTTTTAAGCAGCTTCAGGACACCAACCAATCTCCAATACTCGTTTCTTCTGCCATTGCCTACATCGCTTGGTCAGATGTTCTCCTTGTTGAATGAGACGTTGGTGAATCGGACAGGTCAAAAGAGTGACGCACTGCTTGGTACAGGAATAAGTGAAGTGCTCACAGGTCATGCAAACGGCACTACCCCTTGAGTGCTGCAGTTCTCCGAGCCCGAAGTAGTCCCACTCTTCGGGCTCGTCAGTGACTTTGACTGGTGCGAATGGGGTTTTACGCTTTGTCCATTGCATAGAGGCTCTCTATAAGTACGTCTGTACTAGTAGAGAGTGGGGCTTTTGGTCAAGTGGGTCTGTTGAGGTCGATCATTTAATTATCCACAATTTTTTGACTCTCAAAATTGTCAATCCTTTGCTTAATTCTCCAAATATGAGTCATCCTTTCCTCTCAAGAGGACTTGGGAAGTTCGCTCCTGTTCTAATTGGATTGCTTTCTGGTCTTGCAGAAGTGGAACGCTCACTCACTAGAGAAAGGACTATTGAAAGCATTCAGCACAGGAAGGAAACTGGTGGGAATTTGGGCGGCAGTCCTAAAACCAGTAATGCCAAAGAGGGATTGGTCTTGCGTTTAAGGAATGAAGGTTGCTCTTACAGATCCATAAGAAAACAAACAGGTCTTGCCCTCTCAACCATCAGAAGGATCATCGTGGAGCAAGAGGCGATGGCGGTATGACTAAAAAAGATTTAGGGGGACTATCTGATTACATTGTTTTGAAGAAAGAGAAGGAAGTTATTTTTTATTTGCATAATCCCTATCCAGATTGCTTGGCAATTCCAGAGATAATGAAGGAACGTTTTCCTGATGATTACAAGAGCATCGTCACAAGTGACTTAGATGAGTTCAAGAAATATAGAGGGCAGGTTTGATGAGCAAGAAAGAACTAATTTAGGCAATGGACGCAAGATAAAAATGATAACAATTAGACGCTCTCAGGAAACAGACTTGGGATCAATTCAGAAGGTTATTGAAACTTCTTTTTCTGATGAAGAGAACAAAGCCATCATGAACCTTGCATAAGAACTCTATAAATAAACGACTAGTCTATCAATAAAGCTATTGATTACTAAAGTTGATAATCAAGTGATTGGTTATGTGTCCTACAGTCCAATATTGTTAAAATCTTCTTGCGGCATCTCTGGACAGATTCTTGCTCCACTTGCTGTGTCTCCAGAACACCAAAAACAAGGTATCGGTTCAAACCTCATAAAATCTGGAATAGATATGCTCACCAAAGAAAGTGTTGGTATTCTGCTGGTATATGGTGACTCCGATTACTATGGAAAGTTTGGTTTCAAGGAAGAAATTGGATGCTTGTTTGTTCCACCATACCCATTCAAATATCCTTTTGGTTGGACAGGGATGAAGTGGAATGCAACTGCTACTCCCAACACACCAATCAAGTTTGAGTGTGTTTCTGCACTATCTAAACAAAATTTATGGTGATGGTCAGTTGAAGATTGAATTGACTTATTACCAAGGTGGAAAGACACGGAAGGAAGTCGTCCATGCCAACAATGTGCAAGACGCAAAGAAGATAGGTGAGGCACGTAACCCCACCATAAAAATCATTGCTATGAACCCAGTGCCTTAACTATGGATTTCTTTGCTTGGCATTTAGTTGTAGATGCAGCATTAGTTACTGGGATTGTGGTATTCCTTGTGTACAAGAGCAGAAGTAAGAAGTAATGTTTGCCATGATCCGACAAATACACGACTCAACGATTGATAGGTATAGAAGGTTGGGTATGAATAATTCCACGATTGCTTGGTTACTCTTTGGAGAAGGTTTATTTGTTCTGCTAGTTATATCTAAAATTCAGTCAGTTTTAATTTCCCTTTATTAGTTCATTTGGAATAGGAGGGTTGTTTCTCTTCTGAGCACAATGCTCAAGTTCATTGCGCATCGTTTTATACGCTTTCTAGAAGTGGCGAAAATGGTTGGAGTCTAAAAAGGCATTATTTATAACTGGATGCATAAAGGAATATTTCCAAAATCAATATCACTTGGACCTCAGATTGTTGTCTAGTTGGGATCTGAGGTTAATAAATAGATCGAAAATAAATTGAAGGAATTTAAGTAGAATTATAATAATCAAAAAAAGCAATTTCCCACCTGGGAAATTGCTTTTTTTGATTGCAAAATTAATGCTAGGGTAAATGGTAGGGTATTTAAACCAGTATTTGAGATTTCCTTTCAAGCCTATTCACACAGGTCCAATATTTTTCGAAATGAAAGAACACCCTCTCCGCTCAAATTTTTAGTTCCTATGGGTTCTTCTTGGTTCTGGGGAGTCCCAATTTTTGGTCAAATTGGCGGATATTTCTGTCAAGTTCAGATTATTTTTGAGATTTTAGTTCCAATAAGTTTCTAGGGATCGCATTAATAATTAAAGATTTTTAAAATGAAAATAATTTTCATTGTTCAAATAACCAATTGAAAATGTTTTTGCAAACTTAATTTTCTCCAAGAAAATTTAGAGGATTTAGCAGAAACTCTTTTGTAGGTATAATAGAACCTACGGATTTTCTGGAGACGAGAAATGTCAAAGGATGAATTAGAAAGGTGCTCTCTTTATTAAAATGGGGGAAGCTTAGGCGACTGAGAGTTTTCTTTTTCAGGAATGTAAAGTCTATAGATTCGTCTTTATTAGTAAACCCTTTGTCTAAACATAGATTGAATGCATATTCAATTTCTTGAGCGCTTAACTTAATAGGCTCTTTATCCTTGGAATCATTTAGCCTTGAAAACTGTACAATATTTGGTAATAAAGATATGCTTAGGAAGGCGGACTTGATTTTCGAAAGTGTGGAAGAATCAGATATATCAACAAAATCTATATTTTCTATTGATTCGTAATCACTATTTCTATTCAAAGAGTAACAGGTATTATCTTTTAGGCCATGATCAAAAATATGCTTGTGCATTGTATTATTTAAAATACTATTTTTCTTTTCAATAAGCTCAACAAGATTCTCCATTGAGAGACCATCTTGGGAAACTCTATGCTTGATGTGTGATAATAACCTTTGTCGAGGATCACGCACAGTTGTGATAACCCGAGGCGAAGAATTTATTGTTTTATTTATATGCTTATGCAGGTCACTCCATTTGGCATTATGTTCACATTTTTCATTATGTGTAGTCAAAAAGATGCTCTTTATGTCTTTACAAGAATTGGCTGATATTAAATTAATTAACGCATTGACTTCAGAGCTCTCTGTCATTTGTCTTCCTGCATTTAGATAGCAAAAATGTCTATTCAATTTATAATTAGAACTCTGCATCTGAAGTAAATGACGTTTAACACGGTGTAAGGGCTGCTCAAATGAAGTCCCGCCACATTTGGGAATATGTATGTACAAGAGTTTTCCCCATGACTCATTAAGGTGGGCATCTATAAATGATAAGGAAGGAAGAAAGTCAAATCCAAAAGTAGTACAGCTTTGCTTTAGACTCTCGAGCTGCTCTTTGTCAATTTTTTCATAAATACATCGATTGCCAAGGTATGGGTCAATGGCATAAATAGGCTTATTAATTGCAAATGATTTATGGAATGCATCGATTGCTTGTGGGTACTGGTTTGAATTGTGAAGTGCTGTCCCAAGATTTCGGTATGAGTTCCAGTGTTCTTTCAATGCAAGTGATTTATGGAATGCATCGATTGCTTGTGGGTACTGAGATGTATTGTTGAGTGCAAGTCCAAGACCCCGGTATGTTCCATAGTCTTCTTTGAGTGCAAGTGATTTGCGAAAGGCATCGACTGCTTGTGGGTATTGACTTGTATTGAAAAGTGTCCACCCAAGACCATTATATGAATTCGAATCTTCTTTTAATGTAATTGATTTGCGAAAGGCCTCGATTGCTTCTATGTTCTCACCTGCATGAAATAGTGCCCAACCAATTCCCTGGTATGTTTTCCCATATTTTTTAAGTGCAAGTGATTTATGGAATGCATCGATTGCTTGTGGGTATTGACTTGTATTGAAAAGTGTCCACCCAAGACCACTATATGAATTCCAATCTTCTTTTAATGTAATTGATTTGCGAAAGGCCTTGATTGCTTTTTGAAAATGGCTTGTATTAAGTAGTGCCCATCCAAGACCATTATATGAATTCCAGTCTTCTTTTAAAGTAATTGATTTGCGAAAGGCCTCGATTGCTTCCTGAAAGTTGCCACTTTGATACTTTCCTATCGCTAAATCGAAGAGATCCTTAGCGGTTTTGAGTTCTTGCATTAAAGATTTCTGACAAGGAATAGAAAATAGATGTCTTTATGCTTGGTAATCTAGACCGTCCCTACTTATTGATGAACTGGTATGCAAAAGTCGCTCTCATCGAGTAGCGCTCATACCGAAAAACTTGTGGGAGGAGAGTCGTTCTTCTGTTCTATTCCTCTATAGGAACTTTTGGTGACCTGGACAAGCATGATGCAGTGGGAGGTTCTTTTCTTATTTTAGAACCCATGACAAAGGCAATTGACATCAGAGAACGCTTTCTTCGCATCCCATACATAGTTCATAGAACAGGGATGAGTAGAACAACTATCTACGAACGAATTAATGAAGGTAAATTCCCTAAACAAATTCCATATTAAAATGGATATTTAAAGGAAATAAATTAGTAGGTCGAATAATTGTCACGCGTTACACTTAAATCAGCATAGTAAAGATCAACTAACTCGCCACATACACTTTCAATTGATCGCTGATGCACCATACGAATTGACTGGGTTCATAGAGGGGTGATGAACAACGACGGCGTCTGCAGCAACGAGGAGGTTATTGCCTTCTAGGGGTATTACCCCGAATCTGAACGCTTCACTGACTACAACTCGAATTGGAAGACCAAGACCTTTAAGAAGGTCTGCTCGGGGTTGGGATAACGCAGGTAACGCATGTAAAGTAAGTGGATAATTAATCAAAATAAATTAATTGAAGATGTCCGAGTTAGCCGTAAAATGGAATAAAGAAAAAATAATAGAAACTCTAATACCAGTTATCTGTATATGTATTGGATTAATCGCAATAATCAACCATGTCTTATGGAGAGATGAAATGCAAGGTTGGTTAGTGGCAATTAATAGTGGTTCCTTGATAGATCTATGGAGAAAAAATGCACCATCAGGACATCCTGTCCTTTGGTCATTATTAATTTATTTAGTAAAAGATATAACACAAACACCAATGAGTATGAAAATCTTACATTGGTTATTAGGCTCATTTGCGATTATTATTTTCTGGCTGAAAAGTCCATTTCCTACTTGGCAGAAGACATTGTTTATATTTGGATTCTTCCCTTTTTGGGAGTATTATATTATTTCAAGGCATTATGTGATTTCAGAACTCCTATTATTTTTATTTTGCAGTACATATAATTTCCGAAAAAGATCCTATATCCCAGCAGCACTTTGCATTGGATTGTTGACTAATACTCAAGCATTGGCTTGGAGTATTGCATTTGCTTGTGGAATTACACTTTTGTTTGACTGGCTTTCTAATTCAAACCAAAGAAAAGCTTTTCTTAGGAAAGGCTTGTGGAGTGCAGATCTATTTATCAGTTTAATAATTGTCTCATTGCTAAGTATTTTTGGAGCCTTTAGCCTGCTCCAGGTTGCTGATAAGGCTGGCGTAATCTCTTCGTTCCCATTTGATCCACGTCAATTCTTAAAAGCATTGGGACAGATCTTGGGGGGTTATACATTGATAATCCCTGACTCTCGAAAGTGGTTAGACCTTTTTGTATGTGCTTGTCTAGCTCTTTTGCTAATAGCCTCTACCCTATCGTTTGTTAGAAAGTCAAAATCAGGATTGGTTTTTTTTATTAGTGGTAGTAGTTTTTTGTTTCTATTTAATTATTTTTTATATATAGGTAGTGGTGCAAGGCATTATGGATATTTTTTCTTAATTCTTATTGGATCCTTATGGATTACACTGCAAGAAAAAAATGATTTGATAGATAATGAATTAAATAGTACAAAATCAATATATATAAACCTATCAAAAATATTCCCTAAGATTTTTGTCCTTTGTCTTTCTATTCATCTTGCTACTGGAATTCATTTTATGCTTAATGCGTTTAACCAACCGTTTTCCGCAGGAAAAGCTACAGCAGAATACATTGAACAGAAAGGTTGGGAAGACGAATATTTATTTGGAAGTAGGGACAATGTAGTATCTGTAGTGTCTGGATATTTAAATAAGGACATTTATTATCCTGAACTCCAAGATTTTGGTACTTATGCTCAATGGAATAAGAGAAAACCAATCAAAAGGGAAGAGGTGCTAAAAGAAGTTGAGATATTCTTCAAAAAAAATGAAAATATAAACCGACTTCTTTTAGTCCTTAACAGAGACTCTGCGTTACTAGATCTCGCTCCTGGCGACAAGATTAATTATAAAAATATTCAAATAACAGCAGACGAAAAATTTGAGAATTCCTGGCATGATACAGAACGATTCTTCTTGTATTGGGCTATAAATCGAACTAACGACTGATCTTTAAGTCATGCTTTTGATTAGGCGTGTAAGACATTGTTTACCGCTCGCAAATACCAGTTTCCTTGACGACTTCTTTTTTGCTGTTTCTTTTGAAGTCAATTATCTTTTGACTTATGAATAATTGCTTAAAAGATACGAGGTGACTTCAGAGTCGTTCCCTCTGTATTTTTAAGTCCCAGTAGGTTCCATGAAGTAACAGAACGTTCCAAAATTTCTGCAATTTGGGATATTCAATAGGATTTCACCTTTAGTTAGAACCAGTAGGTGCCATTTTGGTGCTAGGTAAAAAATTGTGTGCTAGGGAAAAGAAAAAAACTTATCGGAAAAATGTGTCTCCTTTTCAATTCTATTTTGAATTATTTTTCTTATGATTCTTCTCCAATCACCTTATCTTGAATATGAAGTGACTCACTAAAACCTGAAGCAAGTATTCCTGTGGGTATTGCTATTGCAGCAATACCCATAAGAGAAGTTACCGATGCAATTGTTTTCCCCAGTGCTGTAATAGGAATTGAGTCGCCATAGCCAACAGCACATACTGTTGTAATTGACCACCATAAACATCTGGGAATTGATCCTAATAATTCTGGTTGAATAGATGATTCGGCAAGATACATAAAGGTACTACTAACTAGTAAGAGCAATATCGTATAAAAGGTTGAAATTTGTAACTCTTGACTTTTTGATCTAAAGGCATAGTTGAAGTGGAATAGGCTTTGCTTAAAATTCTTACTTCTCCCAATTTTCAATATTCGAAGTAGGCGGATGACTCTTAAAATCTTTAATTCAGCGCGAACACCAATAAAGGAAGGGACGATTGCAATGATATCTATAATTGCCATTGGCGAAATCATGTAACGCAAAAACCCTTTCAACCCTTTCCCATATTTTTCTTCAAGAGGTGCTACCCATAGGCGACAGAAATATTCAATACAAAATAAAGCACCAATTATCCAATCTAATAGGTCTATCTGATCTCCAAATCTATAATCTATTGAATCCTCAGTAACTATGACTGCAAAAAAGATTGAAATAAAAATAGTAACACCACATATTTTATTGAACAAAGAAGTTCTACCATTTGGACGCTTGTTAATTATCTGTTCATAGATTCTCAGGCGGAGTTCATTCATCACTTACTAAATACTGAACAAAGGATTCTCTAAAGTTAGGCAGTTCTTGATCGCTTTTCTCCAAATCGCTAGGTGATCATCACAAGGCAATTCTCTTGAGTGTCATTCGTAGGACTGTTGAGAGGCATAAAAAACCTGCTCAAAGGCATGTTTTTAGAGGCCTAGAGCGAGTTTTTCCTTGTTTCCACTGCCCGGCGGGCCTCAACCTCTTGTAAAGATTATTTTTATACATACCCCATTGTTTTGCGGGCTAATGAAAAAAAAGCGTCCTCATCGAGCTGCTCTCATACTGGCAAACTTGGGGAGGAGTGTCTTAGTTCTGGTCTAATCCTCCAAGTGTCCTTTAGTCGCTAGGCGAAACTTCCAGGTAAGTTTTGTATACGCCGAAAGTGCTTCTTGGACTTAATGACTTAGCAACCCTTTCCCAGAAGTTTCGAAAGAAGCAGATGGTTGGGACCAATGACTTTGACTTCTGCTGGTGAACTTAAAAATAAAGGAAGTTTATTGAGAGTGGATTCAATTGGAATGCAGTTGTTAAATGAGGTCAATTGCTTATAACAATGCTGTTGAAAATAATGTTAGGTTTAATTGATGAATGACTTGTGAATCCTGTCTAACCAGGTCTATCATAATTTAATTTTTTTTAAGCTGGTAGACACTCTCTAAATTAATTCAAAATTAGAAAAATCATTCGAAGATAGGTTTTTCTATTGATAATTATTTTTAGAACAATTAAAGTTTCTCATGGTTTACTCTTATCTCCCTTTAAAAGATAAATATCAGGACTAAATTCAAGTGATAAGTTGGCAATAGACGATTTGCTTATATCCATCCAGGCTATAGAATCACGATATTCCAAATGAAAAAGTGACTTGATCTCATGAAGAGAATGAATCATTGATAATTGGTCGCCATAATAATAATTAAAAAGCCTCATATGTAAAGGTTCTACTTCTAAGCCATGTCTACCAATACTGCAATCTTCGAATATCTCTAGAAAGTAAGTGGATAGTTTTGAGGGAGAAAAGCATGAAAAACCTGCCTTAATTATTCGAGAAGGTAATTGATGCCTGCAAAGTTTATTGTTTGAATTAACAACCCAAGAAGAACCTAATAAATCTATAGGGAATTTCTTATTAGGAGATTTATTTCCATCCCATGAGAGAATAATGGATTTATCTCCAAATTCTTTTAATACCTTTTGGTCGTAATCTCCATAAGTTAGTGTATCTAGATCTGTAATATATGCAGCTGCCCCTTTAATTGTGTAACCTGTTAAATTTAGGCAATTTAATTGCCAGATTTGTGTTAAAAGAATAAATCGTGCACATCTTATATAGTTTATTTGGTAATCCCATTCCGAATCATTGCCTGATAGATTTTTAACGACATAGGAAAGACGTTCTGAGTAGAAAATAAAAAAATAGGTTTTTTTAAATGAGTATAAAGCTTTAATAGAATTAATATATGATTCACTAAGACTCAGTTCATCAAAAGGAAGATATATTCCAATTAATAATGGTAGAGGGCATTTAGACTGTTCGTGAGAAATCAATGACTTAATATTACTTCTAAGATAATCTATATCTGAGCATGCCAAAACAAAACGCTTTCCTAAGCTTGAACGAATAAAGTCAGCTGGGAAGTTATTTATTTTTGGTTTAATAGAACCATTACCATCAAACTTATAATGACGCCAGGCTGGCTTCTGAAAGCTATTTTTCATCGCAATCATATTTTCTTTATTATAGGGTAAAGACCATGATAATTAAATAAAAAGATATACGTCAGAAATTAATTATGGAATTCTCGCTCTCCAGAAGAACTCTCTCTATATACTTATTAAATATTTCATCAATTAGGTTTGTCCTTAGAGTATTATACAGCTGACATCTGCAGTTATCATGTATTGAGTATGCAAGAAATTTTGCAATAATGATGTACTCAAGAAAGTCGGCTTAAGGATAAAAATCGTTAAACTATCTTATGACCAAATAAAGTTTATATTAGAAAAAATCCACGATGAGATGAGTTTTAGAGGTTTAGTAAATGCTGTTATGTATCGCTTATCAAAAATATACTTATAATGAAATACTTGAAGAATGAATGCTAATAATCTGCTGTAGTTGACTTTTTTCTTCAATTTGTTCAACTATTCTTTTTTTTTATACACATTGTAGAAATTCTTTTACAATTTAGATGATGTTAGATTACGAATTATCCTACAAATACTTCTAGAGGTATAATTTCTTGTCAAGGTCACATCCTTACGTGAGTCCATTTTTCTTCCAGTGACTTCTAAGCAATTAATACTTTCTACTTTGGTTGCTAGTGAAGAAAACTGTATTTCTAGATTTATTTGCATGTCTTCTGCTTGATTCCTTCTTACCTTGGATAGCAAAATAACTTTTAAGTTTGCATTTGTAATTCCCATTAGAAGGTGAAAAGCGCTGCCCTCAGTTCCAGCAATGAAATTTGCATTTTCATAAAAACTCAATTGCTTGGCAATAGTGGTTCTTTCGGGAAATAATATTGTCCAGCCGGAATTTACTAATTCCATCTCAATTTCTTTTTCCTCTATAAATTTACGTCTACCTGCAGGTAACCTTGATCTAGAAATATATAATTTGCTAGGATAATTTTCTGGATCTATGGTTCCATCTTTATTCAAAAAATATTCACTGTCTACATTTATATTAGCTATATTTTCTATATTTTTAATATATAGTTTGAGATAAGCTTTTACTGCCTTAGCATGATTTGGATTCATAAATTCACGTAACACCATAGTTGATCTGGGAATGTAGAGTTGATTAACTTTTAAAGGGATATCATCTTCTCCCACATATATGATTTGCTTAGAATTAATATTTAATAGTTTTGCTAGTTTGCCTTTATCTTCTCTGCACTTGGCTGGAATAATAATAATTAACTTACCGAGATCAAAACCTTTTTCTGCCCAAAGCAATAATGGATATATACTTGAACACATTTCTGTGAGTGCATGTCCAATATGTCCAAACTTTAAGTATTTTATCCAAATCGCTGACTGTATATCTCTATAAGAAGGGTAAATTGATAAATTTAATTTAGGATATAAAAACTTTGAGAAATCTCTTGATGATTTTTGTATGCCTTTGGTTATGATACTTTCTTCATAAGGAAGACCATTAGTATTATATACACCATATATATTTGTAATAACTCCATCCTCAACAATAGAGCATTTAATTGATTCATCCCAATTTTTATCTGTAGAAGGTATTGCACCTTTTAAAGAATATAAGTTAAATTCACCTTTTCTCAGCTTTTCATAGTCTGCATATGAAAATGAATAAGTTTGTCCATTTATCCCATGCTCACTAGTTCCTGATTGATATATGCTTTCCAAATATTCCTTACCATAAGATAGATCATCTTCCTGACTTATATTATTTAATTTCATGAGGGCATCTTCTATCCCTTTTTGATCACTCACCTTCTTTAGTGCATTTACAAGACCTTGATAAGACTTTTTGCTTACTTTCATTGCTATTGAATTTCTGAAAATATTAATTGCTTTATTGAACTGTTTTGTTTTGAACAGTGCAGTTCCAAGTCCTTGGTACGAATACCAGTCTTCTTGAATTGAGAGTGCTTTACGATAAATATTTATTGCTTCTGCATATTTCTTTGTATTCAATAATGCTGATCCAAAACCACGATATGAGTACCAGTTCTCATTAAGAGCAATAGATTTGCGAAATGCAATAATTGCTTCTGTGTACTGATTAGAATTAAATAGTGCCCATCCCAAGCCATGATATGAACTCCAATCTTCTTTAATTGCAATTGACTTATGAAAGGCATCTATTGCTTCTGAATATTGTTTTGTTATTGATAATGCGGACCCAAGAGCAAATAATGAAGTCCAATCTTCTTTAATTGCAACAGACTTTTGAAAGGTATCGATTGCTTCTGAATATTGTTTTGTATTTAATAGTGCCCATCCGAGGCCTCTATAAGAGTTCAAATTCTCTTGAATTGCAAGGGACCCGCGAAAAGCATCAATTGCTTCTTGATATTTTCCACTTTTATATTTCTGTGCCGCTAAGACAAAGAATTCCTTAGCATTGAAAGATTTGGACATTCAGTGTAACCTCCTTCTAGCACATGATAGATAAATCTCCCTAAATAGTTCGATCTCCCTTATAACTTGTAAATCAATACAGCTAGAAGAATCATAAACTCTGTCCTTTTCAAAAGTTATATAAGCAATCGATCACCATTAATAAATAGAAAAATTAGTTAATTTTGAAACGGGCTTGGACTGGATCAAAAGAGCATTTGACTAACACCACAGGGCAGCAGAATTCCCTGACTCATCAGAAAGCAGTGAGGAGCTTACATGAAAAATGGTACCTCAACTAGTAATGCCTATTCCAAAAAACTTGTGTGAGTAAGTTTGTATTTCTTTTTTCGACCTTTTTTCGACCTTTTTTCGAATTTTACTTCCTTTACAACACGATGCATTGGGAGTTGATTGCTTATAGATCACATGGCTACAAGTTTTTCTGACCACTCTTCGCACCCTTTAACCAGCCAAAAGAACTGGGATTCTTATAGCTACAACACAATAAGATTAATTTTCGCCCCACCTCCAGCAGACCAAGATTGGGAGAGACCAATCCCTTCTTAATGAATGGAGTTAGAGTTCATGGTATAAAATGTACAATCAAGAGAGGAATATTGGGTTATGACCAGAAAAAGAGAGAAAGTCTGGACTGCAATCATTGCTACTAAGCAATGGTTCACCAAACTATTTACAAGTGAAGCAGATGCTTTAGTTGATGACTTCAGAAATAATCCACCACCAGAGATAGGAACTCAACCTTTCTCAGGAGACGATAACGAAAGAGGTGACTGAATGTCCTAATTCAGATAAGTAGTTGACAGGGTTAAAACTCCTTCTCAAGCAATCCTTAAATGATTTACTTTATTTAGATAGCCAAAGTCTCTCTAGGATTCTTATTGCTCTTAATATATTCTAAATAGTTAACCCATGCTCAAGTTCATGTGAATGTATTTCAGAAGAAATTTCTAACGAGTCAGAAAAGAAATCAGTTGTTCCAGCTAATATATATTTACCTCTTTTATATACCCGTATTTACCGAGCTTATGTTTTGAACACTTAAGTTTTTTAATTTCGCAATACCCAATAGATAGATTTGTTTTAAGTATTCATATATATTGTTGAATTTTCGATTTTATTATTGACAATATTTCTATTATAATTTATCGATCTTCCCACTAATGCTTATAACAGTCCTAATTATTTGTGTTGAGAATTGTATCCAATGTGCTTAAGGCTTATCATCTAAGTAGGATATAGCATCTATCCGGCTACTACTTGTTCAGTGCAAAAACTCAAAAAAAAGCCCTTATTACAGGCATAACAGGTCAGGACGGTAGCTATCTTGCCGAACTACTGCTTGCCAAAGGCTATGAAGTCCATGGGGTTAGACGAAGGTCGTCTTCCTTCAATACTGGAAGAATAGATCATTTGATAAATGATATTAACGTTGGAAATTCAAATCTAATTTTACATCATGCAGATTTAATTGACACTCCAAGCATTATCAGAGTTCTAGAAAAAAGCAGGCCGCATGAGGTCTACAACCTTGCTGCCCAATCTCATGTTGCTGTAAGCTTCGAACAACCAGTTTATACCTCTAATTGTGACGGATTGGGCACTTTGAGACTACTCGAGGCGATAAGAATATTGGGCATGCATAATGATATTCGCTTCTATCAAGCAAGTACTAGTGAACTTTATGGCAACTCTTCAGAATCAATTCAATCTGAAAAGACTCAATTTAGGCCTTGTAGTCCTTATGCCGCTTCGAAACTTTTCTCATACTGGATCACAATAAATTATCGAGAGGGTTATGGTATGCATGCTTCAAATGGAATTTTGTTTAACCACGAAAGCCCCAGAAGAGGTGAACTCTTTGTCACTAGAAAAATAACTAGAGGATTGGTGAATATATTTCTAGGTAAACAAAATTGCCTTTATCTGGGAAATTTAGATGCTAAAAGGGACTGGGGCCATGCAAAAGATTATGTTGAAGCTATGTGGATGATGCTTCAGCAAGCTCAACCTAATGATCTTGTAATAGCTACAGGGATTCAACATACTGTTCGGGAATTTGTTGAAGAGTGTTGTAAGTATCTAAACTTAAACATTGAGTGGATAGGAGAAGGTTATTCAGAGTCTGGCTATTGTAGAGAATATAAAAGGGACATTGTAAAAGTAGATAAAAGATATTTCAGGCCAAATGAGGTGAATTCTCTTTTGGGAGATTCTAATTTAGCTAGAACCCTGCTAAACTGGAAGCCAAAAATAAATTTCAATCAAATGGTTGAAGAAATGATGCAATCTGATTTCAATAACTATTCTTTAAAATAATATTAATTATAGAAAGAAATAGCATTAACGATTAGAGATGAAAAATTACTCAGTTATTACAAGATGTAGAGCTTGCGGATCCTCTGATCTGAAAAAGGTAATAGATCTTGGAGAAATGTGTCTCTCAGGTAATTTTCCTAAGTCTACAGAAGAAGAACTGGTAAAAGGTCCAATAGAACTGGTACTTTGTGGAAATAAAGAAGAATGTGGATTACTTCAACTTCGACAAACATATAACTTGGAAGAACTTTATGGACGTGATTATGGTTATAAGTCTGCTTTGAATAAAAGCATGGTTCAACATCTGAAATCTAAAGTTGAGAATATACTCAAGCTAGGCTTATTAGCAGATGGAGATATTATACTAGATATTGGTAGTAATGATGGGACTACACTAAACTCTTATCCAAATAATAACTATAAGCTTCTCGGAGTTGATCCATCAGCTGAACAACTAAAAAAATCCTATAATAAAAATATCGATTTAATTGTGGACTTCTTTTCATCTAAGAAGTTTAAAAATCATTTTGATGATAACTCAAAGGCAAAAGTTATTACAAGCTATTCAATGTTCTATGATTTAGAAGACCCTGTTTCATTTTCAAAAGAAGTATCCAATATTCTTCATCCAGAAGGAATATGGAATTTAGAGCAAAGCTATCTTCCCAGAATGCTTTCAATGAATAGCTTTGATACAATTTGCCACGAACATTTGGAGTATTATGGGTTAAGACAAATATCTTTTATTCTTAACAAAGCAGGTTTATCAATAATAAGTTATGAATTTAATGAAGTTAATGGTGGTAGTATATCAATTATAGCTGGTCATACTTCTTCCAGATTAGTTACTGAGGCCGATTCACAAGAAAACCCAGATATTTCAGAAGCTTCAAATCGTATTACTGATATTGAGACGTATTCAAAATTTCAGCATAATATAGAAGAATCAAGAGATTCAATTATTGACCTGCTCATATCCTTAAAGAAAGAATCTATGAATGTATACGGGCTTGGAGCATCAACCAAGGGAAATACCCTTCTTCAATATTGCAAAATAGGAACAGATTTAATTGCGGGTATAGGAGAGATCAATAAGGATAAAATCGGTTGCTTCACCCCTGGTACTAATATACCGATTGTATCTGAAGAAGAAGCTATTCAAAACAGTGATTACTTACTAATCCTCCCTTGGCATTTTAAGAAGTCTTTTGTTGAGAATAAAAAATATAAAGGAAAAACTTTAATATTTCCCTTGCCAACTATTGACCTTATAGCAATTTAAAAATGTACGATTTATTGGTTGGATCAAACGGACAAGATGGAAAAATACTTTCCAACCTATTAATTGAGCAGGGTATAGATGTTATTTTAGTATCAAGGAATGATATTTTAATACAAACAAAATCTATAAAAAAAAGGATTGAGCGAAATTCAAATTGGTTTAATATTTTCTCAGATCTAAGTATAAGGAATGTCTTTTATTTGGCTGCAATAAGTAGATCTTCAGAGCATATTAATAAAGAAAGTAGCATAGAGCAACTATCAACTAATTCAGTTGATATGTTTTCCATAATAAATACCTTGCTATCTTCAGGTTCCAGCCCCAAGCTTTTTTATGCATCTAGTTCACTTGTATTTGGAAATAGGGATTTAGATCTAGTCAATGAACAAACCTCCCGAGCACCTTCATGTATATATTCTAAGAGTAAACTTATAGGCGAATATATCTGTGATTCCCTTACAAAGGATGGTATAGAATCTTATACTGGAATATTATTCAATCACGAGTCATCATATAGAAAAAGTAACTTTCTTTTTAGCAAGGTCATACAAACAGCTATATATGCACAAAAATCAAACAAACAAGTAGAATTGAAACTAGGAGATCCAACCTCAAAGCTGGACGTAGGCTATGCACCAGAATTTATAGAAGCAATAATATCCCTGATAAATTCATCCTCTCCAGGAAGTTATATAATTTCTACAAATACATTGTTTTCAATCTCAGAGATAGTCGATATGATTTTATCTAACTTAGGGGTGAAACATCTAGTTTATGTTAATTACGAATCTTCTAACTTGATTAGACCTCCTAGGCAAATACGAGGAGATAATTCAAAATTGGAGTCGGTTCTAGGTTGGAAGCCTGAGATTTTTGGACAAGATTTAGTCTCAAGACTTGTTGTTGATTATCAGAAAGAGAATTTATTTAATTAGAGGTTTTAATTACTTACTTTAATGTTAAACACTTACTTTTAAGCGTAAAATATACTTGCTTTGAAATATATCTAGATATGTATAGTGAAAGTCCAAGTAACCTCACTAGTCCTTGCAAAATAAAAAATGGTATATAAATTAATCCCCCTTTAATTATACCCTTAAAAGAATAAATGATTGGATACCTTATTAAAAGATGAAACAACATAGATAGTGCTCTCTCAGGGTTTTTGATACAAAACTGCCCATCTCCTTTCCCATACCATAGGAATTTCTTTAAATAAGAAGAAAAATTACAAAAGTGTTCTTGCTCTATTATCACATTAGCAACACCTATTTTTAGAGCTGGAAATTTCGAAAGTCTGTACATAAAATCTGTGTCATCAATCTCACTAGTTATTTCTCCGTCAAATTTTATATGGTTAAAAACTGATTTTCGATAAAGGGCTGGCGCAGTTCCTATCATTCTCTTTTGGCCAGGAATATTATGGAAAAGCTTCGAGTGAAACCCCTCAGACTTAACCCAGTAACCAGATTCTATAGATGGCTTTAGTCCACTTTGAATTATATCTAGGTTCATTTGTGTTAAATCAGCCTTTAATCTAATTAAATCGCCCTTTTTAAGCCTGTGATCAGCATCTATGAATGCAATATAATCATTTACAGAGTTGTCTATTCCCCTTTGCCTATCATTGCTAAGTCCTAAATTCTTGCCCTCAAGTATTTTTATTTTGTCATATTGATTGGCTATTGATATAGTTTTATCTTTTGAGCCGCCATCTACTAAGATTACTTCCCCTGGATTATTCTCATATACTGAATCCAGACATTTCTTCAATCGCCTCTCTTCATTCAAAACGCATACAATAACAGATATATCTTTAGCCACTTCCTTAAACATAAAAAGCGCTATTATAATAGCATGTTAAGCCTTCTCAAGTTCTTCTAATAATTAATCACACTAGATATATCTCTATATTTATGAATTTTCCCAAAAATAGAAAAAAACTTCTGTAAAAAGTATCCACGCAATCGTGGAATTATTCATACCCAAGTTCCTATATCTTTTAATCGTATCAGGTTGATTTGTCGAATTGTGGTAAGCATCACTTATTTATTTGAGAGCGAAGAACTAACTGGCGCTTGAGTTTCACATTCTCCACCTTTAGTCTTTCCATCTCCTTCTGATATTTATCTATCAAATCCAGCGTCCATTTCCAATCTTTCTCCTGACAGTGTTTTCTTGCTGCGTCCCAATCCATAGTAAAAACTCCGAAATTTGAACGATCTCCTTTGCTATTTGATTATGGTCAAGACCAGTCTTCTTTGCATTCTCAAACTTAGAGGTATCCAAAATTTCCTTAAAAGGAGATCAACCTCCTTGATAGTGGATTTCTTCGACTTTCTTCTCATTTGATTGGTAGCATTACAAAGTGCTTCCCATTAGGGATGAGGAGCAACCATCACACTCCCTATTGATGGTCTTCCATCTGAATCAAAAATACTTCTTTCCCAGGCCTCAATTCGATTGGAATTATTACCTGAAGCAAATCTCTTCTCGGTGCATTCCGCAAAGTTCCAACCTTTTGTCTTCTTGTCGGAGTTGATTCCGCGCCATTTACGTTTATTACCTTTGAAGTCGTAATAACGTTGAGTCCTTTCCAGCTGAACTCTAACCCAGTCATCGTCTAAGATTTCAGGCAGAACAAGTTGCCTGAAATCAAAACTACAACCTGTTCTACACCCTACAGTTGGATGAATAGCATTTTGTGGAATAATTCCCATGCCAAGTAGCTTCATACCGTTACAATCTTTTTCTCTCCCAGAACCCTACTGATGCTGGCAAAACTAAGACTCTTTTTTTGCCTGATATTTCGATAGGAACAATCCGTATTGCTTAGTCGAACTAAAAGTTCTTATTTGCTGAGCTATGGCTCCATGTGTGATTTTGAGTAGTGAGAACAAGTTTTGGGAAGAATTTATAAAATTCTTTAGCTCGCTGGATAGTGGCTGAAAAATCAATATCTGCAGCTCCATCACCAATTTTAAAGCATCAAGGCCCTTAGATATAAACTTAGGAATGAAAGACGAATTTCTTTTTCAGCTTGAATAATGCCTTATCTGCTTACTTCAGCAAAAGGAAGATTATTTCTAGATGACGAGATGAAGGACCAAATACTTCCGGTCCTTGACCATCCTGCTGGAATTAAAAAAGGATGCTTGGCAATTGATGCATCAATGTCCAACATCTTAAGTATTTGCGAGCATCTCCTTTACCGCTTTATTCGTGCTGGTGGTATATTTCAAGGGCAAAATGAGAGATGGAGAAGTCATACTTCATTGAACATCGTTAAAGGTTTTGGAAAATTAGATGAGATGGGAGACTTAAATTGGTTTAGCGAGGATATGAAATACCAGAATCCAAGCCTAATTACAAGAGGTTGGTGTTATTTGTTAAGTGGGACATTGCATAGATTCTTTTATAAAGATTGGCATTTATACCGAAATTCTCGTCCTTTAGTAAATGGTGATTATCATTGGTGGCTCCAGGATAATTGTGGGAATATTATAGATCTAACTGAAGAGCAATATATTCTTAATGGTATCAATAATTGTAGAGAAGATGGTTACAAGAGAGGACCTCTAGGATTGTCATATTCAGTTAAAACCAGAAATATGGCATTTACTATCCTGAATGATTTATGTGGAGAACCAGTAGATATAAATGTAATAAGTGTTACTAATTACCAGGAATGATGAATTCCTTGTCTTCCTGTAAATATGCTTGGTCTCCACTAGATCAATCCTTTAATAGGGAATGATCCCAAGCTTGTTCAAAGACTGCACATTGCTCGCAGAGATTTTTTAGTGCTTCTGTCTCAAGTTCATTGCAGACGAAATCTATCTTCGAATCAATTTCTTTCTCAAGTTTTGGTTCAGGAATAGCTTGATACGTCCTTGCTATTTGATATGTAAATGAAAGAAGATCCTTGGCCTTTTTTTCTTTGAGCCATCGATGAGCCTTCATTATGTTTGTAATTCTTTTCATAATGTTGTTTCTTCTTAAAGGGGTGTCATTCCCAAAATTCCTATTGACGGGACTGGAAAATATATTCTCTCCTGATTTAAGATATTTAATTAAATTAGTCCTTAATGATTTTCTTTATTCTGCTTGCCATAAGATTGAATCCTTGGTCAGTCATATGACAATGATCACAAAATATACTAGATGCTGAATTCCTAAGTTCATTCTTTATTTCTAAATCTTCATTAAAGTCATATACTTTTGCCTTTAGCCCTGACTCATCAATAGCTTTTTTGATTCTTGTTATGAGATTCTTATGAATCACCTTTTTAATACCTAAACCTAAAATGTTGTCTAATGAAAAATTACCTTTATTCAATAGCGAATCAGATAGCATTAGTTGCGCAGGATGTAAAACTATGTCTTGGTATAGTAAGAATAGATTAGGTTGGGACAACATATAGATATCAAGATTATACTTCCTTTGAAGGTATATTAGGATTGCCAGGGATGCTTCCAAAGAGGGTTCGATTATCCGAAAATATTCCTCCAAAGTTGACTCTTCCAATAAATAAGATATTAGCTCTGGCAACTTACTGATAAGATCAATCCCTTGAAAAATTGACTTAGTTCTAGATTCAGATTCTATTGAATTAATTGCTTCCTCATTTATATGGCTTTCAACTATTTCTTTAGACTCTAAAAATACTCTATTTTTAGAGTACATTCCTCGCTTAGAAAAAGTTTTTACATAATCACTCTGAAGTGCAGAAAATAATTTTCTAATGTCCAATTTCTTTGATTCATTCTGTTTAGAGCCTTCTGTAAGTTCTTTAAGAATATTCTGAACATAGCTCACCCATTTACTTCCCTTGCCAATTAAGCTAAAGGTAGCCCTAATGTCAAAATTTATTAGGTCACAAGCAGGGTAAAAAATTGAATGAGCATTTGAAAAAAATAGTGAGAAATCATTTTCAAATCCATAGAATAAAAGCTTCCCAGGAGATTCATCTCTTGTGGCATACTTATTAAATAAGGAAGATGTCATTAGACTATTTTGTATTATTGTTGACCCAGGGTTCCCTAGATTAATTACCGGCCTTTGCAATTTAGAAGCCAATTGGCTTGACAAAGTAAAGCGATCCTGACTTGCGCAACATCCCATTGCTGCAGAGCTTCCCATCAACAAAATCCCACTTGGGTCTTTAAATGAATTGCTTATTTTTAATTTTCTTTCTCCTAGGTAAGTATTCCTTATTAGATGATCATCATATGTGCAGATTCTTTTGTCATAACAGTAATATATTGCACCAACTGTAGGAGACCAAAAGGTCCTCATAAGATTCTCATACTGACGAGCTATGCCTATATTCTTCTCAAGATTTAATTCCATGGGGATCAATTATATTGAAATATACTGCGTTTAATATTAATCCTATTAAAGCAACTCCAGGGCAACAACCAATTTAAATTACCTGCTTCTTTTCTATTCTCAAAAACGCTTGATCAGGTTCACCCCCTCATGGATATGACGGTGGTGATTAGAGATTAAATGAGCCATATGGTTTTTGAAACAGGGATAGGAGGAATTCCCACAGTTGAGGACAACTTGACTTCCTCTTAAAGGCACTGTGACTTGGGGCTCTAGGTAGCTCTACTCTTGGGATTTGCCAATGACTTTGGCAAGTTAGGCTCCTTCCCCCCTTTTTACCAATGAATTAGACTGCTTTTTCGGTACAAATGTACTGGAGCTGGAGTGTTTTGCTCGAGGAGCTTTCGTTCCAGCAGCTCAGTCGTTGAATTCTTATTGGCCCCTTGACCGCTGAAATAAGGGTCAATGGGGATAAAAGGTTCTTTTACAAGCTCAAGAAATTATTTAATTTCTTTGTGGATAGTCATCTTATTGAGTTGAGGACAGAACTTTTTGAGTTCTAACCTTTCAGTTGTGTTTCTTCGGTTCTTTTCGGTCGTGTATCTTGAGACTCCAGGAGAACGCTTCTCTGAACTGGGAGCAGTCCTACACTCAGTACATTCCAAGGTGACAACTATCCTGGTACCTTTTTTTGCCATATGAACTGAGCTCCTCTTTAGGAAGTCCTTTACAGATTGGCAATACTACAAGCCAGGAGGTCACTTTTTCAAATTGATCAATGGAAAGAAGGATCGCCTTCACATACCCCTATCAACTAATGAGTTCACCGTGAAGGAACAGAATTCTCTTTCTTATCAACCACTCTTGACGCAGTAAAAAAATGCATAGCTCATCGAGCGGTTTTATACCGAAACCCTTGAATGAGTAGTACCGATAACCTGTTTTCCCCTTCTAGGAATCTATTGATCTCTATGAAAAATACGATCTAATTATTTTTTCTGTTTTTGGAACTCATTAAAATTCATATTAAAGAATCCCTTTTAAGTAAATGGAGGTTATTAAAAGCATTCAACCTAGAGTAAATTTCTTTAAAATAATTTGTAAGAGTGAGAGAAATCAGTATCATCTTCCATATCATCCTCAGGTTTGAATTCTATGGTGAAATTAACTTCCAGAGAATTTTATTCGGAACATTGCTTCTCAATTATATCGCTAAGAGATCCACCGGAATCAACTTTGCCATTTTCAACGTTAACCTTGTTCTTGCTTGATCGATGGTTTGCTAAAAAATTTATGTTAAGGGCTCGATCCATACTACATTACTTATTAACTCAATGAGTTGAAAGTATCAAGATAATAAAAAAGTGATTTGAATGGGAACAGCATCTAGATCTTTCAAGGCATTTTGGAGGACCTTGTTTTCTGTAGGAACATTGATGACAAAGTTTTTATTCCTGACCGAAGGTATAGACGCTAGTGCAGATATAGAATTAGAAATTTTAAGGATAATCTCCTTATATAAGTCTATTTCATCAAAGATTAAATTTATGCCGATTGAATTCTCATAAGTACAGTAACAAGTTCCTACTTCTTTATTAGACCTGTAAATAATATACCATTTCCTATAAGGATGATTTTTAACAAAATGAATATGTTCTTTGAAGCTTACTATATTTTTATTACTAATAGTATATTTCCTATGCTTTAATAACTCATAAAGTATATATGCATGTTCTCTGCTGCTAGAATTTACTTCTAATAAGGTAATCATAGTATACAGATTTTAAGTTTTAATGTAAAGAGTATAGGAATATCGGTTGATTGTCTTGTCTTGGTGGATTAATACAAAACCATATCTGGAAAAAAGTAGATTGCTTTTTAAATTTTCTCTTTTAACCTCTGCAAGTATCAGCTTATCATATGACACTTCTTTGTTGAATCTAATTAGAGAATAATGCAAGAGTGATTTGCCTAAGCCCTTACCTCTAAAGCAGGAAGCTAGATTTATGCTTATTTCATAGGAATTATTTGTAGAAGTCAATAAATCGAATCGTGTAATTCCAATCGGTTTAGAATTTAGTTCTAAAATATATAAATATCTTGTAGAACTGCTTAAGCAATCTTTGAACCACTCACAATGCTTCCTCCAAGAAATGAAATTACCTTGCCTAGACATAGACCTGGTCTCCTGATCATTCCTCCACTCCCAAATTAGTTTTGAATGAGTGTGGTTAGCACGATTGATAGCTATTTGATTCATTTCCTGAGGATAGAAACTTGCTATGCATTTTGTAGAAAACTTTGATTAGTCTAATGCAGTGGCTATTCAGGCAGTAAGTAAATAGTCTCCAGAATGTGATCTGTTGGGTATATTTTTACTGGATGCCAATACTATAATGGATATATTTACCGAAGGGTTACACCTTGATTGGAAACTTCAGGGATATAATAAGCATAGAAGAAGTAGCCCTATTTAAAAAACAGTATTGCTGAAGAAGAGCTATACAATCATAGGTGTTCCTATATTGCCTCTTAAGAAATAGCCTTGTGCTCTAGTATTGCTACTTCTCACTTGTTTCCAGTAGTGAGCTCGTCTTATTCATTAATAAGATGCCAAGATGTTAATTAGAATGATTTCTATTATTATAAGTTTGAATCTGAAACTCTTATGTTTATTGCATTAAATTAATTTCTAATTTGCCAACCTCTAACTAACTGTTCAGGTCATGTCGCAAATAATTTAAATAACTTAACTCTCTAATGATTACAGGTTTCATCAGTAATCATAGTGAAATCAAAGGCTTCTCCAAAATACAGGTCTCTGGAAGCTAGCTTCCCAAGTACACTGTTCATATACTTTGGTAGTACACCATTGCCAGGCCTGATTGATCTTATATTATCAGTGCTGATAACTTCTCCTTTTTGTATATCCTTTACTATGTATAAAGATCTTCTATTCTTAAGCATAATTGATTCTGATTTGGTTACCTTAAAAGCTGGTTGACCTCTGCAAAGTGATGCTATTCTCGCCTCATTAACTAGTTTCCTTAGTTCATTCGGCTCGATAGAAAATTCACTGTCAACACCACCCTTAGACTTATCAAGTATGAAATGTTTTTCTATTAGTGCTGCACCCATTGCAGTAGCTAATTTTGCGACCTCGGTTCCTTTCGTATGATCTGACAAGCCACTTATTACATTAAATCTTTTCTTTATTTCAGTAATAGTAGATAAATTCACCTCCTCAATAGGCGTTGGATATGCAGATGTACAATGAAGAACAATTATTTTCTTAGAGCCTTCGTTTCTAGCAGTCTCTATTGCTTCTTCTATCTCTTGAAGGGAACCCATCCCTGTAGAGAAAATAATAGGTTTTCCGGTTTTTGCAACCTCTTTAATTAATTCAAGATCTATTAGTTCCGGCGACGCTATTTTGTAGATAGGGTTCTGTAGCTTTTCTAGGAAAGCTACAGAACTTATATCAAATGGTGTAGAAAATAATGTTATTCCAACCTTTCTAGAATATTCAAATAACTCTTCATGCCATTCCCATGGAGTATGTGCCTCTTGATATAGTTCATATAATCTTTTCCCTTTCCAAATACCTTCATTGATTATAAATTCTGGCTTATCACAATCAATTGTTATTGTGTCTGGTGTATAAGTCTGTATTTTAACAGCATCGGCACCACAGTCTTTCGCAGCTTTAATTATGCTCACTGCATTATTTATACTCCCATTGTGGTTCCCAGACATCTCAGCAACTATAAAGGGATCGTTACCTTCCCCAATCTTTCTACCATTAATTTCAAAAATGGGATCATCAATTTCGTGCATTCGAGTCTCTTAGTATCTTATATAAACTTTAAATCCAATCAAAACTTAATGAAGAGAATAACTCGCCGATCTATAATAAGGTTAACGTTTCTTGATTCCTGGAAATTAATATAACTTGAACCTTACTCAAATTGTTCCATAGGGGCAAATAATTTTACAGATCTAGTCCCAATAGAATTTATGTCGTTCTATTTTTCTAACTTATTTTTTTGCTATATAAGACTCATATATAAATATACCCCACTTTTAGTATATGTATGAGGGTTTTTAACTTAAACTCTTAAATATTTTTTGTACTACGCATAATGAACCATTTGGATTCTCCCAAAATCTTGAACTTGAGGATGGTGGAATTAAGAAGCTTAAATCATTATGTCTAGAGAATTCCATTATTGCTTCAAATACACCAATCTTTCCCCATCCGCACTCAAAACCTGATTTATCGGAGAAGGCGTCATGAAAGACAATCAATCCTCCTGGGGCGAGATTAGGAAACCAGGTTTGTATATCTTTTAAGCATCCCTCATACGAGTGATCGCCATCTATAAAGAGGAAATCATACGAGAATCCAGATTTAATTATATCTTTATTGACTTTATTGGCGTCTCCAGTTAGGAGATTGACGTTTTGCCCACAATTTAACTTATTAAATATACTCTTTAGTTTGTAATCATTGGCAGGAGCTATGTCAATAGAGATGATATTAGTATTTGGATTGGATAGAGCTAAAAGGAGAGTTGAACCACCTTTGGCTCTTCCAATTTCAACAATACCCTGCTTAGCAAAAGTTGCATATCTAAATAAACACTCAGTTTCCCAGGGGCAAAGGCAGATGAAATCTTTGAGTTCATTATTTATAGGAGAGTAATGGTAAATATCGGTACGTTTAAAGAGAATTCTTTTGTGAAAAAAACTATATCTAGAAGCACCTATTAATACAGTAAGAGTATCATCTTTTTTCTTCCATGAATCATTAGATTCCTCCTTAAGTGCAACTGATTTGTGGAAGTAGTCTATTGCTTCTGAGTACTTATTTAAATTAAATAATGCCCACCCAAGACCACGGTAAGAGTCCCAGTTCTCATTCAATGCCAGTGATTTAAAAAATGCATCTGCAGCTTCTTTGTGCTGGTTTGTATCAAAGAGTGCCCATCCAAGACCGTTGTATGAGCTCCAATTTTGTTTGAGAGAAACTGATTTGCGGAAGTTCTCTATTGCTTCTGTAAAATTCTTTGTTCTGAATAATGCCCACCCAAGACCACGGTAAGAATTCCAGTATTCTTTCAAAGTGAGTGCTTTACGAAAAGCATCTGCAGCTTCTTCGTGCTGGCTTGTATCAAATAATGCCCACCCAAGTGCATTGTATGAGCTCCAGTCTTGTTTGAGAGAAAGTGATTTGCGGAAAACATCGATTGCAGCTAATAACTGATTCGTCTTGCAAAGTGCCGATCCAAGATCTCGATAAGAATTCCAATCTTCTTTAAGTAAAAGTGATTTGCGGAATGCATCGATAGCCTGTGTGTAGTTTTTGGTTTTAAAAAATGATAGTCCTAGACCCTGGTATGAACTCCAGTCTTCTTTAATTGCAAGAGACTTATGGAATGCATCGATAGCCTGTGTGTAGTTTTTGGTTTTAAAAAGTGATAGCCCTAGACCCTGATATGAATTCCAGCCTTCTTTCAACTCATGTAGTTTATTGAAAGCATCTATTGCTCCTTGATAATCTCTACGTTCATATCTTCTAGTTGCTAAAGCAAAGAAATATTTGGCAGATTTATGTTTTTTCATAAACTAAAATTACCTACAAACATAGAGTCGGTTCTCTTTTCATGATTACGTATAAGGGTGTAGAAATTAATCAACTTATATCTCCATCTTTGGAGAAAAAGCTGGTGATTACCAGATTGCTAACGATAAAAAGGATGATCATTACAAGGGTGGGAGCAAATATGTAAAGTGCTTCTGAATTCTTCATCGATCTAAATTGGGAAGGTCTGGGGGTTGATTTTTCTTGAGCCTTTTGTATTCAGCATGCAGAGCACCGAGTCTCCATGCATCTTTCATAGTCATGGCCCCTGCATTTAGAAGTCTGATCTCCTCAATGGAGATAGTTTCTTTGAGTTGCTTGAACTCTTCTCTCCATTCTGTGCCATCTGCTTCTTTCCAGTTGATTGTCATAGAATAACTAGTAGTCGCTCATCGATTAGCCTTAAGAACATTACCTTAAAAAACAAATAAAGTAATTCAATAGCTTGTTACCTATTTTTTTTGATTAAAATATTAAGCCTTGGGTTGTTCAATGAGATGGTTCACACTAATACTCACGCCCCGAACCCCAAGTTAGATAGAGCAGCCTGTTTTTCAGAAAGCACTATATATAGGTGATTATTATTGCTTTAATGGGTGGTTTTATTGATATCTAGAAAGCTTTTCCCTTGTTCACACTACTAGAAGGATCTTTACCTCTTGCCTTAGGAAATCTAGGCATAGGTCATTATTTGGTGAATCGAGATAGAGGCGCCCTAACCGGGTAACCTACATAGTGACAAAATTGATTTATGTGTATTGGGGATCTCTGCTTTACCCCTACATGGATCTGTTTTCTTTTTATTATTTGCTTAAACACCAAAAACTTATGTCAAAGGAAAAAAAATCCAAGAAGTGCTCCAAGAGTAGAAAAATTCTTTGGTATGCCTTTGGGGCAGCGGGTCTCGCTGCTAGGGGATTAGCAGCGCTTGCACTTATAGCAATCGCTATCAAGATATATCCTTTTAAGGAACAGGCCAAGTCCTTTAACTCTTGTGTTGAAGAAACAAGGAACAGTGGCAAGAGTTTGTCAGCCTCAGTCAATTACTGCAATGGAGGCTCTTAAGACCAGTGAATGTACCTAGTGACGAGCTTTCTTTGCAGGGTTAGACCTGTAATAGAAGTCCTGGCACGTCGTCCACCAAAAAAAAGTGCTGGACTTAAGGGGGGGCGGAATGCCCCCCCCCTGCTTATTTTTGTTTACTCATACAATTGATTTCGAATCAATTCTTTGTACGGCCAATTGTTTTTTAGAGCACTTTTAATTTCATTAAGAACTTCTTGTTTTTGCATTTGCTTGAATCTAAGTAAATTTTTTCGTGGGAACTCTCGAAAATGATATTTTGCTTCACCTTTTAGGCCTTAGGCCTAAAATGAATCTTAAATTGCTAGGAAATAACCGGTCTTGGTTCTTATTAAGTGATTGTCTGCCTAGAAAGCTAAAAGTAATTTTTTCTCAAAACTATCGCTAGAGCAATGTTTGACAGGCGTTTGAGATGCTAATTCTGTCTCCTGAGTTGTTTTTTGCCTCCCTTTTTTGTAGAAAATAAATTGACTTTGGCAGACAATATAAAGAATATTGATTATTTAGAACTTATATAGGTACAGCAAAGTCTCAAAAATAATGCTGTGTTACTTCAATAAGGTTACTTCTAATTGACCAGCAGTTTCTTCTCTTGCTGTAGTCACCTTGGATTCACCTCCTCTGAAGAGATTAAAAGGGTATTTTGGTGCGTTGTATAAGTTGGAAGGTGCTTTAAAAGTAATGCAGCCCGTGCTATTTGATCAACGGTGGTTAAATCATTGGTTTTTGCGTTTAGCTAGAAGTGTCTTTTGACTTGTATCTCTCTGGCTAAGGATTGTTTTATTCGTAAAAACATTTGAGCATGATGTGTTCAGAGACATTTGAAGATGAGACTTCTGGAGATTGACTATTCGTGGGCAGAGGAAGTCGCCTAGTCATTGATCTGTCCCTATAGCTCGCGTTCGGTAGAAATACTCATTAGTATCCTTTCACCTGTGAGTACAAGGTCAAATGACTCCTATTATGGCTGCGTTGAATTCAATTCCCATTGGTAGCAGGGATCTGCTTGAGTTTGCTTTTTTTGTGGTAGTTGGTTTGACTGCAGGCTCTCTGGGTTTGATTTGAGGTCAAGGGGGAACAGCTGTTTGCCCTTATTAAAAATTTTCCTTGTGGGACCATAAACATGTCAGGAGTCACAGCAAGATACATAAAAACATTTAGTGCTCGACTAAAAGGGCAGGGTCCGAATACCCCTCCCTTCTAATTCCAACTTTTGCTTGGCAACCCAAGGCTTCCTGGAGATATATATGTACTAGTACTGGGCTGGTTTTGCCTTGGGCACTCCTCGATCTTTTTGGCTAGGTGTTTTTTCGATTTTTTAGCCATTGGGGATGAATGATCTCTGATTTTGTAAAAGTCCTTGCCTTTTGGATGTTGATTAATCAGGTGGAAAACTCGGGATATTTTTATCAGAGAGTCCTCGTCTCCTATCTCTAAACCAACTGTTATTACTTAGTTTTGGCATTCCACTGAATAACGTTTCCTAGCAAGGGTTAAAACATTAGGACGATGAGCTTGGAAGACCTTTCTGAAACTCTGAATGAGTTATGGAGTAATGGAGGGATATTGCTTGAGAATCAAAACTATGAGGAAAATATTGAACCTTTCAAGTCAGAATCTCAGTCTAAAGCCAAGAGATTTAATTCAGTTTAGATATTTTAAGCTTAAGTATTGAGTCCTCTGAGAATCTGCATTGGTTCATTTAGAAGCTTTTGGGTTGGGATAATAGAACTTTTCAACTCTTTATTTACAATGAATGTTAGCGGATGAATACGCCTCCTTTCATTGTCGTGTAAGGAGGCAAGATTAAGTTTCTTTTTAGTTCTATCTTTAAGGAGTCTGTAGTCAATAGATTCGTCTTTTTCGAGAAAACCTTTATTCACGCAAAGCTTGTATGCCATTTTTATTTCATCATGGCTTAATTTGCTAGGTAAACGATCGTTTGAATCTTTAAATCTTGAGGACTGAATGATATTTGGTAATAGAGATGCGCTTAGGAAATCAGATTTCACTTTTGATATTGTAACTGAGTCGTATATGTCGATAAAGTAAATATCTTTCAGGGATTTAACTCTATAGTCCTCATTCTTACCGTAAGAGGTGGGATTGGCTTCATCTAGAGAATAGTCAAATATATGCCTATGCATTAGATTGTCAAAAACACTCCTTTCCTTTTCAATCAGAGAAATAAGTTCCTCCATTGAGTTGCAATATTGTGATGCTTTATGCTTGATATGGGAAAGTAGCCTTTCACGCGGTTCACGTATGGTAGTGATAATTTTGGGGCAGGCATTAAATGAGCCCCTTATCTGATCATGTAACTTTCCCCATTTAACACCATGCAAGGCAAGAAAAGCACTTGTAAGCACTGTAAATGATTTTGGGGATATAATTCTCTTTAGATTACTAACTTCAATCCCATCCGTGAGTTGTTTACCTGTGTTTAGATATAGGTAATCTTTGTCTAATCCAGGATGTCTACTATGCAACTCCTTTAGTTGCTCTTTAAGCATATTCAAAGGCCTTTCAAATGATGTTCCCCCACACTTGTGTATATGTAAATATATTAGATATTTCCATGAATTAAGGTAGTGAGAGTTATCGTTTTCATAGGAAGGATGAAAATCAAATCCGTTCCCCTTAAAAGTATCTTTAAGTTCCTTTATTTGCTTTCCACTAATCTGTTCGTAGATGCCTCCATTCCCAAGAAATGGATCTTGGAAGGTAACAGGTTCAATATATGAGAAATACTTTTCCCAATGGTATATTGAGTCACTTTTATTGTGTAATTTGTCGTACATTTGTGCAATCTTTAGGTGCATAAATGTAATTTCCTTTGTGGAATTTTGATTAATTAGCGTAAGTGAATGTTTGAAAGAGTCGATGGCCTCTGGGTAATGGTTTGTATTAAATAATGCCCATCCAAGTCCTTGGTATGAATTCCAGTTTTCTCTAAGGGTAATTGATTTACGGAAGCTTTCGATTGCTTCTATGAACTGACTTGTATTTACAAGTGACCAGCCAAGGATCTGGTATGAACTCCAGTGCTCTTTAAGAGCAAGAGACTTGCGAAAGGCTTCGATAGCCTCTTCGAACCGTTTCGTTTTGCATAGCGCTGTCCCAAGGCTTTGGTAGGAATTCCAGTGCTCGTTAAGAGCAAGAGACTTATTAAAGGCCTCGATGGCTTCTTGAAATTGATTTGTTCTTAATAGAGCAGACCCAAGTCCTTGGTATGAATTCCAGTGTTCTTTAAGATAAATCGACTTTCGGAAGGCCTCTATGGCCTCTGTGAATTGCTTTGTTCTGAATAGGGCAGACCCAAGCCCTTGGTATGAATTCCAGCGTTCTTGAAGGGTAATTGATTTACGGAAGCTCTCGATTGCTTTTGGATATTCTCCTCTTTGCAACTTATCTGCTGCTAAGGAGAAGAGTCCTGAAGCAGTACTTGGCTCTACACTCAAAACTCTGCCTCTTAATACCTCAGGATAAACTTAAAATACTGACTAATCTGAAAGTTATGCTTAGTAAGACTTAATAAAGAGTGCCCTTTCTTGGCAGTATGCATTTTGACCACATTCTCTATAAAAACTAGGCCAATACACCTTTCAGCTTCTGAAGACATAAGCTTTCCACTTATGGTTTGTTCTCATGAATGAAGTGGAACACACTTTCTGATGAGCTCTCTAGCTAGGTCTACTAATTATACAAATCAACCTTATTTGAATTTCGATTATTCTCCACTAGGTGCGACATTAAATTTCTTTAGGAAGCAAGATATTTACTCGTTTTTCGAGAAGTTTTCTGATATTAAAATTGATGGACAAGTTTTTTGTATAAATAGTATTGCTAAGTCTCATTTACCTTTGTCTCTTTTGGGGGATGATTATCAGGGTAAATTGAAGATTGCCTATATTTATAGGAATCCAGCTGATGTCTTTATATCTTTTTGGAAATTCTTACATAGATGGGATTGGTATGAGGTACCAAAGCTTGATTCTCCTATTGAACTTTTGAATGCGAACCCATGTGGCCAATCTCAAAGGTATCAGGTTCAAAACTATCAAACTTATTTTTCCAGATGGGCATATCATGTGAGTAGTGCTTATAAAGCATCGCTGAATTCAGAAAGAATTGTTTGTATTAATTACAAGCATCTGTTAGAAAATCATTTGGACTGTATCAAATTTATTTGTGACACCTTCGCAATAGATTTAATAAAGAATCCTGAAATTTCACCAAGAGAAAATTACATTAAAGGAACAGAGATGCAAATATCTAATGAGGAAATAATGGAAGTTAGGCGTCTTTGTTCTAAAGAGATAAAAAAACATGCTGATTTACCACCTGATTTGATGAGTGTTTAGCTTGTCGTTGTTCTTACTTGGGTATAAGATTAAAGCCCAGATTTTATATTAAAAAATTTGGTTTGAGCTATGGACTGTCAAAATATTAATTAAGCATCTTAACTAGGCAGTTCTCATATGAATTAAAAGCTCATACTTTTTTAAAGATAGTATTTTTATTAATTTCCAACCATCGGACTGATCTGTTGATACCTATTAATTATCTATAAAGATCTATATATTCACTTGGTTTGTACTCCTTTCCTCGAAATTGCGAAATGATCTATTAATAAAGCTTCTATAGGACCTAATGATAAAAGAAAAATTAATGAAATTAAGAAACCTCCCATCATTAGGATGTTAGTTATGACACCATATATCATCCAACCAATAAAAAAGTGGGTAATGGAAATGTTTACTAATCTTGACGATTTATTACTGATTGATATTATTATTGCTGTAATTAGAAACGGAAGCATAATACACCCAGCGTAAGAGAAGTCTCGGATTATTTCACCAGCCATTGTGTAATTATTAAATCCCCATACATTACTTTTCTCTAAAGCATGTATAGCAGATCTAGTGATATAAGGGTTGAAACGAGAGGCTATATTATAAATTGGTAGCAGAGTCCTTTCTCCTACCCAGTTTGGTTCTGGAAGTCTATTGATTAGTTCACTCAGAGTATTTAGGTATGAAAAAGAATAGTGGATGATGCTCTCAAAGAGCTCTTTAGATTCTGAGAATATGTTATAACCTTCACGTAAAACTTTTGGAGATTGTGTAAATAGTGAAACTGCTGTAATTACACTGAAATAACCTAGGGGGTTTTTTTTATTTACTCGCCAATCCCATAGTAATGTTGCTACTAGAATGAAAATCACAAAAGCCATGCCGGCTCTCGCTGAAGTCTGAAGATCGTTTAAAAATATATTTAATATTGATAGCGCTAGTAAGAATAAGTGCTTTAATTTTTTTGTGCATCGATATATTGAAAAGCTAAGGCAGAATCCAGCAAAGCAAAGCCCGTTTGGATAGCTCAACCAAATAGGGACTAGGCTCTTCATCCCTACAGAAAAGTTTCTCAGCATTGCAAAGAACTCTTGCCCTGACGATGTATCCTCTGCAGTACTCCAAATGTATAACCAAGTTATAATCTGGAGTATAAATAATATAGTTACCAAATTTCTTGCCACTAAGTCAATAAAGATTCTCTTTTTCTTGTTTAAATGATTCCTCTCCTTTTCAAGATATAGTGGCTTGCTTCTAAATATAAAAAGTGCAAGTGAGCACCCTATATATGGTAGAAAGAAAATAACTACTCCTAGCAATGTGATTTTTCCAGGTACATCAAATATGGATTCATATAACAAGCAAAGGGATGTGTATAGAAAACCTATTATCAATGGATATTTCCAGTCTAAAGACTCTATAGGCTTTTTCCTTTTGGTCAAAATATACACTTCGTTTTGAGGGTTACTTGACCACTTCTACAATTCCTTGAGCAACATAAACTGCCAGTCCTTTGATATTTTCGATTAGCTCCTTCTCGGGAAAATCCCATTTCTTAGATATTTTTTCAGCTAAGTTGTGGTTTTCACAGTGACTTACCATCTTCTTGACCAAATAATCATCCAACTCTTCGCCTACTCTTACTATGAGGTAATCCCAAATTGAACTTTCAATTTTACTGATAAAAGTTATGTTATCAACACCTGTATATTCATATAATTCCATTACACCAATATGGCAAAATATTTGACCTAATTCATCGTAGGCACCTTCGCTGCCTTTAGCGTGCTCATATTCTGCAAGCAACCAATCTAATTCCTCTTTTTTCTTTTGATCTCCTCGCTTGACCTCTGTTAAAAGTCTATAGAAATCACTAAACTCTATTGGCTTTGACATTTCAGTGGAAACTTTTCCCCTAATCCTATCATCATAACAAAAGCACTTGTCCTGAGTTATGCCTATAAATCATAATATAATGGTGATCTTGTAATTAACATGGCATTACTTTTGGTTTATATTCCAAAGCAGAATTTATAAACTCATATATGGTGATGACTTTTTTAGAGGCTTTATTGAACTATTTAACTTAAGAGGCTCACTTTTTCTTAGCCAGTAATTTATTTTCTTTTACCTGCAGTTCTAAGTAGCATTGTTAAATAGCTTTCTAGCATGACATTTGGTTATGGTTTTAAGTTTCTTGTGTGCTTTGTTTGAGTTTGGATGTAGTCTTTTGGGATGATATCATTTGTTTATGTTCTTAGATGAGGGTAATGACTAGAGCAGTTTTTTATTGCTAAATAACTACGAACATCATGGTGCATGAAAATACAATAGATATTCCCAGTAGAGTAGCTCTTGTTCATGAATGGTTTACACCTCATTCAACCGGAGGTGCTGAGCAAGTCGTAAAGGCTATAGATGAGCTGCTATTAGGCCATGGTTGTATCGCTGACTTGGCCGCGCTAGTTGATGGTGAAAGTAGCAGGCCTGCAAGTTGGCTTTTTTCAAGGCCTGTCAAAACAAGCTTTATACAGAAATTACCTTTGGGTGTAAGTCGAGTTCAGAATTTTTTGCCCTTGTTGCCATTTGCGATTGAGCAACTTGATTTGTCTGATTACCCTTTGATAATAAGTAGCAGCCATTTAGTAGCTAAGGGGGTTTTGACTAATCCTGAGCAGGTGCATATTAGTTATGTGCATACACCTGTGAGATATGCGTGGGATCAAATGCATATTTATTTAAAAAGATCTGCTTTGTCTAGAGTTGGGCTTGGCCCGTTGATTCGTTGGCAACTTCACTGTCTTAGACAATGGGATCAACTTAGTGCTATTCGTGTAAACTATATATTGGCTAATTCTAGGTTTACAGCAAGAAGAATATCTAGTTTTTGGGGTAGAAAAGCAGAGGTTCTACATCCACCAGTTAATGTAGAAAGGTTTCGTTGGAACTTACCAAGAGAAGATTTCTATTTATGCCTTTCTCGTTTAGTTCCTAACAAGCGCGTTGATTTAGTTGTTGAAGCATTTAATAATATAGGATTGCCATTGTATGTGGTCGGCGAGGGACCTGAGAAGAATTTTTTGAGAGGTATTGCAGGACCGACAATAAAGATTCTTGGTTATCAGAGTAAGACAAAGGTTGAGGAGTTGATGGGTAGATGTAGGGCCTTCGTTTATGCGGGTATGGAAGACTTTGGTATTGCTCCGGTAGAAGCTATGGCGGCCGGTGCACCAGTGATTGGTTTAGGAAAGGGTGGTTTACTCGATACAGTTCGATGTATTTCAAAAGGCATTAGTCACCCAACAGGAATACTTTTTTCTGAGCAAACAGCCTCTTCACTTATAGATGTAGTTAGTTGGTTTGAAGAAAGCAAACTTTGGCGAGAGTTCTCACCTGAATCAAATCGCCTATGGGCGGAGAACTTCAGACCAGAGTTATTCTCATTACGTTTTGAGAGGGTCTTAAAGAAGGTTTTGGAAGGCCATCGAAGGGCCTGTGCCGTTGCATCGAGTGACCCTGCCGGACTGTTGGATTTCTAATCTTGATATTGAGTAGGAACAGAGATTGGAAGATAAATTGAACTTTCCCTTTAGATCCTTTTTAAGAAGTAATCTTGGCATGCCTGTTGGTAAAGGCTTTGAGACCAATCCTGTTAAGAATCTGACTCCAACTCCTTCTTTACTGCCTGCTGACGATTTAATTCGTCAGCAGAGTCGAGCAGGAAGATCTTTGAAGAGAGCTGGAGATGTGATTTTCTCTTTGCTGGTTCTAGTGACTTGCTGGCCTCTCTTCTTATTTATCGCTTTTTTGGTTAAGTTAACCTCTCCAGGTCCCGTTTTTTATGTACAAGAAAGAGTAGGCCGTAATTTTAGTCGTTTTGGCTGCATTAAGTTTCGGACAATGACTATAGATGCTGACGATAAGCTGACAAATGTTCTTGCAAGTTCCCCTGCAATGAAGGAGGAATTTGAACGTGATTTTAAGCTAAGAAAAGATCCAAGAGTTACCATTATTGGTAAATTCTTGAGGAGGTCTAGCCTTGATGAACTTCCCCAATTCTTTAATGTATTACGGGGACAGATGAGTTTAGTTGGACCCAGGCCAATAGTTGAGAAAGAGCTGCAGCGTTACGGGGAATTTATGGAGGAAGTCTTTTCTGTTAGGCCTGGCTTGACAGGACTTTGGCAAGTAAGTGGTCGCAATAATTTGAGTTATGCTAAGAGAGTAAAACTAGACGTTTCCTACGCAAGAGGACGTTCTTTTATATTAGATATTGAGATTATTTTACTTACTTTTGGAGTCCTTCTTCTGCCTATGGATCGTGGTGCTTATTGAGAGAATCTTGGGTAAATGATAAGCCCAAAAATTGCTATTGATATTAACCAAGTTGCTTCAAGTTTTAGGATTAGTTGCAATAATCTCTCGACTCCTTGTTTGGTTGCCTCGGGTGAATCTGCTGAGAGAGTAGGTTTTGTTATGTAAGTTCCTTGGTAAGTATTTTGACCACCCATTTTTATATTGAGACAGTGTGCAAATATTGCTTCTGAAAGCCCTGAGTTTGGGGAAGTATCTTTAGAACCTTCTTGCCATGCTGCTCTGATGATTGACGGAAACTTTGAAGGCTTAGTTATAAGAGGCAGGGTTAAAACTACTAGTCTGCAAGGGAACCATGTAAGTACATCGTCTAGACGGGCTCCGGATGCTCCTATCCATCTTAAGCGGCCATGTTTATAGCCAATCATTGAGTCGATTGTGCTAGATGCCTTGTATCCCCATCCGAGGGCTAATGGTCCTGGAAGTTGTGGGTTGTGTTGCCAGATTGTTGCTCCTATGGCCATCCAGAAGAGAGGAGCAAATATTCCATCTACAGAGTTCTCGCTTGCTGTCTCAGCAGCAGCTCTAAGTATTTCAGCTTGATTTAAATCATCGGTATCTCTACCAACTATTTCGCTTAGGTTTTTGCGGGCTTTGGATAACTTGTTGTTGTTTACTCCTCGCGGGAGTGTTTCCAATACAACTTTGACAGCGAGGTTAAGACTACCTGAAGCAAGGCAGCTCCCTAGTCCTAAGAGGAGTATTGATAAACCTAATCCTTGCGGTAATAGTGTTTCTTTTAAAACTAGATGTTCTAAAAGCCAACCACTACCTACGCTAAAAATAAGGAGTAAGGAAGTGATTAATAACCCTCCAAATTTCAACGCGAAAGTATTTTCACCTGCAATTGATTCGACACACTCTCGAAGAATCTGAATGAGTTTTCCCATTAGTTCAACTGGATGAGGTGACCAGCGTGGGTCACCCACAACAAGGTCTAGTAATGCGGCTGCAATTAAAAGTGTGAAGAACAAATTTAGTCTGTTTTCAGCCAGCTAAACATTGCTCGAAGACCCTTACCGACTTGTTCAATAGGCAGCTCTGCATCTCGATCGCGAATCCTTTTCATCTCTGGCTTACCTGCTTCGCATTCGGCTACAAAGTTTTTTGCAAAACTACCGTCCTGTATCTCGGAAAGGATTCTTTTCATCTCAGCTTTTGTATCTGAGGTGATTAGTCTCGGCCCACTTACGTAGTCCCCATATTCAGCTGTATTTGAAATTGAATCTCTCATTGCAGTAAGCCCTCCTTTAACCATTAGATCAACTATTAGCTTTACTTCATGAAGACATTCGAAATAGGCGAGCTCAGGCTGATATCCAGCTTCTACAAGTGTTTCGAAGCCTGCTTTTACTAGTTCAGATAAGCCTCCACATAAAACTGCCTGCTCCCCAAAGAGGTCAGTTTCTGTTTCTTCTTTGAAGTTGGTTTCAAGTATTCCTGCACGGGTACTCCCTATGCCTTTTGCGTAAGCCATCGCTAAGTCTCTAGCTTTGCCTGAGGCGTCTTGTTCAATAGCGAATAATGCTGGAACTCCTTGGCCATTTTGGTACTCCCATCGAACTGTGTGGCCTGGCCCTTTAGGAGCAATCATTACAACATCCACAGATGAAGGAGGATTGATTAGCCCAAAACGAATATTGAATCCATGCGCGAAGCTAAGTACCTTCCCTGGTTTTAAGTTTGGTGAAATTTCATTTGCGTAAACATCTTTTTGAAATTCATCTGGCAATAGGACCATGATCCAGTCAGCTTTGGCAGATGCTTCGGCAACAGTGAGTACTTCAAGTCCATCTGAGACTGCTTTGCTAGAAGACCTGCTTCCTTCATAAAGGCCTATTACAACCTTTATTCCACTGTCTTTGAGGTTAAGTGCGTGGGCATGGCCTTGAGAGCCGTAGCCTATTACTGCAATTGTTTTTTCTTTGAGCAGGCTGAGATCAGCATCAGAGTCGTAGAAGAGCTTGGCCATTAGGGTGCGTATTGCATTGCGGGCTTAGGCCAGAGCTTAAGCAAGGGAGGCCTATATAAGGAGGAGATTAGGTGAATTCAGAATTTTTTAAATTTGGTTCTAATCAAATTGGGCCTTAGGACTTAAGGGGAGTTTTTACCCTTGCATTAGGCATGTACATAAGCTTTTTTGAATTATTAGTTGTAATTAAGCTTCATTGGGGTGGGAGATCACTCTGTCGATCAATCCATATTCCTTGGCTTCATGTGCGCTTAAGAAATAGTCGCGATCAGTGTCTTTCTCGACTTTCTCAGATGTTTGGCCAGTCATTTCGGCTAATGATTGATTAAGCATTCCTTTAATCCGAAGGATCTCTCGGGCTTCGATTTCAATATCACTTGCTTGTCTTTGAGCGGTACCTCCAAGAGGTTGGTGGATCATTATTCGACTGTGAGGTAACGCAAGACGCTTGGTCTTGGTCCCAGCAGCGAGAAGGAATGCTCCCATTGATGCAGCTAGTCCCACACAAATTGTTACCACATCACTTTTCACATATTTCATAGTGTCGTAGATAGCTAGGCCTGCAGTTACTGATCCGCCTGGGCTATTTATGTAGAGAAATATTGGTTTTGTGCTGTCTTCGGAATCCAGATAGAGCATTTGGGCCACAAGACTGTTAGCAACACCGTCATTAACCTCTTGGCCTAAGAATAAGATTCTTTCTGCTCCAAGTCTTGTGTAAATATCAACCCACCGTTCCAATTGACTTCCAGGAAGACGGTAAGGAACACTTGGGGTACCTATTGGCATGATGAGATTAAGTAAGTGGAATTTAGAGAAAATAAAGGGTTTTGATTGGAAGTGATTTGGCCTTGAAGAGCCAATTTTACTTATGGAAACTCAACTTAGAGAAGATGAGTTTTCCGGATCCTTTCTACTGGTTAGTACTCGGTCAATGAGTCCATATTGGACTGCTTCTTCAGGGTTTAGATAGCTCATTCGATCAGAATCTTTTGAGAGTTGTTCAATGCTGCGACCTGTATTTTTAGACAGAATTTCAAGCATGGCATGCTTATTGTGGATTACTTCTTTGGCTCGGATTTGTATGTCTGTAGCTTGTCCTCTCGCTCCACTTCTGGGTTGGTGAAGCACAATTGATGAGTGAGGAAGGGCTGCTCTCTGGCCTTTTGTTCCTGCGGAGAGAATTACAGCGGCTGTACCCATTGCTTGGCCAATGCAAATTGTATGAACAGGTGGCTTGATGTAACTAAGAGTGTCACAAATAGCGAAGGCTTCTGTTTCAAACCCTATGGCATCTCCTGTGTACCAGCTTGTGCCTGTTGAATTGATATAGAAGTAGATTGGCTTCTCTGCATTGTCGAACTCTAGATAAAGCAGTTGAGCAATTATTAACTCAGTTACGTCCATGCCGAGCTGTCTTTTTGCATCGTCATCAGAGAACAGAGGCAGACCCAAGTAGACGATCCTTTCCTTTAGCAATAGTGATGGCAGGTCAGGCGGGGGTGTGCGCATCACGGATGAGTCGCTGTAGTAGGGAGCGGACACCGTCATCGCAGAAAAAAAACTATAAGGATTTGGAGCCTAGCGGGGGTTGTTGGTCGTTGGGTGCTCTTTGGTTTTGCTTGTTTTATTGGGAGTTTGATCTTTTTCAAGCTTTCCGAAAATCATGCGACCAGTAGAAGTCTGCAACGCTCCTGTGATAACAACTGCCTTGCGTTGACCAATTGCTTCTTTTGCTCCTTCGATTACAACCATCGTTCCATCGTCAAGGTATCCAACCCCTTGGCTCTCTTCTTTGCCTTCGCGAACAATTTTGAGATTTAGTTGCTCTCCAGGCTGTACATCAGGCCTTAAGGCAATTACTAATTCACTAAGGTTTAATATTTTTAATTCTTTAACTATAGCTATTTGAGATAAGTTGTAGTCAGAGGTAATAAGTGTGCCTCCAGTATCCTCTGTTAGCTGAAGTAGGCGATCATCGGTTCCATTGCCTTCGTATTTTGTACTATTTATAACCAGCCTTCTTCCATAGGTATCACGTAACTCTGTTAACAATTTAAGCCCTCGTCTACCCTTTGCTCTTTTCTCTGAATTGCTCGAATCGGCTAGTTGTTGCAGCTCGTCAATAACCGTCTGAGCAACAATTACTTGCCCTTCAAGAAGACCGCAAGAGAGTAATCCCTGAATACGCCCATCAATTATCACACTTGTATCTAAGATTTTTGCTGTTGCTGGTGTGAGAATTCCTTCTGCTACTAATAGCGCTTCTGTGCTATTTGGATTGAAAAGACGTAGCAGAGTGCGACCATGGACTTCAGCCAAGTTGTAACCAAGAACGCCAAAAAAGACATTGCTGACTACTGCGGCAAATGGTTTTATTACTACCACTTCCCATGGAAGTGGTAGTAATAAAACTGGGGCCAGAAGAAGATTGGCTACTAGAAGGCCAAGAATTAGCCCAACTGCTCTACTAATTAATAGGTCGGTAGGTACCGTCCGAATTTGTTTTAGAAGCCTTTTCCTTAGCTGCTGGAAAAAGAATCCTGCTAATAGACCAATGAAAGCTCCGAAGCCCCCAAGGACAAATCTGAGACCTTCGATATTGGATGCTTGCTCCAGAACATTCTTTGGCAGAAGATCAACTCCCAGCCAGCCAATGAAAGCCCCTGAGAAAAGAAATAGCACCAGGATGAGAGGGTCAACCATTGGCTTAGGTTCTGGTTCCTCGCTCCTTTCTCACTCAGCATGCTCCATCTTTAGGACCTTGGCTCTGGAAGATGTCCGCACCTTGGAGTAAGAACTCTTGAGAAATTTTCATTCATTGAGCCCACCTCGAAGTGCTTATGTACATATTCCTTTTTGCCATAGACGTTGTTTCTATTGTGATTTTGCTGTAGTGCCATTAGGTGATCGAGCTGACGGGGATAAAGGACCTGGTAGTCAATCCATAAAGTCCTATTTAAGACTGTTGCATCGCGAAATAGAGCTTGTTCCAAAAGGCCCACCTTTGGCAACGGTTTACATAGGAGGAGGTACTCCTTCTTTGCTAACTCCTTATCAAATCCAATCGTTATTGTTACGCCTTCAAAATACTTTTGGATTTCAATATGGATTGGAGGTGACTCTTGAAATTGATCCTGCTAGCTTTGATCAATCAGATCTTGAGGGTTACCTTGCTGTTGGGGTTAACAGAATTAGTTTAGGTGGACAGAGCTTTGATGATGGAGTTCTAGAACAATTAGGGAGAAGGCATCGGTCTCATCATTTGCTAGTTGCCTGTGATTGGTTGGCTCAGGCTACGAATGCTGGGGATCTCACAAGTTGGAGTCTTGATCTAATACAAAATTTACCTGGTCAGAAACTGGGGGAATGGGATAGACAGCTTTCTCAAGCTATTGATACAGGTGCTCCACATTTATCTATTTATGATTTATCTATAGAGTCAGGAACAGTATTTGCTTTACGAAATTATCGTGGTGAATTGAACTTGCCTGATGAGGATTTGGCTGCAGAAATTATGAGGCTTACAAGTTCTAAGTTACGTGAGGTTGGATTTGGTCGTTACGAGATTTCTAATTACGCTTTGCCCGGTCATGCTTCTCGGCATAATCGTGTTTATTGGAGTGGTGGAGGTTGGTGGGGGTTTGGACAGGGTGCAACTAGTGCGCCATGGGGGAAGCGATTCGCTCGTCCAAGAACAAGAGCTGCTTATAAGTGTTGGATTGAAAATCAAGAGACTGGAGCCATTGATTCTTCTTTGTTGGAAAGGAATTGGATGCCTATAAGTGTTGATGAACAGCTGATTGTTGGTTTGCGTCGTAGAGAAGGAGTTGATCTATATGCGATAGCTAGGAGTTGGGGCTGGGATGATAAGCAATGTGAAGTATATTTGAGTGCATTGAAAATGCGATTGCAGAATTTTATTGATGCTGGTTGGTTAAAAAGTCGTGGACAAAGAGTTCAGCTAAGTGATCCGCTAGGTATGGAAATCAGCAATCAAGTTCTTGTTGAGATATTGCTTTGGTGGGAATCTCTCCCTTCTGATGTTGCTGCTTTATCCAGTCTTGAAGAGCTTCCACACAAAGTTGGCGACCAGGGACCAATGCTTGTATGAAGGAGGGTTGTTTTTTAGAAAGCCCTAGTAAATCTGCCGTTACACGGACTTGACCATCACAATCCTCTCCGGCACCTATCCCTATTAATGGGATTGCTAATTTTTTTCTTAGTCGACTAGTAAGCACCTCAGGTACATGTTCAAGCACAATTGCGAAACAACCAAGTTGCTCTAGTTGAAGTGCTTGAGAAATTACTTTTTCTTGGCTTAAAGGGTCTTGAGCCTGTCGCTTGTATCCCAGGCGATGAACTGCCTGGGGCGTTAGTCCCAGATGCCCCATAACTGGAATACCCATTCTTATTAAACGTCCAATAACTTTAAGTATCTCTGGCTCTGCCCCCTCGAGCTTTACCGCGGATGCGCAGGAATGTTTTAGCAACTTCCCTGCTGCTGCGACTGCCTTGTCTTCTCCGCATTGATAACTGAGAAATGGGAGATCACACACCACCAGAGGCTGTTGAGCGAGAGGAAGGGTGAAACCCCTCCCTACAGCCTGAGTATGGTGCAACATTTCCTCCAAGGTGACCGGGAGGGTAGTGGCATGGCCAAGCACCACCATGCCTAATGAATCTCCTACAAGGACAACATCCGCTCCTGCCTCTTCAACAATGGATGATGAAAGGCTATCCCAAGCTGTCAGGATGGTGATTGATTGGCCTTTTTGCTTGAATCGGATTAATTCTGCTGGGAGCATTTGCCTATAAAGGCTTTGGGGTCCATTGCTAGAATTTAATTGACTCGGACCCATGCGGCCCCGACGCCTAAACCTGGTCAGGACCGGAAGGTAGCAGCCAAAAGGGATGCTTGGAGCAGGCGTGGATTCCGGGTCACCTAAATATTAAGAGTCAGTTGTCTACGTCTTTTCGAATCTGTCTTAACCGTAAGAACTCAGGAATACTCGCACCAGGTTCTTTCACTTCGGATTGATTATATAGAGACTGATTTGAGAGTTTGTTCCTGGATCTCTGGTTTCGATAAGGCTGTTTACTTTCAAAGCCTGTGGCAATAACAGTGACTTGAATTTCCCCTTCAAGTTTTTCATCAACTACTGCACCAACGATGATGTTCGCTTCTGGGTCTACTACGTCATAAATAACTTCTGATGCGGAAGTCATGTCTTCAAGTGTCATGTCTTTGCCACCAGAGATGTTAATAACACATCCTTTGGCACCATCAATTCGTGCAGCTTCTAGAAGAGGGCTGCTAATAGCTGCTTGAGCTGCTTCTAATGCTCTTGATCTCCCTGAGCCTAGGCCTATCCCAAGAAGTGCTGTGCCAGCTTCTGTCATTACAGATCGAACGTCAGCAAAATCAACATTTACAAGGCCAGGGCAGGTAATGATGTCGCTAATACCTTTGACACCCATTCTGAGAACATCGTCCGCATTGCGGAAAGCTTCTTGCAGAGGTGCTCCTGCAATCACATCTTTTAGACGATCATTTGGAATGACAATTAAGGTGTCAACGTTTTCTGCAAGTCGAGCTATCCCTTCATCTGCTTGACGCATTCGTCTTCGACCTTCGAATCCGAAAGGTTTTGTGACGATACCTACAGTTAGGGCGCCACTTTCTTTGGCAACTTCTGCAACTACTGGGGCGGCACCTGTACCTGTTCCTCCGCCCATCCCTGCAGCGATGAAGACCAGGTCAGAGCCCTGTAAGACTTGTTGAAGGTCTGCACGAGATTCTTCAGCTGCTTTCTCACCAATACTTGGATTCCCTCCCGCTCCTAGCCCTCTTGTGAGGGTCTGGCCAAGTTGTATGCGATTTTGCGCCGCAGACTGAAGCAAGGCCTGAGCGTCGGTATTTAAAACCCTATAAGCGACGCCGTCTAGGTCGCTTGCAATCATGCGGTTGACAGCATTACTGCCTCCGCCTCCGACACCTATTACCTCAATTCGGGCTGATTGGCTGGGATGTATCCCATCGACTTTCATTAGCCCGAATTTGTTTCCGCTACCCAGCTCCATTTTCAGGTTTAAGCATTGAGGTTTGGTGCATTATGTCCTCGCAAGAGGCATCTGTTCAGATTTTCAATAAAGTTCCAAAATTCCGCTTAAGAAATTGGGTCGTTTTGAA
>QCJM01000007.1 GCA_003216035.1 Prochlorococcus sp. AG-409-B13
GAAATCTTCTGCATTATTGATTTCTTGCATAAAGGGTTTCCGGAAAGCAATCCATCTAGAGCATCTAGATCATATGGATGGATTGACCAACAGTATGAAAAAAGGCGCCCTCATCGAGCAGTGCCCATACCGACAAACTTGCGTGAGGAGTGTCGTAGTTCCGGTCTACTCCTGGAATGAACCTATCGTCAATAAAGAGTTAAAGCATAAAATAAGCGTTCCAGAAAGCGTTCGATTTCTGGAACGCTAAAAGATGAGTGTTGGAGCGTCTGAGTTTGGAACTCACTCCAACCAAATCTTTTATTTATGAACAACAACGCCTTCGATTGCGGTGTTCTCTATTTCGTCGTAGTCGGTATTGCAATCTTCGAATCCATTTAGGTTTTACTTTCAATTCCCACCAAAGGAATTTTTATCAATCCTCGAATCTCACTTGAGAAGAAAATAGTCAAAGAGTTAAAAGCAATGCTGGTTGGTGTTAAACGCCTTTCCAGCAAGAACAAATCCCAACTTGTTGAACTAATACTGGCCTCTCACTAAACATCAAACTCAGACGCTCAAACTTTTATCTAACTAACTGCACCCACGCAGAAAATATGCCCATGAGAAATTGCATTGCTATGCATGAGGTAGGAAAATGAATGTATATCTGGCATCGTCGCACTAGATATCAGACTTTCCTACCGCTTTCCTACCGTTATAGATGGCGAAAAGAATGAGGAAGAGAGACTTAATAATTGAGTTCCTGCAATTGATTACAGGAATTGGAGGGAAGAAGGTAAGGAAGGCGGCACCCAGATTCGAACTGGGGATAAAGGATTTGCAATCCTCTGCCTTACCACTTGGCCATGCCGCCGAATGGGAAATTGAATCTCCTTGTGCGGATCGTATCAGTCACGCTACTCAAGCAATGCTTGTTGTTCCTAATGGGCATGGAGAGGACTTGATTGCATTGCGTGTTTTAGAGGTTCTGCACAAGCTTATGCCAAGGCTTTCTATTGAGGTTCTGCCTTTGGTTGGAGAGGGGAAGGCTTTTGAAAAGGCTATTTCGGAAGGATGGTTGCACCGAGTTGGGCCTGCTCGACGCTTGCCAAGTGGTGGATTCATAAATCAAAGCATTAGTGGCTTTTGGGCTGATATCTCAGCGGGATTACTAAAAATAAGTTGGGAACAATTCCAATGTGTATTGTTGGCCGCTCGTAATGGTCGAGTGATTCTTGCTGTTGGTGACCTTTTACCGTTGCTTTTCGCTTGGATTAGTGGGTCTCCTTTTGCCTTTATTGGGACTCCCAAGAGTGACTACACATGGAGGAGTGGCCCAGGTTTTGCATGGAGCGATTACTACCACTCTTTAAAAGGTACTGAATGGGACCCATGGGAATTTGCTCTCATGAAATCATCACGATGCAAGGCCGTTGCAGTTAGGGATCACTTGACAGCGAGAGGTTTGAGGCGCCATGGCGTTCATGCTTGTTCCCCTGGCAATCCGATGATGGATGGATTTGTGAGAAATCCTCTCCCTGCTTCATTAGAGGCTTTTCGCTGTTTGTTATTGCTTTGTGGCAGCCGAATGCCTGAAGCAGGAATCAATTTCCAACGTCTTCTTTCAGCTGTTGACGATTTAGAGGGTGAAAGCTCGCTTGCTTTGTTAGTTGCTCTTGGCGCTGAACCAAGTGTGGAGCAACTCGAATCTGGATTAAAGGCTTTGGGATATTGCCCCTCTCCGGCTTCCAATGACCTTCTTGGATCACAGGCTTGTTGGGTGAAAGGCACTAACAAGATCTTTTTAGGACCTGGACAATTTTTTCGCTGGGCAGACTGGGCTGAGATAGGTCTAGCCAATGCAGGTACTGCTACTGAGCAATTGGTTGGACTTGGTATCCCTGTACTGTCTTTGCCTGGGGATGGCCCACAGTTCAAGTGGAGCTTTGCATTTCGTCAAAGCCGCCTTTTGGGTGGTGCCGTATTGCCTTGCAAAACTGGATCAGTGCTAGCCCGGAGGCTACATTTGCTACTCAAAGATCCAGAGCTGTGTCAAAGAGTTGGCTGTATTGGAGTCAAAAGAATGGGGCCCCCTGGAGGGAGTGCATCTTTAGGAGCGTTAGTTTTTTCTAGTTTGTTTGTGGAATAGAGCTTTTTTGAGATTTTGTCCTAAAAGATGGATACTGAACTTTTAAAGCACTGGTTTATGGCGGCTATTGAAGATCATTCATATTTAAAAATATGTGCTCAGTTGGCTTCATGCCTATCTATCAGCATTGCTTCAGCAAGAAGAAAAGTTGAGTTAGTAGCTGCTAGAGATGGGATTAGAGACTTGTCTGCACGTAAAGCTATTGCAGAACGTTTGCTAGAGCAGGCCCGTTCTCTTCCTCAGAAGGGAGAAGACGCTGTCGCTGTTCAATTTGATCAATTATTGGCTGCATTGGCAGAAGAAGAAAATTTTATGGTTGAAGATTGAACAGCAGTATTTGACTCAATGCTCAAATATTTGCGTGAATTTGAGCCGATCCAATTCAGACATAACTGGTATACAACTAAAACATCGTTGGGCTAGTTGCCAGCGGCCTTCTCGTTGCAGCATGCTTTCGAGTTGATGTTTTGCTTGGAGTAGGTAACGAGCATCATTGGCTGCGTAAGCTAGTTGAGCTTCAGTCAGCTCATCCACTCGACCCCAATCACTACTTTGGGCACGCTTATCGAGCTCTACCCCTACTAGTTCTAGAACGACTTCTTTGAGCCCATGGCGTGGGCTATATGTGCGACCAAGTTTGCTTGCTATTTTGGTGCAAAAGATGGGGTTAACTTGAATTCCTAGGCCAGCTGATAGTGCAGCGACATCAAAGCGAGCAAAATGAAAAACTTTTTCAATTTCAGGATTTTCCAGTAATGCTTGCAACTTCGGGGCAGAAGTTTGACCAAGCCGAATCCTTATACATACAACGTTGTCTTCTTCGTCACAAATTTGCACGAGGCATAAACGATCACGCCCATGAATTAGCCCCATGGCTTCAGTATCAATGGCTAGTTCCTTTGCTTTTGTAAGACGCTTTAAATAATCTGCAGAAATATCTTCGTCGAAAACTGCGAAACTTGATGGGGTAGCTGAAGAAAAGTTGTTCATACGGACTAGTTTATGGTGATTAGTAAAGCTCTATGGCCATAACACTATGAGAGGTATTTCAACTCGCTTAACTAGAATTCATTATAAGAAAAGAGGTTTTTTATTCAGGATCTATCAATTTTGAAGGTTGAAGGCTCATCCCCAGATGAAGTCAAGAACTTAAAAGAGTTTATGAATGCAGATTAAAAGACGAATTTAAGAGATTAGAGCTCATAAAAGTCCTAGAACAGGTTGGTAAGCATCCTTGTAATTACTCCTAGATGCAATCGATTTTTTCCTCGACACTTTTATTGACACTTCTTTTGGCAGTTGGGTTGGTGTTCTTCTTGAGAGCGGCGAGCAAAGATCGCACCACAGATGTCGAAGTCCATTCATCTTTGCCTCCTTTAGAGGTGTTGAATGGTATTAGTAATTGGCTCGAAGCAAGGGGGTGGCGAAGGGATGCTGGAGACGCTGACAGACAATGGTTACGTTTTCAAGGCAGTGTTAGCTCTAGTCTTCCATTAGCTGTTTTGTTATCAATACTCGGTGGGCTTGGTGGGGGATCCTTGGGCTTGGTATTACGTCAACTGGATCCAGCACTCGGCTGGTGGCCATTGATTTTGGCGTTTATCTGTGGCCCTGCAGCAGCATTGGTATATCGTCGACGGGCAACTAGGTTGGAGTTTGTTGAGCTTCGTTTGATCAACTCTTCAGATAAGAAAGGAAGCACTTTGCGACTTAGGGCCCATCGAGATGAGCTAATTGCTATGGAACTTGAGCTGGCGAAAAGTTTGGCTTTAGCTAGTGACGGTTCGCTTCTTTCTTCTCCAATTTGATTGATGGAAATCAGAAGATTTTTGCTTGCTCCAGTTTTAATTATTTGGTTCTCTGGTTGTGTAAGTGTTTTTTGTTGTTCTACGGTTGCCAGGACTTTCACTCCGGTTGAATTAGAGAGTTTTATTAATAAGCAGTCTGGCCTTAAAACTTATTGGGAAGGACACCACAAAGTGTCTCCATCTTTATCAATTTTGGTGATGGCTGGCCATGCTGATTCACAGGGTATTGCAGGGGCAGGTACTGCTGGAGCAGCTGTTGATTTGAGAGGTGCTTCACCAATGGATGAATCTATGAGTGATGAGCTTTTTTGGAATTTAAAAATAAGAGATGCTGTAGTAGAGATTGGTAAGAAAAGAGGGCTAAATATTTTTGCTTATGAACCTGGCATTCGAAATATTGTTGATGGTAATGATGAAAGAACTAATTGGTCTAAGGGTGCTAGACATGCAAGAGAAGGTGGCTATTCACTTGAGATTCATTTTGATTCTTATGGTGAATATGGATTTGGATCTGGTTTGATTCCAGCACTCTCACGCAATTTAAATAAAGTGGATGAAAGTTTGGCACAAGCTTTTGGCCGATATCCGCTTTTCTTTAGGGGAGGGCTTGGTGGGCCAAGACGAGAAATTAGAATTCTTGAGATAGGCAAACTTGAAGGAAAACTTGAAGATAGCCTTCGGGACATTAGTTCCAGAAAGGCAACGATAACTACAATTGCAAGTCGAATAGTTCAGGCATTAATTATTGGTGTAAGAGGGTAAAAGCATTTAATCAATTGCCTTGAATGGGAGGCATTCCCCTTCAAGGCTTTTATCTGTCAACCAATCTTGAGGCTTAGTAAAGAGCTCAGTTAATAGTGCTTCTCTGGAATTTGGTTCTGCTGCATACCCATATTCCCAACGTGCTAAAGGGGGTAATGACATTAATATTGACTCTGTTCTCCCATTGGTTTGTAATCCAAAAATTGTGCCTCTGTCCCAAACAAGGTTGAATTCCACATATCTACCTCTTCTATAAAGCTGAAAGTTTCTTTCACGTTCTCCAAATTTGTGATTTCTTCGTTTTTCAATGATTGGGCTATAGGCAGGTAGGAATGCTTGACCACAAGATTTAGCTAACGCGAAAAGTTGTTCCCAGGTTTGAGGTTGTGGTCCTAGTTTTTCTGATATTGCTGCAGCATTGCTATCAGGGTTTTGTCCTTTATAGAGTGAGCCGGAACCATCTTGATAGTCGTAAAAAATTCCTCCTATGCCTCTTGTTTCTTGACGATGTTTCAGAAAAAAGTATTCATCGCACCATGGCTTGAAAACTTTGTGCAGTTGAGGACTAATAGCGTCACAAGCCTGTTTATGAACTTGGTGAAAGTGACGAGCGTCTTCTAGGTAGGGATAGTAAGGGGTTAGGTCAGCCCCACCTCCAAACCACCAGACTGGACCAGCTTCGAAATACCGATAATTAAGATGAACTGTTGGGTGATATGGATTGAGGGGATGAAGCACCATAGAGGTGCCTGTGGCAAACCAAGCATGTCCTTTGGCTTCTGGTCTTTGATTAATTATTGAAGGTGGCAATTCTTTCCCATGAACTTCTGAGAAGTTGACGCCAGCTTGTTCAAAGATTTGCCCTTCTTGCATTACTCGAGACTTCCCGCCACCTCCTTCAGGGCGCTCCCAAGACTCTTCTTTGAACCGCCCTTCACCATCAAGAGCCTCTAAGCCATTACAGATCTCCTCTTGCAGCTCCAGCACTAGTCCGCGAGCTCTCTCTCTAGAACTTTTAGGTGGCAAGGAGATGTTTTTTGGATTCGTTGTCATAGGTTGATTACTCACACAATTGCTTTTGCGAGAAGAAGTATTTTTGAATTGGCCATGAAATTAAACTGAAATTTAAAAACCTCTTAAGGATGATTTGGCTTTTTTAAATTAAAGAAAAATTTTTCTGCTTTGTTGAGACTACGCTATACGCCTTCGCGCCTAGGATCCATCACACCTGAGTAGAAGGCATGATTACTGTCGAGGAGGCGACTATCGCTCTAGATCGGATTAAAGACTCTGGAAGTGGTCGTTCAGTTGTGGAACTTGGCTGGCTTGATCAAGTGCGAGTTGATCCTCCTAAAGCTTTGGTGAGAATGAACTTGCCTAATTTTGCAAATAGTCAAAGAGATCGGATCGTTCAAGAAACTCGGCAATTTCTTAAGGAGTTAGATGGAATTGATGAGGTGCAGATTGAAGTGGGGAATCCTCCTAGTGACGGGGATATAGGACAAGCTGGCCATGGCCAAACTGGTTCACTTCAGCCTATTGAAGGGGTTCGTCAAGTTATTGCTGTTAGTAGTGGTAAAGGAGGAGTTGGTAAAAGTACGGTTGCGGTGAATCTTGCATGTGCCATGGCCAAGCAAGGTTTGAAGGTTGGTCTTCTTGATGCTGATATTTATGGGCCAAACATTCCAATCATGCTTGGAGTGGCAGATCGTACACCTGAAGTTATTAAGAGTGATTCAGGTCAACAAATTATCCCAATTGAGATTTGTGGGGTTGGAATGGTTTCGATGGGTCTACTTATTGATGACCATCAACCAGTTATTTGGCGAGGACCAATGTTAAATGGAATTATTAGGCAATTTTTATATCAGGCTGCTTGGGGAGAACGTGATGTATTGGTGGTTGACTTGCCACCTGGAACAGGTGACGCACAACTGTCGCTTGCTCAGGCTGTGCCAATGGCAGGTGTGGTTATTGTTACTACCCCCCAAATCGTTTCTCTTCAGGATGCGCGAAGAGGATTGGCAATGTTTAAGCAAATGAATGTGCCGGTTCTTGGTGTTGTGGAAAACATGTCTGCATTTATTCCGCCAGATCAACCAGATCGTAGGTATGCCTTATTTGGATCTGGAGGAGGAAATCAACTTGCTAAAGAAAATTCCGTACCTCTTCTGGCTCAGATTCCTATGGAAATGCCATTGCAAGAAGGTTGCAATGAAGGCAGTCCAATAGTGTATAAACTCCCTGACTCTTTAAGTGCAAAGGCTTTTCTCAGCTTGTCTAAAAGTGTTCTGGAAAATATATCTAAAAAAACTTAGATATGCACTCATTATTTGATTTAAACCCCAATACTAGTTTGTTGCGTAGGACTGGTCGTTTTAGGAGAAAGTGGAAGAACCTTGATCTCGTTTTATGGGGTGTTCCTTTCTTAATGGTTTTTGTATCTGGACTTTTGATTGCGAGTACGCAACGTCAGGCTGATTATGCTGACTGGTATCAACACTGGGTAACTGCTTTCATAGGATTTGTAATTGCAATGGGATTAGCGCAATTACCTTTGGCGAGAATTCGACCATTTTTAATACCTCTCTATTGTACTACTGTGTTGAGCCTGATGGCGGTAAGATTTATAGGTACCTCGGCTTTAGGTGCACAAAGATGGCTAAGTATTGGTGGATTAAATATTCAACCTTCCGAGTTCGCAAAAATAACAGCAATTCTTTTACTTGCTGCAGTTTTGGAACGTCACAGAATTGAACATCCCATAAATCTTCTGAAGCCTTTAGCTGTAATTCTTTTGCCATGGGTGTTGGTTTTTATCCAACCTGACTTAGGTACTTCCCTTGTATTTGGTGCTTTGCTATTGATAATGCTTTACTGGGCAGGAATGCCTTTGGAGTGGGGTTTACTTCTTCTTTCTGCATTGGTTTCAATTGTTTTGGCGGGAATATTGCAATGGGCTCTCTGGATTTGGATTCCTCTTATGGGATTTTTAGCTTATCGCTCGTTGCCTAGAAAACGGATTTCGACTTTAGGAACTATGGTTTTTCATGGTGTTATTGCATGGACCACTCCTTGGTTATGGATTAATGCGTTGAAGGATTATCAGAGGGATCGATTGGTTTTATTTCTTGATCCAGCTAAAGATCCTCTAGGTGGGGGGTATCACTTGCTTCAGAGCACAGTAGGAATTGGATCTGGCGGATTATTAGGAACTGGATTACTTCAAGGTCAATTAACTAAGCTCCGTTTTATTCCTGAGCAACATACTGATTTTATTTTCAGTGCATTAGGAGAGGAAACAGGGTTTCTGGGGACCATATTGATTGTATTTGGATTCTTTTTGCTAATACTTCGGCTTCTTAAAGTGGCAAATCAAGCTCGTACTGATTTTGAGTCTTTAGTTGTTATTGGTGTTGCAGCGATGCTTTGTTTTCAAGTTGTAGTGAATGTCTTTATGACTATTGGCCTGGGTCCAGTCACTGGAATCCCCCTTCCATTTATGAGTTATGGACGTACTGCGTTGATAGTTAGCTTTATGGCGCTAGGTCTTTGTGTTTCGGTCGCAAGGCGCTCTCCTACTCCTAGTCGAAATTGGTGAGTCAATCAATTTATATACGCCATATTCAGCAGCGAATGGCTGAGGGTGTTCCATTTGGCAGGGTTGACGAGCCAATAGTTAGAAGACTTTGGTGGGCAGCACTTGAAACCTTGCAGGAAGATATTTTGCTCCCAATGAATCTAAGTAGGGGGCTATGGCTTGCATCCCCTTTGCCAGCACTTTATGAGCCGAGATTGCTTAACCGGTTGCAAGGTTGGGTTTGGGCCCCTGATGAATTAGATAGCCTGCAATGGCCTCAGGTAGGTTTGCTCCCTTCTAGTCAAGTTAGGTCAATTCATGAGCAAAACGACTCAGGCATAAATCTCTATAAACGTCTCCCATTGCTTGAAGAGGATGGTAACGATCCTTTGTTGATAATTATCACCCCTGAAGTTCAGGTCGCCTTGGCGCTGCAAGGTCAACCAGGGCACAGAAATCTTCTCATTAGAACTGATCCAGAAACTTTGGGAGATCTATTAAAGATTTTGCATTTGAGGCTAAATACTGAGGACAGTCAAGAGTCATCAGAGATTCGCAAGGCTTTAGCTGATTTAGGCCCTTTAAGAAGTGATCATGGACTAGAGCAGGCTTTTTGGCCCCTTCTTTCCCAAAGGCTTGCTGGATTGGCTCCAAGTCTTGCTTTAAATACTCTTCCTGATAAACCAATTTTTGAACAAACCGCTAAGGAAACAATTGGCGAGATCACCTTGTTAGAAGCCCTTACTCATGAGGTCCGCACACCACTTGCAACTATTCGGACTCTTATTCGATCACTACTTCGCCGAAATGATCTCCCAGAAGTAGTGGTGAGTAGGCTTAACCAGATTGACTCAGAGTGTACGGAACAAATAGATAGATTCGGATTGATTTTTAATGCTGCTGAACTACAACGTCAGCAACCTTCAAAATCAAGGTTGGCAAGTACCAATCTTGGAAGAATGCTCGAGATGTTGCATCCAGGATGGAGTCAGCAGCTGAAACGACGTGGAGTCACTCTGCGAATAGATATCACTCCTGATTTGCCTGAGGTTCTTAGTGACTCTGAAAGACTTGAAATGATGTTGGGTGGCTTAATAGATCGTAGTAGTAGGGGATTGCAACCTGGGGGGACCCTTTCTCTTGAACTTAGACCTGCTGGTCCACGTCTCAAGCTTCAAATCCTTAGTGAAACCCCTCATTGTGACGAAAACGACTCAGAAGTGATAGAGGCAAACTCTGACCTTGGGCCAGTCCTGAGTTGGAATCCAAGCACTGGCAGCCTGCAGTTAAGTCAAGCTGCTACGCATCGCTTGCTGGCAAGCTTGGGGGGACGGCTCGCGCATCGACGTGATAGTGCCCTAACTGTTTTTTTCCCTGTTGCAGAAGCAAAAGATTGAATTTTTTATCAGTCGCAATGTTGACGGGTGTGAAGGTTGACCACTAATAGGTGCATAGGTAACAAAAGCTGGTGCTACTTTCTACTTGTAACGGCATGCCGATTTCGAGTACAGCCATGACAGAAGCGCTGAAAGGCAATCTCCCACAAAACATCGGCAGCACCGGTGGTCTTCTAAACTCCGCTGAAACCGAAGAAAAGTACGCCATCACATGGTCTAGCTCAAAGGCTCAGGCTTTTGAACTTCCTACCGGTGGTGCAGCGATCATGAATGAGGGTGACAACCTCATGTATTTCGCCCGTAAGGAGCAATGCCTTGCTCTTGGAACTCAACTGAGGACTTTTAAGCCAAGGATTGAGGATTACAAGATCTACCGCATTTTCCCCGGTGGCGATACTGAGTATCTTCATCCCAAGGATGGCGTTTTCCCTGAGAAGGTAAATGAAGGTCGCCCGATTGTGAATCACAACGCTCGCCGAATTGGTGAAAACCCAAATCCAGCTAGCGTTAAGTTCACTGGTAGGGGCACCTACGAATCCTGAACCATTACATTCAATTGGTTCATTCCTATAAGGCCAAAGTTTGGGCTGCGATGATTTACTCATGCACAGCTCTAACCGGGCCTCATTCCTAGATTCAGCTGCCAGTGGTGCGAATTACATTCCACTGGCTTATAGCTGGCCAGCTGATTTAGAGACTCCGCTGACTACTTGGTTGAAGGTTGGTAATGGCCAGCCGCCAGGTGTCTTATTGGAATCTGTCGAAGGTGGCGAGAATCTTGGCAGGTGGAGTGTTGTAGCTTCCAATCCTTTATGGACAGTTACTGCTCGAGGTGAATTGTTAACGCGTAATTGGAGGGATGGGAGAAGGGATGAATTAACTGGGAATCCTTTTGAAGGAATCCGGCGTTGGCTTTCTCCATATCGTTCAATCACACTTCCTAACCTTCCTCCTATTGGTCAGCTTTATGGAATGTGGGGTTATGAGCTGATCCAATGGATTGAACCAAAAGTCCCTGTCCATCCTCGAAAAGAGCAAGATCCTCCTGACGGGGTTTGGATGTTTATGGATAGCATTCTTATCTTCGATCAAGTCAAGCGCCTTATTACAGCAGTCGCATATGGTGATCTGACTCTTGGTCAGTCTCCAGAACAGGCATTTGAAAGTGCTTTCAAGAGAATTAAAAATCTTGAAAGCCTTATGTCCAGGCCTCTTCCACCTATTAGTCCATTGCGTTGGCAGCCGTCAGGTGTATCTATTCCTAGAACAAAGCGGAATTTTCTGAAATCTGATTTTGAGAATGCTGTTAAAACCGCCAAAGGACATATTGCGGCAGGAGATGTGTTTCAGCTTGTCTTGAGTCAAAAATTCGAAACGCGATTTGAACATCATCCGTTTGAGTTATATAGAAGTTTAAGGATGGTTAATCCTTCACCATATATGGCTTTCTTCGACTTCGGTGATTGGCAACTGATTGGTTCTAGTCCGGAGGTTATGGTTAAGGCCGAGCCTAGTGTTGATGGAATTCTTGCAAGTTTGAGACCAATTGCAGGAACTCGGCCTAGGGGACTTAATGATCAGGCAGATCAAGAGCTAGAAGCAGATCTTTTGTCGGATCCTAAAGAAAGGGCAGAACACGTGATGCTTGTTGATTTAGGTCGAAATGACCTTGGTCGTGTTTGTGCGCCAGGAAGTGTTTCGATTAAGGAACTGATGGTGATTGAGAAGTACTCCCATGTGATGCATATCGTTAGTGAAGTGGAGGGTTTGCTTGCTAGAGGAAAGGATGTATGGGATTTATTGATGGCTTCATTCCCAGCCGGCACAGTAAGTGGCGCCCCAAAGATTAGGGCTATGCAACTAATTCATGAGTTAGAACCGGATTCCAGAGGCCCTTATTCAGGTGTTTATGGTTCGATGGATCTCAGTGGGGCATTAAATACAGCGATTACTATTCGGACCATGCTTGTGTCCTCTCACCCTAAAGGGGGTTGGCGTATGCAGGTTCAGGCTGGAGCAGGAGTTGTAGCTGATTCAGTACCTAGTTCTGAATATAAGGAGACCCTTAATAAGGCTCGGGGGATGTTGACAGCTCTTGGGTGTCTTGATTCTCCTAAGTCATGAGCAAACTTTTGCTGCTTAAGGGATTTGAAGTGGAACTCTTTACCGGCCTTCCTACCGGTGAACATGTGGGTGTGGCAGCAGCTGCTACAAAAGACTTACATGACTTTGTGAAGGAGCCTGATCATCGCAATTTGGAATATATAACAGCTCCTGAGAGGGAATATGACCCATTGAAGGAGGCTCTTTTAGCTCCTAGGAGAAGGCTCCGTGATTGGTTAATACCGAAGCAGTTGACACTTTTACCTGGTAGTACTCTCAGCCTTGGAGATAGCCAAAAATTTGAGCGCTCAGATCCCTCTAACCCTTATCACGATCTTATTGAGGCCACCTATGGCACAAGAGTTGTTACGGCAAGTATTCATATCAATCTTGGGATAGAAGATTTATCTCTACTATTTGCTGCGTTGAGGTTAGTGCGATGCGAAGCAGCTCTATTTCTGTCTCTGAGTGCTAGTTCGCCTTTCTTGGATGGCCAACCTACCGGTGCCCATTCACAGCGATGGATTCAATTCCCTAGGACTCCAGAACAAGTTCCTCTCTTTTTAGATCATGCGCACTATGTGGCTTGGGTAGAAGAGCAGCTAACTAGTGGCATGATGCGTAATGAGCGGCATCTCTGGACCTCAGTGAGGCCAAATGGACCTAATCGTCCATATTCCCTAAATCGTTTGGAGCTTCGCATCTGTGACCTTATTACTAATTGCGAATTGTTGTTGGGAGTAACTACTTTGCTAGAACTGCGAGTTCTGAGCTTGTTTAAGAATCCAGACCAGTTGGATCCTTTGAAAGTCAGTCAATTAACAGCTGAGGAACTTTCTGTTCTTGGTGATAGGAACGATCTTTCAGCTGCCCAAAATAGCCTCGATGCAACCCTGAATCATTGGCAGGATGGTCAATCAATACTTTGCCGCAATTGGATACACAAATTGCTTGAAGAGGTGATGCCGCTGGCAAATGATTTGAACTTGGTTCATCAGCTCTTACCAATCCAGGCAATCCTCAATGATGGGAATCAAGCCATTAAATGGCTTAGGGCTCATTCGGAAGGCGAGTCGGTACAGACTGTTCTTCAGAAAAGCATTATTGAGATGACATATGAAGAAAGTTCTTTAAGTAGTTCAGGAGTCATGTGGGGATGATCATGGCTAAACCTGATTCTCAAAGTGCTTCTATGCAGCAGTTGCCCGATCAAGTGTCTGAGTTGAAATTTTCTAGGCCAGGTGAACCTAACCAGGACCCAGGTCGCTTATTGAAGCAAAGGCTGGAATTGGTTGAGGATCTTTGGCATACCGTTCTTAGAAGTGAATGTCCCCCTGAACAGACAGAACGGCTGCTTCGGTTGAAGCAACTTAGTGACCTGACTTCTTTAGAAGGTGCCGATCGCAATGCCTTAGTGCTTTTAATTCGAGAGATGGACTTGGCAGAGGCGATATCGGCAGCTAGGGCATTTTCTCTCTATTTCCAATTAGTGAATATTCTCGAGCAGCGAATAGAAGAAGATAGTTACCTCGAAAGCATGAATCTTGTGCAGGGAAAAAATTCAAATAATGACTCGTTAGATCCCTTTGCACCCCCATTAGCAAGTCAAACAGCCCCAGCTACTTTCCGGGAACTTTTTGAAAGACTTCGACGTTTAAATGTTCCTCCTGCACAGCTGGAGAAATTGCTTCAAGAAATGGATATTCGGCTTGTATTTACTGCCCATCCAACAGAGATTGTGCGACATACCGTTAGGCACAAACAAAGAAGGGTGGCTAGCCTCTTGCAGCAACTTCAGTCTGAATCTTCAGGTTCTGATTCCGAAAAGGCTAGCCTCAGGCTTCAGCTGGAGGAGGAGATAAGACTTTGGTGGCGTACTGATGAGCTCCACCAATTCAAGCCAACAGTGTTGGATGAAGTTGATTATGCACTGCATTATTTTCAGCAGGTCTTATTTGATGCAATGCCTCAGCTCCGTAGGCGAATTGCTTCGGCCTTAGAAGACAGTTATCCAGATGTTCAAGTCCCTCAGGAAGCTTTTTGTACTTTTGGTTCTTGGGTTGGTTCTGATCGAGATGGCAATCCATCTGTAACTTCTGAAATTACTTGGAGAACTGCTTGTTATCAGCGTCAATTGATGCTTGAGCGTTATATCAGTGCTGTTCACAACCTAAGAGATCAATTAAGCATCTCTATGCAATGGAGTCAGGTGAGCTCACCTCTCTTGGAGTCGCTCGAAATGGATAGGCTTCGATTCCCAGAGGTTTATGAGGAGAGAGCAGCCCGTTATCGCCTCGAGCCATATCGTTTGAAATTGAGTTATACCTTGGAAAGACTCCGTTTAACTCAGCATCGGAATAAGCAACTCGCTGAAGCTGGGTGGAGGACTTCCCCTGAAGTTATTAAAACCTCCGCTGCGGGGCCTAATCCATTAGAAGCACTGCATTACGGTTCTGTTGATGAATTTCGCAGCGATTTAGAACTCATTAGAAATAGTCTTGTCAGTACAGAGTTGAGTTGCGAACCGTTAGATAAGCTTTTGACGCAAGTACATATTTTCGGATTTTCACTAGCCAGCCTTGATATTCGTCAAGAAAGTACGCGTCATAGTGATGCACTTGACGAATTGACTCGCTATGTGAGTCTCCCTAAGTCTTATGGCGAGATGGAAGAGGGGGAAAGGGTTGAATGGTTAATGGAAGAGTTAAACACGAGAAGGCCTTTAATTCCGGCATCTGTCACCTGGTCTGCAGGTACCTCCGAAACAGTCTCTGTTTTCCGCATGCTACATAGATTGCAGGAGGAATTTGGCAGTCGCATTTGTCGAACTTATGTGATTTCAATGAGTCACACAGTTTCAGACTTGTTGGAAGTACTTTTATTAGCCAAGGAGGCTGGATTAGTAGATCCAAGTTCTGGACATGCTGAACTATTAGTGGTGCCTCTTTTTGAGACGGTTGAGGATTTGCAGCGGGCACCGGCAGTAATGGAGGAGCTGTTCCAATCGAGCATTTATCGAAACTTGTTGCCTCGTGTTGGTGAACAGGCATTCCCTTTGCAAGAGTTGATGTTGGGTTATTCCGATAGCAATAAAGACTCAGGCTTCCTTTCTAGTAATTGGGAGATTCATCAGGCACAAATTGCTTTGCAGGATTTAGCTAGGAGACAGGGAGTAGTACTACGTTTGTTCCATGGCCGAGGAGGATCTGTTGGCCGAGGAGGAGGCCCTGCATATCAAGCAATTCTTGCTCAGCCCAGTGGAACGCTTCAAGGACGAATAAAAATCACAGAACAAGGTGAGGTTTTGGCGTCGAAATACAGCTTGCCTGAACTGGCTTTATATAACCTTGAGACAGTTACTACTGCAGTCCTTCAGAACAGCTTGGTGACGAACCAATTGGATGCAACTTCTAGTTGGAACCAACTAATGAGCAGATTGGCGGCAAGATCACGAGAACATTACAGAGCCCTTGTTCATGACAATCCTGACTTGGTGGCTTTTTTCCAAGAAGTCACTCCGATTGAAGAGATTAGTAAGTTGCAAATTTCAAGTCGGCCGGCTCGAAGGAAAAGTGGAGCCAAAGATTTATCCAGTTTGAGGGCTATCCCTTGGGTGTTTGGTTGGACACAGAGCCGCTTTCTGCTGCCTAGCTGGTTTGGAGTAGGCACAGCTTTAGCCGCTGAAGTTGATGCAGACTCTGATCAGCTGGATTTGTTAAGGCGACTTCATCAACGGTGGCCTTTTTTTCGTATGTTGATTTCAAAGGTAGAGATGACCCTCTCAAAAGTGGATCTTGATATTGCTCATCACTACATGACAAGTCTTGGTAGTGCTCAAAATCGTGATGCTTTCAATTGCATTTTTGAAACCATTTCAACTGAATACAGCCTTACTCGAAAATTAGTACTTGATATAACTGGCAATGAAAGATTGTTAGGAGCTGACCCTGCTTTGCAATTGTCAGTAAACCTTAGGAATCGAACAATTGTACCCTTGGGGTTTCTTCAGGTTGCCTTATTACGCAGACTTCGTGATCAGAATAGGCAACCACCAATGAGTGAGGCGTTAACTGGAGATAGAGATAGTGGACGTACTTATAGCCGTAGTGAATTGTTGCGAGGGGCTTTGCTTACTATTAATGGTATAGCAGCTGGGATGAGAAATACTGGCTGAATTTTGTTTTCTTTTCAACAGAATTTTTATCCTCCTCGTTTACCTGAGGGTTTTGTTTTAGAGAGTGAGCAGCTTCCTTCTCCTCAAGAACTAAATAGATTGCTATCAAAATGTAATCAAGTCACTCATCCGCCAGCGAGATTGGCAAAGGCGTTAGAGCATAGTTTTTGCCATTTTAGTATTTTTGAAGAAGCTAGTGGAAAGCTTTATGGTTTTGTGCGAGCCACTAGCGATAAGGGTTTGAATGCAAATCTTTGGAATCTTGCAGTTCAACCGGGAGAATATCAAGTCCCTTTATTGGCAGTTTTAATACATAGCTCACTTGAGATTTTGCGCAAGCGTATGCCTGGATGCAGTGTTTCTGTTTCTGCTCCTGCAATAGCTTTAAAAACATTGGAGGATCAAGGTTTTTTGTTGGACCCAGGGGGCATCCGTGTAATGGGATTTAAGCTTCGATAAAAGAGTTTTATATACAAACGAGCATGGAGGGACTCGAACCCCCGACCCTCAGAACCGGAATCTGATGCTCTATCCAACTGAGCTACATGCCCACATGGCGACTTTTTGCCCCTAGATGAGACTGACTCAACAGTCGTCCCAAGAAGGCTATTTTAGCCAAAAGTTGCCTTAAGAAAGATTAGGCTTCATCAGCTCGAATTGCATGATTTCCGCAATTACAGCAGGCTTAAGCTTGAGCTGAGCAATCAACGTCTTCTAATTATTGGTAGAAATGGTACGGGCAAATCAAATTTATTAGAGGCCGTTGAGTTATTAGGAAGCCTACGCTCTCACCGCTCTGGTAATGATCAAGATCTAATTAATTGGGACGCTAAAAAAGCTCTCTTACGAGCAGTTGCTAATGATAAAGAAAAATTAGAGTTGGAATTGAGAAGGAAAGGTGGCAGGCTGGCACGTAGGAATGAGAAACCTTTATCCCGTCAGTTGGACTTGATTGGTCCATTGAGGTGTGTTGGATTTAGCTCTCTAGACCTTGAGCTGGTTCGAGGCGAGCCAGCATTGCGACGTAATTGGCTAGATAGGGTCGTTCAGCAATTGGAACCAATTTATTCCGATTTAATTACCCGATATAGCAAGTTGCTTCGCCAAAGAAGTCAACTTTGGCGAAATTGGCGGGATGGGTCTAGCAAAGAACGAGACATTTTATTAGATGCTTTTGATATTCAGATGGCTTTAGTTAGTACAAGGATTCATCGACGGCGAAGTCGGGCCCTAGGCCATTTACAACCTATTGCATCTAAATGGCAAGATAATTTAAGTGGGAGACAGGAGAAATTAGAACTTATTTATTTACCTGGTAGCCAATTGGAAGGAGAGGAGGCAGAAGAACCTTGGAGGCTATCTATTCAAAGGCAGCTATTGGCTCAGAGAACTGATGAAGCAAGGCTTGGAAATTGCAAAGTTGGACCTCATCGCGATGAAGTTGGTTTATTTATAAATGGTGTCCCGGCGCGTCGTTTTGGTTCCGCGGGCCAACAGAGAAGTCTTGTTTTGGCTTTGAAATTGGCTGAATTGGAGCTAGTTGGAAACCTTTATGGAAAACCCCCATTATTGCTTTTGGATGATGTTCTAGCTGAACTTGACCCCACTAGACAGTTGCTTTTACTTGAAGCAGTTGGAGAAAAACATCAGTGTTTAGTCAGTGCCACTCATTTAGAGTCGTTTGAAGGTAGTTGGTATCGCCATTCACAGGTAATAGAGGCGGAATCATTGAGAAGTAACAGCTAGGTCGGTTAATGTAAGCAGCCATTTTGATTGCCTGATGGAGCAGATATTGCCTTGCATGCATCCCAACCCTGGATGGGGGGAGTCCGAGGCCAAAGAAGTCACAGGTGTTTTTCAACCAATTGTTGCTGAAATGGTTGGGAAGCACTGCATCCTTGAACTTTATGATTGCGATCAAGCCAAGCTCAATGATGAAGCTTTTGTAAGAACCACACTGACAACCGCCGCAAGACTTGCTGGTGCGACTCTAATAAATCTCATTACACATAGATTTGCACCTCAGGGTGTTACTGGTTTGGCACTTTTGGCTGAATCACACATTTCTATCCATACATGGCCTGAATCTGGTTATGCGGCAGTTGATGTTTTTACCTGTGGTGATCACACCATGCCTGAAAGAGCATGTGAGGTGATTTGCTTAGAACTTGAAGCGGAAACTCATTCCTTGAAAAGCTTTCAAAGGGAAACTCGAACACCCCTTAGTAATTGAGTACAAGTAGATGCATTAATTAGCGCTTAATGAGCTTGTTCTGCATGGTGATAACCCTTGATTTTTTGCTCCAGTCTCGTTATTGGCCATAATTTCAATTTCTATTGAGTTTCCCGCTAATTAACCCTTCCAAGTCAAGGCTTACAGAAGAGAATCCAATTGATAGAAATTTTTTTACGATTTTTTGCCTTTCAAAATTCATTATGAAATTATTTATTTGATCTTCTGGTAATTCTATTCTTGCTGCAAGGCCTTGACTTCTTACACGTATATTTTTATACCCATGGCTTCTGATCCACTCTTCTGCTTGGCTAACTTGCTGCAATCTTGTTGCAGTAATTATTTCGCCATAAGGAAATCGAGAAGATAAACAGGGTTGTGCTGGCTTGTCCCACCATGGAAGCCCTAGCGCTCGGGAAATTTGCCTAATAGAGTCTTTTTTAATATGTAGTTCTGCGAGGGGTGAGAGAACTCCTGCTTCTTGTGCTGCATTTATGCCAGGCCTGAAGTCATTTAGATCATCATGATTAACCCCATCAATTACCTGGGCATTATTTGACATCTTTGCAATGGACTTTAGGTGCTGATGTAATACTTTTTTGCAGGTATAACATCGGTTTCTTGGATTGTTTTTGTAGGATTCATCTTCAAGTTCGTTCGTTTCGCATTCTTGGTGACGAATCCCAAGCCATTTAGCCTGTGCTCTGGCTTCTTGGAGAAGGTGGGGCGCTAAGGCAGGAGAGACTCCTGTGATAGCTAGAGACTTGGAATGTAGTTGTTCATTTGCTATTGCTGCGACTAGTGTGCTGTCTACTCCGCCTGAATAAGCGATGCAGACATTTTTGAGCCCTTTTAGGTAGCTTCGTAATAAGCCTAGTTTTCTTTGATCTTCATCTTGCAAGGGTTCTAATTGACTAAACACTTTTTCTCCTCCATGCTTTTTTGAACACTATCGTTAAGAGCTGATTTCGTTAAGCTCAATCCATACAGGACCCCGTCCATGCAATCAAAGACGGAAGAGTGTCAAACTGCTGGAATCGGTAATTCCTCGCGAGGGGGCCGTAAGAGAGGAATTGGAATTGTTACTGCTGCTGATAGTAAGGAAAGAAGTCACGGGCAGTTGCACGTTTATGACGGCGAGGGCAAAGGAAAAAGTCAGGCTGCCCTAGGAGTTGTCTTAAGAACTATTGGATTAGGCATTTGCGAAGAAAGACGAACGAGGGTCCTTCTTCTTAGATTCCTTAAAGGGCCAGGTCGTGCTTATGACGAAGATGCAGCAATAGAGGCTTTGCAGCAGGGTTTCCCACATTTAATAGATCAAGTTCGAACAGGAAGAGCTGATTTTTTTACAGCTGACGAAGCAACAAGGTTTGATTCTCAGGAAGCTCAGCGTGGCTGGGATATAGCCAAGGGGGCGATAGCAAGTGCTTTGTATTCAGTAGTGGTGCTTGATGAGTTGAATCCTGTTTTGGATTTGGGATTGCTTCCCATAGAGGATGTGGTGAGCACCCTTACCAAACGTCCTGCTGGGATGGAAATAATCGTTACTGGTCGCGCTGCTCCTCGTGAATTGGTACATGTCGCTGACTTGCATTCAGAGATGCGCGCTCATCGTCGACCCTCCTTGGAGGGTACAGACTTGCTCCCAATCAGTGCCAAAGGAGGAATTGAGATATATACAGGAGAAGGAAAGGGGAAATCTACAAGTGCTTTAGGCAAGGCTCTTCAGGCTATTGGAAGGGGTATTAGTCAGGACAAAAGTCACAGAGTGCTTATTTTGCAATGGCTTAAAGGTGGTGATGGATATACAGAGGATGCGGCAATAGCAGCTTTGAGGGAGAGTTACCCACATTTAGTGGATCATCTTCGCTCAGGCCGTGATGCAATCGTATGGAGAGGACAACAGCAACCTATTGATTATGTTGAAGCAGAACGAGCATGGGAAATTGCAAGGGCTGCCATTTCGAGCGGACTTTATAAAACAGTGATTCTTGACGAATTAAATCCAAGTGTTGACCTGGAACTATTGCCTGTTGAACCAATTATTCAGACTTTGCTTCGTAAGCCTGCTGAGACCGAAGTCATTATCACTGGAAGATGTAAAAATATCCCTGCTTATTTTGATTTAGCTAGTGTTCATTCAGAGATGGTATGCCATAAGCACTATGCAGAGCAGGGAGTTGATCTTAAGAGGGGTGTGGACTATTGATGAAACAATTAATTTAGTTTGATTCACTATCTGGTTGAGGCTTGACTTCTTTAATCCAGGAATCAATACCGCCCAGCACATTTATACCTTTGATTTCATGTTGCCTTAATAACTTGAGAGCTTTTTGTGAACGAGAACCACTTTTGCAATACACGTATAACTCTCTATCCCTAACAAGTTCGCGTATCTCTTTTATAGCAAGACCGCTTTCGATGCTTGGTAGAGGAATTAACTTTGCAGTAGGGATTGAGTGCATTTGATGCTCTTCATGATTTCGGACATCTAAGATGACGATTTCTTTTTGGTGATTACTAAGTAGTGTGTGTAAATCTTTCGCTGATATGTTAGAGGCTTTGTTGGCTATTTCATCTTCATTCTGTTTGTCATTTGAGGAGCAAAATTCTTTGTAATCTATTAATTTTTCAATTTTCTTTCTCTTTTTATCAGGGCATAACCTTAGCTCTCTAAAAGTCATTGATAAGGCATCTATTACCAGTAGCCTTCCGCTAAGTGTCTTTCCTATCCCAGTAATGATCTTTATGGCTTCGGTCGCTTGAATTGTTCCTATCATCCCTGGGAGCACTCCCATTACACCTGACTCTGTACAAGAAGGAATTAGTCCTGAAGGGGGAGGCTCTGGTACTAAATCTCTATAATTTGGACTATTGGTATTGAGGTTGAAAACAGTTGCTTGGCCTTCGAAGCGATCTATGGACCCATAGATATTAGGCTTTCCTAGAATTACTGATGCATCATTAATTAAATAACGACTAGGAAAATTATCAGTGCAATCACAAATAATATCAAATGAACTCATTATTTCTAGTGCATTTTCTTTTGTAAGCCATTCCTCATAAACAACAACATTACAATATGGATTGATCTCTTTGATGCGATTGCGGGCTGAGGATGTTTTTGGTTTCTTTATCCAGCTAGTGCCATGGATTATTTGCCTTTGTAAGTTTGAATCTTCGACCAAGTCAAAATCGACAATGCCTATCTGGCCTATTCCTGCGGCAGCAAGATATAAGAGTAGTGGTGACCCAAGCCCACCACTGCCTATACATAGAATTGAGCTGGCTTTGAGCTTTTGTTGTCCAGCAACCCCGACTTCTTGAAGCGCTATATGCCTTGCATAACGAGCTGTCTCGTCTGGGCTCAGGTTAGATCCTCGTGTATTAGGTGCTTGCATTAGGGAGAGGATTATGCGGTCTTTGTTTTACCTTTGATGGAAATACTTCACTTCTATTGGCTGAGGAGTTTGATCATTTACCATCCACCAGGAGCGTAAGCTTCCACAACTATCAATGATAACCATTAGCCCAGGAGAACTGTTCCAAGCGTTATCTACTGGCGATGGAGAATTATTCCCATTGGGATGAGAATGTGCGCTACCTAAAACTACCCAGTTTTTCCCCCTAGCCCATTTTTGCGCAAGAAGTTGTTCTCGTGGATCGATGAAAAAACGTCTTTCAGAAGATGATTCAATTTTGATTTCTTCTTCTAGCTTTTTTGAAGGCCTGAAGAATCTCATGATGCCAGGATCCCAGGCATTGCAACAGGGCCAGGTCAAATGAATGCGCCAGATGTTCTTTGCTTGACCTGAGTTTGATTTTAGACGCTCTCCAATTAGCAAAGCACAGCCTTCTTTAGGCTTAACCGCAAGAAAGCTGTGCTGGAGAATTGTCAGACAATTGTCGCTGAATTCAATAAGCCTTGGTGGTTTCATCTATAAGCTTCGTTGGCTTGGAACTTTCTTGATATATGGGTTCGGAATTCTCTCTAGTATGGCCCTGGCAATGTAAACATTCATTCGATACGCTCAAGTCAGATTGCATTCAGTGTTGTGTTCATGAGCGACGTAAGTCCTGAGACAAATGAAGTCTCTAGCGCCAGCACGACCCCCGTGGGCAACTCTGTCAGTCAAGAGCAGGAGAGTAATTTCTCGGAGAGATACAGCGAAGTAATGGCCAAGGTTAATGAGACTCTTAACCAGGTCGATTGGAGTCAAATGGGAAAATATGGTAAGGCTTTAGGCATTATTGCAGTTGTGATTGTGGCTCAGGTTGTTATAAAAGGAGTGATTGATACAATTAATTTATTGCCAGTAGTTCCTGGACTTCTTGAGCTTTTAGGAGTAGTTGTATTAGGTCAGTGGAGTTGGCAGAATCTCACAACTAGTGAAAAACGTAATGCAGTTTTTGAAAGAGTACAGAATCTACGCAAAGAATATTTGGGATAAACAATTTTAATAATTTTCCTGTTGTTATTTTATAAGTCTATTTAATTCTCTTAGCATTGATATGCATTGAATTTTATATGATCCTCCAAAAAGATTGGCATGATTAAGTAGGTGATAAAGATTGTAGGCATCTACCCTTGTCATAGCGTCACTTTCTAGTGGCCATACACTTTGATAACCTTCATAGAAATCCTTTGAAAACCCACCGAAAAGTCTTGTCATTGCTATGTCGACCTCTCGGTCTCCCCAGAAAGTGGCTGGATCAATTAATACGCCTTTCCCATTATTTAGAACACCTACATTTCCACTCCATAGATCTCCGTGAACGAGACATGGAGATGGTTCATGTGTATTTATAAAAGAGGTAAGTGATCCAAGAAAATTTGTCCAGTCAGAAAGATCTATCCCCCATTTTGTTGCGACTTTTAGTTGAGGCAATAAGCGAAACTTAATGAAATATTCTCCCCAATTGTTTCCCCAACCTTCAGGTTGTGACCCTAAGCCTATATAGCCATCAGATCCCCAACCAAAAGTTCCTAGATTTTTCGCTGCCGAAGTTTTGTGTAGTAGTGCCAAACCTTGGCCTAATTTCTTTTGATTACCTATTCCAAGATCCAACCACGGTAGTAATAAGACCGACGCCTGGCTTAATTCTTGTATACCTATTGGTTCGGGTATTAATAGTAAGGTTTGGTCTGCGAACCTTTTTAGGGCTTGAAGTGCTTTGACTTCGCATTGAAGACGAGGTAAGGCTGTTTTAGTTCCGGTCTTTGCAAAGAATTGTCGACCATCTATTAATTTCAACCTCCAGCATTGGTCGATGGACCCACCTCCTACAGCTTCGATATCTTCTATCAATGAATCTTGAAGTAGTCCACTTGGGCCTAAGAGTTCTTGTTGAAATAATTCCTGCATGAATTTTCCTAGCGCTTTTTATCAGCATGACTCGATGGGTGGTCAATCGGTAATTGTTATTGGGGCTGGTATTGCTGGCCTTACTGCAACAGCTCTTCTTGCGCATGAGGGAATTGCAGTAACTCTTTTAGAGGCTCATCATCAAGTAGGGGGATGTGCAGGAACTTTTAGGCGGGGGCCATATGTGTTTGATGTTGGTGCTACTCAGGTTGCTGGGATGGAGCGAGGTGGTATCCATGAGCGTTTGTTTAGGTATCTCAACTTGCCTTCATTAGCTGCGAAGGTTTTAGATCCGGGATGTTTAATTGATTTGGATGATGGTTATCAGCCAATAGCTCTTTGGCATGATGCTGAGCAATGGCAAGAAGAGCGGAAAAGACAATTCCCTGGCTCAGAGGTATTTTGGCAATTGTGTGAAACCATTCATAAAAGCAATTGGGCTTTTGCTTCTAGAGATCCAGTCTTACCTATTCGTAATGCCTGGGATCTTGCTCAGGTTCTCAATTCCCTAGGCCCAATAAGTTTTGCCTCAAGCTTCTTAAGTACATTATCTGTTGCAGATTTGTTAATGATTTGTGGGTGTGCAAATGATAAACGTTTAAGGCAATTCCTTGACTTGCAATTGAGGCTTTACTCCCAAGAACCCGCTCATAGTACCGCTGCACTTTATGGCGCGACTGTGTTGCAGATGGCTCAAGCACCGCTTGGGCTTTGGCATCTTTATGGTTCGATGCAGAAACTGAGTAATCATTTAACTAATTGCTTATTACGTGATGGAGGTAAATTGCTTTTGCAGCATCGCGTAGTTGGTTTAAAGGCTGCAAACCAGAAGACTCCATGGGAAGTTGAGGTGATGGCTCCAAACGGAAGTCATTTAAAGCTGAACTCATTTGATGTTGTTTGCACATTGCCCCCACAATGTCTTCTGGAATTAATGCCCTCTGGTTCAGGCATTTCTAGGAGCTATCAAAGATGTTTAGAGCAATTACCTAAGCCAAAGGGAGCGCTAGTTTTTTATGGAGCTATTGATCGAATTTTTCTTCCCTCTAATTGCCCTAGTCATCTTCAATTAGCGGCCAATGATCCAGGGGCAATCTTTATTTCAATTAGTCAGGATGGTGATGGGCGCGCTCCGATTGGTAAGGCCACAATAATTGCAAGTGTTTTTACTGATACCGATGATTGGTGCTCATTAAATGAGTCCCTTTATCAGAAACGTAAGCAACAGGCTTTTTCTAACATCTTAAAGAAACTTGAAAACTGGTTTGGCTTGCTTCCTCAGAATTGGCTACATAAAGAATTTGCAACTCCAAGGAGTTTTGCTAAATGGACTGGGCGGCCTAATGGGATCGTTGGTGGTTTAGGTCAAAAACCTTCGTGGTTTGGTCCTTTTGGGTTGCCTAGTAGAACTCCTCTTAAAGGTCTATGGCTTTGTGGGGATTCAATTCATCCAGGGGAAGGTACTGCTGGTGTGAGTCAGTCGGCACTTATGGTTTGCCGTCAACTCATGGCTAATCGAGGGTATCCAATGAATATTCCTCAATGAGCTTCGCTTGCTCGCTAGGTAAAAAGGATTTAATAGTTTGTGTGTGGACAAGCCCTTTGTGCAATTCTGCCCAATTTTTTTCAACGATTGCCTTTTCAATTTGCTCTAAAATTGATCGATAAGAAAGCAATGACTGCAATATGGCTGCAGTATTATTTTCAACCATTGCTGTGCCAAGATTTGGGTTCCCTCCCCCAACTCGCGTGGTGTCTTCAAATCCACTTGATGCAATAGCGATAGCTAAGTTTCGAATAGTTGGATCTTGTTCTTTATTTAGTGTTGTTAATAGCGCTGCACTTACTAATACTGGTAGGTGAGATATCAAGGCCACGGCTTTGTCATGCTTTATTGCTTCAGTTGTGATCAATTGGCAATCTAAACTTTTTGCTAGTTGTTGCACTACATCAAGTGCTTGCTGGTTTGTATTGCTATTTGGTGTGATTATCCAAGGACGTTTCTGGAATAAGCCTTTCTGCCCAGCTTCTACCCCTGCAAGAGCATTACCAGCCATGGGGTGGCTAGCAACAAAGTTTGGATGTAGTTCACTCCATAATTTTAATACAGGTGCTTTGACAGAACCTACATCGGTAACTACAGCTTTTTGAGGTAAAGCATTAATTAATTCTTGTGCAGGTTGGAGTAGTTCAGCTAATGGCAAAGCAAGGATTACAAGATCACAATCTATGAGAACGTTTGGGTCTGTGCTTATAACTTGAGCTAGTCCTCTGCTTCGTGCTCTATTGGCTGTTGAAGTTTTGTGGGTTAGGCCATGTACTTCCCATCCCAAAGCTTGAAGGTCTAGTCCCAAGGAACCTCCGATAAGGCCTAGACCCACAATCCCTACGCGGCTCGGATCATGTGGGGTTCGTTTCATGTACTTTTTACTTCTGTTGTCCATCTTGGGGAGTAAATCATCGTCCATGACAGAACACTTTTCTAAAAACTAAGCTCTTGAAATGCTTGAAGCTTTGGCTCATCAACATTTAAAGGACCTACTTCAAAGGTCTCCATCATCATGGCCTCATAACCTCACTTTGAGTCGCCTTGTGGCTAGAAGTTTGCGTCGTCGTGATAACACTCTTATTCAAATTGAACATTGCAGCCAGGATTCTTGGTGGTTGGGATTACTAACGCCTCTTTATTTGACAACTACAAGCGTAGTTTTGGTTCTTTCGTCAAGACAAAGAAAACGATTTTTTCAAACTCACCGTCCTTTATTTAAAAAGGAAGGCCTCCCTCTTGCTTGTTGGGAAGGTTCTGAACCTCCTGCTGGGGAGCAGATTTGGGTGATGAACCATAGTCAATTACTTGATAGTTATAAAAAAGGATATCTCAAATCACGGCAGTTAATTTTCCCAGAAGCCGAGTATTTAAGCGAACACCTCAGAGAGGCAATGTCTATCCAAATCAGTCCTGAGGATTGGGAATATTTGATAAGAGCATATCCATCTGCAGAGTCTGCTCTTCTGGATTTATATGAGCGCTTAAGTCGAAGATTATTTACGAAGGCAACCAAATTAGATGCCTTAGTGAAGATGGACTATAGCGAGATAATTGTTTTAAAGGATCTCATAGGACTTCTTATTCCGTTGCCTGAACCGTGGCTTTCTTTTCTTCAGACTGATAGCCGAAATTGGGTAAGTTGGGCCTCACTTGATCAAAAATTATTAACTTGGTGTTGGCACCTCAAGCCTCTTGAACCTTTTCAAGAGCTGAGTGGACTTTTTAGTGATCAACCCGTTTTATTTTTAAATGGAGCTGGGTCACAGAAGCTTTTACTTGAGGAATTGGAATCAGTAGCTTGCTCTATAAATGTCAAGGTACAACTCGGGGAACAAAGATTACTAGAGCCTATTTCTCTATTTGCTCCTTATAGACAACCTATGCCAAATAATCCGATCTATGTTGATTACTTGTTAGATCAATGTCGCCGATTAATACTTGGATGTTCTGGGATAACAATTGTTTTACTAGATGATCAGCAATTACGTCTCCAGTTAACTAGTGAACTTGCTTCAGAATTTGGGCGCAGGGTAGTTCATGAAATTACTGCACCTGAATCAAATGGTGTTGTTTGCTGTTGTTGGTCCTGGTGGTTGAACTTTCAAGATCAGTTACCTCTGCCTGATCAGTTGATTGTTGCCTTACTCCCTTTGCCTAGTTTGGAGGTGCCATTAATCTCAGCAAGGGTGCAGTCCTTTAAGAGTCAAGGACGTGATTGGTTTAGGGATTTCTTATTGCCAGAGGCTTTGAGTATTTTGCCTAAGGCATTGTTGCCAATAAGAGAGAGTCGTGGTCGTCTTGCCATCCTTGATGGTCGATTGCGTGCGCGTAGTTGGGGAGACCAAGTGTTGCGAACAATTGAACCATGGACACCATTACAACGTCTTTTACCTAAGTAAGCGTTCTAATCTTCTTAGGAGAAATTTTAAAGTTACGGAAATGGGAGAAGCTCGACGTAGATCTGAGCAAGGCCTGCCCCCACGTCAGTCCAAGGCTCAAAAAGAGGACTCCCCAAGGGTTGTTTCTTGGATCCCTATCACTCAAAAGCAAAAAGCACAGTTTTATTCGATTACCCAACGTGGTGCCTGGATTGGAATAGGAGCCGCGGTTGTTTTTTGGCTAGTGGTAAGAATCATTGGTCCTGCTGCTGGTTGGTGGACTCCTGCAGATGCTCGATGAAAGATTGATCACTTTATGAATAATTTATGAGGTTAATTATCTCAGGCTCGTATAAATAATTATTTATGGTTGGCATCTAAAAGTTTTCTGGATTGTCTTTATGCAGCTTCTGAGATATTTGCGAGGACTGATTTCTTAGTTGTGGCTGTCCTTGCCGCTACTGCAATCGGACGCATGGAATTTGCGCTAACTTCAGAACCTTCCGTTAGCTTCTGACGAACCAGTACTTCGATTTGATCTTTAGCTTCTGCGTTTTGCTCAAGCCACGTAATTGTGTTGTCACGCCCTTGCCCAATGTTATCTCCTTTGTAGCTATACCAGGCACCTTTTCGGGTGACGATAGATGTTTCTTCTGCTAGATCTAATAAGCAACCAAGTGTACTAATTCCTCGGCCAAAAAGGATATCGAATTCGGCTATCCGGAAGGGTGGTGCAACCTTGTTTTTTGCCACTTTTACTTTGGCTCGAATTCCATATTCTTCTGTGCCTCTTTTGAGGGTTTGAATGCGACGTATGTCTAGTCTGACGGATGCGTAGAACTTCAAGGCATTGCCACCTGTAGTGGTCTCTGGATTGCCGTAAGTGACACCAATCTTGAGACGGAGTTGATTTAGAAAAATTACTGTGCACCCTGATTTCCCTATGTTGCCTGTGATTTTGCGCATGGCTTGACTCATTAGGCGTGCCTGGCTACCTACGGCAAGATCCCCCATCTCACCTTCGATTTCTGCTCTTGGCGTAAGCGCTGCCACTGAGTCAACAACAACAAGATCAACTGCTGCTGAGCGCACTAGTTGATCGACTATTTCCAGGGCCATTTCTCCTGTATCTGGTTGGGATACAAGCAGGTTTTCAATATCGACCCCTAGCGAGGCTGCGTAGACTGGATCCAAGGCGTGCTCGGCATCAACGAAGGCGGCCACTCCCCCGTTGCGTTGGACTTCGGCTATTGCATGCAATGTAAGAGTGGTTTTACCTGAGCTTTCTGGTCCATATACTTCTACGACTCTGCCTTTTGGATAGCCACCACCTAGCGCGAGATCCAGTGTTAGGGCGCCGGTGGAGATTGTTTCTACCCTCATTCTCGAGGCATCCCCTAAGCGCATGATCGAGCCCTTGCCGAAGTTGCGTTCTATTTGGCCCAGGACGAGGCTTAGAGCCTTGTCACGTTCATTGGAACGTGCTTCAACCTGGCGAGAGTCGCAATTAGAGGTTTGATTTGATTTGAGGTCGGTTGCCATGGGGATAGTTGGTAAAGGGGGGATGGTTAATTGGGATGTTGCCTTGGAAGATCTAGAAGGCGTTATGACAGATGAGGTGGTAACTCGTTTTGGGATCCAGTAGGCCATAAGGCCTCGTCATCCCAGGTAGTACAGACGTACGCTAACGAATTAAGGCCAGCTCGCCAAGGGGGTCGCGAGAGTTTGTGGATCTAGAAGGTGAATACCTGGAGGGAGGGCCTGTGTGTCTTCGGGTTTCAGGTATCCCCAACTGGCTAAATAACAATTAAGTGAAGTTAAACCATTGGTACTTATGGCCTGTTCGAGAGTGGCGAGACGATCTTCGACGAAGCCTACGAGATCTCGCTTTTTGTTTAATTGCAGTAGTACTTCCGTTTTGCTACCTGACTCATGGCCATAAAGCAGGCTTGGTTTGATTTGAAAGGCAGTTAGCAATTGAGCTGTGAAATCGGCCCCTTTTGTTGTTAGTACTCCTAATGCGATTCCTTCAGAATTAAGTTTTTGCAGTCGTTCGACAACATGAGAGAAAGGCTTATGAAGGGCTAACCAATTGGTTAAATCATGATTTATAGCTTCTCGACGTACATCTTCTAGTGACTCTTGCAATTGAGCTGGACTCCATTGCCAGCTTTCTAAAGCATTTTGGCAGTGCAGATCGTAGTTGGCTGAAAAAAACTTCGTTCCATAAAGCCGTAATGGACTTTTAGGTCGAACTAGCTCTGCGGCCAAAAGCACCATTTCCCAGCCTTGATGAACCCATGGGCGGAGTTCTCGAAACGAACTAGGTACGGAATGCGGTAATGATGTGGCGTTTTTTTGACCAGCCAATAGCTTTATGCAGGCTTTTCTCGCGCTCCACCAGTATTCGAACATCCCATCGACAATGACCCCGTCAAAGTCGAAGATTAGAAGGGGGTTAGAGGTCACCAAAGTGAATTGAAAACTGGGCCGCTAGGATTCGAACCTAGGAATGGCGGGACCAAAACCCGCTGCCTTACCACTTGGCCACGGCCCATTGAGTCAGATCGAAACCTGCGCTGAGGAGTGTTCACTGGCATCCAAATAATTGCACATGGAGGATTGCCTTCGTCAATTCATCATGACTAGTTTCGTTTTAGGGGGGATAAACCCTAAGCCGTTGTTGGTTAGCTTGCCCAAACAAATCACTACGTAGGTGATAACGCTTCACTAAATCAATTTGCATTTCCAAGACCCTTTGGCTACGAGGAAGAAGTTCCACTGGTTTCCCAAGTGGTACAACGACTTTTTCTAGTGCTAAACGGCATTCCTCTAGTGCGGCTAAATCATCTTCCATGTTATTTGGACGCGGTGCAGTGGAATGATGATCGCAAGCCGATTCTTTACGGCGAGTTAGTAAGCGCTCTATTGCTCGCTCGATTTGGTGAAATGTATCTGATTTGATGACATGTATCGCTATTTGGGATTCTTTAGCTTCACGTCTAAGAGTTTGATTTTGGCTGAGACCATTCCGGATGCTTAGCACTACGTCAGCTTGATCTAGGTCCCTGACCCAGCATGCAGGCCAGTTGTGGCGACGTATCGCTTCGTCAACTAGTTGGGGAGATAGGCCACAACAGAGAATCTTTAATGGATTAGTTCCAATCTGTTTATTAGATGTAAGCGTAGAGCTAGTTATCTCATTGTGCTTAAGAAGGGTTGGTTTGTATATGGATTGAGCGTGAACTTTGCTTGTGGAAGGTTGTGTGTTGGCAGCAGATTTCATCCCTGAAGGTTGACTCTTGGCTGAATTGATCAGTCGCATTGCTCCATTGTTTCCTAGTTCTCGCTCCTGAGGGCGAGGTAATTGTCCTCGTAGAAGTAAATCAACTGAAGAGGCAACATCTTTATGAATAGACCAATTAGTACGAGTATTGATTTCAACTGCCATGGGGAAAGTAGGTTCAGCGGCCCTTTCTAAAACAGTTTTTTGTGAGCGACGTCGTCTGGCTTCTTCATCGCCAAGAGTGACTGATTGAATGCCTCCAATCAGATCACTGAGGGTTGGGTTTTTAACTAAATTTGCGATGGCATTCCCATGAGCTGTTGCTATTAGTTGCACTCCTCTTTCAGCAATTGTTCGAGCAGCTTGTGTTTCTAGTTCGGTGCCAATCTCATCGATGACTATGACTTCTGGCATGTGGTTCTCTACGGCTTCAATCATTACTTGATGTTGGTGTTCCGGACGAGCAACTTGCATTCGCCTAGCTTTCCCAATAGCAGGATGTGGAATATCACCATCTCCGGCGATTTCGTTGCTTGTATCAATTACCACAACTCTGCGGTGAAGGTCATCGGCCAGAACGCGTGCAATTTCTCGTAGTGCGGTTGTCTTCCCTACTCCTGGGCGCCCCATCAATAAAAGTGATTGATTGGTCTCGATTAAATCTCTAACCATCTCAACTGTTCCGAAAACAGCTCTTCCTACTCGACAGGTGAGACCAACTATTTCCTGTTGCCGATTACGGATTGCACTGATTCGATGCAGGGTGCGTTCAATGCCAGTCCGATTGTCTGAACCAAAAACTCCAAGGCAGTTAATTGTTGCTTGTAAATCATTGCGAGATAAATGTTGGTCTCCAAGAGTTCTCACTTTATTTGGATAACGGGCCTCAGGCAGACGTCCTAGGTCTAGGACAACTTCTAGTAGGTCAGTGCGGCTATTGGTATTGGACAGCGCTTGTTGGACTGCTGGGGGTAAAAGCTCCAGCAGCCTATCGAGATCATCAGTTATGGGTGTTGGCTTCATTGCTTTGAAGCAACCTCCTGCCTAATAGAAGGTGACCCTTTAAGCCTTTTAGCAAGTTTTATCCTCAGTTTATCGAGATAACCAGGGATTGATGAGTTGCTTCGCCTGTGTAAGTGCAAATTCCCAACCTTCAGGCCATTCTCTAAGGCTGCAATGTCTTTCTTGAGCTTTAAGAAGTATGGGGTGAAGTAATTGTCTTGCTATTCCACCAAATGCAATGCCGTCTGGTCTTGAGTTGGGAGTTAATTGATTAATTGTATGGGCATTTGTCCCTCCCGCTAGTTGTAGAGGCCCAGGTGGGGCTATAGGCCGAATCTTTTCCCAAAGGGAGACTGCGATTTTTGCGGCCCCGGCTCCTACATCGCCACTCATGGGTCTTCCATCAAGTTGCCAGAGGGGTGCTTGGTCATGTCGTCTAAGACATGCATGTCGATGCCAAAGTTCTTTCGCCAGTGTCTCTGTAGTTATTCCATGTCCCTCAGTACCACAACTTACTGCGATGCGTTTTAGAGGGATCTGGGATATGAGTAAGGATTCTAATGTTGTTTCGAAAGCTTCTCTTCGTCCAGGCGCTGTATGAATCTCTACAGCATCTGGGCGGATTTCTGAGATGAGATGAGCTAGATCATTTGTCTTTAGATGTTTTTCTTGTTCATTGATTAAGCCGAGAGGACAGGACGGCAAACAGCGCCCACAGCCATAACAGAGACTTTGATTTATTCCTGCTCGACTGTTGATTGCATCTACAGGGCAAATCTTTTGACATGGACGTGGGCAGTTGACGGGACACAGAGTTGGGTCAAACCAGGCCTTTCGGAAATGAATATCTTTCCCATCACTAATGCTCACCATGAGCCATGGGCGGACTCCAAAACGTGATTGAACCCATTCCAGGCCTTGACGCGCTGCATTCACTACAGCAATGTCAGCTGCTACATCTACACAATGGACACCAGCAGCAGCAAAAACAGCACAGAGATCTGCAATAGAAGGTAGATCTTCATTGCTTGCTCCACATATCAATTTCACCCAGGTTCCATTTGAGAGGTCTAATCCCGAGAAAACAGCCTGTTGCTTCAAGGACATTGCTTGAGAGAAGCTTAGGCACTTAGAAGTGTTTGCATTGGTTGCCATTTCAGGCTGCGTGCACCTCCCATCTCCACTACTATTTTGATATGTGGTTCCCGTTGACAAAGTGCGTTTAGTGCAAGAAGTTCAGAGCGAGTCAATACCTGCCCCTCCAGTAGCCAGAGGACTAATCCTGAGTTGCTTTCAAGCAACTCATTGAGCTGAGGGATAACTTGTTGGACTTCACCAACAGCACTATTTCGGCCAACACTTTGGTGGCCTAGATGAGGTGGCCTAATGCCATGCAGTTGAAAAAGGAATGTTTCAGGATCTCCAAGCCCGCGAGCGGAGGTAATTTGTGTTCTATAGCCAGCTGATCTAAGGCGGCGGAGCAATCTTGTCTCTGAACCACCTTCAAGGGGCACATAAATTGCTATACATCCTGCAGTCTCCAAGTCATGGCGAAAACCTCGACCAGAGAGCAAAAGTGGCATGACTTGAACTTATTCACTTAGAGAAATTAGTCTGGCAGGTCAGTCAAATAATTGAGGATTGAGTGGGCTGTGGTGTAGTGTCTTAATTTGCGAAGTTTTTCTGCGCCCGTCCGCTAGCTGGGCCTCCAGAAAACTAAGCAGATCTAACGAATGCGTTAGATCTTTAGGCCAGTTCATTCAGGGATTTACTTCCTGTCTGACGGGAAACTGATCGACTATTACATGCCGACCAAGTCCCAGCCAGCTGATTTGTTCGCTAGCTCTAACTAAAAACCTTTTCTTCTTATTGGTTAAGGCTTTTAGATTTTTAAAGAGTTCTTCTTATCAGCCAATTCCCTTAGACCTCATTTTGGGGTTTCTTACGCTGGCGCTCCCTCCTCTTATGTCTATTGGCATTCTCGGGAAGAAACTGGGTATGTCTCAGTTCTTCGATGATCAAGGTAGAGCTGTTCCCGTCACTCTGATTGAGGCAGGACCTTGTCGTGTCACGCAATTGAAGACCTCTGAGTCTGATGGATATTCCGCAGTTCAGATTGGTTTCGGCGATGAACGCGAGAAGCTTGTGAATAAGCCTTCAAAGGGTCATCTGTCCAAGTCTGGTGATGCTTTTCTTCGCCATCTTCGCGAATATCGCGTTGCGGAATTGGGAGGATTAGAGCTTGGTGCACCAATAACTGTTGGTAGTTTTGAGGCTGGTCAGAAGGTAGATGTGAGTGGCGACTCTATGGGTCGTGGCTTTGCTGGCTATCAGAAGCGTCACAGCTTTAGTCGAGGACCAATGAGTCATGGCTCGAAGAATCATCGTGAGCCAGGTTCAACTGGTGCTGGGACCACTCCTGGCCGCATATATCCCGGCAAGCGAATGGCTGGTCGCTATGGCGGCAAGAAAATCACTACTCGTGGGCTCACGATCTTAAAAGTGGATAATGAGCGCAACCTCTTAGTGGTCAAGGGTTCTGTTCCTGGTAAACCAGGATCTTTGGTCAATATTCGCCCAGCCAAGCGTGTTGGCTCCAAGCCTGCTAAAGGAGGTAAGTGATGACTACTTGTGTTGTACGCGACTGGCAGGGTAAGGATGCTGGAGAAGCAAGCCTTGATTTGAAAGTTGCTAATGAAAAGACTGCTTTAGATTTAATGCATCGGGCAGTGCTTAGGCAGCAGGCTCATTCACGTCAAGGAACTGCAAGCACTCTTACAAGATCAGAGGTTCGTGGAGGTGGGCGAAAGCCTTATAAGCAGAAGGGCACTGGAAGAGCCCGTCAAGGTTCTATTCGAACTCCATTGCGACCTGGTGGGGGCATTATTTTTGGACCTAAGCCTAGGAGTTACAACCTTGCTATGAACCGAAAGGAACGTCGCTTGGCACTGAGAACTGCTTTGATGGCACGTTGTGATGATTTGATGGTTGTTAAGGGTTTTGGGAAGACTCTCAAATCTCCTAAAACCAAGGAGATTACTGATGCATTAACCCGTCTTGGGATTGCTCAAGATACAAAGGTTTTGGTCATTCTTTCTGAGCCTTCTGAGATCATTCAACGTTCTATTCGCAATCTTGATAAGGTCAAGTTGATTGCTGCTAATCAGCTGAACGTTTTTGATTTGCTCCACGCCAATTCTTTGGTGCTGGATGAAGAGGCACTTGTAATGATTAAGGAGGTTTATGGAGATGACTGAGCGCTTTAATGGTCGACTGGCGGATGTGATCCGTCGTCCATTGATTACAGAAAAGGCGACAAGAGCTTTAGAGCTTAATCAGTACACCTTTGAGGTCGACCCTCGCGCTGCCAAGCCTGATATCAAGGCAGCCGTCGAACAGATGTTTGATGTCCGTGTTTTGGGTGTAAGCACCATGAACCCTCCTCGACGTTCGCGTCGTATTGGCCGCTTCGCTGGCAAACGTGCCCAGGTGAAGAAGGCAGTTGTCCGACTGGCCGAGGGCAATTCAATTCAACTCTTCCCTGAGTCCTGAGGGGTTTGATAAGAAATGGCAATCCGAACTTTCCGTCCCTATAGCCCTGGTACCCGAACAAGGGTCGTAACTGACTTCAGTGAGGTTACTGATCGCAAGCCCGAAAGGTCACTTGTGGTTTCGAAGCATCGCCGTAAAGGTCGCAACAATCGAGGTGTGATTACTTGCCGCCATCGTGGTGGTGGACATAAACGCCTTTATAGGGTTGTTGACTTTCGTCGAAATAAGCATGGAGTTCCTGCGAAGGTAGCAGCTATTCACTATGACCCCCATCGCAATGCCCGATTGGCATTGCTTTTCTATGAAGATGGAGAAAAGCGCTACATCCTTGCTCCTTCAGGGATAAGTGTTGGTCAAGAAGTTATCTCTGGTCCTGAGGTGCCTATCGAGACTGGTAATGCTTTGCCTTTGTCCGCAATACCTCTTGGTTCAAGTGTTCATTGCGTTGAACTTTATGCAGGTCGAGGGGGACAAATGGTCCGCACTGCTGGAGCTAGTGCCCAGGTTATGGCTAAAGATGGAAATTATGTTGCTCTGAAGTTGCCATCTACAGAGGTACGTCAGGTTCGATGTGAGTGCTATGCGACTCTCGGTGAGGTTGGCAATTCGGAGATTCGCAACACCAGCCTTGGTAAAGCAGGTCGCCGACGCTGGCAGGGTAGACGCCCACAAGTCAGAGGAAGTGTTATGAACCCCTGCGATCACCCCCATGGAGGTGGTGAAGGCAGGGCTCCAATTGGCCGATCAGGTCCAGTCACCCCGTGGGGCAAGCCTGCTTTGGGTCTTAAGACTCGCAAGAAGAACAAGCCCAGCAATAAGTTTGTTCTTAGGAAACGTCGTCGAGTTTCAAAACGGAGTCGTGGAGGACGCGATTCGTGATGTCATTCACTTTTCTAATTTTCTCTTAAATCCGCCATGGGACGTTCATTAAAAAAAGGCCCTTTTATTGCTGATAGCCTTCTTCGCAAGGTTGAAAAGCAAAATAATGACGATAACAAGTCTGTCATCAAGACTTGGTCAAGGGCCTCCACAATCTTGCCGATGATGATCGGCCACACCATTGCTGTTCATAACGGCAGAACTCACATCCCAGTATTTATTACTGAACAAATGGTTGGGCACAAATTGGGCGAATTTGCTCCTACTCGAACCTTTAAAGGACACATTAAAGATAAGAAAGGAGGCCGGTGAAATCATGACTAATTCATCTGCATCTACTCCTGTAGCTCAAGCTCATGGTCGGTTTATCCGCGGTTCTGTTTCCAAGGTGCGACGTGTTCTTGATCAGATTCGCGGTCGCTCTTATCGAGATGCTTTGATCATGCTCGAATTCATGCCCTATCGCTCCACTGGCCCCATCACTAAAGTTTTGAGGTCTGCGGTAGCTAATGCTGAGCATAACTTGGGATTAGATCCAGCTTCGCTGGTAATTTCTCAAGCTACTGCTGATATGGGCCCATCCATGAAGCGATACCGCCCTCGAGCTCAAGGTCGTGCCTTCGCGATCAAAAAGCAAACCTGTCATATCAATATTGCTGTGACAGCCCAGTCCGACTCCTGACCCCCGATCACATCAACTGATGGGACACAAAATCCATCCAACCGGCTTACGACTTGGGATAACCCAGGAGCATCGTTCTCGCTGGTATGCCCCTAGTAAGACTTATCCAATCCTCCTTCAAGAGGACGACAAGATACGTGGCTTTATTCACAAGAAATATGGGGCCGCTGGCATTAGCGATGTTTTGATAGCACGTAAAGCTGACCAACTTGAAGTTGAGCTCAAAACAGCTCGACCAGGTGTCATCGTTGGTCGCCAGGGTAGTGGCATTGAAGATCTTCGGTCTGGCATTCAGAAGACTATTGGGGATCGAACCAGACAGGTTCGTATCAATGTTGTTGAGGTTGAGCGTGTTGATGCCGATGCTTTTCTTTTGGCTGAATACATAGCTCAGCAACTTGAAAAACGAGTTGCATTTCGCAGAACAATACGCATGGCAGTTCAAAGAGCTCAGAGGGCAGGCGTGCTTGGATTAAAAATTCAAGTAGGTGGACGCCTCAATGGAGCTGAGATCGCTCGAACTGAGTGGACTCGAGAAGGTCGTGTGCCTCTACATACTCTGCGTGCAGAGATCGATTATGCAACCAAGGTCGCTAGTACTACTTATGGAGTGTTAGGGATCAAGGTATGGGTATTCAAAGGAGAGGTGCTTGCAAAAGAAGAGCAGCCATTGCCTGTGGGTGGAAGCCCAAGGAGGCGGGGTAATCGCCGCCCCCAACAGTTCGAAGACCGTTCAAACGAAGGTTGATGAGGAGCCCTAAATCATGTTGAGTCCAAAACGCGTCAAATTTCGCAAACAGCAGCGAGGCCGCATGCGCGGGGTCGCCACTCGAGGCAACACAATTGCTTTTGGTCAGTTTGCATTGCAGGCCCAAGAGTGTGGTTGGGTGACATCTCGCCAGATAGAGGCGAGCAGACGAGCAATGACTCGTTATGTAAAACGTGGAGGAAAGATTTGGATCCGGATCTTTCCAGATAAACCAGTCACTATGAGACCTGCTGAAACTCGAATGGGGTCAGGTAAAGGGAACCCAGAATTCTGGGTTGCAGTCATAAAGCCAGGCAGAATTCTTTTTGAAATGGGCGGAGATGAAATTACCGAAGATATAGCTAGGGAAGCTATGCGTCTTGCGCAGTACAAGCTTCCTGTCAAAACTAAGTTTTTAGCGCAGGACCATCAGGAGCAGGAATTCAGTAGTACTGAATCTTCCAATGCTTCACTAGCTGCCACTGCCACCTTGGAGTCTTGATTATGGCCCGTCCTGATACAGCTGAGGTGCGCAAACTCAGCGAAGCAGACATCACAGAACAGATCAACGGTATACGCCGTGAGCTGTTTGATCTTCGTTTTCAGCAAGCCACAAGGCAGCTGACTAATACTCACCGATTTAAAGAGGCTCGCATAAAGCTTGCTCAGCTTTTGACGGTGCAGACGGAGCGGAGCCGCTCCAAGTCTTCCTCTTGACTTACCTTCTAGAAACTATGGCACTCAAGGAAAGGGTTGGCACCGTTGTCAGCAACAAGATGGATAAAACAGTGGTTGTAGCGGTTGAGAATCGCTTCCCACATGCCATCTACCAAAAAATCATTAGCAGGACCACTCGGTACAAAGCTCATGACGAAGGGAATACCTGTCGTTTAGGCGATCGCGTCAGAATCACTGAGACAAGACCTTTAAGCGCTTCAAAGCGCTGGTCTGTATCAGAAGTTCTTAGTCATAGCAAAGCTAAGGAGGTTTCCAAATGATTCAGCAAGAGACTTTCCTCACTGTTGCGGATAACAGTGGAGCAAAGCGCATTCAGTGCATCAGAGTATTGGGCTCGAATCGAAGATACGCCCATGTAGGAGATGTAATTGTTGCAGCTGTGAAGGATGCAATGCCGAATATGGGGGTTAAAAAATCTGAAGTCGTAAAAGCAGTTGTGGTGCGTACCAAGGCAACCATGCGGAGAGATACAGGAAATTCAATTCGATTTGATGATAATGCTGCAGTTTTAATTAATGACGATAAGAACCCTAGAGGGACAAGGGTTTTTGGTCCTGTTGCTCGTGAGCTTCGGGAGCGCAATTTCACAAAAATTGTTTCCCTTGCCCCGGAGGTGATTTAAATGTCGAATGCAACTCAAAGAAACAAACCTTCTCAACGCATCAAGATGCGTATACGTAAAGGGGATACCGTTCAAATTATTAATGGTAAAGAAAAAGGAAAAACAGGATCGGTCCTGAGAACTTTGCCTTTTGAGAATCGTGTAATCGTTGAGGGGATTAACCTTCGTACGAGGCATGTCAAACCTAAGCAAGAGGGCGAGACGGGTCGAATTGTCACTGAAGAAGCCTCTTTACACGCTTCTAATGTCATGCTTTATTCCACAAAGAAAAAAGTCGCAAGTCGTGTTGAGCTCTTTTTAGATAAAGATGGAACTAAAAAACGCCGCCTAAAGAAGACTGGTGAATTGATCGATTAATCACCAGTTTCCTTTCTCCTTTTAAAGGATATACACAATACTCAAATCTTCTCATCCTCAACCTTTTTTCAGTCTTCTGACTACGTCCAGAAGCAAACTTCCACCCGATCTATGTCACTTAAACAGCGCTATCGGGAGACAATTCAGCCCAAACTGCTGAAAGATTTAAGTCTCTCAAACATGCATCAAGTCCCCAAGGTGGTGAAAATCACCGTTAACCGTGGTCTTGGGGAAGCGGCCCAGAATGCAAAGTCATTGGAAGCATCTATTACTGAATTGGCCACAATTACTGGCCAGAAAGTATTAGTAACTAGAGCAAAGAAGGCGATAGCAGGATTCAAAATTCGCCAAGGCATGCCAATTGGCTGCGCTGTCACACTGCGTGGTGAGCGGATGTATGCATTCTTGGAGCGTTTGATTAATCTCGCTTTGCCAAGAATTAGGGACTTTCGTGGAGTAAGCCCTAAGAGTTTTGATGGGCGTGGCAACTACACACTTGGGGTAAGAGAACAAATTATTTTCCCGGAAATTTCTTTTGACAAGATTGATTCGATCAGGGGCATGGACATCACCATCGTGACCACTGCCCGTACGGATGAAGAGGGCCGTGCCCTCCTCCGCGAGATGGGAATGCCTTTCCGTAGCAACTAAGCCCTCGGCGAATTTATGGCTAATCACGACCCTATTTCAGACATGCTTACTCGCATTCGTAATGCCAGTGAGAAACGTCATCAAACAACTCGTGTCCCTGCTTCTCGTATGGCACGAAGCATTGCCAAAGTTCTTCAGCAGGAGGGCTTTATAGCTGAGATCAGTGAAGAAGGAGAAGGTGTGTTTAGACACCTAATTCTTCAGTTGAAATACAGCGGCAAGCATCGCCATCCCACTATTCGTTCCATGCAACGTGTGAGTAAGCCAGGCTTGCGGATTTACAAGAACACTAGAGGATTGCCTAAAGTTCTTGGTGGGCTTGGAGTTGCGATCATTTCAACTTCTAAAGGTGTAATGAGTGATCGTGATGCTCGAAAACAAGGAGTTGGGGGAGAAGTCCTCTGCTACGTCTACTGATTAGGAGTTTTTAACTATGTCTCGTATAGGAAAAAAACCCATCACTCTGCCTGAAAAAGTTTCAGTAATTGTTGATGGCCTTTCTTTAACGGTAAAAGGGCCGAAAGGAGAATTAAGCCGTATTCTCCCTGAGGGCGTAAGCCTTAGTCAGGTTGAGAATACTATTGTGGTTTCTCCAACTAGCGATAAGCGCAAGTCTCGCGAAAGGCATGGGCTTTGCCGCTCTTTGATAGCAAACATGGTTGAAGGGGTGAGTATTGGATATTCCAAAAAATTAGAAATTATTGGAGTAGGATCTCGTGCTCAGATAAGAGGAAAGAATCTTGTTGTTTCGGCAGGCTATAGCCATCCAGTGGAAGTAATCCCTCCTGCCGGGATTACTTTCCTTGTAGAGAACAACACGAATGTGACTGTTTCTGGAACAGATAAGGAATTGGTAGGAAACGAAGCTGCCAAAATCAGAGCGATTCGCCCTCCAGAACCTTATAAGGGCAAGGGGATCAAGTATGAAGGCGAAAGAATACTCAGGAAGGCCGGTAAATCAGGCAAGAAATAAATTTTTTTCTTACTCAACTCTTTAATTATGTCGACACTATCCCGAAAGCAGCAGACCCAGAAGCGCCATAAGCGCCTTCGTCGCCATTTGAGTGGTTCAGCCAGTCGTCCCCGCTTGGCTGTGTTTCGCTCTAATAACCACATTTATGCCCAGGTCATTGATGATGAGGCTCAGAGCACTCTTTGCTCAGCTTCAACTCTTGATAAGGATCTGCGCTCAACCCTTAAGGCTGATGGCAGTAGTTGTGATGCATCTATTGTCGTTGGTGAATTGGTTGCCAAGCGTGCTCTCGCTAAGGGCATTCAACAGGTGGTCTTCGATCGAGGAGGCAACCTTTACCACGGCAGGGTGAAAGCTCTAGCCGAAGCAGCCCGGGAAGCGGGCCTTCAATTTTGATACCTGCTCTCACAATGACCGATTCAAAAAACCAATCAAACACAAAAGAAAACTCTTCTGCAGGAGATGTACCTTCTGCTGCAGAAGGTCAACAAGAACAATCACAACAGCAACAGCAACAGCAACGTCGTGGAGGTGGCCGAGGGGGTGATCGCCGCGGTCGTAGAGGTGATCGCCGCGGACAAGAGCGTGAATCAGAATGGCAAGAAAGAGTTGTTCAGATTCGCAGGGTATCTAAAACCGTTAAGGGCGGAAAGAAGATGAGTTTTAGGGCCATCGTTGTAGTAGGAAATGAACGAGGGCAAGTTGGTGTAGGTGTTGGGAAAGCAGGTGATGTCATCGGAGCAGTTCGCAAAGGTGTTGCAGATGGGAAGAAGCACTTGGTTAAGGTTCCATTAACTCGTAATAGCTCTATTCCTACTCTTTCCAATGGTCGAGATGGTGCAGCTAGTGTTCTGATTCGTCCGGCGGCTCCAGGCACAGGTGTTATTGCCGGAGGTTCTATCAGAACGGTTCTTGAATTAGCTGGGATTAAGAATGTACTAGCCAAAAGGCTAGGAAGTAAGACACCCTTAAATAATGCTAGGGCTGCCATGGTGGCTTTAGCCGAACTTCGGACTCATAAGGAGACCGCTAAAGAACGGGGGATCTCCCTCGAGCAGATCTATTCCTGATTCTCTATGTCATTTCAACTCAACTCACTTAAGGCAAATACAGGTGCTCGTCGCAGCAAGCTGCGAAAAGGACGTGGAATAGCAGCTGGTCAGGGTGCAAGCTGTGGTTTTGGCATGCGGGGTCAGAAATCAAGGTCAGGCCGACCTACTCGTCCTGGATTTGAAGGTGGACAGATGCCTCTGTATAGAAGGGTTCCTAAGCTCAAGCATTTCCCAATAGTTAATCAAAAGGTTTTTACGGTTATTAATGTTGCTGCTTTAAATCAATTAAAAGCAGATAGCAAAGTTGACCTTGACTCTCTAGTCAAGCTTGGGTTGATAACCAACCCTAAATATCCTTTGAAAATTTTAGGGAATGGGAATTTAAAGGCCAAATTAAATGTTCAGGCAGCCGCATTTACTGCCAGTGCACGGAGCAAAATCGAAGCAGCAGGCGGCACTTGTGAAATGCTTGATTAGTAACTAGGCATAGATTGCCTCCCCAACTAAAGTCTCAGCCAGGATTTTACTCTTAGATTGGAATGCGACTAAGAATGATGACCTGTCAAACAAAAACACAAATTCTTTCTATTTATGCTTATTAGTAGGGGCCGAAATCCAAGTGCCGCAGAGGTGATCTCACAGTTGGTGAGAAATAATGAACTGCGTGGAAGAGTTCTTACTACTTTGGGCTTGTTGTTATTGATTCGATTAGGTATCTATATTCCTCTGCCTGGAATTGATCGAGAAGCTTTTCAATCTTTTATTGAGCAAGGTGGACAACTTATTGGATTTTTGGACATATTTACTGGTGGTGGTATTTCTACCTTGGGGATTTTTGCTCTTGGGATACTTCCATTTATTAATGCATCGATAATTCTCCAATTGCTAACTGCGGCTTTGCCTCAGCTTGAGGACTTACAAAAGAATGAGGGAGAGGCTGGAAGAAGAAAAATCGCTCAGATTACTCGATATGTTGCACTGGGTTGGGGCTTAATGCAGAGTGTGATCTTTGCGCTCATTCTTAGACAATATTCAATAGAAAGTCTTAGCGAGGTCGCATTTGTTGCTCAAACTGCTTTGGCATTAGTTACAGGTTCAATGATTGTTATGTGGCTTAGCGAGATCATTACTGAGAAAGGGATAGGCCAAGGGGCCTCATTGGTGATTTTTTTGAATATTGTTGCGACTTTGCCAAAGGCTCTAAGCTCAACTATCGAGAAAGCACAGACAGGAGACAGGAATGATTTAGTCGGAATAATTGTCCTTCTAATGGTTTTTTTGTTTACTATTATTGGAATTATTTTTGTACAGGAAGGGGCTAGAAGACTCCCTATCGTTAGTGCTAAAAGGCAAATAGGTGGGAATAGTCTGTTGCCTAATCGCCAGAGTTACTTGCCTTTAAAATTAAATGCAGGAGGAGTAATGCCAATAATTTTTGCTTCTGCTTTGATATTCCTGCCGATCACAATTGCTAATTTCACTAAAAATCCATTGTTGATTAGGGCTGCAAGTGCTTTGAATCCAGGTGCTTCTAACCCTTGGCCTTATGCAATAGCTTTCTTTGCGTTAATTCTTGGCTTTGCATATTTCTATGCGTCACTAACAATTAACCCTATTGATATTGCGACTAATTTGAAACGGGGTGGAGTGGCAATCCCTGGAGTTAGGCCTGGTAGTGCTACCGCAAATTATTTATCAGGCGTACAGAATCGCCTCACTTTGCTAGGAGGCCTTTTCCTTGGAGCGGTTGCAATTATCCCTGCTGCAGTTGAACGTGCTACTAATGTTCAAACCTTCCAGGGACTTGGAGCTACCTCTTTGTTAATTCTTGTAGGTGTGGCAATAGATACTGCTAAACAGGTACAGACTTATGTGATTTCTCAACGCTATGAAGGACTTGTTCGGCAATAATAATTAACTTCAGCTAATTCTTTTTTAAAAGCATCCCAATCACTGTAAGGAAATGAATCAACGTCTTCTTTTTTTAGGCCCTCCAGGAGCTGGTAAAGGGACTCAGGCAGATCTTTTGTGCCAAGACCAAGGGCTATTGCATTTGTCAACAGGAGATTTATTACGCGCGGAAGTAGAAGCAAGCACAGACCTGGGTAAAAAAGCTGCAGCGCTTATGGATAAAGGAGAACTAGTCAGTGATGAACTCGTGCTTTCGATAGTTGAGAAAAGGCTTTTGGAAAACAAAAGTAATGGTTGGCTGTTGGATGGTTTTCCAAGAAACCTTAGTCAGGCTGTTGAACTAAAATTATTACTTCAAAGGATTAATCAGCCGATTGAGGCGGTTCTTTTATTGGAATTAAATGATGAGGTTTTAATGGAGAGACTTTTATCACGAGGCAGGAAAGATGATAATGAAAAGGTGATTCGTCATCGATTAGAGGTTTATCGTGAAAAGACTGCTCCTCTCATAGACTTCTACCGTAAAGAGGGGTTGCTTAACTCTTTGAAAGCAAATGGGGAAATAAATGAAATATCCATTCGCATCAGGGAGAAATTAAGTTCTGCCATGTAGTACGATAATCGTTTGAAAAATGGAGGGCAACACCAAATGAAGGTGCGTGCCTCAGTCAAAAAAATGTGTGATAAGTGCCGTGTCATTCGACGCCACGGCCGGGTAATGGTGATTTGCACCAACCCTAAGCACAAGCAACGCCAGGGATAAATTTTTCCTTGGATTAATTCAGATCTAGTTATCTTCATTGGTTAAATCCATTGATCCTTCTAGATCTCAGCTGCTATTGGTGGCTTCTGTCCTTTCTCGATTTATTCTCAGTGGCAAGGATTGCCGGCGTTGACATACCCCGCGAAAAGCGCGTGGAAGTTGCCCTCACCTACATCTACGGAATTGGCTTGCCTCGAGCTAAGTCAATTTTAGTTAAATCCGGAGTTAACCCTGACATAAGGGTCAAGGATTTAGATGATGGCGATGTTCAAAAACTTAGAACTGCTACAGAAACCTTCACTATTGAAGGCGATCTTCGACGTCAAGAGGGCATGGCTCTCAAGCGTCTTCAAGATATCGGTTGCTTACGGGGACGCCGACACCGTATGAGCCTCCCAGTTAGAGGTCAACGAACTCGTACAAATGCTCGCACTCGTAGAGGTGCTCGTAAGACTGTGGCTGGTAAGAAGAAATAAGCCTCAACTTTATTGAGCTTTATATCCAGCAAAATCTTTTCCCTAACAAAAAAAGGCCCAACCCAATATGGCCACACCCGCAAAGAAAACAGGCTCCAAAAAGGTCAAGCGCAACGTTCCCAATGGCGTTGTCCACATTCAGAGCACTTTTAATAACACCATCGTTTCAATCACTGATACGTCAGGTGAAGTTATTTCTTGGTCCTCTGCGGGTGCTAGCGGCTTTAAAGGTGCTCGAAAAGGTACACCATTTGCCGCTCAAACTGCGGCAGAAGCAGCGGCTCGACGAGCCCTTGAGCAAGGTATGCGTCAAATTGAGGTTCTTGTTAGAGGCCCTGGTTCTGGACGAGAAACAGCCATTAGGGCCTTGCAGGTGGCAGGTCTTGAAATCACTTTAATTAGAGATGTCACACCTCTCCCTCACAATGGTTGTAGGAGACCTAAACGACGCCGTGTCTGACATGTGCTTCACTTCTTTCTAACTTTCTTTTCTCCCTTTACCGCTTCCGACCGTGCTGCAATACCAGATTGACCGGATCGAGCATCAAGTCGCTGATGATCGAGCCCAAACAGGGGTATTCCTTATAGGCCCGCTTGAAAGGGGCCAGGCAACGACACTTGGTAATTCCCTTAGAAGAGTTCTAATGGGTGGCCTTGAGGGTAGTGCTGTCACTGCTGTCCGAATTGCTGGTGTAAACCATGAATATGCAACGATCCCTGGAGTTCGAGAGGATGTACTTGATATTTTGCTCAACTGTAAGCAACTTTCAGTTCATAGTCGTTCAGAAGAACTTGAAATAGGAAGGTTGGTTGCTTCAGGACCTGCCGAAGTAAAGGCAAAAGATTTGCAGTTCTCTTCCCAAGTTCAGGTGGTTGATGGGGACCGCCCAATTGCAACTGTTCATGATGGCCACAACCTTGAACTTGAGATTCATGTAGAGCGTGGGATTGGCTACCGTCCAGTTGATAGGCATAACGAAGAAACTAGCTCTATTGATTTGCTTCAGATAGATGCAGTCTTTATGCCAGTTTTAAGAGTGAATTTCACTATTGATGAGACAGCTGTAGCAGAGGGTGGCTCTACAAGAGAGAGACTTAGGATGGAAATTGTCACAGATGGGTCTACTTCTCCTGATGATGCTTTGGCTGAAGCTGCGAATCAGTTGATTGAGCTTTTTCAACCTTTGGCCACTGTCACAATGGTTGAGGAAGTGCCTGAGGAGCCAGAACCAGCTGCCGAAGCGCAAATACCCTTAGAAGAGTTAAATCTTTCAGTTAGGGCCTATAACTGCCTTAAGCGTGCTCAGGTTAATTCTGTGTCTGACTTGATGGGCTTCAGTTACGAGGATCTTTTAGAGATCAAGAACTTTGGTTCAAAGTCTGCAGATGAAGTTATTGAGGCACTTGAGAGAATCGGGATATCAATTCCCCAGAGCCGCACCTCGGCCTAATTCTTTCCAACCTTTTCAGCAACTTAAAGAACAATGCGCCATCAATGTCGAGTTAAGCAGCTTGGGCGTCCAGCCGATCAACGTAAAGCAATGCTGCGTGGGCTGACTACTCAGTTAATTAGAGAAGGACGAGTTACAACTACAAAAGCCAGAGCTAAGGCTCTTAGAGATGAAGCGGAAAGGATGATTACTTTAGCTAAAGAAGGAAGTCTTTCTGCTAGGCGACGGGCTATTGGATATATCTACGATAAGCAATTAGTTCATGCACTTTTCGATAAGGCCCAAGATAGATATGGGGATCGTCAAGGTGGTTATACCAGGATAGTTAGAACTGTACCCAGACGTGGAGATAATGCTCAAATGGCTATTATTGAGCTTGTTTAAATATGCATTCAATTTAGAATTTGCATTGCATTTTAGCCAATTTTCTCTAGGTATTTTTTATAGAAAAAAAATCTCCTTTAGCAAGACGAATTGCAATTAGTTTGCAATATGATGGGTCATCTTTTTGTGGGTGGCAGCGTCAACGCCAGGGCTTGAGTGTTCAGGGTGTATTAGAACAAGCTATTTCAACTCTGGATCCGCTTAGGCCTATTAAGGCAGTTGCTGCAGGCCGAACTGATGCAGGAGTACATGCTGCTGCGCAGGTTGTGCATTTTGATTGCTGTGGCTCGATCCCTGCTGAGAGATGGGCATCAGCTTTAAATGGAAGATTACCCTGCACGATAAGAGTAAGTGAAGCGGTTGAACGTCCTAAGAGTTGGCATGCATGCTATTCAGCTGTTTATCGCCGTTATCGATATTTGGTTTACAACAGTCGTAGACCTAATTTATTTTTGGCTCCATGGAGTTGGCATCGATATCACTCACGATTAGATGAAACATTAATGAGAGATGCCTTGATAGGGATACTTGGCTGCCATGACTTTTCTGCTTTTCAGCGATCAGGTAGTAATAGGGCAAATGCTGTAACGACAGTCCAAGCTGTGGAGCTTGAACGAGTAGGTGATCTGTTGAATCTGGAGATTCAAGCCAGCGGTTTTTTGTATGGAATGGTTCGTTTATTGGTGGGGCAATTAATTGCTTTAGGAGAACATCGGCTGACACTGCATGAGTTTGAGCGCCGTTGGCAGGAGCGACTAAGGCATGAGGTTAAGGAGGCTGCTCCTCCAAATGGGCTGTGTTTGTTGAGGGCAGGTTATGAAGAGTCGTTCTTCTCAGAAGCTGCTTGGTTTGATTGCATGCCAAGGTTTGTTTTAGCTTCCAGTGACCCACCTAAGGCAAATCCTTTCTTGAATTAGCTAAAGGATTATTCCGATTTGTAGAGTAGGCATCATGAGGCAGCTTTTCTGTCCCTGTTGATTAGATCAAATTTTTTGATGAAAGTGTAAGCTATTAGTTTGAACCTAATTTAAGCCATAGATTTATGGGCTTGGGTTCTCTCTGACCAGCCCTGTCGCTTGCGATAGTGCATTTCCGAACCGGCATGCCGGCGCGATGAACAAGACCACAATTCCTTCAATTGATTCAATCGACCGTCAGTGGTATCTGGTGGACGCTGAGAATCAAACTCTTGGCAGGCTTGCTACTGAGGTGGCATCAGTTCTGCGTGGAAAGAACAAGCCCAGCTTTACGCCTCATTTAGACACAGGGGATTTTGTTGTCATCATTAATGCTGACAAGATCATTGTCAGTGGGAATAAGGCCCAACAAAAGCTTTATAGACGACACTCTGGTCGACCAGGTGGAATGAAGGTCGAAACTTTTCAAGCTCTCAAGGAGCGCTTGCCAGAAAGGATTGTTGAGAAAGCAATAAAGGGAATGCTCCCTCATAATGCCCTGGGCAGGCAATTGTTTCGGAAACTAAAGGTTTATAGAGGGTCTGCACATCCTCATGCCGCTCAGAATCCCAAAGCTTTTAACCTCGATTCCGCTGCTTTATCGAAATGAGTAGTCCTGCAAATAACACTGTTGTCTATAGGGGCACTGGCCGACGTAAAACATCAGTGGCTCGTGTTCGTTTAGTTCCTGGAAAAGGTTCGATAACTATTAATGGTCGTCCTGGAGACCATTATTTGAATTTCAATCCGGCTTATTTAGCTGCAGTAAAGGCTCCTTTGCAAACTCTCGGACTTATCGACTCATATGACATTTTGGTGAATGTTTATGGAGGAGGACTTACTGGGCAAGCTGATGCAATTAAACAAGGAGCAGCTAGAGCTCTCTGTGAGCTCTCTCTTGATAACCGTAAACCTTTAAAAATTGAAGGCCATCTGAGTAGAGATCCACGAGCTAAAGAACGTAGGAAGTATGGCTTAAAGAAAGCCCGCAAAGCTCCTCAATTCTCGAAGCGTTAGACAAAACCGCTTTCCCTCTAAACCAACTTTTTCTCCTTCGCTCATTCTGAAATGCCTAAGCCAGGTATCCATCCAAATTGGTATCCAGATGCCAAAGTCATTTGTAATGGAGAGGTTGTAATGACTACTGGCTCAACTCAGCCAGAAATTCACGTAGATGTTTGGAGCGGTAATCACCCATTCTTTACAGGCACTCAAAAAATCTTGGATACAGAAGGCCGTGTTGATCGCTTTATGCGTAAATACGGAATGGGAAGTACTGCTAATGATGATCAAGCAGAGGAAACAAAAAAAAATCAAAAAGACACTAAACAAAATAAAACTAATGAGCCTTGAGCTTTTTAGCTTTGGGTCAATCTTTTTGGTTGGATATTATTAGGAGTTGATGGGCATGGACTCTTCAACTCTTAAGTCAAGACTAGAGACTGCAACTGTCAGCTTTCAGAATCTCGAAAGGCAGTTAGCAGATCCAGATGTAGCTTCTGATCCAAAACGTTTAGAGAATATTTCTCGTGAAAGGGCACGTTTAGAACCTTTAGTCTTGGACTATCAGGCTCTTCAAACTGTTGAGGAGGAATGGCAACAAACTAAAGACCTTTTACGTGAGAGTAAAGGTGATGAGGATATGGAATCTCTTGCTCAGGAAGAACTAACCAGACTTGATGAATTTAAGGCAGATCTAGTGCAACGCCTTACTTTGGCTTTGCTTCCAAAAGATCCTCGCGATGATAGAAGTGTAATGCTTGAGATTCGCGCAGGTGCAGGAGGAGATGAAGCTTGTTTGTGGGCGGGAGATTTGGCTCGCATGTATGAACGTTATGGTCAGCGCGTTGGCTGGTCCGTGAAACCTATTAGTGCAACGGAAGCTGATCTTGGTGGCTTCCGTGAGTTAATTATTTCTGTTAAAGGTGACGCTGTATTTAGCCAACTAAAATTTGAGGCAGGAGTTCATAGGGTTCAAAGAGTACCTGCAACAGAATCTCAAGGCCGAGTGCATACTTCAACTGCAACAGTTGCAGTTATGCCAGAAGCTGATCCAGTTGAGGTTCAAATAGATTCTTCTGAGCTTGAAATTAGTACTGCTCGTTCTGGTGGGGCTGGTGGGCAGAATGTCAACAAGGTGGAAACTGCTGTGGATTTACTGCATAAGCCCACTGGAATAAGAGTTTTTTGTACTCAGGAACGGTCTCAATTACAAAATAGAGAGAGGGCTATGGAAATTCTCAGGGCGAAGTTGCTTGAGATGCAAATCGCTGAAGCCAAAGCTAAAGAAAGTTCAGCAAGACTTGCTCAAGTTGGGACGGGAGATAGAAGTGAGAAAATTCGCACTTATAACTATAAAGATAACCGGACAACTGATCATCGTTTAGGTTCTAACTTCTCTTTAGAGCCAGTTTTGGCAGGACAGTTAGAGGAATTAATAGGTTCTTGTATTGCAGAAGAACAAAGGAGACAGTTGGAAGAAATCACGCATCAAAACGAAGATTAAGACCGGCTTCTTTAGCTCCACCCTATTACATATTTACTCCATTCTTTATGGCGTCCGGAATGTATTTGCTTAGTGGCTTCAAAACTTAAGTTGCTTAGTGGTCTTCTAGGTTCTCTTGCTAAAGGCATCTTCGCTTCTATAGGCGTGCGATTCCCTTTCATTAAGTTGCAAGGTAGACATGCAGTAGTGATATTTTCCCAAGTATTAAGGCCTCCTCTGCTTCGTGGTATTACATGATCTATAGAAAGTTTGTCTCCTTTGTAGCCGCAATATTGGCAGCAGTTTCCATCTCTTTGAAGGATGTTTTTACGAGTTAGTGGTAGTTCTCGAAAAGGGACTTGAACGAATTGTCGAAGTCGAATAACCGTTGGCAGCATAGTGTTCTGCCTGATCATTCGCGTCGAATCTTCTTCGAGACTTTCCGCTTTTCCCTTAAGCATCATCACCATGGCTCGACGCCAGGTGGTGATATTCAAGGGTTCATAGGACGCATTTAGAACGAGAACCTGGCCCATGCCAGCCTTTTTATTACGCGGCATGCTAACTCCATTAAAGGAGGAGCGCAGTCCTCTTGAATACCATCTCGCCATGCAAGACCTGATCGCTCAATCTGGTGATTTGCGTTTGAACCAGCACTCACAGGTGTCGGTTCATGCAGACCCTCGTCAGCGTGCCTGGGTAGAGGTAGATCCTAATGCGGTCGAGGCTAATACTTTGACGGTGAAGAGTCTTTTGGCTAAAGGTTGTTTTTTAATGGCAGTTGTCAAGGCTGATGGGTATGGCCATGGTGCGGAAACTGTTGCTAGAGCTGCTTTGCGTGGTGGGGCAAAAAGTTTAGGAGTCGCAACTTTGCAAGAAGGTATAGAGCTTCGTCACGCCGGCCTTGAATGTCCGATCCTTGTCTTAGGTAATTTGACCCATGCTGAAGATCTTTTGGCTTGCCTTCAATGGGATCTTATGCCTACTTTAAGTAGTTCTAGAGAGGCCTGGCTTTGTCAAAATCTTGCTGAGAGCTGCGATAAGAATTTCAGTGTTCAAGTGAAGGTTGATACAGGAATGACTAGGCTTGGATGTGATTTAAAGGGAGCTCCCAGGTTAATAAATACAATAGAAAACCTTAGTTATATAAACCTTAAAGGAGTTTATAGTCATTTGGCGCTAGCAGATTATGATTCGAATCCTCAAGGAGCTCAAGTTACGAAGCAACAGCAGAAAAGATTTGACTCACTAGTGAATAGTTTGGGTTCAGGTAGGAGAGGCTTTTGTTTTCATTTGGCTAATTCAGCAGGCACACTTCGTGACAGTGCCCTTCATTACGACATGGTGAGAGTAGGCCTAGCACTTTATGGGTGTAGTCCTATCTCAAATTTGTCCAATGATTTGACTTTAAGGGCTGCTTTAGCAGTGAAGGCAAGAGTAACTCTTATTAGGGAAGTTCCCTCAGGAGTAGGAGTTAGTTATGGGCATCGCTTCATAACTAAGCGACCTAGTCGTTTAGCAGTTGTTGGAATTGGCTACGCCGACGGGGTAAATCGAGCACTGTCAGGGAGGATTTCTGCTCTTTTGGGTGCTCGACTGCTTCCGCAGGTGGGGGCAATTACAATGGACCAGATGGTTCTTGATGCTACTGACCATCCAGATATTCAGGTTGGTAGTGTGGTGACACTTCTTGGTAGTGAAGGTAATAAAACTATTACTCCTGAGCATTGGAGTGATTTGACAGGTTCTATCCCTTGGGAGGTACTTTGTGGGTTTAAAAACCGGCTCCCAAGGCTAATAATCTGAACCTTTGTAGATTCTTATTTGCGCTTTGGTACAAAGCTCTTGATAAGGTAGGCACGCTGCTGGAGAGGTGGCTGAGTGGTTGAAAGCGGCTCCCTGCTAAGGAGTTACAGGAGGCAACTTCTGTCGAGGGTTCGAATCCCTCCCTCTCCGTTGAAAATCTTCTGAGAGAGTCGTATAAGGGCTAATAAAGACTTGTGTTTATATATTTTTTTTGGATGATCAGCTTTCGCTTTTGGAGTGAATGTTTGTAAAGGTGTT
>QCJM01000008.1 GCA_003216035.1 Prochlorococcus sp. AG-409-B13
GAATCAATTAAGACTGTCGGCACATGCTTCAAGGAGAGTCCATAGAACCAACAATAAAAATCAGCCAATCCAGATTGACATCAAATTCAAATGTACTCTGCGATTGCCAACTGAGAGCTTGCGAAGACATTTCAACCAGTCTGTGTATTATCACCTTCCAAAAGAGCATCAAGAGTTATTGCAGAGCGCACGAGCGCCTGGTATTTATTTAAAACACGACGATTTCTATCCAACCACCTTGCAGGGTCCTCTATCTGAGAAGTCCCAGAGCTTCCATCCATCCTTGGCGCCTCTGGATCCATCAATTCCAAATCATCCTGCTGTTGAATGAGGGCAATCAATAATTCATGCAGCCGTTGCCGCCTCTCAGAATATTGATTGATCTGATTATTTGAATTCTGCAAAGATCTTTTAGGAGTAAGGACTCCTATTCAAAACAAGAACAATCTAGGAGTCCAAAAATCTTTAACTACAAGCGCAGAGTCATGTGATGACTAAGAATTCATCTCCAAGCCCTATCCATGTCATTGGTACGGATGCATCTGGGTTAAGGAACCTACCGTTATATTTAAAAACGCTTGTTCTTTCAAGTAAAAGCATTGCAGCACCGAGAAGGCTTTTAGAAGAGCTACCCCAATGGTGGGGCAATGAATCCACAAACGACCAAATCCCAGAATTTGTAACTACTGACAAGCCCAACGAATTAATTAAGTGGCTAAAAGAAAAAAAAGACTTAGCAATAGTTTTCGCCAGTGGAGATCCACTTTGGTTTGGAATTGGCAGAGTTTTACTGGAAGCATTGCCTTCACAAAGACTAAAGTTTCACCCTTCTCCAAGTTCGCTCCAACTAGCTTTTGCTCGACTAGGTAGACCATGGCAAAACGCTAGTTGGATAAGTCTGCATGGACGAGACCCCTCTCCTCTTGAAAAACTTTTAAAGAATCGCCCCAATGCTTTAGCTATCCTTACTGATCCTGGAAGGGGAGGTGCAGAAGAAGTACGAAAAATCCTTCTTACCTCAGGATTAGCAAAAACTTATACTTTTTGGATATGCGAGCGCCTAGGCCATCCGCAGGAAAAAATCCAGGAAATATTTACTAATTCAGGTCCAATAGAAAACATTCACCCTCTTCACATCGTAATCCTAATTGCAAAAACTCCCTCAGGATTAAATCCAGAAAGTATTCCTCTTTTTGGGATAGAGGACGACCTCTTCTTACATCATCAAGACAGGCCTGGACTCATGACAAAAAGAGAAGCCAGAGTGCAAATACTTGCCGATTTGGAATTACCTAAAAAGGGAATATTATGGGATTTAGGAGCTGGAATAGGCACTATTGGATTAGAAGCACTTAGGTTGAGACCTGATTTGCAACTTCTAGCTGTTGAAAAACGCGTTGGTGCAAGTGCTTTAATCCAAAAGAATGCGAATCGGCTAGGTTTAAAGCCAATAAAAATAATTGAAGCAGATGCCCTGGAACTGATTAAAAGTTCTGAACTACCTCATTCTTTAGAGAAACCAGACCGCGTGATACTTGGAGGGGGTGGTGATTTACGAGGCCCTTTATTGAAATTAATTCTTCAAAAACTTCGCCCAGGAGGGATTGTAGTCATTCCTCTTGCGACAATTGAAGCTATTTCAGAACTTAGATCAATATTTGAATCAACCAACTGTCCTTTTAGATTGAGCCAACATCAAACCTGGCGTGCTATTCCTCTGTCAAATGGAACAAGGCTCTCGCCAAATAATCCAATTTTTATAATGAAAGGAACTGTACCAAGCTAATTCAATAAATAAGTTCATTGACGATCAGGCTTAGCTATATGGGGCAAGCCCCAACCCAATTTATTTCGAAGGACTTGGAAGAATTCATGATCCGCCAATCTCACAAATTTAACAGGATGAAGACTACGTCGAATCAAGACCCTATCTTCTGGCCAGACATAACAACCGGCACTCCCATCAACTACCATCATTAATCTTTCAGGGGTAGCAGGAAACACCGTCACAGGTTCTTGATCACTAAAAACAAGTGCTCTAGAAGCAAGAGAATGAGGAGCAATAGGCGTTAATTGCAAAACCGGACAATCTGGAGTAATTACTGGGCCTCCAGCGCTTAGTGCGTAAGCAGTTGATCCAGTAGGAGTTGAAAGGATTACTCCATCAGCAGATATATCTACTGGTGCATGTCGGCCTATAGAAATCTCAAAATGACACATGCTTGTTAATGGCTCTCTATGAAGAGCCATCTCATTCAAAGAAAGAGCCTCCCAGCGTCTCTGATCTCCACGCAAAACACTTACAACAAGGCTTGTCCGCTCTTCAATTGTCCACTGCATAGACAAAACCTGTTCCAAAGCTCTTTCAAGATCTGCCAGATAAGCCTCTGCAAGGAAACCAAGGTGACCAGTATTAATTGCAAGTATTGGAACTTGAATTGGTGCGGTTTGACGTGCTGCAGAAAGAACAGTCCCATCTCCACCTAACACAATCGCAAACGAGATTGAGGAATCAAACCCATCAGGAACACATGCGTTGTAACCACGCATGCGCATATGTTGATCTGGATTAGCAAATCCAACCATGCCACCTGAGCTGCTAGCTCTCACAACAATGTGACCAGAGCTTTCAAGCCGCTTTTGAATGGAACTAGCTGTCTCAACAGCTAGTTCCTTTCCATCATTGACGATCAGTCCTACTCGGAGCACCGATCGACATTTTCGAAGTACAAAATCATTTTAGTGAGGTTTGACCTATTTTCGCCTCCCGAATCAATCTGATGAATTATTAGGTTGAATTAAAAGCCCAATTCAGAACTGCTCCAGGAAACGAAGATCACTGGTATAAAGCCTTCTAATGTCGTCAATCCCATGGCGAACCATGCAAAATCTTTCAATACCAAGACCTGCAGCAAAACCACTCCAGCATTCAGGATCCAGTCCCAGCCCTTCTAAAACCGCTGGGTCTACCATTCCGCATCCCATTACCTCCAACCACTTCCCTCTCCACTGAACATCCACCTCTACAGAAGGCTCGGTAAAAGGGAAATAACTAGCTCTAAACCTTATAGGCAGATCACCAAAAAAAGCCTTTAAAAAAGCCATAACAGTTCCGCGTAAATGACTGAAATTCAATCCTTTATCAATAGCCAAAACCTCAACCTGATGAAAAACTGGGGAATGGGTCGCATCAACCGCGTCACGTCGATAGACCCTTCCAGGAGCAACAATTCTTACTGGAGGTTTGTTCTCCTCCAAATAACGAATCTGCACTGGAGAAGTATGCGTGCGAAGAAGTAAGTTGCCATCTAGATAAAAAGTATCCTGCATATCCCTCGCAGGATGGTCTTCAGGAATATTTAAAGCTGTGAAGTTGTAATGATCATTCTCAACCTCAGGGCCTTCAGCTAACTGATATCCCAATCCAAAGAAAAGATCAACTATGTCCTCAGTAGTAGTAATTAATGGATGACGGTGGCCCACTGGGACCCCACTAGCAGGGGCCGTCACATCAATTGTCTCTCGAGCCAACAAACCAGCTAAAGCTGCTGATTTCAAATGTTCTAACTGCCCAGAAAGCAATCCCTGCAATTCTGTCTTAAGAACATTTGCTCTCTGACCAACCAATGGGCGTTCCTGAGAAGAAAGCTTACCCATAGATCCAAGGACCCCAGAAAGTCGCCCCTTCTTTCCCAGAAACCCCACACGAAGTTGCTCTAGTGAGTCAATATCATTAGTTGCAGAAATCTGCTTCGCAGCTTCTGCCTCCAAAAGGTCCAGCTCACCTAATAGTTGATTGAGAGAGACGTTGTCACTCACGGCGAAAAGATCTGAACTAGAGACTTTAGGCAGTCATCGCGACTAAGTTCCAATGAGAGCGTATATACGCAATGAATTCTCTACGAATTCTGATCAGTAATGATGATGGAGTTTTTGCTGAGGGGATCCGCGTCCTTGCAGCGATAGCAAACGATCGGGGGCACCAAGTAACTGTTGTATGCCCTGACCAAGAGCGCTCAGCAACTGGTCATGGACTCACTCTTCAATCTCCTATAAGGGCTGAACGAGCTGACGAGCTATTTGCAAAAGGAGTAACTGCTTGGGGATGTAATGGCACTCCTGCAGATTGCATAAAACTTGCTCTCTTCGAGCTGCTTACGGAAAAACCAGATCTCGTCCTATCAGGTATCAACCATGGTCCAAACCTAGGTACAGATGTTTTCTGCTCAGGAACGGTTGCTGCAGCTCTAGAAGGAACACTAGAAGGGCTACCTTCACTAGCTGTAAGTATCGCTTGCTTCCAATGGCGAAATTTCCAATATGCAGGGGAGTTGGCTATGGATGTTGCTGAAAATGCAATTCAAAATCAATGGCCAGAGAAACTCCTACTAAATCTAAATATTCCTCCAAGTGAACCTAAAGACATGAATCCAGTCCGCTGGTCTCGCCTATCGATAAGGCAATATCAAGAACAATTTACTCGGCGTTTGGATCCGCGTGGAAACACTTACTTTTGGTTAGCAGGAGAGGCAATCAAAGATCTTGAGTCAGCAGGAGATGGGCCTTCTGATTGGCCTACAGACGTAGCTCAAATAGAAGCCAATGGCCCATCTCTCACACCAATACAACCAGATCTTTTTTGGCGTGGCCCGATTTCAAACCTTCCTAAATTACAAATAAAGAATCAACTCGTGCGATAAATACGTTGAAGCAACCAAAGAGAAAAAATCAACCCAATTACATGAGCGAACAAAACTTGAGTATTACTTAATACTGAAAGCATTTCCAAGGAAGTTATCGGATAATTCTCCATAGCCCTCATACCAGCACCTATTGAAATTCCAGGTGCTTGCATCGAAGCCTGAACAAATAGCGCACCAGCTAACGACTGATATCCCACTGAGGCGAATACCAAACCCAAAACATCTCCAATTAATCCACGCTTCAACAAACGACTAGTTTCTCCTCTGGTTGGTCTAACAGAACTATCAATTGCCCTACCAGTGCGAACTATCAACCAACCCTGCCAAAGGCTAAATATCAAGAAGAAAAAAGCAAGAGTAGTTAAGGACAGCCCTGGACCAAGCCCCAATGCTCGTTCGGAATTGCGAGCTAAGCTGCTACCAATATTGTTAAAAAGCAATACCCCAACAACTACAACACCAAGAATGGTCTGAATCCAAAAGCGTATCCAACCCATTCTCCGCATTCCCAAGGAAAGCAACTGAAAGTCACGTTTGTCTGCCATCCGAAAAATATGCGGTGGTGATTCAAACTTGCCATCTAAACGCGCAATTTGCACGTCTCCCTTGATCCCCCTCTGCTCACCTAGGCAGGCACGTGTTCCGACAGCTTTAGCTCTCGGAAGTTTCGACGGCCTACATGCCGGCCATACTCGAGTGATTGAAGCAATCACTCGAGATACTCCTGGGGTTCCAACGGTAGTAAGTTTCTGGCCGCATCCTCGTGAAGTGCTTTACGGAGAATCACGTTTACGACTAGACCTTCCATCCGAAAAGACTTTGCTCCTAGAACCACTTGGCGTTGAGCAGCTTGTATTAGTGCCATTCAATCTTGAATTAGCAGCCCTTAGCGCAAAAGAATTTGTAGACAAAATGCTTTTACAAACACTTAAAGCAAATCGCATTGCAGTAGGTGCAAACTTTCGATTCGGACGAAATCGAGAAGGGGATGCGTTCACTTTGAAAGAGCTTGGAGAAAGCGCTGGGGTAGAAGTTTCAATAATTCCAATCCTTAAAGATAGTGAAGGAAGAATGAGTAGTAGCCGTATCCGTTCAGCCCTGGCTTCAGGCAATCTCCAAATTGCACAGAAACTAATGGGCCGCCCATATCGCTTTCGAGGAAGAGTTGTTAAAGGACGTGGAATAGGGCAAAAGCTTGGTTGGCCTACTGCAAATTTACAAATTGATGGGCGCAAATTTCTTCCAGGTCTTGGCGTATATGCAGCGAAAGCGTGGATTGATAACAAACAAACTCTCTTTTCAGCAGTTATGAATTTGGGCCCTCAACCAACCGTAGATCCCACTTCCCCCTCTGCAGTAGAGGTCCACTTGTTAGATCAGGACTTAAATCTCGAGAATTGTGAATTAATAGTTGAGCCTGTCAAGAGACTGCGTGGTCAAAAGCGTTTTGGAAACCTTGAAGAACTAAGTTCACAAATTCAGACCGATGCAAATTCCACTCATTTGGCCTTGAAATCCCTTTAAGAACCAGGAATTTCAAACAGGAGAAGGGTATGCATTGGCCAATCCCCATACAACAAAAACCCCTATCCCTCCTAACAAAACAATCCCCCAAATCAAAACATTCATAGTGCTCTCTGAACTATCTTTCTGCATTTCTCCAAAGCCCATGCGATCCTGCCAAGACTGGCATGAATTTGATGTCTGTAACCCCAATGCCAGAACAGCGTGTTGCTCAGCTGATAGATGCCAACCTCGATAGGGCTCGAGAAGGTTTGCGAGTAGTTGAAGACTGGTGCCGTTTTGGCCTACATAGAGAGGACTTAGTAATAACCCTCAAAAATTGGCGACAGGAATTAGGCCAACATCATCTTCCGAGATATAAGCAAGCACGCTCAACCCAGTCAGATTTTGGGATAGGACTAAAGCACCCTTACCAAGAAAAACGCACATTCCCCCATCAAGTAGTAGAAGCAAATTGTGCCCGAGCACAGGAAGCGCTTAGAGTCTTAGAGGAGTTTGCTCGTCAACCAGACCCTAAACTTGCTGAAAGTGCTTCAAATATTCGATATGGACTTTATGAACTTGAATTAACTATTATCAACGCCACAAATGGCACTGAGAGACGTAAAAAGCTTAAAGACTGTCACGTCTGCCTAATTACTGAGACACAAACAGATCTAATCGATACAATTACAGCTTCACTTGAAGCAGGTATACAAATGATTCAGTACCGATGTAAGAATACTAATGACCTAAAAAAGTTCGATGAGGCGCAATGTTTAGCCTCAATTTGCAAGCGATTCAAAGCATTATTCATTGTCAATGATCGAATTGATATTGCGCTTGCTGTAGAAGCTGATGGCATTCATTTAGGGCAAGATGATCTTCCCACTGACATAGCAAGAAGCCTTGTAGGGCCAGAGCTATTAATAGGCAGAAGTACACACAGCATTCAACAGATTCATAAGGCTGATCAAGAAGGCTGCGACTACCTAGGGGTAGGACCAATTTTTCCCACCAACACTAAACCTGAACTTAATCCAAAAGGTCTTAGTTTTGTTCATGAAGCTTCTAGAGCGACATCAACCCCTTGGTTTGCGATTGGCGGAATTAACAGTTCAAACTTAAAAAGTTTATCTAAGGAAGGGGTCAAAAGAGTAGCTGTAATAGGAGCAATTATGAATTCAAAGGATCCTGCATTAGCTACAAAAGAAATGCTTAAAGGGATGTCATGAAATTAAAAATAAATGGAGAAATCAAATCCTTATGTCCGAAACCTTCTAACCTTTCAACAGTCATAAATTTATTAGGGCACCATTCTCGCTTAATTGTTGTTGAGTTCAATGGGGTAATACTTCCCCCAAAAAACTGGACCACCCAGGAAGTAAAAGATGGCGACATCCTAGAAATTGTAACGATCGTTGGAGGAGGTTCCTAAAGTCAAGTGAACCGCCAATCAATCAATTGGCTCGAATTTCAAACTTCCTCTCCAGCCTCAGTCCAAAACGTTGGCTAGCTGCAGCAATCATTCCTGCTCTAACCCTAGGTCTGGTCCTTTTCAATCCTGATCCAACCTTTGCAGCTTCAGGTGGTCGCATAGGAGGTGGAAGCTTCCGTGCTCCATCCATGCCAAGAACTGGAGGGTATGGAGGTGGAGGCTATAGAGGTAGCTACGGAGGATATGGGGGAGGCTATAGAGGAGGCGGAATGGGCTTCCCATTCATCGTTCCGATATTTGGTTTTGGAGGAGGAGGGCTTTTTGGCTTTTTAATTCTTATGGCGATAGCGGGAGTAATAGCTAATTCAATTCGCGGAGGTATTTCCACATCAACTAGCAACTCAACGGCGATTAATGAGCGTTCGCCTGGCCAAGTAACAATGATTCAACTTCAGTTAGGCCTTTTAGCAAGCGCTAAAGCCCTACAAGAAGATTTGCGCAAAATCGCTGCCAATGCTGATACTGGAACCCCTTCTGGACTGCAAAAGGTACTTCAAGAAACCACTCTTTCTCTTTTGAGGCAACCTGATCTGTGGGTATACGCGAACGTCGAGACAGGGAGAGTTCCATTCTTCTCAGCAGAATCAACCTTCAACCGACTCTCAATGACAGAACGCAGCAAGCTATCTGCAGAGATAACTTCAAATGTTTCAGGGCAGCGAAGCTCTAATGAAATTTCGAAAACACCCTCGGGGGAAGCAGACGCTACGAATGAATACATAGCAGCGACACTCCTAGTTGCCTCTCGGCAACAACTCAAACTCAGCGAATCAAATAATATTTCCGACCTACAAGACAACCTGCGAATCCTTGGATCCCTTGCAGCAACTGACTTAATTGCCTTAGAAGTCATTTGGCAACCAGAAGGACAAGGAGAAGTTCTTACTGCCGAAGAACTAGTAACCGCCTATCCAAATTTGAAGCATTTGTAGGGGGCGACCATCCTAAAAAAAGCCCCCCAAAAAAAAACTTCACAATTTCTTTCGCCAAAAACGTGCAACAAGAACCAAATCAGGGCTTCCTCACAATTAACTTTAGGGACCTAATTTTATTTTTTAACCGTGTCTGCCTCATCACGCCCAGAACCACGCACAATGAAGTGGGAGAGCAATGGTGAGCTAGCCCATCGCGACCTTTCAGAGTTAGTAAGGCGATTGCTAGATGTTGAATCTTCCAACCACGGCAATGAGCTTTCACGACTTGGGACCAAATACGACGATAAGGACTGATTTTCCTTTTTACCTCTTGCGCCTAGGGCATAGATAACCCACCTTCTATGCATTGAACAAAAATTCAATGGCTGGTAGAGCAATGCAATGGGTCAATACACCGGTGCTAATGGAAGCGCTTTTAAGATACGAACAAAATCGACTACCCCGTTCTATGAAGCTCTGGGTCGAACAAATACTAGATATCAACCCTCATAAGGGATTAAGTAACTCACGAACAAAACAAACCCATCATTAACAAATTCTCAAAGATCCCCAACCTTAAGAATGCGTAAGGCTGCCATAGCTGCTCCATAACCATTATCGATATTTACAACAACTAATCCAGGCGCACAACTGGAAAGCATTCCGGCAAGGGCGGCCCTGCCTCCCGAGCTAACACCATATCCAACTGAAATAGGCACACCGATTACAGGCTGAGGGACTAAACCTGCAAGGACTGTAGGTAGAGCTCCTTCCATACCTGCACAAGCAATCAAAGCCTTGGCACTTTTTAATCTCTCCAAACTATCAAGAAGTCTATGCAGGCCAGCCACTCCCACATCAAGCAAAAGCTCTGTCTGAATGCCATGCCAACGCAAACCCAATTCGGCTTCAGCCGCAACAACCAGATCACTAGTTCCACCACTCAAGATGACCACCTTTCCAAGTAATGGCTGAAGTGCTAAAGGCTGACCTAACGTCAAACATCTAGATTCATGATGGAACTGAACATTCTCAACTAAATCAACTAATTTCTCTGCTTTTAATAAGTCAACTCTAGTTACCAAAGCATGCTCACCATGAGCCTGAAGTATTTTTAAAATCGAGCATATTTGTTCAACAGACTTATGCTCACCCCATATGGCCTCGACCATTCCCAGTCGAAGTCTCCTTCCCATATCTAATCTGGCCTGCTTATCAATCATTGTGGAAGCAATTCACTCTGAGAACGCAAAGGGAAAGGATTTCCTGTGATCTTCCCAGTTGAATCTCGTGCAAGCTTTTCAAATTTCTTTTGAACTGCATCTACTTCCTCTTGTGGGATAGCTTTCCATTGATCTCGACTTTCCCAAGTGATTAGCAAAATAGCTTCTTCTTTTTCTTGATCCCAAAAAAGTTTTCTTTCAACAAAACCATTTTGCTTTGCTAGCCACGGTTCCCAACTTGCCTTCTCAGCATTCAACCAAGCTTCTCGATCATCACTTGAAACATGTAAGCGAAGAAGCTCAAAAACTTTCGTATCAAGGTTCCCCATCTCTAACGAAAGTTGTTCAGCGGAATAAGCATATTGAGTATTAGCAAATATCAACAAGAATAGTCCTAGAAACAATACGAAAAAGCTAGAAACCCTTAACCAGGCACGTCGAAGAATATGACGATTCATAATCGCCCTAACAGCGCCACTGCTTGACTACTTATACCCTCCTCACGTCCTTCTGGGCCAAGACACTCATTTGTAGTGGCTTTAACCCCAACAGCATCGAAATCTACTCCCAGCCTCTCAGATAAATTTTTTCGCATGCACTCAATATGAGGCTTCAACTTGGGCCGCTCTGCGACTACAACTGCATCAATGTTCAAAACGCGCCATCCACTCTCATTTATAAGTGATACAACCTTTTCAAGCAGCAATAAACTATCCGCACCTCTCCATTTGGGATCATCTGGCGGGAAATACTTACCAATATCGCCTAAAGAAAGAGCTCCCAACAATGCATCCATCACTGCATGTGTAAGCACATCTGCATCACTATGACCATCGAGACCCAAACCATCTGGATGGAGAAGAGTTACTCCTCCAAGTATTAATGATCGACCTGGCACTAAGCGATGAATATCATAACCGTTGCCGATACGGAACTGTGGTTTTGAGTCAGTCATAGCAACGGATCTCGGGGGAGTGAAAGCATCCGTACCTCATCTGTACTTCAATAAAGACATTCTGTAAACAATCCGTTTGAAGAGAATTTCGCAAGATTTGCTTTGTTTTCATTTTAGTTCCGAGCGATCAGAAAAAAGTACAAAGCAAGAATCTGATGAGTGTGAAACAAGATCCAATTCAAAATTTAAGGGGATTATGAGTCATGGCAATTGAAAGAGTCTCACATTAGCTTTAAAGCTAATCCATGCACTAAGTCTTCAAAAAAGCTTGGTCTAATTATAGACAAAGCAGTTGAAGTAAGGAGGTCTTCTTATATCTTAATTGGTGAATTTAACTATCTTATGTTTCTTGTCAGCTAACTTCTTATCAAAAAAAGGCAGTCAAGCTATACGTGGTATACTATCAAAAGAATTTTTAACATGTCAAAATAACCTACATGAAGAATTACAATTGGCTTAGGATATTAAAAGAGCAAAATAACTCAAATATAATTGATCTTATCAATGCAGTTAATAAAAATGGCCTTGAAGATAATTTTATACAGATAGGAACCATTAGAGAAGATATTCTAGCCTCCTTAGATGAGGAGTCCATAAAATACCTTGCAAAAAGGAAGGACCTATTACAACGTAGGATTGAAAGAAAACTTATCGAAGAGAGCCATGATAGCTATATGTTTCCAATCATGCAGGAAGAATATTGTCTTGAGATAGATTTCCTAAAATATGCTTTTCCTCTTCCTCACTTTCCAGAATACAAATCAGCAAATGAACTTAAAATATTAACCATAGGTTCTTGCTTTGCTGAAAATGTATCCGCAACATTAAAAGAAGCAGGTATTCAAACTAGCAATAGTGGTTTTCCAGAGGATATTAATTCTCCAATAGGCCTGCTTTCATTATTGCTAGAGATAAAAGAAAAAAAAGAGCATAGATATAAGGACCTGCTTCTTTCTAAAGAGCTGGAAAGCAACTTCCAATCAAATGAATATTATCAAGACTATATCAATGGGGAGCTTAATAGACTTGATGAATTAAGTTCTTACATAAAAAAATCTAATTTAATAATAATTACACTTGGGAATACTCTTGAATGGAGCCATACTTTTAATTCAGATAAACTAATAACAGATCCGCGGATTGCGATGCATTGTTTCAATTATCATGTTCAGGGACAATTAAAATCTATAAGGCTGAAAAATAGCTCAAGAGTTCAATCTCCAATAGAAATAACTATTAAGGCAATTAAATATATCTATAAGACCTTAAGAGAGTTGAGCAATGCAAATTTAATTTTTACAGTGTCCCCAATCCCAATAAGGGGGATTAGCAAAGATGATAAAAACGCAATAAAGGAAAAATCTGCAATAATCGCAAATAATATTACGAAGTCTAAACTAAGAGTAGCCCTTGAAGAAATGATCTCTCTAGATTCAACAGAAAATGTATTTTACTTTCCCTCATTTGAAATAGCAAATGATGTGTGCGCGAGGATACCAAATAGAGGGTTTGGGAATAATGATTCAAATGCAAGGCATTTAGACACATCGGTAGTAAAAGGAATATGTGATTATTTCTTATGGAGGATTCTTGAATCTAAATAGTCTAGTTTTTACTTTTACTGTATTAAGTATTCTATTAATCATCTTTAAAGTATTGAACTACAACTTCAATCTGATTACCAGTCTGGGTAAATATCATATCCATTACCGATACGGAACTGTGTTTTTGAGTCAGTCATAGCAAGGGGTTTCGAGGGAGAAAATCAAGCTGTAGGGATCAAATATTCAAAGCTATTTCTTAATAATCTTAAAGATAGCTTCCATTATCTAAATTATAATAATTAAGCCTTGTTAAATACTCATCAGAGGCTACATTTTATGACATATTATTATACTTCTTAATTTTTATAGGGGCTGAATATGTACAGCCCTTGCATGGCTGCAATGTTGAACCTCTATTTAAATCATCAGGTAGAAATTTCTTCATTTTATGTCTATAAATAGTTAATACATTCTGATTAAATGCATCTCCTATATGATGATCTATCTTGCCTGAATCCATACAACAGAGTCCTATTTTCCCATCAGCAAGTATTGTTAAGTCAAACCATCGATGACATGGTTGTTTTTTATAGGCCATAATAGGAATATGCCAGTTTTCATTTAATCTATTTGAATAATCATTTGTACCTGTCCAGTCATTTAGTTTAAGAAGTTTTGCGGGGAAGAGTGGGTACCTAGCCTTACAGAATTCAAAAAACATCAAGTCCTTTCTTGCATCAGTACTAACTCTTGATAGCTCAACTGGTATTTTCAGCTTCTTTTGTTTAGTTAAATCATGCAAGTGATCTAAGTTACGACAAGTCCTATCAAGATCAAGACTCATCAATTCTTTGTAATCTCTAGCATTCGATTCATTCAAAGAGAAGGTAAGCATTAAACGTTGGAAAATAGAGTCATTATATTTACCCCAGAAGTATCCATCCTTTCCTAAAGACAATAAATGATCGATGATTTTTTGAGGAAGGTAATTCCCATTTGAAATAATGCATACTCTTGACAAAGGGTGCATCCTAAGAATCTGTTCGCAAATATCCATTACTCTATTATCGAGAAAAGGTTCTGAGATACGATAAGGGTTAATAGTAAACATACGATCTTTTGGAATCGCAGCTAATTCATTTAAAATTTTCTGAATCATTTCTGAGCTCATCTTCGAGCCTTGACGATTTAGATCTCCATAATCACAGAATTGACATCTGGCATTACATATGGCTATTGTTTCTAAGTGAATAACGCGAGGATAGATTAAATCATAATTCTGAAGGCTTAAACTTGGTCTAATATTTCTCAAAGCCATAATCGCAATAGTTAAATGGCTCTTAGTTGTATAAGAAAATCGTTTATATTTTAGGACTTCTGAAAGCATATATTTGCCTAATTTTAAGATTTCACCTGCTTTAGAGTCAGGAACATAAAGTTCTGACAACTCTAAGAAATAAGCTTGCAGTTTATAATTTATTTCTGTAGGTATCAAAATATCTCTATCATTAGAATCTCCAAAAAGGATTATAAACCTAATTGCCTCATTAACCTTATCTCTAGCAGCTATGTTTTCATCTAAAAGAATCTTTGTTAAATGATTAATCTCAAATTTTGGATGCAACTCTGTTTTCGAGTTAAAAATCCAATCTAAGGAGAGATGGTCTGATGCTGAATTATTTACTGCCATTTCTCGAGAAAATATACCCTTTAAAGATAATAAGCCCCATCAAGGCAATAAGGAAGATGATCATAAAGAAAGAAATGTTATTTTAATTCTCTAGCTTGATAAACTCAAGGGGGTAGGTTGGTAATCAAGAATTAGGAATTATATTATTCTAGCTTTTGATAACTCTGTCGCAGTTGAGTGACATTCAAGCTTGTTGCAAGCGGTAGATGTGATTCGCTAGTTAATCTGAAACTTACCAGTCGTTCCTTTATACTTTACTTTTTTATACTTTACTTTTTTATCTTCTGATTTAAGTAAATGTTTAGGCCAACTATATCTAATTAAACCAACGGTATTTGACTGATGTCTTGGTAGAGAATAAAGGGTAATTCTTGTTAGCATCTGCCAGCGAGGCAGGGATTCGCTCTCAGACAAGTCTCTAAGCTTCTCTGATGCGTCTTAATTGACTCGAACAGAAGGTACTCTAGTACCCTTACGCCTCTCGTACCGTCTTCTCGCTAGGTATAGTGAAAATCCTTTTCTGCATACTTTTTCTGTTTTTGGTAATACGTTGATGTTTAGTTAATTTCTTCATTTGAGTGATAATGATTTTGATGCAACTTTGTAACGAGCGTATGAGTGTGAAACAAGACCACTATTTGAGTATTACGTATCAGTGAATGTTAATCAAGGAAACGTGAGCAACAACAACGCATAAACATCCCATCTCGCTGGATGGGATGTTGTGGGTTATGTAAAGAGAAATACGAACCTAAGAAAGTAGAGCGAATGAGGAAGTGGCAATTAGCAGGTAGGTCAAGGCTAATCTATCTTCTTTTAGTGTGGTTATCAGCTTGGATATAGCATACAAACGATCATCTTGCAGGGCAATAAATTCGTGTGCTGCTTCGATAATTGCTTGTTTGGAAGATCTTTCGTTGATGACTTCAGACTTAATTGAAGTAATTGAGGCTGACATGGTTTTCGTGAGAGCTGATCTAAGTGAGCAGCAATACATAGATCAGGAATTGAACCGTGACGAAGAGTCACCATTTTTGATCTCTATGTGAACATTATCTGATGATATCCAAATACTTCTCCCGTAGATATCAAACTATTTCCTTCTTGAATATTATCTTTTCTTTAAATCCTAAATGTTTTATTCTAAACTATATTTTAGCACGAGCTTTCGTTGCATCTAATCATGAACTTTTCTTTCCGCTGAAATCCATATAATATCTAGTAGCATTTCCCATTGCTAAACCAAGCCCTTCAGGTTTTCTAGGGATATAATAGTAAAGTGCGATTGATTTTCTGTGTATACCTTCTGGTAGTCTCATCGGGTCAGGGTGTCCATGAAGAGTAAGATTAGTAGTTGTGAATAATACTGTTCTATTAAAGATTGGATATATTTTGGATTTCATTGTTACAACATCATTTTTTGATGTGGCCAGACAAAGGTCACCTCCCCATTGTTCATTCCAATTCGAATTAAGGTAAATTAGTAGGTTCAATCTTCTGTATAGGGATAATTTTTTATGCCAAAGGAAATCAGTATGCATCTTGAGAAAACCTTGATTCCCTACAGAGTGAATACCACCCCCTAATAGATAAGGATCAGCCTTTAGATCCTTTTCTTTTACTATTTCTGCTAGGTATTTAATAAAACGAGGAGAATTGCAATACTCTATTAACTTAGATGTGTATTCACCCATTTTCTCCTTCTCTGAGCATGTTTTCTTTTCGAAAGTATGAAAGTCCTTTTTATAAACATTCCAATGCTTTTGATATTTACATTCATTCTCTACATTTTTTAAAAACTCTTTATCCCAAAGCTCGTCAACTATTAAATGGGGGAAGGGCTTTGCTTGAAGATATCTCTTGTGAGATCCTATAACCATCTCAAGTTTTTTTATTGTTAAAATCTTTTTATATTTTGTCAAGATAATAATTAGATTATTGAAGAGTGAAAAGTTTAGGATGCATAACTCTGTTTGCAACCTTTTTTGGATAAGTATTTAATATGCTGAATTGCGTTCATCCTGATTGATCCCACGATACTTTCATGCTCCCAGTCTTTAATGGCTTGAAGCATCTTTGGATTAATTCTTCGTATTTCAAAGATGTATCTCGCCTTCGTCGTATGCTTCTGGTTTTGTTAATTCTGTACCAATTGCTCGAGTATGAGATTGAGCAGCTGTGATTTTGTCTGCTTCTTGTTCAACTTCAATGTGACCAAAAGTCTTATCTATCTTGTCGATAGATGTACCCATCTGTTTTGCTAATAGATGAATAGGGACGTCACCGTAACGCAATCTCCAGGAAGCGTATTGATCTCTAACAGCATTTAACGCAGTAAATAAATCATCACTTTTGTGATTGTTCTGTGATTTGTGATTTTGGGAATTGGAGTGAGTCACGGTTTTGTGACCTATCTGTGACGCTCATGTCCTAGCAAAAAATTTGAAAGAATCCAGTTATAGCTTAAATCTTCTCACCAGTCAGGGTAAATGTCGTATTCATTTCCAGTTCGAATCTCCATAAAACCACTCAAATGTTCTTCTTGGTTGATCTTGGATGATGAAACCTTCTCAAGCCAGCGTTTAAAAAGATCGGGTCGACGACTTTTAGTTCTTATCTGCCTCTGCTGAGCCCTCCAGCTTGAGACTGCACCATGATTTCCACTTCGCAATACCTTAGGAACTTCCATACCTCGAAAACAAGCTGGTCTTGTGTAATGAGGATGCTCAAGAAGTAAATCTGTATGACTCTCTTCTATCAGTGAAACTTGGGCACCAACCGTTCCAGGCAATAAACGAACCACTCCATTGATGATGGTCATGGCAGGCAATTCTCCCCCTGTGAGCACAAAATCACCTAGAGAGACCTCCTCATCAGCAAGAGTTCTAATTCGCTCATCAAAGCCTTCGTAATGACCACAAATGAGAATTAACTGATCATGCTGTTCAGCCCAACGATTCAAATCCTCTTGCACAAGTGGCTTCCCCTGGGGAGTGAGTAGTAAAACCCTTCTCTTGCTACAGGTAGGAATCGAATCAAAGGCAGCAAATACTGGTTCTGGCTTCAAAACCATTCCAGCCCCACCTCCATAAGGCGCATCATCTACCTTGCAGTAGCTATCACTGGTGTAATCACGAGGGTTGTAAACGTGAAGTTCTGCGATCTTTGCAGTTAATGCCCTTCCAATAACACCTAGATCACCCATGGTTAAAAAAACCTTGGGCACCAAACTGATCACATCAAGGCGATAAGACACCATAAGGTTCAAATCAACTAATAAGAGTCAAATAAATATCATGAAAAACAGCCCTTATTAAAAGGTGTTTTCTGTTCTATTAGTTAAACGCATGAAGATAGAAAATTAGTCATCTTTAAATTCTCATAATCAACCCATTTAAGACAACTCATTCAATTACCCTCATAACCCAACTCTGCCAATCTTGCAGGCTTGCTTCTCCAATCAGGAACTACCTTTACAAAAAGTTCAAGGTAAACAGGGCCTTCAATCAAGGCCTGCATTTGAAGCCTCGCACCCTGACCAATAGTCTTCAACATAGATCCACCCTTGCCTATCAAGATAGCTTTCTGACTTTTTCTTTCCACCAAAACCGTTGCTAGTACTGCCGTACGAACATTGGCGTTCAGTTTTCTAGCGTCCGAATGCATCTCTTCGAGACGATCAACCTTCACCGCCACGCTATGAGGGACCTCCTCCCGTGTATGCATCAAAACCTGTTCCCTTATCAATTCAGCCAACAGAATCCGCTCAGGTTGATCACAAATCATTCTCTGCGGATAAAGCTGAGGACCAAGGGGCAAATTGATTTCCAGAGCCGCAATCAAATCAATGCAACCTTCACCAGTCTTTGCGCTGCAACGGTGAATAGGCCAAGGAAAATCCTTAAATAAGCTTTTATAAGCGCCTTCTATACTTTCACGATCCTCTTCTTGTACAAGATCCCACTTATTCAAAACCACTAATACAGGAATCTGTTGTCGCTCTAGTAATTTCACGATAAAAGCATCTCCTTTCCCAGGAGGACAACAACCTTCAAGTAAAAGCAGCACAATATCTACCTCCCCAATTGCAGATCTTGCACTCTTAACGAGACGTTCTCCCAACAAATGATGGGGTTTGTGAATCCCAGGAGTGTCTACCATCACCAATTGAGCCTTAGGAGTAGTCAAAATTGCTCTCAAACGATTCCTCGTGGTTTGCGCCACAGGTGAAGTAATTGCGACCTTCTCTCCAACTAGTTCATTAATCAAGCTGGACTTTCCCACATTCGGTCTTCCAATTAATGCGATAAAGCCTGACCGATACCCCTTCGCATTTAACTCAAGTTTCGACATGATCTCTAAGGGATTCCCCATAAGCCTTACGCTAAAAATGCCTCCAAGCCATGAGTACAGAAACACCAAGTTTTGAAGAAGCAATGAACATCTCCATGCATTGGTGTAATGCTTGGGAGAATGGTGAGCTTAGTGACGAAGTTCTTGCAGATAGGGTCGCTAAGCTTTTAAACACCAAATATGGATTGCGTGGATTTTTCGTAACAACCTTAGCTAGCGACTGTCCGCTTCTTGATCGTCTTCCTGATGCTCTAATGATGGAATTAAGGTCAGGTGGAGAAAAGGTTATAGATATTACTGTTCGTAATCTGGCCATGAGTACAGCTATGGCAGTAGTTCATTCAAGGAATTCAAACAAGGTCCTACAAATAACTTCAGAGAGGATCACTGCAAGATGCATAGAAATTTTACGCTTACTAGAGCCAAATGCTGTCAAAAAAAGGTTGGAAACACTTTTAAGTGCAACAAATGGAAAAGGCGAAGATGATATTCTTTTCCTTCAAAAATGGAAATATGACCATGTTCAAAAACTTGCTATAGCTAAAAGCATAAAATCAGTTGCAAACTAGATTATTTAAAATAAAAAAAGGGGCGCTTTGCCCCTTTTTTAAATAAAGTTTTGATCAAACCTAATCTCTAGCAAATAATCAATCTCTTCGTCCCCCACCTTGCAAAGCAATCATTAAGCGAAGAATAAAGATAAACAAATTAATATATGTCAAATACATACCAAGTGCTCCTGCTAAGTATTGATCATCCCTATAGGTCCTTGGCATTGTATAGAAATCAACAAAAGACATGCCAACAAAAAGAACAGTCCCAAAACCAGCAATCATCAGCTCAAAGCCACTGCCCCCAAACATCCCTGGAGCGAAAAGACCACCAACTATCTGGACAAGCATCGCAATTATCAAACCAACCAAACCCAGGCCAACCACTCCACTAAGGGCCTGCCCAACACTGTCGCTCATACGACGTCCTACTACTGAAGCAATAGCGAAAGTTATTCCTGTAGCTAAAGCCGCCGTACCAACAGCCCCCATTCCAGCTGATCCAATAGCTATAGCCACTATTCCGCTAAGGGTATATCCAGTAATCAAGCTATAAGCGCTCAACAGTGGTAGGGCAGTACTGTTATTTGCCTTCAATGCAACATTCTGTGCAACGAAAAACAAAATGAAGTTGCCAATAAGAGCTACCCAAAAAAGTGGCATGAATAGCCCTGGGTTGGTTACCTGGAGTGACAATCCTCCAATTACTCCACCAGCAGTAAGGACCATCCCCCCACCGACATAAGGGAGAGCCTTGTTTACTACGTTTGGGCCCACCAATGAGCTTGTTTGAGCCTCACGGATGGCCTGTTGAAAATTGCTACTTGCTGGCATAACTAACCAGATCATTTAACTAAGACACTCTGACACTTAAAAAAAAATATTGCTCAAATAATTCGTGCGGATGTCCCTATCAAATTCCTCTCCGGGCATAAGCATCGACTATTCGCTGCACAAGAGGATGCCTAACGACATCTGAAGAAGTCAATCTACATACTGCTACGCCTTCTACAGGCTCTAATAACTGAGTGGCTTCAACCAATCCACTTAATTGGCCATGTGGCAAATCGACTTGAGTTTCATCACCTGTCACAACTAATCTTGACCTTTCCCCCAATCTTGTTAGGACCATTCTCATCTGGGCAGAAGTTGTATTTTGCGCTTCATCAAGTATCACAAATGCCTCTTCCAAGGTTCTACCACGCATGTAGGCAAGAGGCGCAACTTCAATAACGCCCTTTTCAAGCAAAGTCGTTGTTTTATCAGGTCCTAACAGTGCATGTAGTGCGTCATAGAGGGGTCGAAGGTATGGATCAACCTTTTGCTGCAAATCACCAGGAAGGAAACCTAACCTTTCCCCTGCTTCTACCGCAGGGCGAGTAAGAACAAGACGTTCAACCTTGCGCTCAGTCAGCATTCGCACCGCCAGAACAGTTGCCAAGAAAGTTTTTCCAGTACCTGCAGGTCCAAGAACGAAAGTAAGATCATTTTTTTCCATCGCTTCTACAAAGGCCTTCTGGCGCAATGTTCTTGGTCTTAAAAGTTTGCCCTGTTGACTACGTGCAATCACCTGATTCGCCAATTCAGCATGATCTTTCTTTCGGCCAGCATCCAGAGCATTAAGAGCTACTTGCAAATCAACAGCAGAAACAATCTGACCTACTTGCCATATAGGCCTCATTAGCTCTACCAATGCTGCTGCTCTTTCCAATTGAGTGGGCCTGCCATGTATCTCCAACTGAAGGCCTCTCATTACCAAAGAAGCTCCTGTAAGGGCTTCTAGCTGCTGCAAGGTTTTATGACCATCGCCTGAAAGTGCAACTGCCGAATCAGAGTCAGGAAGATCTATTAAGAAGCGACCATTGTTGGTAACTTCATTCATTAAAGATCATTCCCCTGTTGACTCTGAAGCTGAACCTTCAGCTTCCTTAGTCTTTTCCTCTGAGGATTTCTGTGAAGCCTTCTTTGTAGCTGCTTTGCGAGCCGCTTCCTGCTTAGCTTTTCCTACTATTTCAGCTGGACGCACTTTTTTTTCTATTAACCCTCCCTTTTCAAGTAAAGAGCGAACTGCATCTGTAGGTTGAGCTCCCTGACTAAGCCTTACACGCAATGCTTCTGTATCTAATCTCGTCTCTTTAGTACGAGGATTATAAAATCCTAATTCTTGGAGTGGGCGTCCATCTCGTCTAGAGGTGCTATTGCAGGCCACTAAACGGAAACTAGCTTCTCGCTTTTTACCGAACCGCTTCAGGCGAAGCTTGATCATCGTCGCTTAATTTTTTAAAGGTGGGTGTTTTTATAAGGCAAGAATGTAAACAACACACTTACCCAGAAGACACCATAACCTGTTGAGGGGTTATAGGTCTCCAAACCCTTTCTTTTTCTTGGAAGGCCGCTGACGTCTTGAAGGAGCACCAGAACCTTTTCCACCTCTTCCATTATTAACTCCACCCATACCGGGCATACCGGGCATACCGGGCATACCGGGCATACCGGGCATACCGGGCATACCTCCACTAGACATCTGCTTCATAAAACCACGCATTTTCTGAAAATCAGCCAAAACCTTCTCTACGTCAGCTGAAGAATGACCACTCCCTAAAGCAACTCTCCTACGACGAGATGGTTGGGCAGCGAGCAACTCAGGTTGAGATCGTTCGTCATCCGTCATTGACCCAATCATCGCTTCAATCCTTCGGAGTTGCTCCTCTCCACTCTTCAACATTCCATCGTCAAGCTTATTCATCCCAGGGATCATCTTCATAAGGCCTCCTAAGGACCCCATACGTTTAATAAGCCTCATTTGCTTAACAAAATCTGAAAAATCAAAAGTCGCATCCTGCAATTTCTTTTGCATTAACTCAGCATCTGCAACCTCAACTTCTTTCTGAGCCTTTTCAACCAAAGTGAGCACATCACCCATTCCAAGGATGCGACTTGCCATCCTCTCTGGGTGAAAAGGCTGCAATGCTTCAACCTTTTCACCTGTACCAATGAACTTGATGGGTTGACCACTAACTTTGCGAATAGATAGTGCAGCTCCACCTCTTGAATCACCATCAAGCTTGGTAAGTACAGCTCCTGTTATTCCAACCTTTTCATGAAATGCTCTAGTGAGATCAGCCGCTTCCTGGCCGATCATTGAGTCAACTACAAGTAATACTTCAGTAGGTTCAACCGCAGCACGAATTCGAACCATTTCATCCATCATTTCGTTATCAATCTGAAGTCGTCCAGCCGTATCTACCAATACGGTGTCAATTTCTTCTTCTCGAGCTTTAGTTAACCCAGCGGATGCAATTTCTTCAGGCCTTACATCAGTTCCCAAACTAAAAACCTCAACACCTATCTCAGATCCCAACGTCCGCAGCTGATCAATTGCAGCAGGTCTATAAGTATCAGCAGCAACCATCAAAGTTTTTCTTCCCTGCTCCTTGAGATGCAGTCCAAGCTTTGCAGTTGCAGTGGTTTTACCAGCTCCCTGAAGACCAGCCATAAGAATTACTGTTGGCTCTCCTTTCTTATTTGCCAAGGGCGCATTCGCCCCTCCCATTACTTCAACCAATTGTTCGTGAACAATCTGTATAAATTTCTGCCCGGGGTTTACGCCACGAACAACCTCCGCTCCAATAGCTTTTTGGCGAACTTCTTCTACAAACTCTTTTACAACGGTCAAGCTAACGTCAGCCTCTAACAATGCACGACGAACCTGAGTCAAAGCCAAATCAACATTTGACTCACTTATCTTGTTGTCTCCCCTTAAACCCTTTACCGCATCTTCAAATCGTGCTGAAAGCTCATCAAACATGGAGGTGCCAGAACAAGTTGGAACTAATGGTAAAAAACTTATTACCTTTTTCTTGATTTAGCTGAATCACTACCACTTATGTAGTCAACCAACTGCCAAAGCTCACCCTCCCGTCCAAGAATATAAGTCACAGTCAGACTTGGAATTGTTGTCTCTGAAATTGAAGATCCAGAAGCAGATAATCTTTTTTCCATATAAGCTATTTTCGTTTTCGCCTCAATTCTCTTGGGAGTCTGGGCTACCAACTTCAGCGAAGTGATAGTTGCATAGATCTTCTGAATCTGCCCAGATTTCGAGTCCTTAGCCCGTTCTTCTTGAACTCGCTTGACGAGACTTTCTCTTGCCACAGTTTGAAGTGCCTTAGTATTTCCACCAGAAAGAACTACTGCCTTACTCTTCAACCAAGTTCCAATCAAGGCACGAATCTGCTCCTCACTAGGTTTTTGTACAATTAATGGTTCTACTTCCAATATATTGTTAGTAGGATTTTTTTTCTTCTCTTGATTAATTAATTGGACCGACTCCTCAGAGTCAGAGGGTTTTAACTTCTCAGCTGAACTTGTTTTTCCTACAACAGCATCAATAGGAGTCTTAATTCGATTATTGATCAGATTCAAAACCGTTCCAATGACAATCAGGAGAGCAACAAGAGTTGAAGTAATTAAGAAAGACCTGTTTGAGATAACAAAGTTTTTTAACGACTTAATCTGAAAAGAAGTTAAACCAAGAGAACTACCAAAAGAAGAATCTTCATCTATATAATCTTCGTCTTCTTTAGCCGATTCAACTTCCAACTGTTCGTTGTCTTCCGATGATGTTAATTCCGGTTCATCAAAACTAGTTACTTCCAAGGATGACTCTTCCGAAGAATTGGCCACAGAGAAAGAAGATAAAAAAGAGAAGCCTGCCTTTGCAATACCTCTAGCACCTTTTCTATCAAGATTTTCTATAAAAGACTGAACATCTCTATCTGCAAACCAGGCTTCAAGGTCAACCTCTTCCGAATCAACATCCCTATAGCCAGGGAGTACATCTTTTCTCAACCAATCTCTGCAATAAGCACACAGGGCTGCGAGAAGATCTCCAGGATAATTATCCAACCAATCATTCAGGCCCTCATCAGTGCTTGCAAGAAACTCTTCTTTTGCTTGTTGAACATCAGCAAGCAAAAGGTCCATACAACCTAGAAGTGGTAGTTTATCTAACCCTTGAAGATTTAAACTCTTTAAATACTTTCTTGCAGAATGAATTCTTTCAGGTTTTCTCCTGGAAAAACCAGCTGCAACCAAAGCCATTACTGATAAGAATCCAGCATCTAGCGAACCACCTTTATGCCAGCTAATAAAAAGATCAGATTGTTCTTGAACAGTTAAGAATTTTCTGATCTGCTGGAAGAAACGCTCAAATTCAGTTTGCTCTAACCCTTCAATAATCTTAGAAAGATTCCTTCCTTCAAGCCCTCCCCTCTTTGTAACAAAACCATCGAGCATACGGAGTCCTTCCTCATGAGAAACCTGATCCCCAAGGTCTCTACTAACCAAATCAAGTATCCGATATGGAGTTAAAGCGTCTAGATCTTTTTCAAGATTTGACCGTTCATCAGCAAGCTTGCCCATCCTTTGCAACAACTGAACGCCTTCTTGCAGCAACAAAGCAGAGGATTCGTAATGTCGCTGCTCTTGCTCTTGCAGAGCTGCGGCTCTGCAAGACAAAGCAGCCAAAAGAGTCAAGTCAGCCTCTCTACTGCTACCCAGAGCTGGTGCTCGTGGAGGCTGCAAAGTCTTACAAGCAAGCCTAAAAGCTTCTAAAGCCGAGTCAGCCTCCCAAAGGAGGATCAAGCCAGCTACCTCTCTATTTGAAGAGATTTCAAGCCCTGATGCACCACTTAACAATGCAGCCTCATACTCCTGGCGAAGTGAAGAATCAGTCAACAAATCAGCGGAGAGTCGCAACAACTCAGCCCTCTGAATCAAAGCTTCATGCGTAAACCCTTGGTCAGGTGGATGATCTAAGCGCACTTGCAAGTTCCGAAGAACAGCTTCAGCTTCCACTGATGGGCTTACACCTAATAAGCGAAAATGATCTATAGGAAGTTCCAAATGCTGCTAAGCCATTGGGATAAAACTCTAGGCATTGGAAGGGGTTTTGCCTATTCTTCTTCCACAGGCCATTACAGTCGTATACAGCGACAGTCGTTGACATGAGCCAAAGCACCGCAACGGCCTCCCAACAGGCAATACATACTTCACTTCAAGGAGATGAAGCGCATGCAGAGCGCATCAATAATCTGACCTCTGCAGAACCAGCATTCTTGGATAGAGCAACAGGGTTACACCTCTTCAGAGACATGACTTTGGGAAGAAGGTTCGAAGACAAATGTGCTGAGATGTACTACCGCGGGAAAATGTTTGGTTTTGTTCACCTTTATAACGGCCAAGAAGCTGTCAGTTCTGGTGTTATTGGTGCAATGAAGCAAAAACATGATTGGTTTTGCAGCACATACAGAGATCACGTTCATGCACTAAGTGCGGGAGTACCTGCTAGGGAAGTAATGAGCGAACTCTTTGGTAAAGAAACAGGTTGTAGTAAAGGCCGTGGTGGTTCAATGCACCTTTTTTCAAAAGAGCATCATTTATTGGGTGGCTATGCCTTCATAGGAGAAGGCATTCCAGTTGCTTTAGGTTCAGCCTTTACTAGCCGTTATAAAAGAGATGCCCTTGGTGATGCAAATAGTGACGCAGTTACTGCGGCTTTTTTCGGAGATGGCACTTGCAATAATGGTCAATTTTTTGAGTGTCTAAATATGGCTCAACTTTGGAAATTACCAATAATTTTTGTTGTTGAAAATAATAAGTGGGCTATTGGTATGGCTCACGATCGAGCAACAAGTGACCCTGAAATATGGCGCAAGGCAGATGCCTTTGGAATGAAGGGTGAAGAAGTTGATGGAATGAATGTTTTAGCTGTTCGTGGAGCAGCTCAACGAGCACTTAAAAGAGCAAGGGCTGGAGAAGGGCCAACTTTGATTGAATGCCTTACTTATCGTTTCCGAGGTCATTCACTAGCAGATCCAGACGAACTACGCGCAGAGCAAGAAAAAGATTTCTGGGCAAAAAGGGATCCTCTCAAATCTCTTGAAGATGACTTAATCCAAAAAAAATTAATAACTGACAAAGAACTTAGAACAATTGAAAAAGAAATCGACTCAGAAGTGAATGATGCTGTTGAATTTGCTCTGAATGCAGGCGAACCTGACCCAAGTGAGCTAACTAGATATATATGGGCTGAAGATTAAAGCTATTAATTGGCACAGTAAAAAAAACAGTTCTAACAAAAATTATTCATATTCCACTAGGAAGTTTTCGGGTTAGATTCCTTAACTTTCTCAAAGCCTTTAATTCCACTTGGCGAACTCTCTCTCTTGAGACTTCTAACAATCGCCCTATTTCAGCAAGGGTATGACGCTCATTTCCTTCCAATCCAAAGCGAAGCTTTAGTACATGTTGTTCTTGTTCGCTGAGATGGGTAATCCAGCGACCAAGCTGTTCATGATGAATCCTCTGTTCAACCTTATCCAGAGGCTCTTCATGAGATGAATCTGCAATTAGATCACCTAAGAAACTTCGTCCCTCTTCCCCATTCACAGGGGCATCGAGGCTGCTAGTTGTAAGAGCTTGCCGCAGAAGTGAGTCAAGCTCATCAAGTGGAATATCCATAGCTTCAGCTATCTCAGCACGACTTGGCATGGCTCCTAATTTATGAGCCAAATCAAGGCTTACCTTGCGAATAGTTGTTAGGCGTTCACTTAGATGCACCGGTAATCTGATAGTCCTGGACTGACAAGCAATAGCTCGGGTCATGCTCTGACGAATCCACCAAAATGCATAAGTAGAAAACTTGTATCCACGAGTAGGGTCAAATTTCTCTACCGCACGTTCCAAACCAAGAGAGCCTTCTTGAATGAGATCAAGCAGTTCAAGACCTTTCCCTTGATATTTTTTAGCGACACTAACAACGAGGCGAAGATTGGCCTTCATCATTCTTTCTTTAGCCCTTCTGCCTATTCGGATCAAACGACGTTGCTGAGAAGTGAATTTTTTGCCCTCAGGGTTTTCTGAGCCATCTTCAGTGAGGCTCATCATCATCTGAACCTGATTACCAAGCTCAATTTCCTCTGCTGGAGTCAACAAGGGAATTCGACCAATAGTTGATAAGTACCAACTAACTGGGTCGCTACCACGACGCCTTTGTGATTCGACTGGCCTTGTTGCCGAAGAAACCATTTTCTTTCAGCTCCCCATCGCATTGACAGAGACTTTCCTACAGATATTGATAAATAGCCCTGGGTTTCAAAAACCCTTCAGATTCTTGAGTGGAAATCTACACAATTAGAAGTTAAATGTGTGATTTCCTACACTTTGAAGTACCCAATCAACCAAAATCACCTGATTGCAAAGCAGTTGTCAGTCTGCCCAAAGAAGCTGCTATAGCAGCGGCTGAGCTGCCGTCCTTACAACGTCTTGCCGCTTCTGAATGAATAAATGCTGCTTTGGCAAGCAACTGAGCATGAGTTCCATTCGAGTTCGCAAAGCCAAGAGCACCCAAACCAGTGACATATCCAGCTAAAACATCCCCTAAGCCTGCCCTAGCAACCCAAGGCGCTGTCTCTCCTAACTGCCAAACCTCACCATTTTGATCAGCTACAACACTATGAGCCCCTTTTAATAAGACGCATACACCACTTGTCTTTGAGGCTGCCAAGGCTGCATCAAGAGGCTCTAAATGCTTCAAATGTGGGAACAATCGCCCAAACTCCGCCTGATGAGGAGTAATCCATGTTGGACCCTTACGTTTTTCAAACCATCTCCAACCCTCTTCCGAAGAGGCCAATCGGTTAAGCCCATCAGCATCAATAATCAATAAGCCTAAGAATTCTTCTAAAAACCCAGCGAAAACTGCCCAAGGATCTCCAGTAAGGCCTAAACCAGGTCCAATCAAAAGAGAATCAATGCAAGCGAGTTCTTTATCTGCCAAAAAACTACTGATAGAAATCTCCTTGTTTTTAGAACTTTGAATTTCACCTGCAAAAACCACTTCAGGCGCCACTTGCCATAAACCATCACTCAAAACATTAGGTAAAGCAGCTTGAATACTTCCAACTCCACTAGCAATGGCTCCTTTAAGAGCTAAAAGTGCAGCGCCTCTATAGTCATCACTTCCAGCAATCACAAGTACTCTTCCTCGCTGATATTTCATTGCAGCTGGGTCAGGTTGCGGCAAAGAAATAGAAGCCAAATCAGTCGACAAAATTCTCAAAGGCAGAGTCTTAAAAAAGTGCTTGAAAGTTTTTTTGTCAAAGCCCAGATCAATCCTGACCAGAGAGCCAACATTTGCCAAGGCTGAATCCTGAACAAGGCCTTTTTTGATGCAACCTACTGTCAAAGTAAAAGAAGCTTTTGCTGCTCCTCCAGGCAAAGATCTCCCCGAATCTGAACACAATCCAGAGGGGACATCCAAACTCACCAATCGTCCTGGATTAAGAATTTCTCTAGATTTAAGTAGCTTAGAAATTAATTCCGGCAAAGGGCGAGACTGTCCTATTCCAAATAAAGCATCAACCCAAAGACTTTTATCAGAAGGCTCTGGTGGGCTTTCATACTCTTCTATACCCAACCAATTCGCATGAGCAAGATGTTGAGAAGTTAGTTTTTTACTTATAGGCAAAGGGCACCAAATACTTACTTTTACTCCTGAGAGATATAACTCTCGGGCGACAACAAGTCCATCTCCACCATTATGTCCAGGACCAACCAAAACAACCACGCCATCTGAAAGAAAACAAGAATTTTTTAAAAGCCAATTTGTCATTGCTTCGCCAACTTTTTCCATCAAAGCGGGAACAGGCATCCCACTTGCAAAAACCTCATCCTCAATTTCTGCCATATTTTCAGCAGAGACCATGGCATGTTCACTATCACGGTTTGGCCAGGACACAAAGCTCATACAAGGGGACTCAATATGGAAAGGTATCTGCAAAAATGCACGTGTAATCCAAACTCTTACAACCTCTGGCCATGAAAACAGGCCAACCAGCAACAAAAGCTGGAGAAGAAGCTATAAAACGCCTGCAATATCATCAGAGTGATCATTGTGTTGCAGTAGGTCTCTCCGGCGGAGTTGATAGTTCTCTAACAGCAGCCCTCTTGGTAGAGGCAGGTTGGAAGGTTGAAGGGATTACGCTCTGGTTAATGAGCGGGAAAGGAGCATGCTGCTCAGATGGATTAATAGATGCGGCCAGTCTTTGCGAACAATTAGGGATAACTCATCATGTAGTCGATAGCAGAAAACAGTTTCAAAAAGAAATCGTAGAAGAATTACTTAAGGGATACAAAAAGGGAATCACACCACTACCTTGTTCTCGCTGCAATCGAACAGTGAAGTTTGGGCCAATGCTTAATTGGGCTGAAAAAGAACGCCAAATTAAATATCTCGCGACCGGGCATTATGCGCGCACTCAGGACCCAATAGAATCAGAAAAAAAGCTATCTTTACCTGGTGACATGCGTGGTCGCTATAAACTTCTACGCGGACTAGATCTCAACAAAGATCAAAGTTACTTCCTCTATGACCTAACTCAAGAAGTACTTGGGAAAGTGGTCTTTCCTTTGGGAGAGCTAACCAAGTCAGAGACCAGAAAAGAGGCCTTGCGATATGGACTTAGAACAGCCAACAAACCAGAAAGTCAGGATCTTTGCCTAGTAGATCACCATGGATCAATGAAAGCTTTTTTGGACAATTACCTTCCTCCTAAAGAAGGTGAAATAGTGCTAAAAGATGGCACGGTGATAGGGAAGCATGATGGGATTGAGCATTTTACAATTGGTCAACGAAAAGGTTTAGGTATCTCATGGCAAGAGCCTCTACATGTTGTAAAGATTGAAGCAGATCTGAATCGAATTGTAGTAGCCCCTCGACAGGAGTCTGGCCAATCAAGTTGTATTGTTGGCGCTGTAAATTGGATCTCAATATCACCTCCAGATCAATCAATAATTGTAGAAGTGCAAATACGCTATAAAAGCCAACCTATAAATGCAAGATTAACTCCAATTAAGCCTATTAAAAATGATTTTGAAAGAAACCGTCCTTATCGTTGTCACCTAGAGTTTTATGAACAAGTCTTCTCAGTTACACCTGGACAAGCTGCGGTTTTTTATGAAGGAGATTATGTACTTGGAGGAGGAATAATTGAGAACAATCAATCAAATTAACCTTATAAATATTAAGGGAATTTAAATAGAGTCAATCCAAAGATACTAAAAATGAAAAGACAGATCAAAGGAGTCTCTCCCCATCTTGTATAGCCAGTAATTTTCCGATGAAAATCAAGTTCAGCGACACCTATTCCTCTCTCAAAAGGTGGGAGCACAGGTAAAGTCTTGCCCTCTGCTGAGACATGCAAAGATGGGCCAGTATTTGATACAGCAATTAATTCTCTAGACGTTTCAATACTTCTTAACTGAGCCAGTGCAGCAAATTGCCTATGAAGAGAAATGGGATATGGGTCAAGATTTGCTATCGACAAAATCCATTCACTTCCATTTCTAACTGCATCAGCCAAAGAAATTCCATCACTTATTTCATAACAGATAGCGCCAGCCAAAGTTGGGCCAGACCATTTCAAAAACCTTTGATGTTCTCCTGGTTCCAAACCTCCAACAGCCGAAAGTCCCTGAATCGGCAATCCAGGCAAACTAGGCACCCATTCTCCTAGGGGAACCAAACGATACTTATCAAGAATTGACGAAGGTGAACTTTCTCCCTTTTCAAAAACCATCAAAGAGCTCCTTTGCCGTCCCTTCACCCATCGAAAGCCTCCAGAAATAAAAGTCATAGGAGAGGGTGAAACAAGTTTGTGACTGGGCATAAGAGTTCCCTCTGGAGCAACCAACCAAGCGGCTCCTAAATCCTTAGCTTGGCGAAAGGAAGCCTCTATTGCACTAGGCAAAAGACTTTTCTCTTCTTCAGAAAACTTTGTTCTTGTTGGAATCGAAGGCTGCCAAAGAGCTACTGAAATCGATGATTGTTCTCCCTCTGGGAGCAATAAACTCCATCCAATACAGTGCGCAATAAACAACGAGAGAAGTCCGATCAAAATCGATTTTCGCAATCTTTCCCCTGATCGAAAAGCAACCGCTATCTGCCATAACCACCAACCGATCAACAATTGAATAACCGACAATCCACCTGCCCCAACCCATCTAGCAATACCAGCCAGCAACCTATCTCCAGGCAACAAACTTCCCCCAACACCAATCCAGAAAAGAGGCAAACGAGACAAAAGGACTTCCGTGATGCCCCAAAGTGAAGCCATCAAAAGTGCATATAAAAATTGATTTCTTATTTGGCCTTCTCTGCATGTCAAAGAACTAATCCACCTTCCAAACCCAGCCCAAATCTCAACAATGAATCCTGCTAAAACTCCACAGAAAATCCAAATAGCCAGCGCGACAGGCAAGCTCAAAGCTCCAGGTACTCCAATCCAATCAAGTGGATGAAGTGCCAACAACCATCTATGGCTAATTAAGATGGCAATTCCACCCCAAACGAAAGCTGCTAAAGGCGATCTACTAGCCGACCAAAGAAGGGCAAGTGCTACAGGCATAAAAAATATTCCTCCATGCAAAAGGCCAACTCCTCCAAGGAGGCCTCCAAAAGAAGCCTGAATTAATGCAAGGCTTCTTTCAGTTCGCATTTTCAAGTCCCAAAAACATTGCAATTTTCATAAAGTTTTTTTAGGAACCAAATCCTCTAGGAAGCCCATAGACCTGTTTAAGTAACTAGAGTCGAAAAAAAGGTTGAGAAAAACGCAGGTCCTGCAAGAATAATTTTGACTTGATCATTGAGGTCCCTTGAGAGACATCTTTATTAGTTTTGCCATTTTCCTGAGTTGCCTATTTGTTGCCCTTGTAAGCCAAATCATTGCCCCATCAACAGTTCAAGCAAGTAATCTTCAAACAACCATTCAGGCAGAAGTAAGGACATCCGAAAAGGCTTCTGTAACTAGTAACACCTTCGAGCTAGACCCTGAAGATCCGAACCCAACACTCTTTGCAATGGCAACGGACAAAGCAGAATCAAGCAACTCCCCTCTTGGTGGATCCATGGAAACAAAAAAAGCAACCTTTACAGAAAGTGGTCTTAGCATTACGGATCTAAAGATTGGAGATGGTCAAGAAGCCACTGCAGGGAAAAGAGTCTCAGTTAACTACCGTGGCACTCTTGAGGATGGCAAAGAATTCGATAGCAGCTATGGAAGAAGCCCTTTCAGCTTCCCTCTTGGAGCTGGTCAAGTAATAAAAGGTTGGGATGAAGGAGTCGCAGGAATGAAGGTTGGTGGGAAAAGAAGATTAGTCATACCTCCTGAACTTGGCTATGGCACTAGAGGTGCAGGTGGTGTTATTCCCCCAAATGCAACCTTGATTTTTGAAGTGGAGTTGCTTGATATCAATTAATCAAAGGGGCAATTAAGACAGCAATACGCCACTTAGCAATGCACCCCGGTAGGCTGCTCATAGGCTTTTACTTAATTACCGATGTTGCGCTCGGCAATTTCAACAATTTTCAAGAACCTCCCTGCCTCAACAGTTAAGGCTCACTGTGATGGTCCATGCGGTGTTTATGACCCTGCCTCAGCACGTATAGCTGCAGAAGCTGTCTTATCAATGACTAAAAAGCTACTAGCCATGACTCCTCCTCCAGCCAATGACTCTGTAGCATGGGCTGCTTACAACAACACTTTCTCCAGATACGTTGCTGTAAAAGAAGAGCAAGCTCAGGAAACAAAAGAAGAGCTCCTAATTCTTTGGACTGATTATTTCAAACCAGAGCATATTTCCACTTATCCAGACCTTCATGAGACCTTCTGGAAAGCTGCGAAACTTTGCAGTGCCTGCAAAGTAAATATTGATCAAGAAAAAGCCGAAGAGCTTATGCAAATAGTCAAAAAAATCCACCACATGTTTTGGACGTCTAAAGGTCGCTCCGACGCATGGGTCACCGCTAGCTAAGAGAGATTTTCCCAAGAGAAGGCTTCTTTTAAGTTCCCTTTTCCTATTAATTACAGGACTCCGGAAACACTGTCGTGTTTCCGGAGTATCAATGCAACCATGCCTCTATCCAGGCGATCTTATTATCTATCGCCCAATAAAAAAAAATCATTTCTTACTTAAAAAAGGGTCTATCGTTATAATCAGGCATCCGCTAAAGACAAAAACAATTCTAATAAAAAGGGTTCATCAAATCACAGCAAATGGGGTTGAAGTACGAGGCGACAACGAAAGAGATAGTACAGATAGTCGCCAATTTGGATTGATTAATTTCAATCAGCTTCAAGGTATTGTTGAGCACATAATTCCAACCCAAAGTCGATAATCAACTAATCTTTTCCTAAAAAATCTGTATAGAAGTTTTTTGAATCCAAAAGAATCCTGTAACTATTGACAATCCACCAGCAAATCCAACCAATAGAGGCAGTACTTTATTCCCAACTCGTAAAGTTGCCAAAGATATAGTTATAACAACAGCTCCCATTGCTGCTATAGAGCCAAAAAGATAAGCCCCCATATATGCAATAGCGCCTATTGGCGGAAGAGCTAAAGCAGGAATAACTGCAACCAAATGACTTGCCCCAGCTAATCCATGTAAAACGCCTAAACTTGTTGCCGCATGAGGATGCCTGTCATGTCTTTGCCTCCCTCTAATATGAAAATGAAGGTGTTCATGAGACCCACCCTCTCCATGATTGTGCTTATGAGAATGAATGTTGAGCCCAAAAGATGTCTTAATTGCCAGTATCCCAACAACCAATAGAGCAATGCCGACAAAAAATTCTGCTAAGGAAGACATTCTTTCAATATGAGCCAAATCCTTTAACAAAACAGCTATTGAGACAAGAACCATAACCCCAGTGGAATGTCCTAGTCCCCAAGCCAATGCACTTCTAATAGCGACTCGAGGATGCCGTAATGATGATGGGGCCATACAGGCCAAGTGATCAGCGCCACTTACTACATGAAGTGCTCCTGCGACAAAACCTGTAAGGATGCTGATCAACATGTGCAAAAAACTCACAGGACAATTCTGCCTTATTAGTAATTAGCCAGAAAAGTAAACTCCAAGAAAAAACAGTAATCTTTAGTGAAATGGAATATTGTCAACCGCTAATCAACTGCCGAAGTGCACTCCTTATATCCCCATGACGCATCAAAGATTCCCCAATTAAGACTGCTCCAGCCCCAGCATCATGAACCCTTTTTATGTCTTTTCTAGTAAACAAGCCAGATTCACTAACCAAAACCACATCTTGATTTCCTAAAGAAAACTCAAATTTCTTGGCCAGTTTCTCTGTTGTAGACAAATCTGTCTCGAATGTAGTGAGGTCACGATTATTAATTCCGACAATTGGGAAACCTCCAATAGCCAAAACTCTCTGTAGCTCATCAGCATCATGGGCCTCAACCAAAACGCCTAACCCCAAAGAAGATGCCACCTTCTTCAGATAACTAAGATCTTGATCTGACAAAATTGCTGCAATCAATAAGATTGCATCTGCCCCTGCTGCTCTTGCCTGGTAAATCTGGTAAGGACTGAGGATGAAGTCTTTACATAGAAGGGGAATATCAACAGTTTTCCTTACCTCAACAAGGACCTCAAATCCTCCCTGGAAAAAGGTCTTATCTGTAAGCACCGATATACAACTAGCCCCTCCATCTTGATACGCAGATGCAATAGCTACTGGATCAAAATACTCACAAATAACTCCTTTGCTAGGGCTTGCTTTCTTGACTTCTGCAATAACAGCAGGAAGAAAACTAGCATTTTTTAAAGCCTTCAAGAAATCAAGGGTCCCTGGCAAATCTTCTATCTGAGACTTCAACTTATTCAAAGGAACTCTATTTCGGGCTGCTTTAACCTCACGATCTTTTTCCCAAACTATCTTCTCAAGAATATTTCTGGGTTCACTTTCAGCATGAGGGATGGAATACTCCAAGCTAGATACTTTTACACTTGGATTAGGCGGGCGACGACGAATCTCCATAGAGAATTAAAAAAGAAAATCCGAACTGATTAAGAGCAAAAGGGTAGAAAAATAGTTCAACTAATTTAAAGAAGTATTTTTAATTTGATTTATAGCCAGTTTATAAGACATTTCAACCACTTCACTAAGCGTAGGGTGTGTATGGACCTCATATGCCAAATCAATCACTGTTTGCCGACGAGAAACTGCATTGGCCACTTCTTGAATAAGATCAGCAGCATGCAATCCATAAATATGAGCACCTAAAACCTCTCCATTATCCTTCCGGAAAAGCAATTTCATAAGGCCATCACTCTCTAGTTCTGCCAAGGCTTTGGAATTCGCTTTAAAATAACTCCGAACAATTCCAAGGTCAAAGCCCTCTTTAATCGCAAGCTCCTTAGCATCAGCTTCAGTAAGGCCTACAGAGCTAATTTCTGGATGAGTAAAAGTGGCGGCAGGAATGCTTCGGTAATCAATTAATCTTTCCTTGCCAAGAATATTTTCTACAGCAACAGTGCCCTGAGCCGCAGCAGTATGAGCAAGCATCAATTTTCCAGTTACATCCCCCACTGCCCAAAGATGAGGCACTGGCTCACCATCAATCAATACCCTCATACTGTCATCAATAGGCAAAAATCCACGGTTCGTTATCACCCCAACAGATTCCAAATTCAAACCCTTACTACTAGGTACTCTCCCAGTTGCGACAAGTACAGCATCAACTTCAAGTTCTTCAACAAGTTCTCTAGACTTCACATCCAAAAGATCAATCTTCACTGGGCATCCAGGTGAAACCTTACCAGCTAATAAACCAGCTCTGGCATCTATATCTCTACCATCAATCAAATTTCTTATTGCGAGCTTACTGATATCTGGATCAAATGTTGGCATCACTCTTTCTAATGCTTCAACCATTGTGACTTCACATCCCAGGGCTGTGTAAACATCCGCAAATTCAAGGCCAATATATCCACTTCCGATAATTGCAATCCAACGCGGCAACCATTCCAAATTGATTGCTTCATCACTAGTAAAAACTGTACGTCCATCAGTTTCAATACCAGGCGGAACAAACGGATCTGAACCAGTCGCAATAATTACATCCTTAGCGCTGAGAACCCGATCAACCCCATTTTTGTCCCTTAATCCAACCCTTTGAGCCCCCTCAAGACGTCCTATACCCCTCAGGATTTTCACTCCTGCGCGTTCAAGCGTCTTTGTCAAATTGCTTCTAATGGTGGCAACCAACTGATTGGCATGATCAGCAATTTTCTGGCGCTCAAACCTCACAGGAGAAGCATGAATGCCAAAGCCAGCTAAATGAGCAGAATCGGCTAGTTCCCTTACCTTCCCACTTGCCGCCAATAAAGCCTTCGAGGGTACACAACCCCTATTCACGCAAGTACCCCCCATTTCGCGAGATTCAACTATCGCGACTTTCATCCCGTGATCTGCAGCATGCTTCGCTGCATCGAAGCCGCCATAACCGGCGCCTATCACAATTAAATCGAAGTCGAAATTGGCTTCGCTCACCTGTGGTTTTGTATATCAGTAGTCATTTTGACCCTTCGTCGCTCCAAAAGCAGAGGAACAGCAGAGGCTGCCACATTTAACGACTCAACAACTTTGCTATGTGGCAACGTAATCCCATGCGTACAACAAGCTTCAAGGGATGGGTGCAAACCAGATCCCTCATTACCAAGAACCAATACGGTTGGGTTAGTCCAATCCACTTCCCAATAAGGAACTATTTCACGTTTAACTGAAACCCCTGGTGCGAAAGTAGCTAAAACTTGCTTCCCTTGAGATACAGCTAGCTTTAATTTTGCTTCCATTAATTTTATAGCTTCCCTCTCTGAAGAGCCGAATCTTTGATAAGGGAGATGAAGGATCGCACCAGCAGAAGCTCTAAGTACTTTTTGGCCCAAAGGATCAGCTCCTGAAGCAATCCAAACAGATTCAACATCTGCTGCCAATGCTGTACGAAGCAAATTTCCAAGATTACCTGGATCCTGTAAACGATCTAAAGCCAAAATAAAATTAGCCGATTCATTATTTTTAGGCAAAGAATGTAATGAGAAGATCGTTGCCACACCATCAGGATTGACAGTAGATAAAGCTGCTTGCAAAACGGAAGGAGTAACCTCGTGAATAGGAATACTCTTATGAAGATCACTCAAAAGATTGGTATGACCTATTAACCAAGCCCTAGTTGCGATAATTTCTTTAGGCATGAATGATGTACGTAAAACTTCCTGCAGCAAATGAGTGCCCTCTAACAACAATAATGAAGATTCTTGGCGTCCATCTTTGCAGGCAAGACGTTTTAGTCTTTTCACCAATGGGTTTCGTTTACTTGAAATCACTTGAGTACTTATGCAATGTAATTGAATCTACAAATTAAGTTTTAAAAGAAATCGATATCATTAAATCCTAATCAATTTAAACACTATAAAGCATTATAATACCCCTCCTTATTATTTTATAGATAACAAATTCATTACCCAAAAAATTCTTTATTCACTCAACATAATGCGGATGGGGAGACTTGAACTCCCACGACATTGCTGCCATTAGTACCTGAAACTAACGCGTCTACCAATTCCGCCACATCCGCTTGTGCCTGTCTTGCTTGCGACCAGCAAAACATTAAGCCATCACATGTCTTAATGTTTTGATCATTACAAAGCAATCCAGTTTAGGGGCCGGACATCTAGACGCCTTGAATTTAGCTTGTCAATATGGCAGCAAATTGGGAAGTCATAGGAAATGAATGGTGTGGCGACAGTCACAAAAGAGATTTTCAAGCCGCACCTGGAGATTCGAGGCAATTTTTCCCTATCTGGTGAGATTCAAATAAGTGGTGCAAAAAACTCAGCCTTAGTGCTTATGACAGCAGCTCTTCTTACCAAAGAGAAGGTTCTAATAAACAATATTCCAGACCTAACCGACGTTGATGGAATGGCTAACATCCTCGTAAACATGGGTGTAAAGCTAAATAGCAAATTAGATAGCATTGAAATTCAAGCTGACAATCTCCAACATGTTGAGCTCCCATACGAGCTTGCACACGGACTCAGAGCAAGTTTTTTCTGTATAGGGCCTCTATTAACAAGATTAGGTAGAGCAAAAATCCCATTACCTGGGGGCTGTCAAATTGGAGCCAGACCTGTAGTGGAACATATAAGGGGACTGAAAGCTCTTGGTGCATTTGTAAGCGTAGAGCATGGAAAAGTTACCGCCTCTATACAAGGGAGTTCAAAACGACTCAAAGGTGCAGATATCGTCTTTGACTGTCCAAGCGTGGGAGCAACAGAAACAGTTCTTATGGCAGCGGTCTTAGCTGACGGAACCACAACGATAGAAAATGCAGCTCAAGAACCAGAGGTACAAGATCTAGCCAAAATGCTCAATAGCATGGGAGCGAAAGTAAGTGGAGCGGGTGGTCCAAAAATCACTATTCATGGTGTTGACTCTCTAAAAGGATGTGACTACACAGTTATGCCTGATCGAATAGAAGCAGGAACTTTCCTCTTAGCAGCAGCTATTACTCAATCCAAGCTAAGAATTTCCCCAGTAATACCAGAGCATCTCAGTGCAGTTCTGCAGAAACTAAGGGATTGTGGATGCACTCTCGAGATCGCAAACGATTGCATAACAATCACACCAGGAGAAATACGTGGGGTTGATTTAACAACCCAACCATACCCAGGATTTCCAACTGACTTGCAAGCTCCTTTTATGGCTTTACTAACAATTGCCAAAGGAACAAGTGTTGTAACCGAGAAAATTTATGAGAACCGTATGCAGCATGTAGCTGAATTACAAAGGATGGGGGCTTCTATTCGACTGCAGGGGAATACCGCAGTGATTGAAGGTGTTCCCGAATTAAGTGGAGCTCCAATTATGGGAGGGGATTTACGGTCAACCGCCGCAATGGTCATCGCCAGCCTTGCAGCAAATGGGACGAGTCGTTTAGAAGGCCTCAATCACCTCGACAGAGGATATGCTGCTATAGAAAAAAAGCTAAATAAAGCTGGTGCTCATATCCTGAGACATCAGCAGTAAGTCTTCTACTGGCTTAAAATCAAGACATGGGAGCGTGGTGGAATTGGTAGACGCACCGCACTCAAAATGCGGCACCTTCGGGTTTGTCGGTTCGAGTCCGACCGCTCCCACTTCCTTAATGGACACTTATCAACCTTTTCCATTGACTCTGGTTAGAGGAAAAGGTTGTTGGGTCTGGAGCTCAAATGGCAAGCGATACCTCGATGCCGTCGCTGGAATCGCAACATGCAGCCTTGGGCATAGTGACGATGGCATTCGTCGTTCTCTGACCCGTCAACTAAACAAGCTTCAACATGTTTCTAATCTTTATCAAATCCCTGAACAAGAATCTCTGGCGCGTTGGCTAGTTGACCACAGCTGTACTGACAAAGTCTTTTTCTGTAATAGCGGAGCTGAAGCAAATGAAGCCGCAATCAAATTAGCCCGAAAACATGGGCATACGAATCGAGGAATTGAAGAGCCAATAATCCTTGCTGCAAAAGGAAGTTTTCATGGACGAACACTTGCTGCTGTTAGTGCAACAGGACAACCGAAATATCACAAAGGTTTTGAACCTATGGTTAAAGGCTTTGAATTCTTCGAATTTAACAACTTACAATCACTTCAAAGCTTAATTCACAAGCTAGAGGAGAATGCTCCACATATAGCAGCTATCTTGATCGAACCATTACAAGGGGAGGGAGGAGTAAAACCAGGAGAGAAAAAATTCTTTTATGGTTTAAAAGAGCTATGCAAAGATCATGAACTAATGTTGATATTTGACGAAGTCCAAACGGGTGTAGGGCGAACTGGAAATTGGTGGGGGTATGAGAAACTTAATATAGAGCCTGATGCAATTACACTTGCGAAAGGATTAGGCGGAGGACATGCAATAGGAGCCTTATTAGTAAAGGAGCATGCAAATTTATTCAAGCCTGGAGATCACGCAAGCACCTTTGGGGGGAATCCTTTCGCTTCCAAGGCAGGGTTAACAGTTGTCAGCGAAATAGAGCGTCGAGGCATCTTGAAAAATGTCACTGAAAGGGGTAATCAACTAAAAGAAGGTCTAAATAAACTTGTATCAACCTTTCCTAATCAACTGAAAGAAGCCCGAGGGTGGGGTCTTCTTCAAGGGTTAGTACTTCGAAATGAATCAAGCTTCAATGCGCAAGATTTTTGCAATGCTGCTATTAATGAGAAGCTTTTAGTAGTAGCAGCCGGCCCAAAAGTTATTCGAATGGTGCCACCTTTAAATATCAAAGCAAATGAAGTGAGTGAAATAATTAAAAGGCTTCAAAAAACACTCAATTTATTAGTCTAATTGGAAATTATTACACCAAAAAGGAATAATGAACTAACTGAACTAATAACAAATTTAGCAAGAGAAGAAGTTCACCTTGGATTAGAAAGAATAAAAGGGGCATTAAAGGCTATGGGCAACCCATGCAAGGAAATCCCAGCAATTCAAATCGTGGGAACAAATGGCAAAGGATCTATTGCCAGCTTCTTACAAAGCTGCCTTAAATATTCTGGTATTCGTGCAGGTGTTACAACTTCTCCCCACTTAGTCAGTTGGTGCGAGCGCATATGTACTGATGGGGAGTTGATTTCGCATGGAGAATTTAGAAAGCGCCTAATCTCTTTAAAACCAATAGCCCGAAACTATAAACTGAGTGCTTTTGAACTTGTAATAGCTGCAGCCTTTGACCACTTCGCTGAACAAAAAGTAGAAATCCTTGTCTTAGAAGTAGGGCTTGGTGGCCGCCTAGATGCAACTTCAGCTCATTCTTCGAGACCTGTAATTGCATTCGGCTCAATAGGTCTTGACCATTGTGAATACTTGGGAAAAAACTTAAAAGAAATCACACAAGAGAAAGCAGCAGTGATAAACCCAGGAAGCATTGTTATAAGTGCCAAACAACATCCTGAAGTCACTAAAGTCTTGAAAGATGCAGCACAAAAAAAACAAGCCAAACTCAAATGGGTCAATCCACTACCTAAGGACTGGATTCTTGGCTTGAAAGGAGATATCCAAAGAGAGAATGCAGCAGTAGCTAAAGGAGTGCTTGAAGCATTGTCTTGTATTGGGTGGAACTTTGATGAAAAAAAAGTTCAAGAAGGGCTTACCCTAGCGAAATGGCCTGGAAGACTTCAGAAAACAAGCTGGCATAAGCTTCCTTTAATTGTTGATGGCGCACACAACCCACCTGCAGCAGAGCAACTAGCAAAGGAGAGAAATAGTTGGGAAAACCAAGAGAATGGAATTCATTGGATACTAGGCATACAAGCCAACAAAGATGCTCCAACTATTATTCGCTATTTATTAAAACCTAATGACTTCGCATGGATTGTCTCAGTGCCTAATTGCCTGAGTTGGAACAAAATTCAGCTTTTAAAAATTTGTCCAGAACTATCTGGACAAATTCTCAGCGCTGATAATGCCCAACAGGTTCTATATAGGTTGATGCAAAAGGGATGGCCAGTTCCCCCTCCAGTTGTCACTGGTTCTTTATATTTAATAGGAGATCTTATCGATAAAGAGATCCTCACTTTGAGGTAAATACTATTAATCCCAGCCTTTAAGTTTCCCTGGGTTGAGGATACCTAAAGGATCATAATCTCTTTTTGCCTGGACTTGATGACTATCTATAATACCAAGGCCTCCATCTTCAACAGTTATTACATGTGGATCAAACACCACTGCACCAATTTCCTTGCATTGATTGATTAATTGTCCAAGTATTTCATTACCTTTCCATCGAACAACTGGCAAAGCAGCAATACGCTGAGCACCCTGTTGACGAACTGCTTCCAAATGCCAAAGCAAATCATCACCCCATCTACTTTTAATCTTCTCCATCGCTTGCAATTCTGGTTGTGGCAAGAGCATCTGCAAATAAGTCCATCTAGGATCTGCAGCACGCATATGCAACGTCGTGTGATTCCATGTGAGTTCTCTCAAGCACTTTCCTGATTTATTTGTCTCCGCCCCCAAGGAATTAAAACTTACTCCAACTCTTTTGCAAAGACGCTCCAAAGTACTCAACCCATCTGGAGCAACCAAAATTAAAAGTCGATGTTTGTTCTTTGATACTCCAGACCAAGAAGGAAGCTGATCAACAATTTCTCTTTCCAACAAACTACATAGATGCAAATCAACTGCCACTCTCGAACAACTTATAAGAAGCTCCACAGCAACAGACCAGTCATCGCAATCAATAACTACTTGTTGCCATTTCAAAGCCGGTGTAGTTGCCAAAGTTAAAGCCGTAATTATTCCATTTGTGCCATAAGCATGATTAAGTGCTTCAGAATCATTCGCGTCAAGCTCTAATCTCTTTGGAGAAGATTCGATCGTGATTACTTCCAGGCCTAAAAGATGTCCTGGATCACGCAAGAAGCCCCAACGAACAGATCCAATTCCACCAGAACCTCCAGCAACAAAGCCACCTATAGAAGCAGTCCGCCATGTACTTGGCAATAAACGCAACTGACGACCATAAGAGCCCAATCGATTATTAAGATCTCCCATCAAACAGCCTGACTCAACAATGACCTCACCAGTAAAAGGATTGATATCACGAATTTTTTTTAGCGCATTCATAAGCATCACAACTCCACCTTGCAAAGGAACACATTGTCCATAATTCCCTGTGCCGGCTCCTCGGAGAGTTAAAGGAATTGAATATTGATTACAGGCACTTGCCACAGCCATAACAGCCGCCAAAGAATGAGGCTTTACAACAAGTTCTGCACAACAACCTTCGAGTTTCTGAATTAGAACAGGTGAATATTCAAAGAAATCCCTGGAAAAACGTTTCCTATCAGCAAAAGAGTGAATTAAATCAAGATCAGGAACTTCACTCAAAATATTTATCAACTTCTTTAGGATAAATGACTTATTCATGAGCATTTAGTTAATTCATTTTTAAGGAAGAGATCTTTAGGTCATCAAACCACCTCCCTTGGATAATTACTCTCCTTTTTGTAGGCATGGATAAGACCTCAGACCAACTCCCAGCCTCCAACAAAATAAAATCAGCAGGCGCTCCTGCAATAAAAGTTCCGTCCCATTCAAGATTCATCAAAGAAGAAGCTGAAGTAGTAAATGGAGCCAAACCTAATCTTTTCCAAGGGGCTAATTGAGCAATAGGTAATGCAAATGCCATTAAAGCAAGAGGATCAAAATTACCTCCAGGGAACCATGGGTCCTGAACATTATCTCCGCCTACCGCGACTTTCACTCCAGCTTGCTGAAGCTGAAAGATAGGGGCCAATGGACGAATAACAGGCGTAGACATTGGTTGACGTCCAAGTAACCAAGCATTCGTAAGAGGGAGAGCTACAACATTCACATGATGCTCTGCTAACCGATTGGCTAAAAGTTTTAGTTCCTTTGGTGGAAGGAGCCCCATGCTGCTGGAATGGCTACAAGTGATCGGAATGTTTATTTCCGATTGATCTAGAACTTGAACTAATTGCTTCAATCCGTCACCAGGATGAGTATCAGCTTCATCAATATGAAGATCGACCCCACAACCAAACTTGCTAGCCAGTTGAAACATTTGCAGAAGTGAGTCTCTCAATATTTTCTCTTTAAAAGGTGGAGCCAAAACACCTCCCAAAAGCCCTCCAAAGTGTGAGATCCGAGCTGCCAGATCATTTCCCAATGCTGTGTTCCAATATTCCAAAGGCACCATTGCAACCAATTGCAAATCAATCAAAGGTTTCCACTTCCTTCGAAGGTCAATTAAAACCTCCCAGATTTGATCAACCCCAAGTCCAAAACTATCAATATGGCTTCGAACGGCTCTTAATCCATTTCTCAAGCCTAAAGTTATAGATCTCTCTGCCCTCAAGCGAACTTCATTTGCAGTTCTAGTTTGATGTTCCTGAAGATTTGCAGCCAAAGCTGCGCTATATGTACCAACTAAATTTGGATTCATTCCCCAAGTAAAAGCCTTATCAATATGTGTGTGAGGCTCTAAAAGCCTTGGGAGAAGAAGTTTTTCCTGAGACCTATGGTTTTGTTCAATAGCCTCAATCGAGGTAATACGGCCCCTGAGCCAACTAATTCGAAGGAAGCAAAGCCCATCAAAGGTAACTGGTGCTCCCAAAACATCCCTTCCATTTCCAACTAGTCCACGAGGAACAAAAGCTTCGACGCTACCGTTATCATTCATATCCTTCTACAAGCAGTTGAAAAGTTCCACTCAACAGGAAGCAACATCATGCTTTCAACCTATGAGTTCTAACAATTAAATAAAGCAGTGGGGGGAAGAATGCATGCCTATGACAAAAAACTTACTTCTTTAAAAGCTCGAAAGTAGTAATTTCAGTTTGCTTAGTGAGGAAGAAAGCACAAACATTTTGAAAAAACGCTAATTTCAGGTGAAAATCTATGCGTATTGTTAAATTCATAACGACGCGGCGGGCGTCGCCAAGTGGTTAAGGCAGCGGCTTGTGGCGCCGCTATTCGGGGGTTCGAATCCCCTCGCTCGCCCTCACACTTTTAATTCTTAAAGAAGCATTCAGGGCTTCCTATAGCTTAGAGAAAACTCCAATGCAGAAAAATCAATACACTGAGCTGAAGTGTTTGTTTCCATTTGATCAAACCAAACCGTGAGCACAGTCCCTTTAAAGCCATTACCCATTAGAGGTGTGAGTCCATCAAATCAACGTGGCAGTTATTGGATCACAACCTTTGGATGCCAGATGAATAAAGCCGATTCAGAAAGAATGGCAGGGATTCTTGAAAATATGGGATACAAAGAGGCTTCGACAGAATTAGAAGCCGACTTGGTCCTCTATAACACCTGCTCAATTAGGGATAACGCAGAGCAAAAGGTTTATAGCTATTTAGGACGCCAAGTACATCGCAAAAGGGTTTCACCTCACCTAAAACTCATAGTTGCTGGCTGTGTAGCACAACAAGAAGGTGAGTTACTCCTTCGGAGAGTCCCTGAACTAGACCTCGTTATGGGACCTCAGCACGCGAATCGACTAGAAACCCTTCTCAATCAGGTAGAGAATGGCCAACAGGTTGTGGCGACCCATGAAAATCACATTCTCGAAGACATCACGACAGCCAGACGAGACAGCTCCATATGTGCCTGGGTGAATGTCATTTATGGGTGTAATGAACGTTGCACCTATTGCGTCGTACCATCTGTAAGAGGGAAAGAACAATCAAGAACAAAGGAAGCAATCAAACAAGAAATAGATAGCCTCGCATTAAGAGGGTACAAAGAGGTCACTCTCCTAGGTCAGAATATTGATGCTTACGGACGTGATTTACCTGGTATAACTTCACAAGGTCGCCGAAAAAATACACTAACAGATCTTCTTTATTATGTACATGAAGCAAAAGGAATTGAACGAATTCGTTTTGCCACAAGCCATCCTCGTTATTTCACAGATCGGTTAATAAGGGCCTGTTCTGAACTATCAAAACTTTGCGAACATTTTCATATACCATTTCAAAGTGGAGACAATAAAATATTAAAGGAAATGGGGAGAGGATATACAATTGAACGTTATAAACGGATAGCCAGTAGTATTAGAGAGCTAATGCCTGATGCATCAATTAGTGCTGATGTAATAGTTGCATTCCCAGGGGAAACGGAACAACAGTTCGAGAGAACTCTATCAGTAATAAAGGAGATAGGCTTTGATCAAGTAAATACCGCCGCCTACTCACCTCGACCAAATACTCCATCTGCTGAATGGCCAAACCAATTACCAGAAAATGTAAAAATAGAAAGACTCAAACGACTAAATCTTCTAGTAGAAACAATTGCAAAAAAAAGAAATCTCCGTTACAAAGATAGAATAGAAGAAGTGCTTGCAGAGCAAGTCAATCCAAAGGATCCAAAACAATTGCTTGGCCGTACCAGAACAAATCGACTAACATTTTTCCCATCAATAGGATCCAAAGGTTTGACTTACAAGCCTGGAGACCTAGTAAAGGTTCAAATCAACGAAGTACGTTCATTCTCTTTAAGCGGAACAACAATCCTATGAACTTAGCTGCAAATACTGATATTTTTAGTCTCAAACTTCTATCGTTCCAAATCAAGTAAATGCTTTCTTCCCGCACCTCTATAGGCGTGGTTTTTGGCGGCGCATCTGGAGAACATCACGTTTCTATCAAATCTGCAATCACAGTGGTGAATGCCTTAAGAGATGAAATTAATGCTAGAAAATTCGAGGTATTTTCCTTATACATCGACCAACAAGGAAGATGGTGGCCAAACTCTATTGCCGAATCCGTTTTAAGCACAGGACTTCCACCCAAAGAAGCAGAATTGCCCCTCACATTAGTTTCGTCTGGTTTTTTTGGACTACCTGAAGGAAGCGAAAAAGTAGACATTTGGTACCCAGTTCTGCACGGACCAAACGGTGAAGATGGAACAGTTCAAGGCCTTTTCAAACTTATAGGTAAGCCTTTTGTTGGATCAGGGGTTCTTGGATCAGCCTTGGGGATGGACAAGCTTGCTATGAAAGCAGCATTTGCAGCCTTCGACTTACCTCAATTACCCTACATTTCAGCAGAAGCAAATGAACTTGAAGAGGAAATCAATCTTGAATGCCTTATAAAAAAAATCAAAGCGAAGCTCAATTATCCATGCTTTATAAAACCAGCCAATCTTGGATCCTCAGTTGGAATAAGCAAAGCATATAATCGTGAACAATTAATAAAAGGGCTAAAAAAGGCTTCAAGACTTGACAGCAGGTTAGTTATTGAGAAAGGAGTAAATGCCAGAGAGTTTGAGTGTGCACTGCTTGGGACTAAAAAGGTGCAAGTTTCTCAAGTAGGAGAAATACGTTTTAATTCTGACTGGTATGACTATGAAACTAAATACACGATTGGTTCTAGCCAAGCACTTATTCCTGCTCCTATTCCCGAGAAGGTGAGCGAAAAAATTCGCACACTAACTTTGAAAGCCTGCAAAGCCATTGCCGCAACTAGCATGGCAAGAGTCGACTTCTTCTATGAAGAAACAAATGAACGGATCTGGATAAATGAAATAAACACATTGCCTGGCTTTACTCCTCAGAGCATGTATCCAATGCTCTGGGAAGCCTCTGGTATTACTCTTGAGAAACTAGTGAGCACGCTGGTGGAAACAGCGAGAGAATGAATTAAACAAAACCAAATTCATAAGGGTTCCGTCTTTAGCTGCCAATGATCCACGGTCTACTCTGGTTTCCACTCCTACTGGTATTTGTTCTTCTAACTGCTCTTGGGTGGTTAGAAAGGCGAAGACAGAACCTTTACGTCGTCTGGGCCAAAGGTTCAGAGCTAGCAAAGCTTGATTCTTCAGGTGCCGCTCGTCTAAAAGAAGGAATTTTTAGCTGGAGCAGCTTTGAAGCAGGAAGTTTTCAAGAGCAAGACTCTTTTGAAATAAAAAAATTAGAGCTTGTAGAACTGATGGCACTAACTTCTGGGGATGCTCCATTAACCCAAGAGTCACAAGGAAGGTGTCGGCTAAGGCTTGTTGGCAATGGCAAAGAAATAGATGTGCCTTTTGCCGATGCAGAACGGGCCCGTAAATGGATGGATCAACTCATGGAAAAAGCCCGTTGCGATTTGTGAGTAGACATAAGAGTGACAAGAAAACCGCCCAGAAGATAAAATCAAGGGGGGAAAGACGTAAAGAACTAAGGGCCCAATATCGCAATGTTAAATTAATACTGCTATGGCGTATATTTCTATATACCTCTCTCTCAATAGGCCTCAGTCACATATTCATCAAACAAGGATGGGCGCCAGTAAATACTGAACAAATTCAAATAAAAGGCAAAACAAAGCTACAAGCAAAAACAATAGTTAAATTTTCTGGGTTAGACCTTCCTATTCCTTTGTTGGAAATCAATCCCAAAGATCTTGAAAAAAGCTTACTTAAAGATCTACCACTTAAAGCAATATCAGTTAGGCGCATTGCGATGCCAACTAGATTACAAATAGAACTCCAAGAGAGAAAACCCGTTGCTCTAGCATGGCGAACTGGGCCAAATGGGCGAGAAGAGGGGATGGTTGACAAGAATGGCTATTGGATACCATTTTTAACACCCAAGCAAATCGAAGGCCCTCTAGGAGAATTGTATATAGAAGGTTGGATGACTAAGCATCGAGAATGGATCTCTAAAGTCCTTTCCAACAAGAACAAGCTTGGCAGCCCTCTTAAAAGAATTATTTTAACTCCCAATGGAGAGCTAAGCCTTCAAACAAAAGAATTTAGCCTTGTCCAGCTAGGTTCAAACTCAACACTAATAGAAAGACAACTGAAAACTCTTGAGCAATTGAGTAACAACTTACCACCCGGTTTTAGGAATATTAGAGGAACTACTATAGATATGAGGGACCCCTCAAAGCCAGAATTGCA
>QCJM01000009.1 GCA_003216035.1 Prochlorococcus sp. AG-409-B13
ACAGCTCAAAGCAATTCGATCTCATCTTCTACCTTTACTTAAGGTTCAACAGAACCACTTCAAAAAAGATTTAAAAAGTCAACTCAACGAAGAGCGCGTTAAAATCTTGAACTATGAACAGCTGAACTCACGCCAAAGAGTTTGGATTGAGAATTATTTTAAGACTGCAATTTTTCCAGTTCTGACACCATTATCTGTTGATCCAGCACATCCGTTTCCCTTCGTTAGCAATTTAAGCTTAAATATTGCAGCACTAATTCTTGACCCTGAAAAAGAAGAGAAACAATTCGCGAGAGTCAAGATCCCTAAAAAAACTTTAGGCAGGTTTGTTACTATCCCAACTGAATTAAGCAAAGAAAAAGTCGAGCCAATTCACTCAGCTATTCCAATTGAGCAAGTTGTTGCCTTTAACTTGGGTCTACTTTTCCCAGGCATGGAAGTTGAAGAGCACTATCTATTTCGAGTAACTAGAGATGCAGATTTAGAGCTTAGAGACATTGAAGCAGATGATCTGATGAGTGCCCTTGAACAAGGTTTACGAAAACGGCATCGAGGAGGAGAAGTAGTGAGACTTGAGGTCTCAGAAAAAATGCCTGCAGAAATTCTCGCCTTATTAATGGAAGGCATGGATGTAAAGGCAGATGACTTATATCACGTTCAAGAACTAATAGGGCTAGATGATCTCCTTAGCCTAATGGCAATCAACATACCAAAACTAAAAAGTCCTCTTCACAATGGAATCACACCAAAAGCACTCTCCAGAAGCCAACTGGGGTTATTAGAAGACGGGTCCATCAAGCAAGAAGAATTCGAAAGCATCTTTTCAGTTATTCGGCAAAAAGACCTGCTCCTGCACCACCCATATGATCTATTCGCAACCTCAGTAGAAGAATTTATCAATCAATCTGCTGATGATCCCTTAGTCATGGGAATCAAAATGACTCTATATCGTGTTTCTAAAGACTCACCTATCATCGCTGCCCTAATACGAGCTGCTGAAAATGGCAAAGAAGTAATGGCGCTCGTCGAGCTTAAAGCACGTTTCGATGAGGACAATAATATTCAATGGGCTCGCCACCTTGAACAATCAGGAGTACATGTCGTATATGGAGTTCTAGGCTTAAAAACTCACACAAAAATAGCTTTAGTTATTCGCAAAGAAAAATCTAGATTGACAAGCTACTTTCATATTGGAACAGGTAATTATAACTCCAAAACATCAAAGCTTTATACAGACCTCGGCTTGTTATCTGCCAATCCAGAGCTCGGTCAGGACCTAGTAGAACTATTCAACTACTTAACTGGCTTTGCCAAGCAACAAAAATTTCGGAAACTATTAGTTGCACCAGTAACATTAAGAAAAGGCATGGAATCATTGATTCATCGTGAAATCAAACATGCAAAAAAAGGGAAAGCGGGAAAAATCAGAGCAAAAATGAACTCACTTGTAGATCCATCAATAGTCGACCTCTTGTACGAAGCTTCTTGTGCAGGTGTGCAAATTGAATTGGTTATACGTGGAATGTGTTGTCTTTATCCGGGACTTGCAGGAATAAGTGAGAACATTCGTGTAATTAGTATAATTGGACAGTTTTTAGAACATTCAAGAATCTTCTGGTTTGGGAATGATGGACAACCAGAGGTATACATAGGTAGTGCTGACTGGATGAGACGAAACCTAGATAGACGAATCGAAGCAGTCACTCCTATAGATGAGCCACACCTAAAAAAACGACTAGAAAAACTTCTCGATCTCTATATAAACGACAACGGTAGAGCATGGGAGATGCAAAGTGATGGCACTTTTATCCAACGTCAACCTGACACCGAGGAGATATGCGTGCAAAGTAAATTAATCAATGGATGAAGTTAAGCAATTTAAGAAAACAAAGTGGTATCAAGGACTTAAGACTATTCCAAACAAAAAATAATTGGCAATCCAAAATCATTGTGCTTTTTACTTATTGGAGAACGTTCACAGAATCTCCACATGAGCTACTGAAAGATTTCCGTTTTTCTCTGCCTACATTGCTCCATCAGTGCTAAATTCCGGCCAAAGATAATTTAGGAGGCCAGGGTGATGGGGATCCCTCTGGAATCTGCAAAAGGAACTTCTGATACCCATTCAGAAGAACCAATTTTGCAGTCTGGTTTGCAACGAACCTCTAGCAAAGGAAGTCGCACAGGTCAAAACTCAAAAAGTCACCAGCGTTCAAGTGGCCGCTTAGGGACTGATGCAATTGGGTTCTACCTCAGCAGTATTGGACGAATTCCACTGCTGACAGCAGCTGAAGAAATAGAGCTGGCCCATCATGTTCAGTCCATGAAAGAGTTGTTAACCCTTCCAGAGGCGGAACATACTCCTCGTCAACGTCATCAAATTCGAATGGGGAAGCGCGCCCGCGATCGAATGATGGCAGCCAATTTAAGACTTGTAGTCAGTGTGGCTAAAAAATACCAAAATCAAGGACTAGAACTTCTTGATCTAGTACAAGAAGGTGCTATCGGTCTTGAACGTGCCGTAGACAAATTTGATCCTGCTATGGGATACAAATTCTCTACTTATGCCTACTGGTGGATCCGCCAAGGAATGACTAGGGCTATTGACAATAGTGCTCGAACTATACGGCTACCCATCCACATCAGTGAAAAGCTTTCTAAAATGAGACGTATTTCTCGAGAGCTTTCGCACCGTTTTGGTAGACAACCCAACCGTTTGGAATTAGCAAATGCAATGGGGATTGAGGCTAAAGATCTTGAAGATCTAATTGCTCAAAGTGCTCCCTGCTCATCGCTTGATGCCCATGCAAGGGGAGAAGAAGATCGCAGCACACTCGGTGAACTTATACCAGATCCCAATTGCGACGAGCCGATGGAAGGCATGGATCGAAGTATTCAAAAAGAACACCTAGGGGGATGGTTGTCTCAACTCAATGAAAGAGAGCAAAAAATATTACGTTTGCGCTTTGGATTAGATGGGGAAGAGCCTTTAACACTGGCCGAAATTGGCCGCCAAATAAATGTTTCAAGAGAACGTGTAAGACAATTAGAAGCAAAAGCAATACTAAAATTAAGAGTGATGACCACTCATCAACAGGCAGCCTGAGTCAAAGGTTGGCACACGTCAACTCAGTATTAGTAGTTACGGGTTGGATTGCCCTTGTTATTGTGCTTGCCTTAATTTGTAAACAACGTTTTCCTGCTAAAAAAGAGTTAAGTCGCAAAATCATTCATATAGGTACAGGTCCTGTCATCCCATTAGCATGGTGGCTCAATCTTTCTAAAGAAATAGTAATCCCAGTCTCAATCGTTATAACCATTGCTCTTCTAATCAATTATCACATCAAATTACTACCTGTAATTGAAGAAGTACAACGACAAAGTTACGGCACAATTGCATATGGAGTAAGTATTACTTTGTTATTTATTTTATTCTGGCCTAACAAAGCTGCAGCGGTTACTGCAGGTGTACTGATGATGGCATTTGGAGACGGCCTTGCTGGGTTAATAGGTCGACAAATAAAGTCACCCAGCTGGAAGATCTGGGGACAGACAAAATCAATTGCAGGAACAGCAACCATGGCAATAACAGGGCTCATAATTCTCACGTTATTATCAAAAGTGATCGGCTTGCCTATTTATCCACTCAAGATCATTTACGTAACCTTTTTAGCCGTAGGTCTTGAACAAATTAGTTTTTGGGGGATTGATAACCTCACTGTGCCTATTGGAGTTGCCTATGCCTGGCAATGGATTATCAATATTTAAATTCATAGTTCACAAAAAGCTATTTAGGCATATGTTTTACAGCCATAGCTAAATCTCCTAACAGAGCTCCAGTTGTTGCCATGTCTATACATGCATCAGTAATACTTTGCCCATAAACAAGGTTAGATAAGTCTGTAGATAGCTTCTGATTACCCTCAACAAGATGACTTTCTAACATCACTCCCATAACATATTTAGAACCCTCACTAACTTGACGCGCAACCGCCTGCAAAACATTCGTTTGTCGCCGAAAATCCTTATTAGAGTTTCCATGACTACAGTCAACCATTAAACGTTCACCCAATCCTGCCTGCGCAAGTTCCCTGGCAACTCCAGTAACTGCTTGAACATGGTAATTAGTACCAGCCTTGCCACCACGTAAAACAAGATGCCCATCGGGATTGCCCGTTGTACTAACAATCGAAGCATGACCATCCCGATTAATTCCAAGAAAATGATGAGGTCTAGAAGCTGCCTGCATTGCATTAATTGCAATAGTGGCAGTGCCATCAGTACCGTTCTTATATCCAATAGGCATAGACAAACCAGAAGCCATTTCCCGATGGGTTTGACTTTCAGTGGTTCTTGCACCAATTGCAGTCCAGCTAATTAAATCAGCTATATATTGAGGGACAACAGGATCAAGCAATTCTGTAGCCGCGGGCATACCCTCACGTGCCAAATCCAACAACAATGATCGAGCACGACGAAGGCCAGTATTAATGTCATAAGTACCATCAAGATGAGGGTCATTAATTAGCCCTTTCCAGCCAACTGTGGTGCGAGGTTTCTCAAAATAAACCCGCATAACCACTTCCAGTTGGTCTGCATACTGTTCACGCAAAGGTTGCAGCTGAGATGCATAGTCCTTTGCGGCATCCACATCATGAACTGAACAAGGTCCAACAATTACCAGCAACCGATCGTCTTTACCTTGCAGTATTAATTGAATGCTCTTTCTTGTTGCATCAACTGTTTTCGCAGCTTTGCTATCAATAGGTAGATCCTGATGAAGTACAGCAGGAGGAACCAAAGGGCGGGTATCCACCACATGGAGGTCTGAGGTGGTAGTCATTTCTCCCTTTTTCATCATTACCTAAGCTAAAGAAACTACAAGGTCAAAGCATCACTCACTTGCATTTCAGCAAACTTCTCAACTACTCATGAGAAGGTAGTCCATAACAATGCAAATCTTTGCCCACTTTTAGGAGTCTCACGAATGCTGAGTGCTTATCGCCAACTCGCCAAAGAACGAGCAGTACTAGGAATTCCCCCACTCCCACTCGATGCCAATCAAACCCAAGCTCTCACATTGCTACTGGAACAACCAACTAAAGGAGAAGAAAAAGAACTGCTATACCTTCTGCGTGAGCGTATTCCACCGGGAGTTGATCAAGCTGCATATGTCAAGGCAAGTTGGCTAAGTGCAATCGCACAAGGAACCTCCAAAAGCCCTGTCATAACCCCGAAAGAAGCCACATATCTACTAGGGACAATGGTGGGTGGATACAACGTATCTGCACTGATTGAATTGCTTAAAAACAATGATGGAGCTTTGGCTAATTGTGCAGCAAAAGCATTAAGTCACACGCTGCTTGTCTATGACGCAGTCAACGAAATCATGGAGCTTAGCGAAAAAAACTTTTATGCAAAAACAGTAGTAGAAAACTGGGCTGCTGCTGAATGGTTTACCTCTAAACCCTCACTAGAAAGCGAAATAACAGTAACTGTCTTCAAAGTAGAGGGTGAAACAAATACAGATGATCTGTCTCCTGCTACTCATGCAACTACGCGACCTGATATTCCTCTACATGCTTTAGCAATGCTTGAAACACGTGACCCCAATGGACTAAAAACACTTGATAATTTAAAGCAGAAAAAACATCAAGTTGCATACGTCGGTGATGTAGTTGGAACTGGAAGCTCTCGAAAATCAGCGATTAATTCAGTGCTCTGGCATATAGGGCAAGACATACCATTTGTGCCCAACAAAAAATCAGGTGGAGTAATTATTGGTGGAAAGATTGCCCCCATTTTCTTTAATACCGCTGAAGATTCAGGCGCACTAGCTATTGAATGTGATGTAAGTAATTTACACACTGGTGATGTAATCACAATCCGACCACATCAAGGGACTATTGAAAGAGCAATTGGAGAAGCTAACGCTGGAGAAATTATTACTCACTTCGAACTAAAGCCCATCACCGTCTGTGATGAAATCCAAGCTGGGGGAAGAATTCCACTAATGATCGGGAGAGCCCTTACAGACAAAGTGCGTTCAAGACTCGGATTATCTCCCTCAAACGTATTCATTAGGCCAGGAGAAATCATTAATAGTAAAAATGGCTTTACCCAAGCTCAAAAAATAGTTGGTCGTGCATGTGGACTCGAAGGAGTGAGGCCTGGCACAAGCTGCGAACCACTAATGACAACAGTCGGCAGTCAAGACACGACAGGTCCAATGACTAGAGACGAAATGAAAGAGCTGGCATGCCTTGGTTTTTCAGCAGATTTAGTAATGCAAAGCTTTTGCCATACTGCTGCTTATCCAAAACCTGTAGATTTAAAAACGCACAAAGAATTACCAGATTTCTTTTCTGAGCGAGGCGGAGTAGCGCTGCGCCCAGGTGACGGAATAATTCATAGTTGGCTCAATAGAATGCTCTTACCCGACACGGTTGGTACAGGTGGAGATAGCCATACACGATTCCCTCTAGGAATTTCATTTCCTGGCGGATCTGGAGTAGTTGCATTTGCTGCAGCAATAGGGGCCATGCCACTTGACATGCCCGAATCTGTACTGGTTAGGTTCAGTGGAGCTCTACAACAAGGGATAACACTTAGAGACGTAGTCAATGCAATCCCATGGATGGCAATCCAAAAAGGACTGCTGACTATAGACAAAGCCAACAAAAAAAATATTTTCAATGGAAGAATAATGGAAATCGAAGGATTACCAGACCTAAAACTTGAACAAGCTTTTGAACTAACTGATGCCAGCGCAGAACGCTCTTGCGCTGGATGTAGCATTAAACTGTCAGAAAATACTGTAACTGAATATCTAGAAAGCAATATTGCACTATTAAAAAATATGATTGCTCGAGGGTATAAGGATTACCACACGTTAAGCAGGCGTATCAAAGCTATGGAAAAATGGCTTGCAAATCCAAAGTTAATTAAGGCAGATCAGGATGCGAGCTATAGCGAAATAATAGATATCAACCTGGATGAATTAAATGAACCTATACTAGCCTGCCCAAATGATCCAGACAATGTGAAATTACTGAGTGAAGTGGCAGGTGAATCTGTGCAAGAAGTATTCATTGGCTCCTGCATGACCAATATTGGTCACTATCGAGCAGCTGCAAAAATTCTAAAAGATACTGGGACCAATAAAGCTAGGCTTTGGGTTTGCCCCCCAACAAGAATGGACGAAGACGTACTAAAAAAAGAAGGTTATTACAAAATCTTTGAAGATGCTGGTAGTCGCATGGAAATGCCAGGTTGCTCGCTCTGCATGGGCAATCAAGCCAGAGTAGAAGACAACACAACCGTCTTCTCAACCAGTACTCGTAATTTCAACAATCGATTAGGCAAAGGTGCGCAGGTCTATCTTGGAAGTGCCGAGCTTGCAGCGGTTTGTGCACAGTTAGGGCGTATCCCTACCCAAGTTGAATATCAATCGATTGCAGCAGAAAAAATCTCTCCTCTATCTAATGAAATTTATCGCTATCTTAATTTCAATAAAATTGAAGGTTTTGAAGAAGAAGGTAGAGTGATTAGTCATGAGAAACAAGATAAAATACTCTCCAACTTTTAAATGCTTTTTCAAGCAATAATTTACCCTTAAACAATCTTAGTAATGCAAGCATGAATTTTAAAAAGCTCTTCGAACAGCGTTGGTTAAGAGTGGTTTTAGTCTTGACACTTACCGCTCTAGGTGCAGCAACAACAGGAGTATTGTTTAAAGCTGGCATTCACTTACTTGATGAGTCAAGATTAAACTTATTAAAGCATGTTCCTGCATGGATAGTCTTACCAATACTAGGTGGAATAGGTGGCTATATATCAAGCATATTGATCTCAAAAATAGCACCAACAGCAAGAGGCTCTGGAGTTAGTCACATCATGGCTTTTCTTCGGCATCACAATGTGCCAATGGGATTAAAAGTAGGAATAGTAAAGCTAATTTCAGGAATAATAGCTATTGGTAGTGGGTTCCCCTTAGGTCCTGAAGGGCCTTCTGTGCAAATGGGGGGATCGGTTGCATGGAAAATGGCGCAATGGCTTAAAGCACCGGTATCGTTTCGTCGAGTAATCGTTGCCGCTGGAGGGGGAGCTGGCTTAGCAGCCATCTTTAGTGCACCCATAGGAGGCTTCATTTACACAATTGAAGAACTCTTAAATTCAGCAAGGCCAATAGTTCTACTATTAGTCGTTGTCACAACCTTTTTAGCTGACACTTGGGCGGATATTCTGCAGAGTCTAGGCCTTGATCCGAAAGCAACTGGCTTTGATTTTATCAAAGGATTTCAAGTAGAGCGTGCATACAATCTAAATGTACAATTTCTACCAATTGATCTCATTTATCTCCTGCTTCTAGGAGTAATTATTGGAGTGTTAGGAGAGCTTTATTGTAGATATGTTTTAACTATGCAAGCCCAAGGAAGTAAATGGTTTAAGAATCAATTAGTGCTGCGAATGGTGCTTTGTGGAGTTTTACTGGGAGCAATGTATTCATGCCTACCAGAAGAATTTCATCATTTAGGCAAACTACAAGAAGCAATTGTTTCAGGTGACACAAATATCTCACTAGCTGTTGCAACCTTTTGCATATTATTTCTCACTACAGGATTAGCTGCAGCCTCTGGTGCGCCTGGAGGATTATTTTATCCAATGATTACCTTAGGAGGATGCATAGGATTAGCTTGCAGTGGCTGGATAGAAGGAATAACTGGTTATGCACCAAGTACATATATCTTCGCAGGAATGGGAGCTTTTGTTGCAGCGTGTTCACATACACCAATCACTGCGATGTTCTTGGCATTTGCACTAACAAAAAACCTACTAATTCTTAAGCCCATACTGGTATGTTGTATAACTAGCTTTCTAGTTGCACGTATTTTTAGTGAGCAGTCCATTTATGAACGACAAATCATTATGGAGGGAGCCGAAGAAAAGGCAATGCAGAACAAAATAGAAATGATTACAAAAGTGTATTAAGCTATGAAATGAATAAACTAAATTCAGACTTGAACATTAACCTTCAACTAACAAACCAACACTGAAACAAGAAACCCTATTATTTAAGCCTTCTGTGCCTGAAAAAGGTGCATTGAAGACAATCCTAGCTTTCCCAAGCACCTATAAAGTTGGTATAACTAGTCTAGGTTACCAAGTAATTTGGGCTACATTAGCTCAACGGCAAGATGTAGATGTCAGGAGATTATTTACTGATCAAGGAGATAAATCTCACAGGCAACCTGATCTTTTTGGACTATCCCTAAGCTGGGAACTAGATGGCCCAGTTTTATTAGATTTATTAACCAAGCAATCGATACCTCTTTGGAGCCATACACGAGGAGAAAATCATCCAATCGTTTTTGGTGGTGGTCCCGTATTAACTGCCAACCCAGAACCTCTTGCACCGTTCCTAGATGTAGTTCTACTAGGTGATGGAGAAAACCTAATTCCAAATTTTATTGAAGCTATGCATACGAATAAAAAGCTAAAGCGTGCAGATCTTTTAATAAAACTAGCTCAGATTCCTGGAATCTACGTTCCAAGCTTATATACACCTAAATACAATTCGAATGGAATTCTGATTGCCATAGAGCCCAATACACCAGACATCCCCATTTCAATTGCAAAGCAAACTTTGCAAAGCAACATACTGAGTCATTCCACTGTCATAACACCCGAAGCAGCTTGGCCTAGCATTCACATGGTGGAAGTTGTACGTAGTTGCCCAGAACTCTGTCGCTTTTGTCTTGCCAGCTACTTAACTCTCCCTTTTCGTAGCTCTTCACTAGAAGATGGGCTAATTCCCGCTGTGGAAAAGGGATTATTTGCTACTAAAAGGATTGGACTGTTAGGTGCATCTGTGTCTCAACATCCACAATTTGAAGATCTCCTCAAATGGCTGAATCAAGAAAAGTTTAACGACATCCAGCTAAGCCTAAGTTCAGTTCGTGCATCAACTGTATCTTTAGAAATGGCAAAAGTTCTTTATAACCGTGGCTGTAAATCAATAACCATTGCAATAGAAAGCGGCAGCGAAAAATTACGAAAAATAATCAATAAGAAGCTCATTGAAGAAGAAATTTTTTCTGCCGCTAGATACGCAAGTGAAGGAGGTTTACAAGGCCTAAAGCTCTATGGAATGGTTGGACTCCCAACCGAAAGTAATGATGACATTGAAGCAACATCAGATCTTCTCCTACGTCTCAAAAAAACAGTTAAAGGAATAAGACTTACATTAGGAATCAGCACATTCGTGCCAAAAGCACATACACCATTTCAATGGTATGGAGTTAGGCCAGAAGCAGAGAAAAGGTTAAAACTATTAGCAAAAAGGCTGAAGCCACAAGGTATTCAAATACGTCCAGAAAGTTACGGATGGAGCCTCATTCAAGCTCTTATATCACGCAGCGACAGGAGGCTGGCACCGGTAATAATGGCTATGCGTGGTTCTAACAATAGCTTAGGCAACTGGAAAAAGGCTTACAAAGCAGCTTACAAAAATGATTTAACTGAATTAAAAGATCAACCTTTTAGAAGTTCACAATTACCATCATGGGAAGAAGTTATTCATGAAAATTGGTCTATCAATAAAGTACTGCCATGGGCACATCTCAATGGCCCTCTAACTAATGATAAACTGATTAAAGATCTAGAACAGTCTATACATTTATATTCTCAAAAGACTTAGGAGGCGCAATTAGACAGCGCATGCCAGCCAACATAATCCATCCTGCGATATTTAACCGGCTATCAAATAAAGGAATATCGGATGCATGCAAAACAACAAGAATAAAAGTAGCTGCCCACCAAGCTCTATCAAAAATATTAGTGCCCAAGCCCCTTGAATTAGTCAAGCCATAGGGAAGCAAAACACCTCGCTGCAAAGCCACTATTAATAAAATAATTACATTGCCTACCACCAAAATAGCGACAGGAATGCCATGGCTAACTGCCATCTCAACGGGCAAATTATGCGCATGTCCATGCCATTGGCCGGTACGTAAAGGATAAATCACTGAGAAAGCAGCAGCTCCCCAGCCCAGCCATGGACGCTCTATAACAAACCCAAGAGCTGTGACCCATTGATTCACTCTCGTAGAGGCCAAATTCCTCTGCTGCATATAACGCATATCATTTAACCGAGCCCAAAGACTCTCAGGCACAATTTTTCTGGCCCATTGCTGTATATCTGTACCAATCCCAGGTAATGAAGCAAGAGCAACAGGTAATAAAATGATTATCAATAAAGGAATCAACCATAACCAGCGCGCCGGACCCAAAACAAATGGAATAGCTAAAATCAAGCCTCCCCAAGCATTACGAGAATCAGTTAATGCCAATGCAGCTACATTCGCTATTGCATTTAGCAAAAGAATACTTCTATTACTAAAAGTGAGGGCTGGCTGCAAAAGTGCCGCCAAACAAAATGGCCAAACAAACGCCAACCAAGCACCAGCAATATTGGCATAATCAAAAAGACCAGAAAGACGTCCGCTAGGTTCTCCACCAGGAGAAATAAACCAAATAATTAAACCGTTAAACAACTGCCAAGGACCCACCCACCCAAACCAAAGCTGCCCAAAACCAGTTATCAATACAGGTACAGTTCCAGCAACCAACCACAAAGCACAACGTCGTCTAGATAAGGCAGAAGTCAGATAAGGTTGAAATGCCCAGAATGCCCAAAAGAAAGGCAGCCAATTTGCCAAACCTACCCAAGCCAACCACCCGGAATAAGCCTTAAAGCTGCCAACGAGCATCAAAATACCAGCCAGGAAAAAAGGCCAATTCCAATAATCCTTCCAAAAAAGCTGAACCCTTCCAAAACTACCAAAAATAATTGCCGTAATTAAAAATAAGCCTGCCAAGAAAGCACTAGAGGGAAGAAAGAAAAGACCCAATTGAAAACTAATCCAACCACAAGAGTTAGAAGCAATAGGGTTTCCGCTTCTTATCCAGAGAAAAAATTTCATTGAAATACAGCAGTGCGACCGCGATAAACCATCACTTGTCGTCGTAAATGCAACCTCAATGCTCTAGCAAGTGCTATACGTTCTGTATCTCGTCCTTTTCGAATCAAATCTTCGACTTCATCACGATGACTAACATGAGCAATCGTCTGTTCAATAATAGGGCCATCATCAAGATCTTTAGTCACATAGTGAGCAGTAGCACCTATCAACTTAACCCCTCTTTCCCATGCTCGATGATATGGCTGTGCTCCTTTAAAAGCAGGCAGGGAAGAATGATGAATATTAATAATGTTAGGAAATTTTTCCAAGAAATCACTACTTAGAACCTGCATAAATTTAGCAAGTACAGCTAAATCTATCTGATATTCAGACAATAATTCAAGTATATTTTTCTCCGCAGCTGGCTTGTTATCAACACTCATAGGAATGAATTTATAAGCAACGCCAAATTCCAGACAAAGAGGCTCCAATTCAGCATGATTTGCAATTATCAAAGGAACGTCCATAGGCAACTCCTTACTCTGCACTCGCCACAACAAATCCAAAAGGCAATGACTTTGCTTACTAACAAAAATCGCTACGCGAGGACGTTCATCTGAAAAATTCACCTGCGCTTTTCCATCTAAACGATCTGCAAGTTCCTGAATCTCTTGAAAAATAGCCTCTCGCTCCAAGCCAAACTCATCCAAGTCCCATTCAATTCGACTCAAAAAAAGCCCTGCATCTGAATCCGTATGGTGATCTGCATGTCGAATATTCCCTCTATTAGAAGCTACCCATCCAGACAATTCACTAACCAGTCCTGGCCGGTCAGGACAAATCAGCTGCAAGATGACGGTTGTAGAAATCATGCAACTAAAATTGAAACACCCATTGTCTAGTAAACAACTTGTTCTCAAATGCAGCCAATACTTGAAATCCTGACCATCTTGGTTACAAGTCACTAATAAACAGTTCGTACCCCTGGCTCAAACAGTTGCAGTGATAGGTGCAGGTGTTATTGGAAGCACCACAGCATGGCACCTAGCAGGATTAGGTCACCAGGTCATTCTCATTGATCCAATTCTGTCAAAGCCTATTAATCGATCCAATCCAATTTCAGGCAGTCAAGCCTCTCTTGGAATATTGATGGGATATGTTTTTAGAAATTCTCAAGGACGAAGCTGGCAACTTAGAAAGCGCAGTATGGAATTGTGGCCTCATTGGATCACAGCGCTAAGTACGCCAGAGCAACCTTTAAGCCTTCAAACCCCACTAATTCAATTAGCAAGGTCCAATGCAGAAAGTGAGAAAATGAAAAAATTATGTTCTCTCCGAACAAATCTAGGGCTCAACTTTTTATCTTCTAACTCAGATTTCTATCCAGATAATTCATGGCCATCAACCAAGTATGGGGGGTTGATATCCAATAAAGATGGGAGAGTAAACCCAATAAGCCTACTAAAGGCACTACAGATTGGACTCAAGAAAAGAAAAGTGAAGCAAATAAAACAGCAAGTCTCTAAGTTAATTAAAAGACAGTCGATTACAAATAATCAATGGCAAATACACCTTGATGGAGGCGAAACCATATCACAAGACACTATAATTATATGTGCATCTATTGGAACAAATAGGCTAATTGAACCATTAGGTTATAGTCGTAAGATAACACCAGTCCTAGGTCAAGTAATTCAACTAATTATCAACAACAAAAAAGATCAAAACTGGGAAACATGGCCTGCAGCCATTAGTTACAATGGAATTAATTTAATACCATATGGAACAAATCAAATCCTAATGGGTGCAACTCTTGAGCCAGGATTAGAGCCAGACCCACTGCAACTCAAAACAATGCAAATGATGGGTAACAATCCACCTGAATGGATAAGAGAAGCCTTGATAGTGAAGCAATGGTATGGACTACGTGGGCGACCTGTTGACAGGGGGGCCCCTATTTTAGAACAACTGGAACAAGGGTTAATCCTTGCTTCAGGACATTATCGCAATGGAATTTTATTAGCTCCAGCAACCGCAGAATGGGTTGGCAATCAACTAATTCAATAACAATTAAAATAAAAGAATAAATCAAGCAATCATACTTATTAAATTAAATCATTTCGACTCTGTAAATTCAGCATCAATGACATCATCGCCAGAATTGCTATTCGCGTCCTCTGTAGGAGCCTCTGGTCCAGCTGCTCCTGCTTGTTGATACACTGAAGCTCCCAAAGCATAAAGTTCTTGCTGAAGCTCTTCTAGTAAAGATTTCATTGTCGAATAATCTTCTTTTTCAGTAGCTTCCTTTAACTTTGTCCTCTTTTCTTCAACCTTTGCTTTTGCTGTTGCATCAACTTTGTCCCCTAATTCACCTAATTGTTTCTCAGTCTGATAAACAAGGGTCTCAGCCTGATTCTTAATATCGATACGCTCTCTCTTCTCTTTATCTACTGATGCATTGGCCTCCGCATCCTTAACCATATTTTCAACCTCATTTTCTGAAAGAGTCGAAGCTCCAGTAATAGAAATACTTTGCTCTTTACCGCTGCCTTTATCCTTAGCAGTAACACTGAGTATTCCATTAGCATCAATATCAAAAGTAACCTCTATCTGAGGAACACCTCTAGGAGCTGGGGGGATTCCATCCAGTCGAAAGGTTCCTAAACTTTTGTTATCTGAAGCCATCTCACGCTCACCTTGAAGCACATGAATCTCCACATTCGTCTGACCATCCACTGCTGTTGAATAAGTCTCAGACTTCTTAGTTGGTACAGTCGTATTACGTGCAATCATCTTGGTCATTACTCCACCAAGAGTTTCAACACCTAACGAAAGAGGTGTTACATCAAGAAGCAAAATATCTTTAACTTCACCAGCAAGAACTCCGCCTTGAATAGCAGCACCTACAGCAACGACTTCATCTGGATTAACTGTCTGATTGGGATCCTTACCTGTAACTCTTTTCACCAATTCTTGAACCGAAGGCATACGAGTTGATCCACCTACCATCACAATCTCATCTAATTCTCCAGAAGAAAGCTTTGCGTCTTTAAGTGCTTGCTCTACTGGCACTCTGCATCGATCAATCAAACTAGATGCCAACTCCTCAAATTTGGCACGAGTTAAAGTCAAATCAAGATGCTTAGGGCCCTCAGGAGTAGCCGTGATAAAAGGTAGGTTAATTTCACTTTGGGTGGCATTAGACAATTCAATTTTAGCCTTCTCTGCTGCCTCAGTTAAACGCTGAAGAGCCTGCTTATCTTGACGTAGATCAATACCCTCATTCCCCTTAAAAGTTGCTGCCAAGTGATCAACAATTACCTTGTCAAAATCATCTCCTCCAAGGTGTGTATCACCAGAAGTAGATAAGACTTCAAAAACACCATCACCAACTTCTAAAACAGAAACGTCAAAAGTACCTCCACCTAAATCAAATACCAATATCCTCTCATTACTTTTCTTATCAAGGCCATATGCAAGTGCAGCTGCAGTAGGCTCATTAATAATTCTAAGAACCTCCAAGCCGGCAATCTTCCCAGCATCCTTAGTGGCTTGTCTCTGTGAATCATTGAAATAAGCAGGGACCGTTATCACCGCTTGTGTCACATTCTCCCCTAAGTATTTGCCTGCATCTTCAGATAACTTGCGCAATACTTGTGCACTAACCTCCTCAGGGGAAAATTGCTTATCAAGAATTGGACATTTCAGTTTTACATTAGAACCTGATTTCTCGACTCCATAGCTGACTTCTTTAGACTCTTCATTAACCTCATCTACCCGGCGACCAACAAATCGCTTGGATGAATAAAAGGTGTTCTCAGGATTCATTACAGCCTGACGCTTAGCAATTTGGCCAACAAGCTGATCCTGATTTTTGGTATAGGCAACTACCGAAGGTGTAGTGCGAAACCCTTCGGCATTTGCAATTACGATGGGCTTTCCACCCTCCATAACAGCCACACAGCTGTTAGTAGTTCCAAGATCAATGCCAACAACCTTCCCCATGGATGTACCGCCTCTTAAAAGTCTTGCTTGATATAGGAGCATCCTCGGTAGTTAGCCCACTTCGAGGCGAGGTGTGGTTCCCGAACAGCACCCAACCATCTCACCCATGAAACGATAAAAAAATGAGTGTTATTAGAGGGAACACCCAGCTGTTGGGATTAATAGGACAACCAGTAAGTCACTCTCTATCTCCTGCGATGCATAATGCTGCAATTGCAGCCATGAAACTAAACTATTGCTATATACCTTTACCCTGTGAAAGCAATAATTTAGCTACCATTCTCCAATCCCTCCGTGAATTAAATTTTCAAGGTTTAAATATCACTATACCTCACAAAACACATATCTCAGAATACTGCAAAAAACTTAGTCCAATAGCTCAAAGAGTAAACGCAGTAAATACACTTTTGCCCGATGAGCATGGTGGTTGGATCGGGACAAATACAGATGTCGAAGGGTTTATCGCACCTCTCAAGGAAGATCAATGGGAAGCAAAAAAAGCTATGGTGATTGGATGTGGTGGTAGTTCGAGAGCTGTAATAGTAGGTTTACAAGATCTAAAAATGAGTCAGATCACAATAGTTGGACGAAAAACTAGTTCATTAAAAAAATGTTTAGAGGATCTCAGTAACCAAAATTCCTCAGCAATTTTACAGGGAATTTTAGAGCAAGATAATGCTCTCCCTCAATACATCAAGAATGCTGATCTCATTGTTAACTCAACACCAGTGGGTATGGCAATGAATTCACACTCAAATTCTCAATCCAAAAAGAAAATGCCGTTAGGGGAAGAAATCTGGCATACTCTCAAACCAAGCGCAACTCTATATGACTTGATATATACGCCTCGACCAACTGCTTGGTTGACCTGGGGGAAACAAAATGGTTTCAAACAAATTGATGGCCTTGAAATGCTTGTTCAGCAAGGAGCTGCCTCATTAAAACTATGGAGCGGTGCTAAAACAATACCGATCAACCTTATGCGGCAAACAGCAGAAAACTTTCTAGCCAACTAGCGTTTCTTAATTCAACACAATTCGATGAACATTCCAATCTGGCAAAGATTAATAGGCATTTTTGTTTACATGCTGCCGTGGAGCGACGCAATTCCCTTTGGTAGAAATTTATTTTTGGAATTTCCAATCCTCAATTGGCTTGCATTGCCTGCCTTGCCTCTAATCATTTTCGAGCAATCATTACCCTTTGGAAGCTTATTACTATTTTTTATTCTTTTTCTAGCCATAGTTCGCAACCCACGTATCCCATATTTCCTGCGTTTCAACACCTTACAAGCTCTTTTAATAGATATCGCGGTGGTTTTATTGAGTTATGCGTTTCAAATCCTTCTTCAACCTCTTGGAATGAGCCTCATCCTTAGAACGCTTTCCAGCACAATCCTTTTAGGCATCTTAACAATTATCATCTTTGCAATAATCGAATGCTTCAAAGGCGAAGAGCCTGACCTCCCTGGAATATCCGAAGCTGTACGAGCCCAACTTTAATCAAAAAAATACCATCAAAGGATATGGTGGTATCTCCGTCGCTCATTTTGCTGAGCCTTAAGTCCCAGTCGGAAACACTAATGACTAATCAGCCTTACTACGAAACCATGTACATCCTCCGTCCGGACATCCCGGAAGAGGCAGTAGAAAGTCATCTCACAAAATACAGCGATATCCTCGTTGAAGCTGGTGGAGAGGTACTAGACAACCAAATGAGAGGCAAGCGCAGACTGGCCTATCCAATTGCTAAGCACAAAGAAGGAATTTATGTACAACTTAGCCACAATGGCAATGGGCAGCAGGTAGGAGCCTTAGAAAAAGCAATGCGACTTAGCGAAGATGTTATTAGATATTTAACCGTCAAACAAGATGGCCCATTACCTACTCCAAGGGTTTCGCCCGCCAACGAAACAACATCAGCCAAAGAAGAGCCCAAAGAAGCCAAAGAAAACAAAGAAGTAAAAGAAAATAAAGAAAATAAAGAAACAGCAACCGAAGAATAAATATATTAATATTACCTATAAAAGATTAGCTATAAAAGTATTTCAACCAATCTAATTAGCCTTTTCTTTTCTCAGCCCAAATGCGAGATGGCATTCCCCAAATATAAATAAATCCCTCTGCTGCTTGATGGTTAAATTTATCTTCTTTCCCATAAGTAGCCATATTAGGCAAATACAGACTGCTATTAATTGAATCACGGCCTATAATAATAGCATTGCCTTTATGTAAACGGATCCTCACAACTCCATTTACATAAAGCTGTGTTTTATCAATAAAAGCATCCAACGAATCCTTTAAAGGACTAAACCAAAGCCCTTGATAAATAAGATCCGCCCAATGCCTCTCTAATTGAGCTTTCATTCGCAAAACATCAGCAGCCAAAGTTAAACTTTCTAATTCTTGATGTGCTTTTATAAGAAGAAGTAAGCCTGGCGACTCATAAATCTCCCTACTCTTAATGCCTACAACTCGATTTTCAATAATATCAAGGCGGCCAAAACCATGTTTACCGCCCAATTGATTTACCTTTCTTACAAGAGAAACAGGGTCTAATGCCTTCCCATTAATAGCTACAGGGTTACCTCTCTCAAAATTAATTTCTATTTCTTCAGCATCCTCAGGAGAATCAATTATTGATGATGTCATTTCAAATATCTCTTCAGAGGGTGCCGTCATAGGATCTTCAAGTGGCCCAGCTTCAATACTCCTTCCTAACAAATTCAAATCAATAGAGTAGGGAGATTTTTTACTGACAGGTGCAGGAATTCCACAGGATTCTCCATAAGCAATAGTTTCTTCTCGACTCATGCCCCATTCCCTAGCCGGAGTCAGTACTTTGAGATGAGGTGCAAGAGCACTTATCGCAACATCAAAGCGAACCTGATCGTTACCTTTTCCAGTACATCCATGCGCAACTGCTTCAGCACCAATCTCATCAGCAATCTCAACAAGCCTACGGGCAATAAGTGGCCTTGCTAAAGCAGTAGAAAGTGGATAGCGGCCTTCATACAAAGCATTAGCTCTAATCGCAGGGAATGCAAACTCCTCAATAAAAGGCTTGATCAAATCATCAACTAAAGAATGACTCGCACCTGCCTCTAAAGCTTTCCTCCGAATTGGTTCAAGCTCATCTCCTTGGCCAAGATCAGCAGCAAAGGTAACAACCTGTTCTATGTCGTATTCCTTCTTTAAGTAAGGGATGCAAACACTGGTGTCGACACCCCCAGAATAAGCAAGCACAACTTTCTTAATTCGCATCATCAGAATGAGTCCAAGAACAAATTGTAAGTACTGTCAAGCGAAGTAAATGATCCAAGTTTGAAGCATAGATGACAAAGTCTGATAAGAAAGTCAGTATGCCAGATCTCAATTGCAAGCATTACAAAGCAGATAAGCCTATTTCATCATGATCAAAGCATTTCTGAGTGCACTTATAATGGCAGAGTGGCTCTTAAATAATTTTTTAATTGAATTAACAAAAAGCATTGTCAGAAAATTAATCTAATGCCAAGCAAGCCACGAAATCGTATTGGGGAAATTTATGGAAGCCTAACCGTTGTACGTCTCTCAAATCGTCGTACAACTAGTGGCAATGCATTTTGGTGGTGCCGCTGTATATGTGGCAACGAAAGAGAAGTCCCAAGTGATTCGCTATCGAACAAAATCAGAAAGAAGAAAAATATAACTGAATGCAAACAATGCGCAAAAGAACTTGCAATCGAAGGAGTTTGCAAGAAAAATGATTTACAAGAAGAATTAAGACGCAAAGAAGCTGTCAAAACTCGCCTTGCACTAACCGGAAAAGTACCTGAAGATTGGCTAAAACTACCTATGACTGATGCACATGCAAGGGAATTAGGCGAAAAACACTTTTTTAGAGGTATTCAATGTCTTAATGGTCATTTATCCCCTTATAGAATTAATGGAGGCTGTCTAGCTTGTGCAAAATCAAACAATCAAAATCTAAAGCATTAAACTAAATAATCTTCAAAATTATTTAGGCACGCCATCCCTACTATGAGCGAAAACCTCGGATTAGGCAATGCGTGTAAAAACTGATTGCTTTCTGCCACCAAGACGACCATTGTTATTGCATTGAACACGGAGGCGTCTATGGACGACACGCCACCTGAGAATTCAGAGAAGCAAACTGTTTCACAGGCCCCTGCTCCAACAGTCTTTATCAAATAGTGGGCTTCTCGTCTGGTGCGACATCAATTGGGCGTCAAACCAGTCGACACTCCTCTGCATCGTTTAGGTGCCCTCAAAGGAGATTTGCCTCACACCTAATTCCTTGGCCCCAGGCGCCAAGATTCAGAAGCTTCAAAATTCCATTCATTAAGACCGATCCCTCTAAAACAGGGGTCGGTTCTTTTATATAGGCGCTTTGAAACTGAAAGAAAGCATTAAAGACTTTCAACAAATCATGCATACATTTTCTATACGGGATCAATCTGCAGTCATAAAGAGCTTTGGAAAAAAACCAAAAAAGACAATCCACACACCTAACAAAAGAGAGGGTGCAAACAACAAAGCAAGCACTACGATGGATCTCACATGAAAGGGCTCTGGATGTTGTAAGCCCCAAACCCTCAAGCCCCAGCTAACAATCAACGCAAAAGTCCAGGTCAGGACCAACACAAGCAGCTTAGAAGTCAAAAGCTAATGAAAAAAAGTACGTCATGCACTATGTTGACTCATTGACCTTTCTCTTCACAAATGAGCGCACTCAACAAGATCAACCTGAGCGCACTCGATAGCATCAACCCTGCTCTCACTCGATACGGAAGAACAGATCCTGCACCTGTTTTGCCATTAAGAGAAGAGCCAGACCTCTTAACATGGCTTGAAGCCAGTGGAAGACTTGTAGCAGATGAAGAAACTGCGTCACAAGAAGTGAGCACAGTAGAAGAAGAAGAACTTTCTGCCTTGATGGGAGAGAAAGAGGACTACAAAGCAGATGATGAACAAGCAGAAGAAAACTGGGAAGACTAAAAAATTAAAATTTTACTCACATTAAATATAACAAAATTACCGCTATCAAAATTTCAAAGCGCAGATTAAATTGAATAATTCAAATAGCCCAATTTCAGGTACAAATAATCAAAATTGGGTACCCCAAGCAAATCTTTCTACAATTATTCTAATAAGTATTATCTTCGCTTCTTGCTTCTGTTCAGATCGTTATATACCAAATAGTCTATTAAGTTTACCTTTAATGGGCTCAACATTCTTATCTATGGTAATTACACAATGGGGCATACCTAAACTTCGAACTTTAAAGTGTAATCAAATCATTAGAGAAGAAGGACCAGAATCACATCATAAGAAATCAGGAACCCCCACAATGGGCGGACTATTAATAGTGCCTGTAGCTTTAATTTTAGGAAATTTAATCAGTCTAAATGGTCAAAGTAATCAACAAATTATAAGTATTAGTTTGATAACTTTTGCTTACATGGTTATAGGGGGTATTGATGATTTAAGAAGTCTAAGATTTAAAACAAACACTGGATTAAGTCCTAAAGGAAAAATTTTACTTCAAGCCGCGGCAGGTATCTTGTTTCTTATTTGGACGGGTTGGCAAGGCTGGATTAACTCCGAAATTCCTTTTGCATTTGATAAATCCTTAGATATAGGAGTCATGATTTGGCCTTTGGCGCTATTCGTATTCCTAGCAGAAAGTAACGCAGCTAATCTTACAGATGGCCTTGATGGGCTCGCGAGTGGTTGTGGGTCTTTGATCTTCACAGGCCTGGCAATCCAACTAATGCTTAGAGGTAATGAAGGTGACCCTGCATTAGCAGGTTTCTCAATCGCTATGGCAGGTTCATGGCTTGGATTTTTAACACATAATCGAAATCCAGCAAAAATATTTATGGGTGATACTGGCTCGTTAGCAATGGGAGCAGCCTTAAGTGGGATCGCATTACTTTCAAATAGCCTGTGGCCATTATTTATAATGGGTGGAGTTTTATTGGCAGAATCTCTCTCAGTAATTGTGCAAGTATGGTTCTTTAAAATTACTAAAAAACTAACAGGTAAAGGAAAAAGAATCTTACTAATGGCACCTTTACACCATCATTACGAAGTCGCAGGAGCAAGTGAACCAGAAATAGTACAAAAATTTTGGTTAACTACTTTTGGATTAGTCATCCTAGGCCTAATAATGCACCCGAGCAACTAAAAGTCATGAGTTATTTTACTTGGAAAGAAACCGGTCTAACCAGTGACTGCCAAAGTTTAGAGGCTATGGCATCAAGATTTGAAGAATCAGCAAATTTAATGAGGAGAATGGCAAAGGAAGGCTTCAAGTTAGAAAAACAATCAAAAAAACAACTGATCACCCATCCAAACCCTAAAATCTTTGAGGAGTGGGGGTTCATTACGGAAGAATCTCCAATCAAGCAACTAACATTAATTGCTGATGAAGATCTCATTGTTGAAAAAAAGATGAACAAAAATCAAATATTTTAATTGATTTACCTTCATGATTTTAACCTTTCTAGAATTTAATTAAGATCTCAATGAATAACCACCCAAAAACTTTAATGCTCCTAGGGAGCGGTGAACTCGGCAAAGAAGTTACTATTGCTGCGAAAAGGCTTGGTTGTTATGTAATTGCATGTGATCGTTATAAATCTGCTCCTGCAATGCAAGTTGCTGACAAAGAAGAAGTCCTAGATATGACAAACCCAGAAGCACTCAAACAAGTAATTTATAAACATAAACCTGATCTTATAATCCCTGAAATAGAAGCTTTAGCTGTAAATGCTTTAGCTGATCTTGAGGAAGAAGGTTTTACAATAATCCCAAATGCAAGAGCAACTGCAATCACAATGAATAGAGACCAGATCAGAGACCTGGCCGCAAACAAACTGCAACTTAAAACAGCTAAATTTGCTTACGCTTCTAATCTTGAAGAGTTACATAAAGTAGCAGAGCCTCTGGGATGGCCAATTATCATAAAACCTATAATGAGTTCCTCTGGAAAAGGTCAAAGTTTAGTTTATAAAAAAGAGAAATTAGATCAGGCATGGAACACTGCTCTAGAAGGAGCAAGAGGCAAATCAACAAGGATAATTGTAGAGGAATTTCTAACATTTGATCTTGAAATTACTTTGCTAACAATTAGACAAAAAGATGGAAAAACTATTTTCTGCCCTCCAATAGGTCATAAACAAGCGAGTGGTGATTATCAATGCAGCTGGCAACCTGCAAACCTCGAAAAAGAACAATTAATAAAAGCTCAACAAATGGCTAAAATTGTCACTGATAATCTTGGAGGCGTAGGACTTTATGGTGTTGAATTCTTTATTTGTGGGAAAGAGGTGATATTCTCAGAACTCTCTCCTAGACCACACGATACAGGCTTAGTTACTATTATCAGTCAAAATATAAATGAATTTGAATTACATATAAATGCCATCTTAGGGTTACCAATCCCAAAAATCGATGCAACAAAATATTCGGCTAGTAAAGTCATTTTAGCAAAGGCCAATCTTTCATCTGTTAACTATAAAGGCATCGAAAAAGCGTTAAATGATACAAATACAAAAATATTATTATTTGGGAAGCCTAATGCGAAAAAAGGACGTCGCATGGGTGTAGCACTTACCACTGCTGACAATCTAGAAAGCGCACTTGCTAAAGCAAATAAAGCTGCTGAGTCAATAGAAGTAACAGAAAAGGTAAAAACTAGCGATTAGCGAAAAACTTATAATGATTTAAACCATCAATCAAGCCTCCATCTTTAGCCCTAGAAGCAAAGAAAACTCTCTGATGACTTGTTCTTAATCCCTCCAAACAAGGATCATGGTCTGATGGTACAAGCGCATTAGTTAATCCCCGTAAAAATTCCGCATCACCCTGTTGACTAGCAATCACAAAAACTTGCTCCAAAGGCAAGCCCCATCGGAGAGCTAAATGACGAATAGCTTCTGTTCGAGAAGCACGTAACGGCACAACATCTAAGTACCAATGACAACGCAAATGAGGTCGCGCAGCCTGAGAATGTTGTCTTAAACGCTTGCGAACCAAAGGCAATATTCCCTCTCCAGGCTCCTTTAACAAATAACTAACCTTATAAGAACCCTGTTGATCTTCTGGCTGTAAAACTAAATAGTTTTTCAAATCAGCCAAAGCCATCTGAACGGCTTGACGATTCCAATCAATTCCAATTGATGATTCCCAAAAACGATCTTCTTGAGATTCAGAACCGTAGTAAATCTCAGTTCCAGCTCTACAAATCCACACACCAGGGTAAGGAAGATGTAATTCTGCATAACGCTGGCGGGCAGCATGAATAGAACGGCCAGTAAAAAGACCTAAAACAGTCTTTTTATCAGAAGCAATAGGACACAAACTGTTCCGCAAAGCAGTTAAACTTTCTCCCTCAGATTGATCCAAACTGCTATCTAAATCAAGTAGAAGCAAACGATCACCTAATAAATGATTCAACTCATTTTTAGCAAGAGACCACTTACGAGGTGCAACAAAGTCCAAACGCTTTTGCATAAGAGCAAGGTAATTACATACATGTGCATCCCAACTAAAATGTCTACTTACAGCTTCAATTCCATTATCACTCCACTTATGCCACTGATCTTCATCGGCTCCTGCTTGTTCAAGAGAGTCCTGCAATGATTCTAAATCAGTAACATCTGCTAAAAGTCCATTACTACAGCGTTCCAAAATATCTCGAGGGCCTCCATCATCAGTAGCAACAATTGGCAAGCCACACGCTGCTGCTTCTAATAAAGTAAGGCCAAAAGGTTCAGTTAAAGCGGGATTAACAAATAATCCACGTCTATGCGCTGCCCATCGATAAATGGATGGAATTTGATCACGACGATGTTGTTTAGGATAAGCAACTCTCCCATATAAATCATATTTATCGACTAACTCAAAAATCTGTTGAAAGACTTCACGCTGTTGCTTCTCAAGTTGTCTGGGATCTTCTCTAGACCCCAATACAAGAACCAAATTGTGTCTTTGTCGTAAAACAGATGAACGACCATATGCCTCAACTAAAGCAGGTATATTTTTACGACGAACAGCACGTGCAATAGCTAATAATGGAGGTAAAGAAGATTTTCTAAGAAAAGGATCTAATAATGCATCTATTTCTTTTCTTTCAGTATTTAGTTGAGTGGAATGAAAACGGCTTGAATCGACCCCTGGCGGGACTACTTCAACTCGATCTGGAGCAAATCTTCCATAACGAGAATATTGTTGATCAGCTTCTTGCCTTGTACTAGTAATAACCATATTCGCATGCGCCAAGGCAAACTCTTCAGCATCTATTCTTCGACTAATTGAATAAGTATTTTCTAACTGCTCATGATCAAATCCAGAAGCAAGTAATCTTCGTTGTTTTTCTCTTCCTAATGAGTGACCAGTAAAAACAAGTGGGATTTCTAAACGCCGACTAACTAATGCTCCCACATATCCTGCATCTGCATAATGAGCATGAATCCAATCAGGCAGTGTTTCCTGACTTTGAAGCTGCGCAACCAATAAATCGGCCAAATCATCCAAATACGGCCACAAAAGCTCTTTTCTAAGATATCTCTTTGGGCCGAAAGGCAATCTAATGATTGTTGCTCCAGGTGCTACAACCTCTCTCGGCTGAGCATAATCTGAGGAAACTCGTCGATCTTGAATCAAACGAGTTACAAGATCTACTTGCTCTACCTCTTGACGCAATGCCAAGCCTCTAACAAGTTCCAAGACGTAAAGAGTCTGTCCTCCAGTATCAGCATCACGACCTAATTCAAGATCATGAGAACGCAACAAACCATGGAGATTCAAATGAAGGAGCTTAAAACCCACCTCTCACCTCCAGTAAAGATTGAATGTAATTAGTAGGTTTTTCGCCTAATAAACCTAAAGAAAGAATAATAAAAATAAAAAAGTTTTTACAAAATCAGAAAATAGCTTGATATGACAGGGATTTGCGCGATTTCAAAAAAATTCTTGCCTCAAAATCATGGCGAAATGCAAACGAGTACATGACTCAAAAATAAAGGAAAGATAAAAAAGTACTCTTTTAGAAGCGAAGCTTGAAATTCAAATCGATCAAAAATTTATAGGCTTACCAATTCAAACGTCGACGGTTCCAAAGTACTGGCTAGTTATTTAACTGAAACTGCTCCAGGCGAATGATGTGCCAATACCTTTTTTAAATAATGAGCTGTATGACTATTTGCATGAGCAGCTACCTCCTCAGGTGTACCTGCAACCAAAACCTCTCCACCGCGGTCACCACCTTCTGGACCTAAATCAATAATCCAGTCAGAACATCTAATTACATCAAGATTATGCTCAATAACAATAACGGAATTACCTTTATCAACCAATCTTTGTATAACGTCCATCAACTTATGCACATCAAAAAAACTTAATCCAGTTGTGGGCTCATCAATTAAGTAAAGTGTCTTTCCCGTAGCCCTTCTAGAAAGTTCTGTCGCTAATTTCACTCTTTGAGCCTCACCCCCAGATAATGTTGGGGCCGGTTGACCGAGCTTAATGTAACCGAGGCCAACGTCTACTAATGTCCTTAATTTATCAGCTGCTTGAGGAATTGCTGAAAAAACTTCTGCAGCCTGCTCTACAGTCATCTCAAGAACACTAGCAATTGTATGGCCCTTATATGTGACTTGGAGTGTCTCACGGTTAAAGCGAGCACCTTTACAAACATCACATTGAACATATACATCAGGTAAGAAATTCATTTCAATAACATTTACACCTTGACCTTTACAAGCTTCACATCTACCTCCTTTAACATTAAAGCTAAATTGACCAACTTGATACCCACGAGCCTTAGCTTCTACTGAAGCTGAGAAAATCTGTCTTATAGGATCAAAAGCGCCTGTATATGTAGCTGGATTAGATCGAGGAGTTCTACCTATAGGTGACTGATCGATAACTATGACTTTATCTATAGCCTGAATACCTCGCAACTCTTCTAATCCTTTAGGGAACGGCACCTTTAAGCCTAAGCTGTGATTAAGTGCTGGGTGTAATAATTCATTCACCAAAGTACTCTTTCCACTTCCACTTACTCCAGTAACTGCAACAAGTTTGCCTAAAGGAAAATCTACATTAATATTTTTTAAATTATTTCGATTGCAATTAATTAAACGTAGTCTTCTACTGCCAGATTCTCTTCTTTTCTTAGGAGTTGGGATAGAGCATCTACCACTTAAATAAGCACCTGTTAAAGATTCTTTTGAGTTCAATAAGTTTTCAACAGATCCCTGAGCAACGATATGGCCCCCATGAACGCCAGCACCTGGTCCAATATCTACCAAATAATCAGAAGCTCTAATAGTTTCCTCATCATGTTCTACAACAACAAGAGTATTACCTAAATCACGTAAACGCTTAAGTGTAGAAAGTAGACGGTCATTGTCTCTCTGATGTAAACCTATACTTGGCTCATCTAAAACATACAAAACACCAGTCAAGCCAGCACCAATTTGTGTAGCCAATCGTATCCTTTGAGCTTCTCCTCCAGAAAGTGTCATAGCCGGTCGATCTAAACTTAAGTAATCAAGACCAACATCTAGAAGAAAACGTAAACGCTGATGAATTTCTTTCAAAACCAAATCACCAATCTGTATTTGTCGAGATGTAAGAAGTGGTTCAGAGACTTGATCTATACCCATTAATTTTTCAATGTGCTTAAGAGTCTCACCTACACTTATAGAAGTTAAATCTGTAATGCAATAAGGTCCGATTTTTACAGCCAATGATTCTGGCCGTAATCTTTTGCCTGAACATGTGCCACAGGGAACTAATTCTAAGAATTTCTCTAGTTTTTGTTTAACAGATTCACCATTAGCATCACGTAACTGTCTTTCTAAAATGGGAATTATTCCTTCAAACGGTCGAGCATAACCTGCATTCTTTTTATAGCGACTATCTGCTTGAATAAGAATAGGTTCAGTACTTCCATTGAGTAAAATATCTTGCTGTTGTTCAGACAAGTCTTTCCATGGAGTTTTAATCTCAAAGCCAAAAGCTTCACCTACAGAATACAATAAAGTAAAATAATATGAGTTGTCTTTATCACTCCAAGGAGCAATTGCTGCGTAAACCGGTAATGATGGGTCCGGAATAATTCGGTCTAACGTGAATTTTCGTATAAGTCCTATCCCATGACAATTTGAACAAGCACCATAAGGACTATTAAAAGAAAATAGCCTAGGTGACAATTCTTCTATTACAGCTCCATGGACAGGACATGCAAAATTTTCTGAATAAAGACGTTCTCTTTCTAAAGCATCTGGTAATTTCTCATTACTTTTAGGGACAACTTCAACTGAAGCCAATCCATCACCTCGCTTCAACGCAGTACGCAAAGAGTCTGTTAATCTTTCTTGAATCCCTTCTCTTGCAACCAAACGATCAACAACTACATCAATAGTATGTATTTGATTCTTATCAAGTTCAATGTTGTCTGATAAATCCCGAACCTCTTGATCAATTCGCACACGAGCAAACCCCTCTGCGGCCAAGCCTCTCAAAAGTTTTAAATGGGTTCCTTTCTTGCCCCTTACAACTGGTGCCAATAATTGATAGCGAGTTCCTTCAGGAAGAGTCAATATTTGGTCAACCATCTCATCAAGAGTCTGAGGTCTAATTGAACGATCACATTGCGGACAATGCGGTTCTCCAGCTCGACCAAATAACAGACGTAAATAATCTTGAATTTCCGTAACTGTTCCAACTGTGGAACGAGGATTATGACTAGTTGACTTCTGATCTATCGAAATAGCAGGTGAAAGACCCTCTATTGCATCTACATCAGGTTTGTCTACTTGACCTAAAAATTGACGTGCATAAGCAGACAGACTTTCTACATATCTTCTTTGCCCTTCAGCAAAAATCGTATCAAAAGCCAAAGAACTCTTTCCACTTCCACTAACGCCTGTGAAAACAATTAAATGATTTCGTGGAATCGTGAGATCTATATCCTTAAGGTTGTGCTGTCGCGCCCCTCGAACCTTGATAACGTCTTGCAAAGAACTCCCAGCTAGGTTTGTAGCCCTTTCATTCCCATGAATCATGGCTTGAGCAGAAGAGGGCCCCATAAGGGTTACTGGAAGGAGCCTTAGATTCTAAAGGTAAGCTTAAGCGGCATGTTGGTCCAGCAAGCTCGCCGCATAAACTCTGGCATCAGATAAATCTCCACCAGCTAATTGAGCTAATTCTCGTTGACGTTCTTTAATATCATGCAATTTTGATACATATGACCTAGTAACGCCATCTTTAACAGCTTTATTAACTGCAAAATGGTGATCAGCAGCGGCGGCTACTAGTGGTTGATGAGTTACACAAAACACTTGTCGATGACTGGACAAGGCTTTTAATACTTTTGCAATAGCACCACTAACACGTCCACTAACCCCTACATCAATCTCATCAAAAAACAAAGTACTTGAATCATCGCTTTGAGAAAGGATCGTTTTCAACGCGAGCAAAAAACGAGACATTTCACCTCCCGAAGCAACCTCTCCAATCGGAGCCAGTGGTTGACCAGGATTTGCAGAAAATAGAAACTGAACTGAATCAGCACCATATTCAGTAGGAGTTGAGTCTTTTAAATCAACCTTAAAACGAACATTAGAAAGACCCATTGGAGATAAGTATTGCATGAGATTCTCTTCCAATTTTCGTGCCACATGCTTCCGACAAGTGGACAAAACGTGATTCTTTTCATCTCTATCTCTTCGCAATTTCTCTTCAAGCTTCTTAAGCTTATTAAAGCTATCTTCAGATCTATTTTGTATCAAATCTTCTCTTAAATAATTGCGATAATTAATTAATTCAGAAAGATCAAGGCCATTTACACGCTGCAAACGTTTCAATATTGCAAGCCGCTCCTGTATTTTGTCAAGACGCTGTGGGTGGCTTTCCAATAAAATGCCATATTTATCTAATTCATTAAATAAATCTATTAAATTGGATTGTAAATCAAAAAGTTTGTCCAAATATCTAGCTAAAGAAGGATCTAATTGAGCCATTGACTTCAACTCATTTAAACATATAGACAATTGTTCATCAATAGAGGGTAACTGGTCAGACCCATCTTTTAAGTGCTCTATAATTTTTAAAAAGCTTGCTTGTAATTTGACACCATTCACCAATCGATCTTGTTCTTCATGTAATATCCTCTCTTCATTGGGATCATCTAATTCTGCTGCTTCAAGTTCGGCTAAAACTATTTCCAAGGATTCTCTTTTTTGCTTTAAAGTAAAATAATCAGACGTAGCATTCTGCAGCTTAATAGAAGTTTCTTGCCAAGCTTTCCAACTATTTTTAACATTTTCTAAATCACGTCCTAAGCCAATACTTCCAAGACGGTCTAACCATCTGAGTTGCTGACCTGGTAAAACCAATTGTTGGGTTTGACCCTGAACAGTAAGATCAATTAAAAAAGGCCTCAAAGAAAGAATTTGTTGGCGGTTAACCACAACTCCATTGATTCTGCATCGAGTAGAAGTACGACTTTCGTTTATACGACACTCTCGACTGATCAAGATTTCAGAGTCGTCAACGTCAAACTGCTGTTCTTGCAACCAAGCTTTGACTGAAGAGCTAATTAAAAAAGTACCTTCTATTAACCCAAAACTTGAACCAGGGCGAAGAAAGCGAGTTGACAAAGAAGGAGAGTTGCCTCCCAGCAAAAAATCCAAAGCATTTAACAATATTGATTTTCCAGCCCCAGTTTCACCAGTTAAAACTGTGAAGCCTTCCTCAAAAGCCAGTTCTAGGCTATCGATCAAAGCAATGTTTTCAAGCCGTAGACCGACCAGCACAACACTAACTGGCAATTTCACCAAAGCTAGCGAGGTCTACGGTGGTTTAGAAGGGGTGTAAGCGATGACCCTAATCAAATGAAAACTGAACTTGGGGATTTCATCGAAGCAGCAGGGCTTCTTGAATATGATCCTGTAGCGATTTCAAAAATTTATAGAGGGCATCCAAAACGATTTTTAAAAAGGCTCAGGGAAACCTTGATTCCTATTAGTCTCTATTTCCTAAACCTACTAAAAGACAAACTTCTTGGATTACTAAAAAATTCGAAGCAAAAAAGAATTAGAGCAAAAGAATTTACAGATTTATTGGTTCAACTCGGACCTGCTTTTATAAAAGCAGGCCAAGCACTTTCTACCAGACCAGACATTATCCCTCCGATAGTGTTAGAAGAATTAGCCCAACTGCAAGACCAATTACCAGGTTTTGAAAGTGAACTTGCCATGGCATGCATTGAACAAGACCTAAACGCTCCTATAGAAGAAATTTTTACTTCGCTCGAAGAAACTCCTATTTCAGCTGCTTCACTCGGACAAGTGCATAAAGGAATTTTAAAAAATGGAGTGGAAGTAGCCGTGAAAGTACAAAGGCCTGGCTTACGTGAACAAATAACTTTAGATCTATATATTGTTAGAAATATTGCAAGTTGGTTAAATCAGAACATAAGACTGATACGTAGTGATCTTGTCGCCTTAATTGACGAGCTAGGCAGTCGAGTGTTTGAAGAAATGGATTATTTAAATGAAGCTAAAAATGCTGAAAAGTTTGCCAAGTTGCATCTGCATAATCAAAATATTGCGGTTCCAAAAATATTTCATAATGCTACAACTAGAAGGGTTTTGACAATGGAATGGATTGAAGGGATAAAGCTCACAAATATTGATGGTGTTAAAAAACTTGGTATCAACCCTGATGCAATGATAGATATCGGAGTAAATTGCAGTCTAGAACAATTATTAGAACATGGTTTCTTTCACGCTGATCCACATCCAGGCAACCTATTAGCATTAGAAGATGGGCGCCTTTGTTACTTAGATTTTGGTATGATGAGTGAAGTAAGCAGAGAGGCAAGAACAGGATTAATACAAGCAGTTGTTCATTTAGTTAATCGCAATTTTGAAAAACTTTCTCAAGACTTTGTATCATTAGGGTTTTTAGCTAAGAATATAAATTTAGAACCCATTATCCCAGCTTTTGAAAGTGTTTTTAGTAAAGCATTAGAAGTAGGAGTTAACCAAATGGATTTTAAGGCAGTTACTGATGACTTATCTGGAGTAATGTATAAATTCCCATTTCGAGTACCTCCATACTATGCTTTAATTATTCGATCCTTAATAACTTTAGAAGGGATTGCTTTAAGTGTTGATCCAAAGTTTAAGATCTTAGGTGCTGCATATCCATATTTTGCCAGAAGGCTCATAGAAGATTCTGATCCTGAACTCAGAGAAAGTTTAAAAGAAATGATCTTTGATGGTAATGCACTTCAATGGAACAGATTAGAAGATATAATTGCCAGTGGCTATAGCAAGTCTCAACTTGACTTAAACAGCATAGTCAATGATATTTTTAACTTCCTATTCTCCCAACATGGAAGTTTATTAAGGCAACAATTAGCAGAGGAAATTATTTCAAGGCTAGATTCATTAGGATGGTATACAATTAAAAAAATAAACGAAAAGCTACCTAAACCATTAAAATCAAATAGAATAAGTTTGTATTCTCAAAATAATGACATAGAAGAAACTCTTGTCATAGAATTAGAACCAATAAAGCAGTTAATAAAAATCTCCAAAACTCTTCCAGGATTTAAAAAAAGAATAGTCTTAAAGCAAATTCCCAGAATCATGTTAAAATCAGAAACAAGAAAAATAGGTTTTAAAATTGCACAAAGAGTTACTGAAAAAGGGATGGTAAGACTCGTAAAAGTTGCCGCAGGCGAACCATAATGTACCTTATAAAAAAGAAAAAAATTATTCATAACATCTACTGCTTTCAACAAAAGCTCATTGTAATTTTATTCCTAATTATAATTTCATTACCAGCAGCAAAATCAGCTGAAAAAATGTCCTTTATCAATGGAGCATTTAGTAGAACAATTACAATAAAAAATATTGAAGGGTTTGCAAAAACAGGAAAAGCAAATGGGGTTTTATCTGATTTACTAAAATTTAGCAATGAAGAACCTAAAGAAATCGTAGCCTTACTAAATAAAGAATATGAGCTTCCTTTAATGCTTACAAGTAAATTAATACATAGTCGAATCGGTGCAGTGGTAATTAGCCGAGTTGCCAAAATAATCTACCCGCTAAGGCTACCAAATAATAAGGTTAGTGTCCTAGCAATAAGGGCTGGCATAATTAATGGGTTAGTGTCAGGGAAAGGTAAAATTACTTTAATTTTATTCTTAAAAAATTACCCAAATAAAAATATTGCTGTAAACATTCCATCTTTAACAAAAGTATTAAAAAAAGTAGAGACCATAAATGGTTTGGTTAAATTCTTCTCTGAATCTCCTCTAGAGGTTTTAAAAGAAAGGAGACGCTAAGACTTAGATTAAGGAGTGGTTGCTCTGAAACAGTGTCACTTATAGAAAAAATCAAAGATCGTTTCGATCTCAGTCCAATAAAACCTAAATGGCCAGGGCTAATAGAAAACTACAAAAAATGGCTTCCAGTAAATGCCAATACACCCATTATTACTCTAAAGGAAGGAGGAACACCACTAATCAGAGTCGGCTCAATTGAAAAGCGCATAGGTAGAGGTATAAGAGTTTACGTGAAATACGACGGCTTAAACCCTACAGGCTCTTTTAAAGACAGGGGAATGACAATGGCTATTAGTAAAGCAAAAGAAGATGGCTGTGAAGCTGTTATATGTGCGAGTACAGGCAATACATCAGCATCAGCGGCAGCTTATGCGAGAAGAGGTGGAATGAGAGCATTTGTATTAATACCAGATGGTTATGTTGCCCAAGGCAAATTGGCTCAAGCATTGGTTTATGGTGCAGAGGTATTAGCTATAAAAGGGAATTTTGATAAAGCACTTGATATTGTTCGTGAAATAGCAGAAAAATATCCAATAACATTAGTGAATTCAGTAAATCCTTACAGAATTCAAGGTCAAAAGACAAGTGCTTTTGAAATTGTTGATGCCCTTGGTGAAGCACCAGATTGGTTATGTATACCAATGGGTAATGCTGGGAATATCACAGCGTATTGGATGGGATTTCAAGAATACTTCAAAGCTGGTCATTCAACTATTTTGCCTAAAATGATGGGATTTCAAGCAAAAGGTTCAGCTCCATTAATATTAAATGCAATAGTTAAAGAGCCTGAAACAATAGCTACTGCGATAAGAATTGGTAATCCTGTTAATCGTGAAAAAGCAATGATTGCAAAAGAAGAGAGCAAGGGTTCTTTTTTAGCAGTTACTGATGAAGAAATTATAAATGCCTATAAAATTTTAGGCAAAGAAGAAGGAATCTTTTGTGAACCTGCTAGTGCAGCATCAGTAGCAGGTTTATTGAAAAGAAAACAAGAAATTCCAAATAAATCCACAATAGTTTGTGTCCTTACTGGGAATGGTTTAAAAGATCCTGATTGTGCAATTACTAATAATGATGCTGTATTTCATTCAGATCTAGATGCAAACCTAAAAACAGTTGCAAAAACTATGGGATTTTAAGTTTTCACAAAATGAAAAGACAATTCAATTTCTGTCTGAGGAAAAGAGTTTAATAGTACTTAATTTTTTGTGGAAAAGCAAATAAAATGAAGATTAATATGAGAATAAAATTTTTGATTTAATTTATAATCAATTAAAATTAAGAAATTTTCCACTTTTAAAAATTTTTTTCCACATCAATAATTTCAAATAATCCAAGGCAGGAAAAGGGTTTTTAGCTGTTTTCCACCGTTTCCTCAGGCTCTACTACTACGGGTTTATATTCATTTAATTTAAAAATTAGAGTAAGTTATAAAGAAATGTCGAAAATTAGATATCCATTGCACTTCTCTAAAACATGTGAAAACCTAGATTACTTTCACATTTCTTTGCTCTTCACTTTTTATTAATGAAGTTGGTTTGTTCCCAGGTAGAACTCAATTCAGCTCTACAGCTGGTGAGTAGGGCTGTTTCTTCACGTCCAACGCATCCAGTGTTAGCTAATGTTCTGTTAACTGCTGATGCAGGTACTGATCAGTTAACTCTTACAGGCTTTGATCTTAATTTAGGTATTCAAACATCAATATCTGCATCAGTAGATACAAGTGGTGCGATAACTCTTCCAGCTAAATTGCTTAGTGAAATTGTATCTAAGTTGCCTAATGATTCTCCTATAACTTTTTTAATTGATGAAACTGGTGAACAAATAGAGCTTAAAAGTTTAAGTGGAAGTTATAATATGCGTGGTTTATCTTCTGAGGATTTTCCAGAATTACCCTTTGTTGAAAATGCTATTCCTATTAAATTAGACCCTAATGCTTTGATCGAGTTAATTCGTAGGACTTTATTTGCTAGTAGTACTGATGAAGCTAAACAATTATTAACTGGTGTTCATTTAAAATTTAAAGGAAATGATATGGAAGCTGCTGCTACAGATGGACATAGATTAGCTATTTTAAGTATGGTAAATAAATTAAATAATGAAACATCTTTAATAGATAATACTCTTGATACTCATGATGAATTTTCTGTAACATTGCCAGCTAGATCATTAAAAGAAGTGGAGAAGTTGATTACATATTCTAATCAAACAGATTTAGTTAGTATGTTTTGTGATAAGGGACAAGTTGTCTTTTTAGCTTCTAATCAAGTTGTAACAACAAGAACATTAGAAGGAATATACCCTAACTATGAACAATTAATTCCTAATGATTTTTCTCGAAGTCTTATTTTAAATCGTAAGGAATTCATTTTAGCTTTAGAAAGAATTGCAATTTTAGCTGATCAACATAATAATGTAGTTAAGATATATATAGATGAAAATACTACTCTTTTAAAGATTACTGCTGATGCTCAAGATGTTGGTAGTGGATCAGAAACTATACCTGCAATCTTAAATGGTGAAAGCATTCATATTGCTTTTAATGTTCGTTATGTACTTGATGGATTAAAAGCTATTGATTCCGAACGTATTATTTTAAGATGTAATGCTCCTACTACTCCAGCTATCTTATCATCAGAAGATGAAAAAATACATTTTACTTATTTAGTTATGCCTGTTCAAATACGCACTTAAATTGGCCTTACCAAATCAATTATTTTTGAGTGACTTATTAAGTCATCGTGTTAGATGTGATAGAGGAATGGATCATGGACCAGGTATTAGTGTTTGGATGCATCCACCTGTTCATCGTTTATTAGGTTGGGCTAGTAAACCTTCAAACCTTCGTTTATCAAGAGATATTTGGCGATTAGATCAATTAAAGGCTCTAGGAAATAATGAAGCTTTTGTAAAAGGAGAACCTTCTAATTCTGATCAGGCTACTTTAGATAGATTGCCAACTCTGTTCGAAGCTGATCTTTTTAATAAAAATGGTGAAAGATTGGCCTCTATTGTTGATTTTTTATTTGAATCTAAAACAGGTAATATTATAAATTATTTTGTATCGAGAAGTGATCCTAGAATCCCTGGTACTAGTCGATGGCGCTTAACTCTTGATCATATAATTGATCAACAACCTGGTATGGTTTCAACAGATATATTATGTTTAGATGATATTCCTTTATATAAATCTTCGGTTCGACAAAATTTAATAAGTAAATCGCGAGATTTACTAGATCAATTTCAAGAATTTAGTTTTAAAGCATCAAATCGTTTGGAAGGGTGGCTAGAAGAACCACCTTGGGAAGACATTAATGATCGTGAAGGAGATTATTTACGTAAAATATCTACCAAACAAAATGACCCTTTATTAGATTGGGATGAAGATTCATTACTGACGAATTCAGCTGGTTTTACCGATTTAGGGGATAGGTCTAATGGTTTCCCTCAAAAATCAAAGGATCAGTTAGATTCAGAAGAAGATCCATGGGTCTGACCATTGAATCTAAGTTTATTAAACGGTCTTGTTTAATTAATGAGTAACTCCTCTCCTTTTGAAGTTGATTATGAAGTTTCTTCTGCATTAATTCAAGAAGGATTAACTTCAGATGATTATGATGAAATTTGTCGTCGCCTAAAACGTTCTCCTAATCGTACAGAATTGGGTATGTTTGGTGTGATGTGGTCCGAGCATTGTTGTTATCGAAATTCAAGACCTTTACTTAAATCTTTTCCCACTCATGGAGCTAGAATACTTGTTGGACCAGGAGAAAATGCTGGAGTTGTTGATTTAGGCGATGGCGATCGATTAGTGTTTAAGATAGAAAGTCATAATCATCCTTCAGCTGTTGAACCATTTCAAGGAGCAGCTACAGGTGTTGGTGGAATTTTGCGAGATATTTTTACAATGGGAGCTAGACCTATAGCTTTGCTTAATGCTTTGCGTTTTGGGCCTTTAGAAGATGAAAAAAATGTTAGTTTACTTGAAGGAGTTGTGGCTGGTATAGCTCATTACGGGAATTGTGTTGGTGTTCCTACTGTTGGAGGAGAAGTTGCTTTTGATAAAAGTTATTCAGGCAATCCTTTAGTCAATGCAATGGCTTTAGGGTTAATGGAGACTAAAGAAATTGTATGTTCAGGTGCTGATGGAATTGGTTGTCCAGTTATTTATGTAGGAAGCACTACTGGACGAGATGGAATGGGTGGAGCTAGTTTTGCAAGCTCAGAACTTAGTTCTTCTTCCTTAGATGATCGTCCAGCAGTTCAGGTAGGAGATCCATTTTTAGAGAAAAGTTTAATTGAAGCTTGTTTAGAAGCTTTTAAGGATGGAGATGTAATAGCAGCACAAGATATGGGTGCTGCTGGTTTAACTTGTAGTTGTTCAGAAATGGCAGCAAAAGGTGGTTTAGGAATTGAATTAGATTTAGATCTTATTCCTGCACGAGAAGCAGGAATGACATCATATGAATTTTTATTATCTGAATCGCAGGAACGTATGCTTTTTATTGTTAAACCTGATCGAGTAAATAAATTAACTGATAAATTTATTCGTTGGGGTTTAAATGTATCCGTTGTAGGTAAAGTTCTTGAGGAAAATATAGTACGTGTTTTACATAAAGGAAAAATCGCTGCTGAATTACCTGCCCAAGCATTAGCTGAAGATACTCCAATTAATCATCATGAATTATTGAAGGAGCCTCCATTTACAATTTTAGAGCACTGGAAATGGAATGAAAATAATTTACCTCATCCTGAAATTATAGGAATATATATTGAAAAAGAAGATACAAAAAAAATGATCACTTGGAATAAAATTTTATTAGATTTATTGGATAACCCAACTATTGCTTCAAAACATTGGATTTATAGTCAATATGATTATCAAGTGCAAGCTAATACAATTTTACCTCCAGGTGGGGCAGATGCGGCTGTTGTAAGACTTCGTCCACAGGAAGGAATTAATGCTTTATCCTCTATTAATCGTGGTATTGCTGCTGTTGTTGATTGTCCTAACCGTTGGGTATCATTAGATCCTGAACGTGGAGGAATTGCAGCTGTTGCAGAAGCTTCTAGAAACTTAAGTTGTGTAGGTGCTGAACCAATCGCTGTATCAGATAACTTAAATTTTGCTTCTCCTGAAAAAGATTTAGGTTATTGGCAATTAGCATTGGCTTGCAAAGGCATTTCATTAGCATGTACAGCCCTTCAAACACCTGTAACTGGTGGGAATGTTTCTTTATATAATGAAACTCGTTTAAATGATGGAACTTTACAACCTATTCATCCAACCCCAGTTATTGGAATGGTTGGCTTAGTTAAAGACATAAAAAAAGTGTGTCGGCAAGGTTGGGCTAACCCAGGAGATTCTATTTGGTTAATTGGAGTTCCTTTGGAATTAACGACGGATTGTGATCCAAGGGTAACCTTAAGCGCTAGTACTTATTTAGAAACAATTCATGATTTAGTTACGGGTAGACCTCCTGAAATAGATCTTGATTTAGAAAACTCAGTACAATCTTTTTTACGAAATGCAATTAATCATAGTTATATAAATTCGGCTCATGATATTAGTGATGGTGGTCTTGCTGTGAGTGTTGCAGAAAGTTCTATTTCCTCTGGATTAGGTGCTCATATTGAACTTCCTTTTAGTCAATCAAGATTAGATCGATTACTTTTTGCAGAAGGTGGTGCTCGAATTATTGTTAGTATTTCTCCAAACCAATTAAATGCTTGGCATGCGCTTTTGCAAAAGGATCATGATGGATCTTCGGGTTCTATTTCTTCACAATTTTTGGGAACTGTTACATCAGAACCTGAATTATTAATTACACAGCAGGATAAAAAAGTGGTTCATTTATCTTTGACTGACTTAAAGTATTCTTTTGAACGATCTATTCCTAGACGTGTGAATATTGATCGACCATTTGTCTCATGACCACCATTTTGGTGCAAAATGCTCTCTGAGCATATGAATTAAGGAGCTTTACTTCGTATGTGCGGCATCGTTGGCATTGTTTCTCAAGAACTTGTTAATCAGCAAATTTATGACAGTCTCTTGTTATTGCAACACCGTGGACAAGATTCCACAGGCATTGCCACTATGGATGGCAGTGTTTTTCATATGTATAAGGCCAAAGGTCAGGTCCGCGAAGCATATCGAACTAGAAATATGCGATCTTTGCGAGGCAGTATAGGTATAGGTCATGTTCGCTACGCTACTAAAGGAGCTGCTGACCGTGAAGATGAAGCTCAACCTTTTTATGTAAATGCTCCCTATGGAATAATTTTGATACATAATGGTAATCTTACAAATACTAGAGAATTAGAAAAAGATCTTTTTAAGATTGATAGGCGTCATACGAATTCATCAAGCGATACAGAAATGTTGCTTAATGTTTTAGCAACAGAAATCCAATCACAGAATTTAGGCTCTGAATTGACTCCAGACCATATTTTTAAAGCAATTACTTCATTACATCAAAGAGTTCAAGGTTCTTATGCTTCTATTGCATTAATTGCCGGACATGGGATGTTGGCTTTTCGTGATCCATATGGCATTAGACCTTTAGTATTAGGTTCACGTAAATCAAGCAATAATAATATTGAATGGATGGTAGCAAGTGAATCTTTGGTTTTAGAAAATAACGATTTTGAAATTGTTAGAGATGTTGAACCTGGAGAGGTAATCTTTATTTCTTCTAATGGTGAATTATTTGCAAAGCAATGTGCAAAAGACCCTAAACTTTTTCCTTGCTCATTTGAGTATGTATATTTAGCTCGCCCAGATTCTGTAATGAATGGAATCTCAGTTTATGAAGCTCGTCTTCGTATGGGTGATCGATTAGCAGACTCAATTAAAAAGAAAATTTTTACAGGTGATATTGATGTAGTAATGCCAATCCCAGATTCTTCTCGCCCTGCAGCTATGCAGGTTGCTAGACAATTAGGGATTGAATATAGAGAAGGCTTTTTTAAAAATAGGTACATTGGCAGAACTTTTATTATGCCTGGTCAGTCACATAGAAGAAAATCAGTACGTCAGAAATTGAATGCTATGGGTACGGAATTTAAAGGAAAAAATATTCTTATAGTCGATGATTCTGTTGTTAGAGGAACAACCTCAAAGCAAATTGTCCAAATGGCAAAGGCTGCTGGAGCTAATAAAGTTACATTTACTTCAGCAGCTCCACCAGTGCGTTTTGCACATGTTTATGGAATTAATATGCCTAATCGTAAGGAATTAATTGCTCATAATAGAAGTGTATCACAGATTGCTAATGAATTAGAAATTGACAATATGGTTTATCAAGAAGTTAGTGATTTGTATCAAGCAATTACATTTGAATCTTCAATTAAAGATCTTGACATGTCTTGCTTTACAGGAGATTATATTACCGGAACTATTACAAATGAATATCTTGAATGGGTAGAAAATTCATATTTATCATGAATTAAACGTTGCTATTTTCTAATTTACTTTTCTCGCTTATTAACGGAATTAGCTTTTCGATTTTTTCATTTTTCTGCAGATTGATTAGGTTGTTATATGGATTATCTTCAGTTGTTGTATTTAATTCATTAGCTTTGATTCTTCCATGTCGTCCTTCTGTTGTTATTATCCCAACTAAATCATCCGCATCGCATACATCTATAACTCGATCTGCTTCTAGTTTTGAATCTTTTAGACATATTCCAATAGAACCTAGAAAACCACGATGACACAACCTTATTGCATTAATAGATAACTTTCCAATCATGCCGTTCCGAGTTGCAATTAAAAGGCATTTTCTTTCATCCCCTAAATTTGAAACCGCCCCAATTAATTTTTCTTCAGGAAGCAATTTCATTGTGATTGGTCCTTGCGCTAATTTTCCCATTAAAGGCATATTATTGCTGTTCACTTCAAGCTTGAGGACTCTTCCCATATCACTTACAATTATTACACATCCTTTTGGATAGCATAATACTGCTGATTTTAAAACCACACCTTCTTTTAGCTTTAAAATTGTTGAGGCTCTTCCAGAGAGATCAAGTATTTCAGCTATTGATAATCTTTTAAATCTACCATCACTGGTTAGTAAGCCTAAGCTCAATTCTGAATTATTTGGTAGAGGTAATAAGCTGATAACTTCATCTCCTTCTAACCCTGATGGTAAAAAACGTTCAAGTAGGCCTGGTTGTTGTCCTGCAAACTCCCATTTAACTAATGCAACTCGTCCACTTTTTGTTAATGCTAATAATCTTGGCTTATTAGTTATTGGCAATATTAATTTTGCGGGAGCTAGTTCATCTCCTAATTCACAACCTTGATCTAAGTGGAGTCTACCTAATACTTGTGGGCTTACAATTTTTACTTGATTATCAGATTGTATAACAAGTTTTCCATCACTTGGCAAAGCTTCTAATGCTTGTTTTCTTTGTAGTTCAACATTAGGTCTTTGACTTGCGGTTTTCTCTGCTAATAACTCGTCACCACCCTCTATTAACCTTGTTTTTCTTGGATTGCCATAACGTTTTTTTAATTGCTTTAACTCCATAATTAATGTGTCTAATAATTTATTTCTATCATTCAATAAAATTTCCAATTCATTTTTTTTGTCTTTAAGCTCTTCTAGTTCGTTTTGTATATTGGTTTGTTCTAGGCCAGTTAATCTTCTCAAAGGCATTGATAAGACAGCATCTGATTGATTTTCAGTTAAATCAAGATTGACTATTAGCTTTGCTTTAGCTTCTGCTGAGTCTTTAGCTTGTTGAATTAAATCAATTACTTTCTGTAAGTGTTTTAAAGCTTTTATTAAACCTTCTATTATTTCTAGACGATTTATTGTTTTTTTTAACGCGAATTTTGTTCTTCTTATTAATGTATTTTCTCGATAATCTAGAAATGTTTGTAGTAATTGTTTTAATGATAATTGTTTTGGTTGCCCATTAACAAGGGCGAGAATAATTGCTCCAAAATTATTCTGCAGTGATGTTTTACGCTGTAAATCCTTGATTA
>QCJM01000010.1 GCA_003216035.1 Prochlorococcus sp. AG-409-B13
GCTTTCTGGAACCACTAAATTCGTTATTGGTGCCGCAGAAGAGGCAACAGAAGGAGAGTCAGTACATTTCAACTACGACACCATTCTTTCCTTAGACAGCAGCTTCACCGGAAGTGATCTGCTAAAAACCAGTCTCCGTGCTGGCAACTTCGGTTCCACAAGTGCTTTTGCAGGCAGTGCTGCACTTGAGACTGCTTACGACAGCAGCGACAGCTTAAAGATCAACCGCAGTTATTACCAATTCCCTGTTGGTGATTCAATGACTGCAACTGTAGGTGCAGTTGTTCGTCAAGACGACATGCTTGCAGTTTGGCCAAGCTCATACCCCAGTGATTCTGTTCTGGATGTCTTGACTTATGCCGGAGCCAATGCTGCTTACAGCTTGGCATTGGGTGCTGGTGCAGGTATCTCCTATGCACAAGATAACCTCCGTGCAAGTCTTGCATTCGTTTCTGACGAAGCTTCAGATGCTTCTCAGGGACTTTTGACCGAGCAAGGTTCTGACGACCTCACTGCTCAGGTTGCATGGGTTGGCGACAACTTCACTGTTGCAGCTGCTTACACCACTTCCGATGGTGGCATGACAACAGATACAGCTAGCGCCGAAGATTATGAAGCCTGGGGAGTCAGTGGTGTATTCAACCTAGACAACGGCATTTCTCTAAATGCTGGTATGGGTTGGAAAACTCCTGACAACGAAAATGATGCCAGCAACATCGAAGACGAAACCACATGGTCCTTAGGAGTTGTGTGGAGTGACTTCGGTTCTGAGGGTAACAACCTTGGAGTAGCCGTTGGTACAGCTGAAGGTCATAGAGATGACTCTGGCTATGACGATCCCCTTGCTTATGAGATCTATTACTCAATGGCTGTTAGCGATTACGTCACAGTTACTCCTTCCATCTTCACCATTGAAAAAGATGGTGCTGATGACATTACAGGTGGCCTAGTTAAAACAACCTTCCGTTTTTGAGGCTTAAATCAGTCACTTTGACGGAAAAAAGCTCCCACCTAAATGGTGGGAGCTTTTTTTTCTCTAAAACATTCAAAATAAAAAACTAACTATTTAAGTAGACCAAATTTGTTGTCAATGCCGTGTTCTTTGTTTGGATAGATAAGTATGAGGTTGTTCCACCCTTTTCTAAATGCCAATTGCCTCTGACATAACAGCATTAGTTGGGCGCACTCCAATAGTGCGTATCAACCGGTTAACAAAGGCATTTGACTGCAAAGCAGACGTATTAGCAAAACTAGAGAGTTTTAACCCCACCGCTTCCATAAAGGACCGTATTGCTGGTGCAATGATTGAAGCGGCTGAAAAAAATGGAACTATTGCACCTAATCGAACAGTTTTAGTCGAGCCAACAAGTGGAAATACTGGAATTGCGTTAGCAATGGTGGCTGCAGCTAAAGGTTACCGACTAATCCTCACCATGCCTGACACAATGAGCACAGAAAGGCGTTCCATGCTCAGAGCATATGGTGCTGAACTACAACTAACTCCAGGGAATGAAGGAATTCAAGGTGCAATTCATTTAGCCAAGGAATTAGTCAATACCATTAATGGAGCCTATTTGTTGCAACAATTTGACAACCCTGCCAACCCGCAAATACATGAACAAACAACTGCTGAAGAAATCTGGACTGATTGCGAAGGTCAAGTTGATGGACTAATCGCAGGCGTTGGCACAGGAGGCACAATTACAGGGTGCGGCCGAATTCTAAAAAAACGCAATCCCAACCTCCATCTATTTGCAGTTGAGCCAGAATCAAGCCCTGTTCTATCTGGAGGCCAAGCAGGTCCCCATCGTATTCAAGGAATAGGTGCAGGATTCATCCCCGCAGTACTGGACACCTCCCTGATTGATGAAGTTTTAACTATTAATGATGAAGACGCTATGGAGATAGGTAGACGACTAGCAAAAGAAGAAGGACTGCTAAGTGGCGTGAGTAGTGGAGCAGCTGTCTTTGCGGCCCTTAAAGTTGGTAAGAGAGAAGAAATGGCCGGCAAACGCCTTGTTGTTGTGTTGCCGAGTTTTGGAGAGCGATACCTCTCCACAACTATGTTTAATGGTGTATCACCATTGCCGGCAAAAGGAGATGGACATCTATGAAGCAGACATACAAAAATGACACTGTTACCAACCGATCACTATCACGTGCTTGGAATTAATTCCAATGCAAGTGCTGCAGAAATAAAATCTGCCTATCGAGCATTAGTAAAAAAGCATCACCCAGATACAGGAGGTGATGAAGAGTTCATTCTTGCTCTAAATGCGGCGTGGGAAGTCTTAAGTGACCCTGAACAGCGCCTGGCCTATGACAAGAACCAATCACAAGGCTCTTTGTTTATTAATGAAGCTCAAAAAAGAGGGGCTCGTAATGCTCGTGCAAGTGCTGCAGCAAAAGCTACACAAGTGCAAGTAGCAGCGGAGGAGAATGCACTAGAAAGATGGTTAAAGGAGGTCTATATCCCAGCTGATCGTTTAATCGGACAAGTGCTAAACCCTTTCCCCTCTCAAATTAAAAATCTTTCAGCAGATCCTTACGATGACTTACTCATGGGAACCTTTTGTAGATATATCGAGCAAAGTCAGAGAAAAATAAAAAAAGTTGATCAGCTTTTTCGTTCTATCGCTACTCCTAATTCAGCTAAAGGATTTGGCTTAAGTCTTTATCAATGCTTTTCGCAAGTAGAGGATGCATTAAATGAGCTCGAGCGCTTCACTATAGGCTATGTAGATAATTATTTACATGATGGACGTGAAATGCTCCGAGAAGCCAAGCAAAAGCGTATACGTCTACACGAAGAGCGCAGTCGATTAAAGGGGCCGTGAAAACTCATTGGAAATTTTGGACAGGAGTTTTTTTTATCTGGCTCATTGCAACCGGAATGGATAGGTTGTGGTGGCAACATCAAACTGGTCTCCCTGCATGGGATCAAGCAGATTATCTAAATAGTGCACTTGATCATGGGCGAGCACTTGGACTGCTAACTGGTGGTGGTTGGCAAGGCTGGAAAGCCTTACTAGATCTATCTCCAAAAATTCCACCTTTGGCTTCAATCATTAATGGCAGCGTTATTGCTATCGCAGGAGACGCTCCAGAGCAAGCAGCTTGGAGCCTAAGCTTATGGCATGGAATACTTCTAATAAGTGTTGCTGGCTGGGGCCTTCAACTCAGAAATGAAGTCTTGGGCTTATTGGCTGCATCATTGGTAGCCATTACACCTGCATTACTACAACTTAGGTCAGATTATGTCTTAGAAATGCCCTTAGCCGCAGGAGTCACTTTGGCCCTCTGGCAATTAGGTAACTGGTTGCATCCTCACCAGGGTGGTCATTGGAGACAAGCATTAATAGCTGCGTTAACTTGTTCGATTGCTCTTTTAATTAAACAAAGTGCACTTTTAGTCCTTCTACCTGCTGCTGTATGGGCTAGTGCAATGGCATTACGTCGCAGTAATAAAAGCCAATTACAACTAATTGCAGGAGCAGGAATCGTAACCCTCAGTGTATTCCCATGGCTAAGACATAACTGGATAACGACCCTTGGGGGAACAAATAGAGCTGTAATGGAAGCTGCAGTCAAAGAAGGAGACCCTTCAATATTTACCTTAGAAAATTGGAACTGGTATCCACGTATTTTGTCTGATCAAATCGGACCCATAATTCTTATTTTTGGCATTAGCGGATGCGTTCTTTGGATACTACTAAAGCACAGTATTTATAATACTTCTCAAAAAAATAAAGATAACAAAGAAGGATGGAAATGGTTGATTATTTCATTTATTCTAGGCTGGTTTTTAACCAGTCTTCTACCAAACAAAGATGCACGTTATATAGCACCATTAATACCTCCTCTAATTCTTTTATGTGCTCGAGGCTGGTTAGAATGGGGGATTTGGTGGCAACACTTTTGGCCAAGCAAATCACCCAACAAATTAATGCTATTTGTATCTTTAGGTTTTACCGCTGCCCTGCCAACAGCATGGCAATCACAAGTATCTCTTTTAAAGAAAAATCATCAAGGGCCTTTAAAAGAAATCATCCAAGAAGTAATAGTTGCAAGCCCCCAAGAATCTAAAATCACTATGATTGTGGTCCCTAGTACTCCTGACCTCAATCAGCACAATGTGAGTTATTTTGGGAGACGACAAGGAGGACAATTAGTAGGTCGTCAACTTGGGACTAGTAGAAATGATGTCAAACCAGTCCTGGCTCATTCCCAATGGATTGTTTTAGCCGAAGGAGATCAAGGGTCGGTAAGCGAATCAGCACCCTTCCTAGACAAAGCCATTAGAAGTAGTGGTGTCTTCAAATTAGTCCGACAATTCCCACGACTTGAAGGTGGTAGTTATTCTCTATGGCATCGTCAACCAAAAGCACGGCAAAAGCGGAATTTTGCGAAAACATTTCCCAAGCTTGCAAAAGGCTTACAGAAAGGGCCTAAAGGATTCGAACCAATCTTCGCCGAAGTTGCCTTAGAACATATGCTTGATGGTCATTTCAAATACATAGACCCAGTAAGAAAAACAGCCTTAGAAAAATTATCTAACAACCCAAAAGATATAGAAGCCCATTGGTCTCTAGCACTCCTTGCAATATTGGCAAACCGACCTTATGAAGCATCAAAAGAATTATCAACGTTAGAAGAGCTTTTGCCACAAAGTCCATGGCCTAGCGCTTATCGAAGCATTGTCCTGCTTGCAGGATGGAATCCATGGGAAGCGGCTGTCGTGGCTGACAAAGCCCAGCAAATACATAACAATCCAATACTTGCTGGACTTGGTGATCTCAGCGGAGTCATGGGTGGAGCCTTATGGCGGTTACCAGCCGCCAAAGCTTCAATTCCACAAGCAATTAGGGCAGTAGACACTGCACTTCAGAAAACACGCAAGAATTAAAAACTCACGTCCAACTTTCTAATTGATCACTCCTCAGCCAAACATCAGGAACAGGCATACGCCAACGCAATTGCACATATTCACCTTTAACAGCCAAAATTTCTCCAGGCCCTTGAAAAATATATTCCGGTGGATTGCTATCACTGGCATCTGCCTCAAGACTATTTTCATAAGCCTTGCGGCTCACACGAACGAGAGACCCTTTCCTAAAGCTTGGGGAGGGCTTGACAGGCACAACGTTGTCATCGTCAGGAGTAACATTTTCATCCATTACAATGAAATCAAGTCCTCATAGGCTAAACCTATACATAACTCACATTGAGCTCTTGAAGCCTGGATTAATTTCTAATGCTGATCTCGCTAGATTTATGCCCAGTTGATCCCTAGCAAAACGGTATCTTTCTCAGCCTTTCCCTTCATTCACTTTTGTACTAAAAGCCTCAAAAGCACTTAATCTCGCCACCAACATCTTTTTATCTCATGCGCCTACTTCTAATTGGATGCACAGGGTTTGTTGGCGCTGAATTAATCCCAGAATTATTAACTGCTGGCCACCAACTAACAGTGATCAGCAGAAAAGCTCCCATAAAATTCCCCACAGCATATGAAGAAGGACAATTAATCCAATTAAGGCTCAATCCTGCTGATCCAAGCAACTGGAAACAAGCAAAAGTGATAGCAGCTCTTGAGCAAGCCGAAGGAGTTGTGAATCTTGCAGGAGAACCAATTGCAGAAAGGCGATGGACCCAAAAACAATGCACACTCATTGAAAACAGCAGACTGAATACAACTAGGTCCTTAGTACAAGCAATGACCCAGCTCAAAAGACCACCTCGCGTTCTAGTAAATGCATCAGCCATTGGCTACTACGGTGCAAGCGCAGATGATTTATTCACTGAAGAGAGTAAATGTGGCGATGATTTTCTAAGCAACTTATGCGAGCAATGGGAAAACATTGCTAGACAGAAACCAAGATCGACAAGATTAATTATTATTCGCCTTGGGATTGTGCTTGGACCGGATGGAGGTGCATTAAAGAAAATGCTGCCTATTTTCAAAGCTGGGTTAGGAGGACCTATTGGAAATGGGAAACAGTGGATGAGTTGGATCCATCGCAAAGACCTATGCAAATTAATTGCAAAAGCGATCAGTAATCAATCCTGGTCAGGGGTGATAAATGGAGTGGCTCCTGAGGCTGTTCCCATGAAGGAATTTGCAAAAGCTCTAGGGAAAGTGCTTGGGCGACCAAGTCTTTTACCAGTCCCAGGAGCCATCCTCAAATTATTATTAGGAGATGGAGCAAGCGTCGTACTTGAAGGACAGCAAGTCTCATCAAAACGACTCGAAAAGCTTGGATTCAAATTTCAATATCCAGAAATTAGCCAAGCTCTAGCAGCCGCAACCAAATAAATACAAGTTTAAGAGCTGAATCTACTCAATAATGAAAAAATCATTTCTTTAATTTAAATAATAAATGTGTTATTTCTTCCGCTAAGTTCTGACCTCCGCCCGCAACACCAAGACGATTTTCAGCTTGATGTTGACATTCTCGCTGCAGATTCTCATCCTGTTTAATTCTTACAAAAACATCCAAGATTAGGTCGGCAGTATTTTGCAAACTAGCTCCCGATCCAGGCTTGCCTATCCCACAGAAAACAGTTGGTCCTAAAAGTCTTCTCTGAGCTTCTGCAAAAGAAGCAGTGAACTGTGGTCCATACCCTGGCAGTTGCACTACTGGCTTAGCAAGACCTACTGCCTGCTCTGCAGCTGTTCCAGCCATAGAAAGAAGAACATCGCTACTCTGTAAAACTTCGATAAAAGAATTTCGATGCACTTTGATACTGATCTGGCCATGAACCAACTGCTTGGTTTTGGAAACATCTGAACAGTGTTTTAATTCCCACCCAACCTCATCAGCCAACTTGCGCAATGCAGGTAAGTCCAAGTCAGAAACCAAGGCCATATCCAAACTAAATTCACCGCTGCCCACTCTTTCTTCAGGCAAACATTCCATTGCATATAACATTAGGCGCAGATTGCCATCTAACTCTGGACGTCTACTCCCTGGTAGCAATCCCAATCTTTTAGGACATTTTGGGAAGCGAAAAGTTGGTTTCAGTACAGGGTCCATGAAAGGATTACCACAGAAATTAACATCACGGGCAAGCTGCGTTTTCAGGTCTTCGGCAGTTAGTTTGTCCCGCGTGTAAATGCCCAGAAAACGCTTACTCAACAAACAATTCACACAAGGCCACGGCAACCTCAAACGACCTTCATAGTGACTCGAGTAAGCAACGAGATAGGTAACTACTGGTCGACCAGAAACCCAAGCTGCAAAAACAGGTACTACATCACCAATGACAACTAAAAGATCGAAATGCTTTGCGACCAATAACAAATTGAGCACCCTGCCAAGCAAATAAAACAATTGACCTTGCAAGAACTCAGTCACTCGACCCTGCCAACTGGTATACCCCAGGCCACCAGTACTGAATTCTTTTGCATTCCCAAGAATTCTTATTCCTACTTCTTTATAAGGTTGGCCTCGACCAACAAAAGGGATCGCCTCGACTTGATGCCCAAGTCTACGTAGAGCTTTCCCTATCAAAGCTCCTGAAAGATCTTCACCATGACCATTGCTCAAAAGCAAAATCCGAGTCAAGTCAAAACTCCAACCAATCCTTAACTTTCTTTAGAGCTTTCCACTCAGGCTTGCGATCTAATCCATCATCTATGGATTTTTTAAGTTCTTGTTCAACTTCAGGGACAACTACAAGAGCTCTTTTGACAAATTCAATATGATCTCGAACTCCTTTTGATTGAGTCTCTAAGAGTGCCAAGCTCAAATTAATTCGTGCTTGAGGATCCTGCCCATTTAGCTTTACCGCGGTACGTGCAGAGCGAAGAGCCAACTCGGGTTGATCAGATAGCAATTGCAACCAAGCCAGACAAGTCCAACCAGCAGACTGATTGGGAGCTGCTGTAGTAATAGCCTCAAAATCTTCTATAAGGTCTTTAGCTTCAGCCCCAGACTGGTAACGGGACATCGCGTTATCAAAAAGATTCTCTTCAGTGGAATCCATATAAATGAAAGACTCTAAATGAGTATTGAGATTGCAAGTTGGTCAAGAATTTGACCTTCATACCGCAAAAGAACTCCCGCAACCACAAGTCTGTGTGGCATTTGGGTTAGTGAAATTAAAGCCTCCACCAATAAGCTCCGTGCTGAAATCTAACTGCATTCCATAGATATATAGAAGACTCTTAGGATCGCAAACGACTCTGAAATCGCCACCGTCAGGCGCAGTGTATTCATAAACCTCGTCTCCCTCATGAATCTCTGCCGATGGAACAAAGTCCATTGTGTAACTCATTCCACTACACCCACCAGAACGAACGCCAACACGCAAAACCTGATCTTGGCCTTGTTCTCTGCATAAGGCAGCCAACTGCTTCATCGCTGATCCAGTAATCAGAATGCCCTTACCATCCAAGGCAGTATGGGTAATAGCAGTAGTGGAGCTACTCATGATTGATCTCACGTGCCTATGATCACTTTATGAAGGAAAATTCAATTTTGTCTGCTTCGACTATGCGCTCTTTATTCATAGAGTCAGTATGTTCTTCTTTTAAAAGCGGGTGCGTGTAGCAATAGTTGGAGCAGGGCTTGCTGGGCTCACGGCCGCCGTTGATCTTGTAGATGCAGGTTGTGCCGTGGATCTCTACGAAGCGAGGCCCTTCCTCGGAGGCAAAGTAGGCAGCTGGGAAGACAAGGAAGGGAATCACATTGAGATGGGTCTTCATGTGTTCTTTTTCAATTACGCCAATCTTTTTGCCTTAATGCGCAAAGTAGGTGCAATTAACCATCTACTCCCTAAGGATCACACACATCTATTTATAAATCGTGGGGGCGACCTTCGTTCTCTAGATTTTCGTTTTGCATTAGGAGCCCCTTTCAATGGCCTGAAAGCGTTTTTTACTACTCCGCAGCTCAATTGGATAGACAAGCTGCGTAATGCACTTGCACTAGGCACTAGCCCGATTGTTAGAGGTCTTGTTGATTATGAAGGTGCAATGCAAACCATCCGAGCACTAGATTCAATTAGCTTCAAGCAATGGTTTTTAAACCATGGTGGCAGTGCTCGAAGCATTGAACGCATGTGGGATCCGATTGCTTATGCACTTGGTTTCATTAATTGTGAAGACATCTCAGCCCGTTGCATGCTCACCATTTTCATGATGTTTGCAGCACGTACTGAAGCTTCGAAACTGAATCTTCTCAAAGGATCTCCCCATCGCTGGCTAACTAAGCCCATACTTGAATACATTCAATCCAAAGGTGGACGTCTGCATCTACGGCACCGTGTGAAGGAAATACACTTTGAAGAAGGAGAATTTCCAGCAATAACTGAACTAATGCTCAACACCCCAGAAGGAGAAATTACGGTCAAAGCAGACAAGTATCTTGCCGCCTGCGATGTCCCTGGAATTCAGAAACTTATACCTAAAGAATGGCGGCGATTCAAGCAATTTGCTGCAATTGACAAGCTAGAAGCAGTTCCGGTTGCAACCGTACAACTGCGCTATGACGGATGGATTACAGAGTTAAATGATGATGCGGCACGCAAAAATTTTCTTTCCCCTTCAGGCCTAGACAACTTGCTATATACCGCTGATGCTGATTTCAGCTGCTTTGCTGACTTGGCAATTACTAGTCCAGAAGACTATAGACGTGAAGGACTAGGCTCATTGCTGCAATGTGTACTTACACCAGGAGACCCCTGGATTCCTAAATCAGTTGAACAAATTGTTGAGCATACTGATGCTCAGGTCCGCGAGTTATTCCCATCTTCACATTCCCTAAAGCTTGTATGGAGCAATGTAGTCAAACTTGCTCAATCCCTATATAGAGAATCTCCAGGAATGGAACCAAATCGGCCAGATCAAAATACACCTTTAAGCAATTTCTTCTTAGCTGGAAGTTACACAAAACAAGACTATATCGACTCAATGGAAGGTGCAACAATGAGCGGTCACCTTGCAGCCGCAGCGATCCTTCGAAAATCGCCAAATCTAGCTACTAATACATCTGTTGCTTAATTAATATGGGACGCTGGCTCGAACACACTGTAACTAGCAGAATAAAGGCCCCTGTCAAACAAGTCTGGGCTGTATGGAGTGACCTGGAAGCGATGCCTCTTTGGATGAGCTGGATAGAGTCAGTAAAAACAATCGATGAATCAGCAACTACTCTTCCTGATTTAACAGAATGGACTTTAGCTGCTAATGGCTTTCGCTTTAAATGGAAAGCCAAGATCAATGAAAGGATTGAGGCCCAGAAATTACAATGGTCATCTGTAGGGGGGTTGCCAACTAACGGATGTGTACGCTTTTACGCTGAAGAAGACAATTTAACCATCGTCAAGCTAAGTATTACTTATGAATTACCTAAGATTTTAGCTCCATTAATGGAACCCACTATTCTAGGTGGAATGGTAACTAATGAACTTCAATCTAATCTAGACCGATTTAGCAAGCTAGTAGAAAGTGGTTACGGTGATTCTTCTTTAACAGCCTGAATACAAGCCTCTACCAAGCCATCTAAATCATGAGGGTTCGCTTCTGAATCAACTCTTCCAAAATATTTTTTACAACTCATACTAGTCTGCGGTCCAATGGAAATAAGTTTAACTTTGCAGAGCTTCTTACCCCAGTCACTACCAAAACTTTTCCTCATCAATTTAGCAGTATTAGCTGCAATCTTGCTGCTTGTAAAAGTAAGAACATCCACCTCTGACCTAATCAGGGCATTTAAAGTCTCCTTTGGGATGCTGTCTGGGCAACGAGACTCATAAGCTGCGACCTCCAACACATGCACTCCAGTCTGCGCAAACGATTCGGCAATAATTGTCCTTCCACCACTTTGCACTCTTGGCAAAAGAATTCTTTTCCCAACTTCTATATGAGGGAAGTTTTCAATTAAGCTATCAGCAATAAATTCAACCGGCACAAAATCAGGAATTGCACCAATATTTTCTAATTCAATTGCTGTTTTACGTCCTACGGCAGCGATTTTTAGATTCTTTGGGGAACCAGCCAATGACTTACCTTTCAACTGAAGTCTGTCCTCAACAAATTTGACTCCATTGGCACTAGAAAAAATCAACCATTGAAAACTTTCCAGTTGAGACAATGCCTCGTCCAGAGGCTGCCATTTATCAGGTGGGCCTATCACTAAAGCAGGCAATTCCAATACAGTGGCACCAAGCTGACTAAACAGTTCAAAACCTGGACCTTGTTGGGAATGAGCTCTAGTAACAACTACTTTTTTTTCCTTAAGAGGCATATCATCATTAAAGATCATAGTTCGAAATGATCGAGGTTCTTGAAGTCATCCTTTTGAATAAAGGGCATATTTTCTTTTATACCGAGCTTCTTTAGAGAGTAGAGCAATAACTTAACATGCTCAATAAATAACTACAAAGAGATTTAATTAGTCATTAAGTGAACTCCTGCAACCTTGACTTTTGAAGGTCACTAGGGCCATCTAATGGCGAGAACAAACTTGAGAGAGTCTGAGTTTGTGACTCGGGCATTTGACCGGGACTATATCCAGCAGGAATAGAGGCCTCTAACACTTTCAACAATTCCGCCCATAAATAAGGGCTTCCATAAACCACTAACCCAGCTAAAAGGTTTTTGCTTTGCAACTGTTCTATAGCAGCTACCCAAGGCTCTTTAAGATGGCTACTTCCACGAAAAGGATTGCCTCTTATAAAAAGTTGGAGCAATATAGGCACCTCTCCCAAACGATCCAAAGCCAAAGGAAATTGTTGATCTTCTTGCCAAGGAGAAACACCCCTGGGATGACATAAAATAGTTTTATATCCATACTGCTCAGGCAAACAAATTGCTGGGGAATTATTGGTCAGGATTGAACTAGAAAACACATCATCAACCCTTAACAAATTAACTCCTTGTCGAATTGCTTTCACTGAACCTGCATTAACAGTCTGTAGAGAATTACTTACCAGCTCATAAGCAAAAGCACGATCCTCTGAACTCTCAAGCTCAATGCCTGAGGTAAGGAAATCTTTGTCATGTAATACAAGAAAGCTCTCCTTAACCTTTGCGAGTGCATTTCTACGTCGATGTATAGATTCCTCGAGCCTCTGTTTAGGAATTCTTCCCTCAAGCAGTGCACTGCAAAGCGCCTTTATTGCTTCTTCAGGCTTCTCAGGCATGAGTATCAAATCAGCTCCTGCAGCAAAAGCAAGAACTGCCGCTTCTGCACTGCCATACGTTTTACTGATAGCCTCCATCACAAGCGCATCAGTAACAACCAAACCATCAAAGTCCAACTCCTGCCTGAGTAACTGGGTGATCAGGGTTTCAGAAAGTGTCGCCGGATATTGAGAATCAAGCTTTTTTAATAACAAGTGACCTGTCATCACACTGCTCACACGAGCTGAAATTGCAGCCTGAAATGGAATAAATTCAATCTCTTTTAATCGATTAAGATCGTGATCCAATCTCGGCAACTGAAGATGTGAATCAACCCTGGTATCACCATGACCAGGGAAATGCTTTGCACATGAAAGAACACCTTGTAATTCAAGCCCCCTTTGAAAAGCTTGAATCAATGTAGAAACCGTTTCTGGATCTTCGCCCCAAGCACGCACATTAATAACAGGGTTTAAAGGGTCAGAGTTCACATCACAAACTGGGGCCAGCACCCAATTCAGGCCACATCGCCTTGCCTGATCACCAATACAAGAACCATATTTCTCAGCAAGTTTTATAGCTTTCTCTGGCTCTATAGAAAAAATCTGCCCTAAAGCTATAGGTGGCACAAGCCAAGTCCCGCCATCAAATCTTTGGCCAAGTCCTTCTTCAATATCAGCACAAAGTAAAAGCGGTTTTGCTGCCCAATTCAAGATAGTTTTGCAACGATGTTGAAGTTCCGTGGCTGTACCACCATAAAGAATTACTCCCCCAACACCTTCTTCTAAAAGCCTTTTGAGCTCTTTATTACTTAATTCCCACAAAGGATAGTTACGTTGAGAATCACTTGCATGACCACTTGCACGTACTACAAATAACTCAGCTACTACATGTTGTAGATCATCAATAGAGCCAGCTAAACTGATCACTTCTCAAAAGTATCTTCAGGAAAATCAACCCGTTCTTTTCTCTCACCTTCCAATTTTTGCAAAAGATCAAGGACCAAAGTTCCCTTTTCAAGGCCTCTATCTACAAGGAAACGTATTTCTGGGGCCCTCCGCAGCTGCAATCTTCTAGCTAATTCACCTTTTAAGAAGCCACCTGCGGCATGAAGTCCAGCCAATACTTCTTTTTGATGATTGCTCTCACCAAAAATACTGACAAAAACTTTGCAGTGCTGTAAGTCCCCAGAAACCTCCACCTCAGTAATAGTTATCATTCCTCCTTGAACCCTCTCATCACGTATACCTGAAATCAATAAATCACTTAGCTCACGTCGAATGAGCGATGCGACACGTTGAACTCGACGTCCATGTGCCATAACTATGCAAAAGATGATGGAAACACCATTGCCCGCAAAACAAGCCCAAGGGTAATGATCCCACTAATCAGTGCTCCTATAAGTGACACAGCAGTGATTGGATTAGCACTGCGTCGAACCAAAGGCTCCAAAACAGCAGCAAAGACACCAAGAATGATTGTGATCAGATATTTGGGGTAACGAGAAACGTTTGAGAAGAACTCGCCCATTGAATTCACTATTTAATGAGTTTGCTGGCTACTCTGCCTGTCTTTTGGTTTAACAGCCATGTTGGAACTTCATCAATTCCGTCATTCGGCATTCTGCCTAAAGGTAAGGATGAGCTTGGCAGCCAAAGAAATGAGTTACAGAACAGTTGATGTCACTCCTGGAGTAGGGCAATTGTCAATCTTCCGACGCTCTGGGCAAAGACAAGTTCCTGTGTTAATCGATGGAAACAAAGCAATTGCTGATTCAAGCGCAATAATTCGCTACTTAGAAGCATGCAAGCCAGAACCAAAACTAATCCCAAATGACCCAAAACAAGCAGCACAAGCTCATCTAATTGAGGATTGGGCTGATAAAACTTTGGCCGATGCTGCTAGAGCCTCATTGCTGCAAGCAATTTCTAATGATCCAAATCTATTAGTTGCTCTTTTACCTGAAGATTTGCCTGAGCCCTTTCGACAAATCATGGGTAATCTTCCACATGAACTTTTCAATGGTGTCAAAAAGCTGCTAAATGCAGGGCAGCGTTCCGATTTGCTATATAGCTTAAAAATGTTATCCAGACTAGTTGAAGGTAGTTCTTGGCTTATTGGAAATGAAATGAGTATTGCTGATATAGCAGTCGCAGCGCAGTTATCCTTATTCAAGTTCCCAGAATCTTCAGGTTCTGGTCTGGTTGGTAAAGGTTGCCCAGGTTTCAGTGATCATCCTCTCCTAAAGCCACTTTTTGATTGGAGAGATCACTTAGACCATCTTCTAGCTCAAAAGAAGGTTGAGGTCGTTTAAGGACCAACTGATAATGATCTGCGCTTAAAACTCTAGGGTGCAAAAACTCCCCAGGTGCAGTAAAGGTAACTTCCCATTGTTTTCAGCAGATCATAAGTCTATTTACTTCATTAAACTTAAGCTCATTAGCCTTACAAAGCTGAAATCTACTTAATATTTCAACTTGGCTAATCCTTGTTTCTGAAGGTGAGTGAATGATCTGCAAAGATAAATTCATCTGCAAAAAACCCCCTAAGCGGATCTTCACCTTGCGATCTTCCAATAACAGTAGTCTCCAAAAAAAACCCTCCCTTAAGAAAAGCCAACTGCCTATTTGGAGAAATGGGGTCGTCGACAACCTTTAATAACTTTTCTCCTAAAAGTGCCTTTGCTAAGGATTCAACATTAAAAGCCCTATCTCCAATAATGCGGTGCTTCAAATCAGGATGAAAGCTTCCAAAATGGTGCAAAATTAATTGCTCAGGATCACTAAGATCCCTACTCTCAATCTCCCAGAAGCCCTCAAACCACTTTGGGTAAAACAAGTCTTCCCTCAATCCAGATCTATAAATCGATCCCGATAGTTGCCAATCAGGCCAAGTCTGCTGACGATGAAACAAGATCATCGCCTGATCTTGATCTAAACCCTCTACTGCGAAGCCTGGCAATGGGAATCCCAAAATGAACGCAGCTAGATAAAAAATCAGAAAAAATTTTTCCATGTCAGATCCCCTCATACATGCTTGCGATAACTACGTCATTCTTGAGCCAAACAAAGAAGCAAAAATTCTCACTGCTAAAGAGACCTTGAATTGGCTAAAAAAATGGTTAGGTCGCCTAGATGAACTCCCTGAAGATCTACAAGACGAAAACTCTCTTAAATCAGCAGCTCAACGATTGCTTGATACTGCATGTGCCTTAGAAATCAAACCTGGTTTTAATCTTCAGTGGTTTGCGGTACGCCGCGATCCTCCGGGGACTTAAGAATTGAGGGCAACTGAGAAAGAATCATTTTGGACACTGCATCAGCCGTCTCATCAGTCACAGCCACATGAAGATCAGCTTCTGAATAGAGTGGTTCTCGTTGCGCTAACAGTGCCTCCAAGGTCCCCTGAGGGTCGTTGCCTTGTAGTAAAGGTCGTCGTTCCAGATCATCCTTTTGCAACCTCAGCAATAGTCGCTGACAACCAGGGTCTAACCAAATCACAATTCCCTGGTGAAGTATTCCCCAGTTTTGAGAAGATATAACCACACCCCCTCCAGTAGCTACGACTAATGAATGTCTTTGACCAACCTCTTGCAAAACCTTGTATTCAATTTCTCGAAAATAATTTTCTCCCTCGTCTTCAAAAATTTTGAAAATAGATTTACCCACAACAGTCTCAATAATTGCATCTAGATCCACAAAGCCATAGGCCAATTGCTTGGCCAATGGAGGTCCAGTTCTACTCTTGCCGCTCCCCATCATCCCGACCAGATAGATGTTACGACCTCCCAACGTTTTTTTGAGAGAATTAGGACTTGCAAAGTGATTCATAAAGACTTAATTCATTACTTCTCGTTAAGATGGCTACTTGTTAAGGCGGAGCATGACACAGAACAACTCCATGGCACGCCACGGCCAAGGCCGAAAATGTGTGATTACAAGACGGGCTTGTTTTAGTGCAAGCCACCTTTATTGGCTTCCAGAACTATCTGCCGATGACAACTCTGCTCGCTTTGGTCCATGTTCGCTGGCTCCAGGACATGGGCACAACTACGAGCTGATTGTTTCAATGGCCGGGGAGCTGGATGCAAATGGAATGGTTCTCAACCTCTCGGAAGTGAAGCATGCCATAAGTACTAAGGTTACGGCCCAACTTGACTATCGATTCCTCAACGATGTCTGGCCAGAATTCGATCTCAAAAAATCAAATGGATGTTTACCAACCACAGAAGCACTCGCAAGAATTATTTGGAACCGATTACAAGCCGATTTGCCACTTGTAGCACTTCGACTCTATGAACAACCAAGGCTTTGGGCAGACTATCTAGGAGATGACATGGAATCCTACTTAACTATTCGCACTCATTTTGCTGCTGCGCATCGATTGGCGAGAGCAGAACTAACCCAACTGGAAAACGAAAAAGTTTACGGAAAATGTGCTCGGCCTAATGGCCATGGCCATAACTATCTTGTTGATATAACAGTACGAGGCTCAATCGATGAGCGTACGGGCATGGTTTGTGATCTAGCTGCATTGCAAAGACTGGTAAATGATTTAGTGGTAGAGCCTTTCGATCACACCTTCCTCAATAAGGACGTCCCTCACTTCGAAACATGTGTTCCAACTGCCGAAAATATCGCACTACATATTGCTGATCGTCTAACAACTCCGATAAAGGCAATTGGAGCTCATCTACACAAGATCCATCTTCAAGAAAGCCCAAATAATGCAGCTGAAGTTTATGCAGAAACACCGCGAATAAACACAATCCCTGAAGCAATAAAAGTTACAACCCATAGCCAAGCTTAATTTGAATAGCCCATGGTTGCGATTGGTTTTAGCAATAAGTCTTGATGGCAGATTAGCCATGCCTAATGCAAGTAAAGCGCAACTAGGTGGACGTGGCGATCGCAAAGTTTTAGAAGAAGCTCTTGCATGGTCAGATGGGACACTTATTGGTGGAGGTACATTGCGAGCCCATCAAAAAACTTGCCTTATTCACAACTCTAAATTAATTAAACAAAGAGTTAAAGAGGGACGCTCCCAACAACCAATTTCCATAATTGTTAGTAGTCAAAAAGATTTCTCACTTAGTTGGGATTTCTTTCACCAACCTATTCAGCGTTGGCTACTGTCACCAGCAAAAATACCAACAGATATATCTCCAGCAAAGGGATATGAACGCGAATTCTCACAACAAATCAACTGGTTAGAAACCCTGGCTCAATTCAATGCAGAAGGGTTGTCAAAACTTTTATTGCTGGGGGGGGCGCAACTAGCGACCTCACTTTTATATGCTGACCAGATAAATGAGTTGCAGCTCACGATTACACCCAGGGTATTAGGAGGAGCTAAAACATGGGTTTCCAGAGAAATGGATTCTTTACCTGCTGATTTAAGTAACTCTAAAGCATGGAAACTAATCAATCATGAACCTCTTGGAGGTAACGAAATAATGTTACGTTACTTTCGAAACCATGACAGTTAGAACACCAATCTTTCCACAATAGAAACTGCCAATCAATTAAATGGTTGATCATATTAATCAAAATAAAAACAAGAGAAACTTGAGTACGATTAATTTCGTAAAAGGATTTTTTTCTTGCCTGACTGAGGCTTGTTGCAATGACTAATCTGCGTGTCTGCTGGCACAAGTCAATCGATGAGATCAAAGAACTCGACTGGCAAAAGCTTTTAGGAAAACCCACTATTCCCTTTTACGAGTGGAAATGGCTCAATGCTTTGGAAAAATCAGGAAGCGTCAGCAATGAGAAAGGTTGGCAACCATTGCACCTATCCCTTTGGCGAAAAAGTTCCCTGATAGCTTTAGCACCTCTTTACCTCAAAAATCACAGTTATGGGGAGTTTATCTTTGATCACGCTTTTAATAGATTAGCCGAAAGCTTGGGACTCAATTACTATCCAAAACTAATAGGAATGAGTCCTTTTAGCCCAGTAGAAGGATATCGTTTCTTTATAGCTCCAGGAGAAGACCAGCATGAATTAACTTTCTTGATAATGAATCAAATTGATTCTTTCGCCCTTAGAAATGGGATTCTTAGTTGTAATTTCTTATATGTAGATCCAACCTGGTGTCCTTTAGCAAAAGCCGTTGGATATGCAGCCTGGTTTAATCAACAAAGCCTCTGGTCCTCAGATGGTAAAAAAGATTTCTCAGAGTATCTCGAAAATTTCAATGCCAATCAAAGGAGAAATATACGCAGAGAAAGACAAGCCATTAAAGATATAGGTTTATCAATTTCAGCGTTTAATGGTAGAGAAATCGACAAAGAAATGATGCAGGAAATGTACAATTTCTATCACAATCACTGTTCCCGCTGGGGCCCATGGGGTAGCAAGTATCTTTCAGAGTCCTTCTTCCAATCACTTGCTGAGGAGAAGAAAAGAAATCAATTAGTCCTATTTATTGCGCATGATAAAAGCCCTAGAGAAGCAATAGCCATGTCACTCTGTATTACGAATGGGGAAAAGCTTTGGGGACGCTATTGGGGTAGCAAAGAAGAAATTAATCACCTGCATTTCGAAGTTTGCTACTACTCTCCAATCGAATGGGCTTTAGCTAAAGGGATACACACTTTTGACCCTGGTGCCGGAGGTGCTCATAAGCGCCGGAGAGGTTTCAAAGCCACACCAACAGTCAGTCTGCACAAGTGGTACGACCAAAGGATGGATAATCTCATTAGGGCATGGTTACCTGAAGTTAACAAGATGATGCTTCACGAAATCGAAGCCTCAAATAACGGCTTGCCATTTAAAATTAAGCCCCCACAACTCTCATTCTCAGGGTGAAGGGATGATCTCTAGCCTCAATAGCCAATCCTCTTTTGACGCAACTCGCGAACTTGACGAGAAGCTTTCTAGGAGATTCATCTCTCTTGATCCAAGCGGTTATTTCCTCATCCGTCTGGACCAATCCACTAATGAAATAGTCGTAGAGCATTTCAACAATGAAATCGATGAGTTAGGCAGAGCTATTGATCCTGCAACAGGTAAGCCCATCCCTTGCAAAAAGACCAATGTGCCTCGCCAGGCAAGCAAAATTTATCGAGGGCGCAGCGCAAAAGAAGTTGGAATAAAACTCACTGAAACTGATGGCCCAAAACTAATTAGCAGACTTGATCACGCTCTATATCTAGGCCGAGAGCTTCAAAAAGCTGAAGCATGTCTTCTCAATGGCAAGCCCTACATTCAAGATTAAGAAAATTCATATCCGCAATCTTGAGCACCAAAGGCCGGGCCATCTGATGTAATAGGTAACTAACTACTGTTTTGAGATGGGAATCGTTTTTTATCTATTCATCGTTATCTCTGGCTTAGGAGCTGCTTTTCTGATCAACAAAACCCTAAAAGCAATCAAATTAATCTGATTCTCTGACCTGGAACCACTTCAACAATGATTTTCTGAGCATGTTTAAGAGCTAAAACCACGCTCAACCATTAATTAATGACATGGTCTTGCCTCCTAAGATTCGCAAACATTGCCTGAGCCCCAACCAACTCACCAGTTAAGTCATATAAATCTGACCCTGTAATCAAAGCAGGAACCATCATCCCTAAATCTACGGGCTGTCCATCTTCTGTACTCAAAATCACTTGACCATCTACTTCAGGTGCGAAACGAGCACAACGGCCAAGCATTTGGCCTGTCTCTTGATTGTGTTGCTCCACTAAAACGTCTACAACTCTTCCCACCCAACTAGTGTTCTTCAAGGCAGCAATAGGTTGCTGCAAGGCCATGAGTTTGTCTTTACGAGCTTCTGCTATCTCTTTAGGAACATGGTTTGGCAATAAAGCTGCACTGGTACCTTCTTCTGCCGAGAAAGTAAACACTCCAACATGATCAAAACGTTGATGATTAATAAAAGATGCAAGATGCTCAAATTGTTCTTCTGTTTCTCCAGGAAAGCCAACAATCAAAGTAGTTCTTAGAACAGCCTCAGGTAGTTGCTGTCGAATACGATCTAGGAGGACTCCATTAACATCTTCCTGCCAAGGGCGATTCATGGCTTTCAAAACATCAGGATGGCTATGTTGTAAAGGGAGATCTAAGTAAGGCAAAACATTAGGGACTTCCTTAAATGCAGCTAAAACCTCCGAAGTTAATCCGGTGGGATATGCATAATGAATACGAATCCAGGGAATCTCTACTCGCCCCAAAGCCCTTAAAAGATCTGCAAGTCGAGGACGTCCATATAAATCCAATCCATAATTAGTCGAAATTTGACTAATCAATATGAGCTCCTTTACTCCTTGTTCAGCAAGTTGATGAGCTTCGGCCACTATTGATTCAATAGGACGACTACGTTGATCTCCCCTCAATTTTGGGATAATGCAAAAGGCGCAGCGATAATTACACCCTTCAGCAATCTTCAAATAAGCAACTGCCTTTCCAGTGGTCCGAAAACGAGGCAAATGCTCATCTCCAACAAAAGAAGGGTTTTGACTGACCCTATTAACCCTTTCACCTGCTTCCACTCTTTGAAGAACATCAACAATATTTTGATAGTCTCCAGTCCCAACTATTGCCTTTGCTTCTGGTAAAGAGTCCAGCAATTCCTCTTGAAAGTGTTGGGCCAAACAGCCAGCAATAATTAATTCTTTCCCCTGATCTGCAAGCTCTACAAGGGTGCGGACAGACTCTTCTCGAGCATCTTGAATAAAGCTACATGTATTAACCACAACAACTGCTGCATCGAATTCCTTGGTCGTAACGCCATAACCAGCTTCAACCAACAAGCCAAGCATATGTTCAGTATCAACTCGATTTTTTTCGCACCCCAAATGAACAAAAGCCACCTTGGGTTTTGCAATAGAAAGCTCAGATGACTGGCTGGGCATAGATCAAAACACCTCAAAGCTTTTTATCGAAACTGCAGGTCGACCAATCTTGGTCTGATAGCAGAAGTTTCTTTTTTCAGCTTAAAGAGAGATTCAATCATGAGAGAACTGCCAGAATTAGAAAATCTGTTTCCAAAACATGGGCTCATCCCGCCTAATCAGTCGACGTCGCCAGGATCAGGGTTTCAAATGGGCCCGTATAAGCATGGCGGTCCTCGCAACCATAGGCGTAATTGATACTGGCTCCATTACTCTCAGTCGATGGGGTTGGCTTGGTGCAATTGCTTGCCCAGGGGGATCTGAAGGCTGCGACAAAGTTTTAAATAGTGCTTGGGGAACATTGGTCCAAGGAGAAAATTTCTCTGTTCCATTGTCTTTTGTTGGACTAATTGCATATTTAGGTGTGCTAATTATGGCAATAGCTCCACTGTTGCCGGGGTTATCAGAAAACAAAACGGAATTATCTAGACGCACATGGTGGGGGCTATTTTTAGCTTCATGTGGGATGTCTGTTTTCAGCTTAATCCTAATAGGTTTAATGCTTATAAAAATAAATGCATTATGTTTCTTTTGTTTTTTATCTGCATTTATATCTTTAAGTCTTCTGATTCTTTCAATCATTGGAGGAGCCTGGGAAGACTCTGGCAAATTAATTTTTAGGGGGTTTCTCTTCTCACTTATCGTTCTTTTAGCTGGATTAATATGGGCATCCACAGTTGATCCTAACCGGAAAGATAGCTTCTCTGAATCACAAGGTTCAGCTCCTGTTGTCCAATCTGTAAGCAATCAAGACAAAATAAACCTGGCTGAGTATTTAACAAATTCAGGGATTGTCCAATACAGCGCTTATTGGTGTCCACATTGCCATGAGCAAAAAGAAATGTTTGGCAAAGCAGCGGCTGCAAAGCTAAACATTATTGAATGTGCAATAGATGGGCAAAATAATCAGCATGCACTATGCCAAAGCAAAGGGATTGAAGGTTTCCCTAGTTGGGAAATTAATGGAGAAATCTATTCAGGAGTTAGAAGCCTCAATGAGCTGGCAAAACTAAGTAAATACGAAGGCCCTAAAAACTTCTGACAGCGTTTCTTAAGCCTTAACCGGTTTGGTAGATAGACCAACCCCTATAGATTGCTCAGAATGACATTGCCAATAAGGCAATGTTGAAGGGGCATCAGTTCTAAAATGTCCTCCTCGGCTTTCACTTCTAAATAAACAGGCCTCGAAGAGTAAAGAACTAGTTAATTGCCGGTGGTTTAAATCTAAAAGCAAATTCAGGTTCCTACGCGATGCATCATCAAAATGATGATGCATGCCCTGCTCTTGATTCTTGACAAACTGAAGTAAGGGTTGATGCGCTAATTCTTCAAAGGCCAGATTTGTAGAAGAAAGTGCCCTTGTAAGCCCTCTAGCTGAGCGATCCACTCCTGCTTCAGACCAACAAAGTTGTCGAAGTTTTTCGATGGCCACAATTAAAGATTCTGGACTCTCGCTTTCATTTAATTGCAAAGAGCATTGAGCAGTAGTCTTAATAGAATTATTGCCTTGAATATTATGTGCTGGGGCTAATTCAATTGATGCCATTTGCCTTGCAAAAACAAGGCACTCCATTAATGAATTACTTGCAAGCCTATTGGCCCCATGTAATCCAGTACAAGCAACTTCTCCAACAGCATATAGTCCAGACAAAGTTGTTTGGGCTTGCAAATTGGTAGCTACACCGCCCATCCAATAATGAGCTGCAGGGGCTACTGGGATTGCATGGTTTAAGGGGTCTAAGCCTAGATCTCGACAGCGCTTGAGGATCGTTGGGAAACGAGCTTCAACTTTTTCATTAGATATGAGCTTTAGATCAAGTCCTAAGTTTCTAACTCCTTGAAGCCGCATAGTCTGAACAAGGGCTCTACTGACCTGATCTCGTGCAGCCAAATCTCCCCCTTTCAGATGGGAGACAGGACTGTGACCATAACGATCAACCAATACTGCGCCTTCTCCTCGCAAAGCCTCAGAAATTAAAAAGCATGGTGCACCCTCAAGCTTCAAAGCAGTTGGGTGAAACTGCACAAATTCAAGATCCTGTATTGCAGCACCCGCGCTCCAAGCCAATGCAAGCCCTTCTCCAGAAGCTTGCGCAGGGTTAGTGGTATTTGCAAATAAATGCCCACCTCCACCAGTTGCAAGTACAACTGCTCTAGCTGAAATCCAATGCAAATTGGGGCCATCGAGAACTTGAACTCCATGACATCGATTGCGATCAACCCAAAGCTGGGTCACACGAACCCCTCGACGATGCATAAGGTTGGTTCGTTGACTTACACGTTCTTGCAAAACCTCTACTAGCTCTCGGCCAGTTCGATCCTTCACATGCAAAACACGTCTAAAACTATGAGCTGCCTCTAACGTTGTCGCAAGATGATCACGGTCACGGTCAAACTCCATACCAAGAGCCTGAAGGCGCTGAACACATTGAGGAGCTTCCTCAACCAACATTCGAACAGCTTCCCCATCACATAAACCGGCTCCAGCCTTAAAGGTGTCTTCAGCGTGGCTTTCAATACTGTCCTCAGGCCTAGTCACTGCAGCGATTCCACCCTGGGCCCAGCGACTGGAGGAGCGTCGGCTGGTATTACGATTTAGAAGCAAAACTTTCAAGTTCGCAGGCAACTCAAGGCATGTCATCAACCCTGCTGCACCTGCGCCAATTACCACAACATCCCAAGGAGCTGAAGAAATAGAGCTGGGAATCGAAGGAAGCCTCATAAGACCTACAAAAAAGCCGTCGGTAAATCCGACGGCTTACAGTTCAATGAATTTATCGACACTTGGCTGCCGACCAATTTAATTCCATAACTGTACAAGGATAATTCAGCTTTTATTGAGGTAGTTGATCAGCCTTTGCAGTTCTTTTCAGATCAATCCGCTTAATCTGGGTTGAAAGAGGGCTGTCAGAAAAAACAATCCATCAATCCAAACAGTTGTTGTAAGAGCTGCGCTTGCTACAAGCCAAGTTGTTCCTGAATTGGAGCGCAAATTTGCTCTTTCACCCATCAAACGTGCAAGCAAAACTATCAAGATGGCAGCAAATATCAGTAAGCCAATTGAGGAAATATTCAGCAACTGTTCAGCAGTCTTATGAAGCAATTGTGGCGCTTCTTGTAGCGAGGCCGTTACTACAGCAGGCCATCTACTCATGACCCCTGTAAAAATCATCATTAGATCAGTAAAAGCTGTCCCAACCAGACAAGCGATATAAAAGCCAGCACCCATTCGCCAACGTGTGTCAAGACCAACCAAAGCAAGAGGTAAAGCAACTGCCTCTACGGGAAGGTGTAATACAGGGTGAGATCTAAGCCATCCCCAAAAAAGACAACCTCCCAACCAGCTACCGCTAACTCCTACTAACAATGATCCAACTTGAAACCATCTTTCGCCTCCAAATTGCCCAAGAGCTAAGCCAGTGCCTAAAAGAACAAACGTAAAAAGACAAGCTGAGGTTGGATGGAGGTGAACCCAAGGTGCCTGTAAAAAGACAGGCAATACAACCAGTGCACTTGCCCAGAACTGCAAGGTTCGCCGGTTAGAAAGGAAAGCCTCTGAAAATGAAGGGCCCTTCAATGGGAATGGATTACTCAGAGCAGATCAATCGCAAAAGTTTAGTTTTAAAAGGGTGCTGTGTTGATTCAGAGCTACCCACAAAGTCATCCCAAAATTCCAAACAAAGACAAAGAACATTAGAAGACCATGCTGCCTAGTTTGAATTACTGATGTGAATGCATAGCTCAGCCACGCGACCCAGTGTTGATTCAATCGTCTTTATGAATGACCTTGTTACAGATCCTGGCTTACTTGAAAACTGCTGGAGATTCTTTGTTCTAGGTGTTCTTCAAGGAATCACAGAATTTGTCCCAATAAGCAGTACAGCCCACTTAAAAGCAGTACCACTAATTCTGGGGTGGGGAGACCCGGGTATCTCCATTATCGCAGTTATCCAATTAGGCAGCATTTTTGCTGTGATCGCATATTTCTGGCATGACCTCAAGGACTCAACCAAAGGCATAGCCTTGGCTTTCAGGCGAGGGCAATGGCGAGAAAAGAATGCTCGTCTTGGAGTCGCAATATCCCTTGGGACCATACCAATACTTATGGCTGGCATTTTCATAAAGCTTTTCTGGCAGGACTTTGAAACGTCTGCCTTGAGAAGCATCCCATCAATCGCATTAACCTCAATTGCAATGGCATATTTTTTAGGGTTTGCGGAACGAAAAGGTGCTCAAAAAAAATCCATAGAAAAAGTCACTGGAAAAGATGGATTAATCGTAGGTCTAGGACAAATGCTGGCATTAATTCCAGGAATATCTCGTTCAGGGGTTACCTTCACAACTGCACTCATTGATGGCTGGAAACGTCAAGAAGCAGCTCGCTTCTCATTTTTGCTTGGGGTTCCAGCAATCTCAATTGCTGGCTTAGTAGAACTAAAAAATGCATTTCATGGGTCAAACTCAACAGAAATCTTGCCTCTAATAATTGGGATACTTTCTGCTGCTATAGCATCATGGTTAAGTATTGATTGGCTGCTGAAATACCTTCACACTCATAGCAGCTGGATCTTTGTAACCTATCGATTAATGTTCGGAATTTTTCTACTACTTTGGTGGTGGGGCATCTCTTCAAGATAATGGAATTAAACTCCCTAAATATCTGTGTGGAATGAACCCCCAACCGGTGTCGAGAATTCGACACAGGGTACAAGTAATGATGGAATGCAGAAGCCATCGCCTGCAATAGTTGCATCCGTAGAGCCCGGATCGATTGGAGCAGAACTGGGATTTGAACCAGGCGACAAGCTCATAAGTATTAATGGCAAAAGACCGAGAGATCTCATTGATTACCGCTTCCTAATAAGTGAAGAGGAGCTTCATCTTGAAGTAGTGGATTTAGAGGAAAAGCTTCATCAAATTGATTTGGAAAAAGAATCAGATGATGGGCTAGGTCTGGCTTTTACTGAAGCATTATTTGATGGTCTTAAGCAATGTAACAACAATTGCCCGTTTTGCTTTATTGATCAACAACCCCCAGGAAGAAGAAAAAGCCTTTATTTCAAGGATGACGACTATCGACTCAGTTTCTTATACGGCTCTTATCTGACCCTCACCAACCTTACCCAATCTGACTGGGATCGAATTGAACTCCAAAGATTATCCCCCCTTTTTGTATCTGTACATGCAACCGACCCTAAGGTGAGAAGTAAGTTACTCAAAAACCCTCGTGCAGGTTTGCTTATGGAGCAACTTGCTTGGTTCGCTAAGCGAAAGCTCCAAATTCATGCCCAAGTAGTCGTTTGTCCTGGTTTAAATGATGGAGCGATTTTAGAAAAAACTCTCTATGAGCTCTACTTGCTTGGGAAAACAGAATGGCCTGCTGTCCTTTCAACTGCTGTTGTACCTGTAGGACTAACCAAGTTCCGACCAAACAAAGACGAATTAATCCCTATTGACAAGAAATCGGCGCTTCGGGTTATTCAACAAGTAGAAAGCCTTCAAACTAAGTTCCAATCTGAAATAGGGTCTCGTTTTGTATGGCTTTCGGATGAATGGTATCTAATTGCAGGAAAACTTCTACCTCCAAGAGGTGATTACGAAGATCTTCCACAACAAGAAAATGGCGTGGGCAGTATTAGAGCCTTTTTAGAAGAGATGGACTTAGCCACCCAAAATCTTCCTGCAAAGCTTCAAATTCCTAAATGCTCAAGCTGGGTAGTTGGTCAACTCGTAAAAGAGGCGTTAATGCCAGCATGCAATCGACTGAATGCTATTGAAGGGTTATCACTTTTTCTTCATGGGCTACCTAGCCCTTACTGGGGGCAGGAGCAAGTTGTTACAGGACTGCTAACAGGAGAAGATCTACTAAAAGGCTTACAGGGATTAGACCTTGGCCAGCAATTATTGCTCCCATCAATGATGTTACGAGCAGGAGAGCCAATTTTTCTTGATGACATGACCTTGAATGAATTAGCCAATGCATTGAATGTACCCATCCGTATTGTGCATGGAGCGGATGACATCGTGGCCGCAGCCATGGGAGATGGAGAGGAAATTCTCTAAGCTCCGCTTAGTTTTAAAATTGCTGTGCGGAGGATTACTTCAAAAATTATTTTTCTTGCCGGCGTCCTTATTCAAGGAATCTCTACAGTCCGCGCAGATCAACCTAGTCAAAGAGGCTGGGTCAACATCACAAATCCCTCTCCCTCATTGAGTAGTGGGCTAAAGGGTGCAAAATTACTCAATGAAACAGATCGCTCAATTGCACTAGAAAGCAACGTCTCCTTACAAAAGAGCACTTCATCAAATTGGCTCAAAGCAAAAACTTATCTCAAAAAGCGTCTTCCAAAGCTGAATCTGCCAGCAAATCTCCAACTTCCTAAAAAACCTTCTCAAGTCCAAGTAGGAGAACTGCAACCAATCACGATTGATGAAGTAGAAAGATTAGTAATGGAGAATAGTCCAAAGCTCAAAGCATCTGCAATCAAAGTTGATCAAAAAAAATCCTTATTGCTTGGAGCAATTTCAGCTTGGTACCCCAATATCAATCTTTCAGCTAATGGGTTGCCTCAATACCTAGAGGCTGAATCTTTTAGGAACCCTGATTTTAAAACAACTTCTAGTTCTTATTCCAATAGCAAGCAATGGAGTGCTTCATTCTCAATTCAAGTGAAATGGAATCTCATAGATCCAGCTAGAGTGCCTGAGATTGCTGCTTCGAGGGATGCTTTTGAAAAAGCCAAAGCTTCTTATTTAGTTGATGCAAGAGATTCACGTCTTAGAGCACTAAAAGAATATTTCTTCTTACAAAGAGCCGATGAAGGCGTCCGAATTGGAACACAGTCTGTTCGAGCATCTTTAATGAGTCTTCGTGACGCAAAAGCTCGTTATGAAGCAGGCTTATCTACAAGATTAGAAGTGTTAGAAGCAGAAACACAACTTGCTCGCGACAAGCAACTTCTAACCCAAAAGTTGGGTGATCAAAAGATAGCTCGAAGATCCCTTGCCCAAATCTTAAACCTATCTCCCAAAATCACACCCACTGCATCATCTCCTGCACAAGTGATGGGTACATGGACTGCATCACTCCAAGAAAGTATTATTGCTGCCTATGATTTTCGGGAAGAATTAGATGCAGCTCTGCTAAATATATCAATTAATAATAATGATGCAAATTCTGCTCTTGCTTTAGGTCAGCCTACTTTGAGTATTTTTAATACATTAACGACTTCTCGGTTTCAAGGTCAAACTGCAATTGCTTCCCCTACAAAAGTAGATATGGATGATTATGGATGGACTGTTAGTAATGCAGTAGGTCTCACGGCGAATTGGAACATATTCGACGGTGGAAAATCGAAATCTTTATACCTATATAACAAGCAAAAGGCAAAAGAGTCGAAAGCAAACTTAACGAGTATAAAAAATCAAATTAGACTTGAAGTTGAGAACAGCTTTTACACCCTAAAAACTGCTAATCAAGATATTGCTACAACTACTCGTGAAGTGCTCGCTTCCCGTGAATCTCTTAGGTTAGCTCGTTTAAGATTTAATGCAGGTGTTGCTCCCCAAAGAGAAGTTGTTAACACTCAAAGAGATCTAACACAAGCTGAAGTTAGATATTCCAATGCAATCACTACATACAATACAAGTCTTGCAGAACTGCGAAGAAGAACTGGAATAGATCATGTAAAAGCTTGCAAGCCTACAAACAAAAATATTTCTTCTAAAAAAGAAAAAGTAGATGAACTTTTTGATATTCCCATTGAACCCTCCCCTTTGATTCCAGCCTGCCAAGCTTCCACTATTAGGAATAAAGGATGAACTGCAATAATCCGCCTCCAACATTGAGCTCAGATCAATTGACCTCAATCAACAAATTAATTGATACTGTCGCCTACAGACAAAAAAAAGATTTTGGGAATATCAATTCTGATATCAAACCCGATGGGACCTTAATAACAGCATGTGATCGGTGGAGTGATGCAACTATTGTCAAAGGTCTATCAAATATCACTAAAGAAGAAGGAGTTCTAAGCGAAGAAGGATCACAAAGTGTCCCTCAATCAAAAGGGTTTTGGATAGTAGACCCCTTAGATGGAACCACAAACTTTACAGCTGGGATTCCTTATTGGGCTATATCTATAGCCCGTTTTGTAGATGGACAACCCGAGACAGCTTTTTTAGATGCTCCTGCTTTAAATCAAAGAATTCTTGCAATCAGAGGGAAAGGGGTATGGCTTAATGGCGAGCCAATTACTGCCAACACAAGAGATGCTTCAAATAGTGCCTGTGTTTCGCTATGTAGCCGTTCAATTCGTGTACTCCAAAGAAAGCCTGATAAACCTTTCCCAGGCAAAATCCGATTAATGGGGGTAGCCAGTTTAAATTTAGTTAGCGTCGGCATTGGCCAAACAGTTGCGGCATTGGAGGCCACTCCAAAAATCTGGGATCTAGCATCCGCATGGCTAATTCTTTCCGAACTAGATTGTCCTATCAGATGGCTTGATTTAGATCCTTCTAATCTTGAGTCAGGTCAAGACCTTAGTTGTACGAGTTTCCCTGTGTTAACCGCCAACTCACCTCAAGAGTTAAACCGACTTCTTCCTTGGGGAGAAGCTTTGATAAAAGACTGAATAAGGTGCTAATCAAAGATTCCTACAATGAAAAAGAATATTGCACTCGAGAAACCATCTCTCAAAAAGACATGATCAAAAGATTGTTTAAAATTGAGCCCTATAGATATTATCTATCAAAAATTAAATCTCCCCGCCTACCGAGCTAGCGTATTAGCAACCAGATTCAAAAAAGCGTGAGATACCGATGGCAGCGTAAGGCTAGCTGGTTTTTTGAGAGTCTTTGGCGTGCCTATGAACGTTGGTCAAGATGCGATTGTGTAGATCTAAGTGCGGCTTTCGCCTATTACACGCTTCAGTCATTCTTCCCAATCCTATTGATATCCCTTTCAGTTGCTTCGTGGTTCCTAGGTCAGCAAACAGGATTAGATCAACAAATTATTAACTTCACAGCGCAAGTTTTACCCCCTTCTGTAGTGGGCTTAGTTGACACCACATTGGTGAAACTTGTTAATCAAGGATTTGGGGCTGGTCTATTAGGTGCCATGTTTCTGATGGTCACAGCAGGTAATGCCTATCTAACCTTACAAAGAGGCACTGATCGATTGTGGGAAGACGCATTACCAACACAAAAAGCGCCTGCTCCATGGCGTATTCAAGCATTTCAATTCTTACGCACAAGAATAGAAGCTTTTGTTGTAGTTCTTCTAATAGGACTCCTAGTAGTAATTGATCAAATCAGTGCAAATGTAAGGATGATTCCAGTCTCTGTTTTTGAAGATCTTGCCAAAGCCACTCCTTGGATTACAGATTCTCTATCAAAAGTTCCTGTACTTCAAGTTGGTCAATTCATAGTGCCTTTATTAGGATTTTCAGTGATGGCTTTTTTACTTCAGGCGCTATTACCTAGTAGGCGTGTGCCATTAAGGCCACTCATTCCTGGGGCTCTGATGATTGGCACTCTTCTTACTATTTTAAACTTAGCAGTAAGTCGAAGTATTCTTTCATTAGGTGCACGTTTTCAGGCATATGGATTCATCGGTGGGGTTTTAGTTTTAACCCTTTGGGTCTGGATGGTTGGTGTTATTGTTTATTTTGGTCAATGCTGGAGTGTAGTTTTAGCAAGTATGTCTATAAGCCGTAAAGAAATTAAAGCCCAGTAAATCTGAAAATGCACTCCACAAGAACAAACCAGATTTCATCTACTTTCTAACATGAGCAAAGGATCACTATTTATTTGGATTAGTCTCTCTTTACTTCTACTTTTGCCTGCAACAACCGGTAGGTTCCTAATAGATCTTGCAGGAGGTTTAATTATTTTCGTCTTAATTCTGCCAATAATAATCGCAGGGGCAGGGTGGATAGGCTGGCGGGTATTAAAAAGTAAAATGGTTAAATGTGAGGTCTGTGGGATAAGTACCTTTAACAACTCTTCTCAATGTCCTGTTTGTGGGTCAAGTATTTCGAATCAGGGGAGTTCGATAGACAACAATGCTCGCGAGAATCCATCTATTCCAGCAAGCTCAGCTACAATTGATATCACTGCTGAGGATGTAGATATAAATCATAAAGCGGGTCAAACAAAGGCAAATCCAGACTAAGTTTTAAAGGCATTAATTAATACATGAAATATTTCAAGCCCTTGAACTATAAGGCTTAAGCTCAAATGTTTCAGTACACAATGAAAGTACTTCTTCCTCTGTTTCCTTCAAGATATTCTCGCAGTGCTCAAGGTATATTTTCCCTTGCAAATAAGATCTTTGCAATTCTTCAATAGGTATATTGTCATTCTGTAATTCGACTAATATAAGGTCTAATGCCTTATATGATTCCTCATAGCTAAGGGTTTCAACGTCTTTGCGCAGACTCGAAATCAGAGCCTGTTTATTTTTATCAACTTGATCAGCTCTCGAACTGCTACTAGTATTAGAAGAAGGTTTTGATTTGGTCACTTAGTCTTAAGATCAGGCTTAATTTTATCAACAATCGAAATAATCTGTCCATCCTTTAGCCTGATTATTAATCTTTCCATTTGAGAGGTTTCTTGAACACTCTTAATGATATTGCCACGCTCATCACTAACAATCGAAAAGCCTCTGAATAGCCATCTATCTGGGGAAAGTGCCTTTAGTAGTTGATCTTGGTGAAGTAGTTTTTCCTCATGCCTTTTTAAAACTAAGTGAGGCATCTGCATCTTTAATAAGTCATGTCGTTCTAGTAAAGCCTGCCGTTTTTTTCTTACCCGCCAGGCACAATGCTCCTCAAGTCTTTGTCTCATCAAATTGCACTTGGCCAAGGCCTCTTGTCTACTTGGCAATAAAGCAACAATTGCAGCAGTCGGTGTAGAGGCTCGATAATCAGCCACTAAATCTGCAACAGTGAGATCATCTTCATGACCCAGACCAGTAACCACTGGCACTGGAAAGTGCGCTAAGTCTCTACAAAGTTTTTCATTATCAAACACCATAAGATCTTCCCTACTTCCTCCGCCTCTCGCTAATACAATTGCTTCAATACTTAATTGCTTAAAACATGCCATCAGATTGCTCAGAACTGATTGAATTTGCTTAGCTACATCACCTTGAACAGGAATAGGTACAACAAGTAATCTAGTTAAAGGCCAGCGTTCTTTAGCAGTGCGCAAAATATCTGCCAGCGCTGAGCTGGGAACACTTGTCAGGATTGCTATCGCAGCAGGCGAAGGGGGTAAAGCTCTTTTTCTTTCACTATCTATCAACCCTTCTTGAAGCATAAGTGCACGTACAACTTCAAACTTTCGCATCACCGTCGAGATGCTTGGCCTTATATCCAATACTTGAATAGAGAGGCTGGCTCGCGTTGCCCAAAAATTAAGCTTGCCAACTACTAAAACACCATCATCCTGATTAGGTTGAAACTTAATTTGTTTTAATTTAGAAGCCCAAATCACTGCTGGGATACTTGATTTTCCATCCGTAAGAGTCAACCACAAATGTCCCTTTTTAACTTGCCGCTTAGAAACAGAAGCATGCAATAAAAAACGAGGTGCAAATCCTCGCTCAAGAAGCGTTCCAATAGCCTCATTCAGCTCTTGGACTGAATAGCTAGGGAGAGATTCAACGTTCAAGGCGACGGTAAGAGAGACCCCAGTAAATGCATACAACCATGCTAAATAAGCTCAATGCTTGGCCCCAAGCATGGTTTATTTGAGTTGCTGAGATGGTAAATACCAATAAAGCACTGCTAATAAGGCGAGCACCATCTCTTCGGTTATTTACAAAAAAACGTGCCAAAGGAATTAGTCGTAATCCTTTCCCACTTTGACTCACAAATCATCATTGGCCAGGTTTGATGAAGCACAGCCTGACATTGTTAAGTAAACCCTCTTAAACTAACTAGTTCAGTAATCTCTGCAAATGATTATTTATCCAAAACCCATTTGCCCCAGAATACCTTGACCAGTCAACAATTCTGTGCTAAGTCCAATCAAAATGCCAATCATTGCTAATCGGCCATTCCAGGTCTCCGCAAAATTGACAAAGCCAAATCGAGGTTGAGAACTGTCAGGCATAAAAAAAATATTAGTGGCTACATTCTAACCAAGAATAGAGATGTATTGACTCCAAGGTCTTCTATATATTTAGAGGTGATTTTTGATGCAAGCTAATCATCGAACATGTTTAGCTCCATCAACTGGGTGATAGTCATCTCCCGTCAGCTCTTCATAAATAATGGCGGGCAACCCTGTCTCAAACATAGTTTGCAAAGCCTCCTTTAAAAATGGATTCCATCCACCAGTGCTCACGTCTCCATGACGAACCGTCCAATCCCAAGTTCCCTGCAAATCCCTTGGTATGCGTCCCTCTCTATCCCTCCTAGCAACCAAGTCCAGAGATTCCACCAATCCCACTTGAACTGGTTCCTTGCCATATGACGGAGTAAGGCTCAACTCCAACCGAACAGGGTCTTCTTTCACCAGTCTCAATCGAAACCTTGGAGGTAATTTGATCGCCTTGAGTACTGCAGCAACAATGCGTGTTCTCTGATCCAACTTTTACGCCCCCTTAGTCATATCGAAGTGTCCTCTTAGAGATTGCCCTAATTTATTCCGCAGAAGTTTCTGCAGACTGGGGCGGGTCAATATCCCCAGAAAATCGCACTGTAAGTAATTCTTCATCTGTAATGCGCCCTTCTTGATCAAGAAGCTCAGGATGAATAGTCAATTGGCCAGTGCGATCACCTTTCAGATTGTCAGATTTTTCTTTATTACTCCTTGAAATCTGATTTGCTTGCAAACCGTTCCCCATTACTCGGAATGCTTGCCATAGCAGGAGTATTACAACTCCTCCATACAAAAGTGGGAATAAGGAATTCAGCATGACAACGAATTACATAGGGAATAAAAAGGCCTGTCTTTAGAAGCAGTTCACTACATCATTGCTTACCTTGGTTGAAGCATGCCATTAACTTTCCACAAAGTGGAGATTTACGAAGGGTTTAAAGGAGTCAAACCAAGCAAAGTCAAATAGAGTTTGTCTCAATACTTAATCTAGTATGGTTTTCGTAGCTCCCGATGAATCTTTTTTATGGAAGCTAAGACAACCTATGTGATGCTTCAGAGATTTGGGAGCATCTAGGTTGAGTATCAATTGATATTTTTTTTCTAATTTCAGTATCTTCCATGCTTTCTCATAACGCCTATGAATGAGTTAATTAAGACACTCCAGAAAATTGGTCCGAAATTGCCCCTAAAGACCAAGCATCCTTTCCAAGGCTATCTTGCTTTCTTTCTTGGAGGAGTGAGCTTTTTATCTATTTCATTTGTACTGCAATCGTTTCCTTCGCAACCTCTTAAAGCAGCCCCATTATCAAAACTCAATAAAAATTCATTTGTCGCAGATGCATTGGCAAGGAGTGGTGCTGCTGTAGTTACCGTTGAGACTCAACGGACAGTACTTTCTCAGGGCTATGAAGGGTTGCCACATGGACTATTTGACCCTGACTTTCAACGTTTCTTTGGATTCCCGCAGATGAGAATGCCGCGTTCACGTATAGAGCATGGCCAAGGAAGTGGTGTGATTTTTTCGTCTAAGGGCCTTGTACTTACAAATGCACACGTAGTGGCCAATTCTGAGAGATTAATTGTAGGGATGTCAGATGGTCGTAGGGTTCCAGGACAGGTAGTAGGCCAAGATTCACTTACTGATCTTGCGGTAATTCGACTCAATGGTTCAGGACCATGGCCCACGGCTCCACTTGGAAATTCTGACAAAGTTGTTGTTGGAGATTGGGCAATTGCTGTTGGAAATCCCTATGGTCTCGAAAATACTGTCACGCTAGGCATTATTAGCAATCTCAATAGAAATGTTGCTCAACTAGGAATATCAGGAAAACGGCTTGATTTAATTCAAACTGATGCAGCAATAAACCCTGGGAACTCAGGAGGACCTTTACTCAACGCTGATGGGGAAGTAATCGGGATCAACACACTTGTACGGTCTGGTCCAGGGGCTGGACTTGGATTTGCAATCCCAATTAATCGAGCGAGGGAAATATCAAAACAACTTGTTGAACGAGGGAGGGCTAGTCACCCAATGATTGGAATTAGCCTATCGCCAGTAATCTCAACACCAAAAGATAACTCTACTGCTCCTCAAAAAGGGGCAATTATTCGTCATGTAATTCCTGGAGGCCCTGCAGATAAAGGAGGATTGAAAGTTCAAGATTTAATAGTTGAAGTAGGTGGTAAAGAAATGCAAGGTCCTGCAGATGTTGTCACAGCCATCAACCTTCATGGAACCAATAAACCTCTAAGCTTTAAGATCGAACGCCGCAAAAAATATATGAAACTGCTCATAACTCCTTTAGATATAACTACAATCAGGAATCTTTAACCTCCCTCAGGCACTGAAAGCTCAAAGGGATAAATAGCATAGAATTATTATTAGCATAAGTTAATTCTTGAGGTCAAAAATAAGATCCAAGAAAAGAAACCTTAGTACAAGATTTAAGTATTCAACAAAAGCCAAGTATTATTCGAGAATAGAAAGACTCTTAAAGTCAAGTCTCAGAGTCCTTAAGCTGTTCCACGCAACGAGTTATGCACTCTCCATCATCTAGAGAACAGGTGGTAATGCACTCGAAATATGTTTCCACTGCATCCCAGCTCTGCGAAAGGTTCCCGCTCTGATCTCCAGAACCATTAGCGGCGGCGGAAGGCATTGGCAAAAAATTCGCTTTTGTTAGCTTATGCAAACCTTGTCAGAAGGTAAAGAAAAATGAGTCTTCCTGCCTAACCATTTGTGAAGTTTTTCTAGCCAAACGGGGGCAACCTAAGTTATGCAACGGTTTTTCTTCGTGCCTGACGCTTCCTTTGGCGATCTCTATTTGCCAAACGCTTAGCTTCCTTTGCTGCTATTGCGATTGCTTCCTGCGCAGCAGCCTTTTCTTCAGCCTTCTTTTGTTGGTAGTAATCATAATTACCACGATAAAGAATCAACTCCCCATCACGTAGCTCCACAATACGATTGGCAACTCGAGAAATAAAATATCTATCATGAGAAACAATTAACGCAGAGCCTTCATAAGTTCTAAGAGCATCTTCCAACGTTTGCTTTGCAGGAATATCCAAGTGATTAGTTGGCTCATCTAGAACTAGAAGGTTACAAGGCCTAACAAGCATCAAAGCCAAGGCAAGTCGAGCCTTTTCCCCACCACTGAGTTTACCAACCTCCTTAAAAACAGCCTCATTGCTCAAGCAAAAACTACCTAAAAGAGAACGGACTTGAGTTTGAGACCAATTCGGTACAAACTCAAACATGGTATCAATTACTTTTTTCTCCAAAGCCAGTGCTTCTGCTTGATTCTGTTCAAAATAACCAGGAATAATATTATGGGGACCTAAAGAAACAAGTCCATCATCAGGTTGTTCCAAACCCATAATGAGACGAAGCAAAGTTGATTTACCCGAACCATTTGGTCCAACTAATGCGACCCTATCGCCAGGTTCTACTTCAAGATTAGCCCCTAAAAACAAAATATTTTCTCCATAACTATGAGTAAGGTCCTGAATCATTACCACTTGACTACCTAATCTCGGTGCAGGAGGAAAAGTAAAATTAGGTCTACTCAAATGTTCTATTGGTGCTTCAACTAAATCAACTTTGCCAATTAACTTCTCACGGCTTTTAGCCTGTGTACTTCGAGTAGCGCTTGCTCGAAATCTATCTATATAAGCCTGCTGAATTGCTAAATCTTTCTGTTGACGGTCATACGCTGCCTTTGTTGATTCTTGATCAAGCCTTTTCTGCTCTAAAAAAGCTGAATAATTTCCAATATAGGTTCTAGCTAAACCATTTTCTATACTAACTATTTGAGTACAAATTTTATCTAGAAATGCCCGGTCATGACTAATAATAACCATGGCTGTAGTCTGATCAATTAGATAACTTTCAAGCCATTGAATAGTAGCTAAATCTAGATGATTCGTTGGCTCGTCTAATAGTAAGAGATCAGGATCCTGAAGAAGAATTTTCCCTAATGCAATTCTCATTTGCCAGCCACCTGAATAATCCCCAACAAGTTGGTTAGCTGCAATAACATCAAATCCAATAGTAGGCAAAAGTTTTTCAACTTGAGACTCAAGTTCATAGCCATGCATCGCTTCAAAGCGAGCTTGTAAGGCACCTAATTCTGTTATCAACTTATCTAAATAGTCAGAATCCTTTGCAGCTCTCTCGGTCTCCATAGATTTTTCAACTACTCGCTGTTCTCTTAAAACTGCCGCAGCCTCACCAAAAGCCTGAAAAAGCTCTTCACGCACAGTACGAGATGGGTCAACATCAAACTCCTGTTGCAAATAGGCGATGCGCGGCTCTCCTTGACAAACAATATTGCCACTAGTTGCTTCTTCTAAGCCTGCAATTATTTTTAGCTGTGTAGATTTTCCAGCCCCATTTATACCAACTAGTCCTATTCGCTCTCCAACCTTTACTTCCCAAGTGATATCTCTAAGGACTTCACCCGTGGGATAAATCTTGCTAACGCGCTCAAGTCGCAGCACTAGGAAAAAGCAACCATATGTCTATCATCCTTTTTTGCATAGGATCAGAGTAGAAGCCAAGAAAGGTCAATACCAATCATGATGAGACTAGAACAAATTACTGCTCTGGTTTTAGCTGCAGGCTTGGCAATACCTAGCTACTGGTTCTTTTGGAGTCTGGCAGGTGGAGGAGGATACGATCGACGTAATAACCAAGCACCTGTAAGTATTGAAAAAATAAATAGCCCTGACAAGCCAGAGGCCGCTAAAGCCCCCCCCTAGCTTTAATCAGCCACTGCTTGGTATCTGCATCATCCATTTTTGATAAATGTGCCTTGACCTCTTCAGCAGTAACAGGCAAGCCAAGATCTTCACCAAAATCACAAATTGCTTGCAAAGCACCTTGGGGATCCTGAAGCGCTTGGCGAAATAAAGCCTGAGTATGTTCAGGGTCAGCTTGAATGCGTTTATAGAGCTCTACAACATTGCTACTCATTTTAAGTAGGAATCATTTCTACATAAACCCTATTGAATTAAGCAGCTTTTGACCCGATTTGTGATTGATCATCCTTTTCGAGCTCTCGATCATGCATTCCTAAGGCCGAAGCATCCTCCATGCTACGAGCATCCATACAAAGAACCTTGCGTAATTGAGCAAAATTAGCTGCTTGCAAGTCCCTTCCTTCTTGCACAGCACCATATTCAGCCCGTTGCAGAACATGATGCAGATGAGTGAGCAAATAAGAACTGATCACAGCGGAAATTAAGACATCGCTGTTCTCTTTGCTCCTTCGCGAACTGCTTCTACGCCTATTAGAGCCTCTTCGATTTTCCATTGCCTTAGAGCCCCGAGAATGCACTGAAGCGGGAAGGGTGGTTTTAGTCATTGAAATCTCCTTTTAATTGACGTGACCTAAACACGAACAAATCGCCCAAAAAAGCTGCTTGCATCAGCACAAGAATTAGCTGATGAGAACTTTTAACCGTGAAAGCTCGTGCAAACCTTGGTAAAAGCATACTCCTGGATACTATCCTTGCATATCCGTGTACAATTATTAATACCCGTTACCATCGGTGGGTCGTGGCAACCCGACAAAACTCATCAAGCGGTAGGCCAAAATCCCCAAGAGTACAAGTAGTGCTTACTGAAGATTTATGTGAAAAACTCTCTGCAATAGCTGAACTAGAGTCGCGAACAGTTAGCAACATGGCAAAAGTCTTGATTCAAGAAGGGCTTAAGCAGTTTGAACAAAATTTATCTACCAAAACAAATACAACCCCTTCGATCAACAGTACAGAAGGATTTCGATCTGCTCTGGAAGCCCAAAAGCCCAAACGACTTAGAGGTGCACCCCGCAGACTAAAAATCTACAAATCATCTCAAAGCAAGGGAACCCTTAATTGTTAATCAAGAGATTATTTTACTTTGGATTTGCTCTTACACCAAGCACAACTTTTTCCTGAGCTCCTGTAACTACCGGAGAATTCCCTGGATGCCTAAGCACATGCCACCAGGCTAGAAGTGCAAAAGCTAAAGCCTCTCTAGCTTGGGCAGGTATGCCATGTTCATCTATTGGCAATACTCTAATACCAAGACATCTACTTCTTATTTCTTTTAGCATTGCAAGGTTTTTGCAGCCTCCACCCGCAACAAATAATTCAATCGGCCTATTCAAATTAACAAAAGACAAATTAAGTAAATCCTGGGCAACTGCAGCCGCGCTAAAAGCTGTAAGGGTTGCTATCAAATTCTCCTTGGAAAAAGATGACATCTCACTGAATCGTTTTTTAAAATCTGCGCGACCAAATTGCTCCCTACCAGTTGACTTTGGAGGCGCTAATTGAAAAAAAGGTTCTTTTAACCATCTTTCGATCAATCGCAAATTAGGCGCACCAGATAAAGCTAATTCACCATCTCGATCACAACAAAGTTCACCATTACTAATTGATTGAACCGCAAGGTCAATCAACGTATTTGCCGGCCCAGAGTCCCAACCAAGAACTTTATGAAAGCGATCAGGCCCTGTTTTAGGAGGGATCAAGGAAAGATTTGCAATACCTCCAAGATTCAACACTGCCCGCCAACCACCGCCCCTCCCAATCAACGCCTCATCTAACAAAGGTGTCAGAGGTGCTCCTTGTCCACCAAAAGCCAAATCTGCAGCTCTAAAATCATGAACTACAGGTTTCATTAACAGTTTTGCTAACAAAGGAGCCTGAATCAACTGCCAACTGGCCCCTCTCTTGAATTCTGTGGGAGGACGGTGCCAAACAGTCTGGCCATGACAACCAACAATTGAAAATTGACCTCTGGGATCACAAGCATGTGCAGCTTGAGCATGCACCTCTGTAATCGACTCAGCAAGATCTAGCCATCCCTTGCTGCTTATTCTGAGGCCTTGACCCACAGCAATGACTTTGTTGCGAAGATTTTTGGGATACGGATTCCAGACTTGATTGAGCAGCCTCCATTGAGGTTTGCGCGGTTGACCAGTGAACTCAGCCAAAACTGCATCCACTCCATCAGCACTGGTGCCACTCATTAACCCCAGTACAAGCATCAATTCAAGTTGGTGGCAATTTCTGAAGGTCCTCTATCAAACCCATCACCACAAGTACATGATCATGCTCAAGGACATATCTAGCAGGAGGGTTAACAGTCAAGCGCTTAATTGGTCCAGCCGCTAAGACATTAACCAAGTAATTTTTTCGAAGATTCAGATCCCGAAGCGAACTTCCAACAAAAGGCTCAGGAACTTTGATCTCATCAATACATGTCTGATCATCTAGTTCAAGTCTCTCAATCAAATTAGGCCGAATCAACTCAAGACCCAAGCGTTCACCTTGCATCCTGGAGGGGAAAACAACTCGATCAGCTCCTACACGTTTGAGCATTTTCTCATGCAAGTCACTGGTCGCTCGAGCAATAACCTGTTCAACACGACTACCCTCACTGTCTTTGGCAATCAATGTTGTAGTAATGCTGG
>QCJM01000011.1 GCA_003216035.1 Prochlorococcus sp. AG-409-B13
TCTTTCCCTGATTGAAGGGTTCCATCGAAGTTGCTTGCGATATTCTTCATCTTGCCAATAGAAATCCTCATAGAATGAGAAAACAGCAAGCCCGACGCCGGCAAACAGGAACGCACCTAGAATCAAAACGGCAAAAAGAAGTCCGTCAGGTGGGATCCATTTCTCTGTAGCCAAAGCCAACGGATAGTGAAGGATAAAGCTAATCATCGAAGCAAAGCAATGGGAAGTTTCACTGTGAGGCAATGAAGCAATAACGAATAATTCAAAGCTAAGGAGAGATATAAATATTATAGGCCTATATTTCGAAAGCTTATTAAATATTCTTTAGATTTTCCATCTGCCTTTTAGGCTAAATCTATCTCCATTCTCATCTTCATAGATCTGTTCAATAATGTGAGAGCCATCAACAATAACAGTAGAAAGGCGGGAGTGCCTTCTTTTTCTCCTTATGTAACTATTAAAGAACCAAGTAAATATGAAAAATGCACAAAGAAAGAAATAAAGAGTTTCCATTGGTATCAATATTCCTTAAATATCAGAGTTTTATCAGTTTCTTTAAATTTTCAAAGGGTCAGGTCAGGAATTGCTTTCTTTTAAAGTTGCATTTAAGTCTATGAGGACTAAAGGAATCATGTCGGGACTTTCTTCGTTCACACAATGATTTATTCGCCAGAGCTCACCTCTACTATAAGCCTGAAGGATTGCGCTGTATTGGCTTGACTTTATCTGAAACTGTTTGTTCATAACGGTAATCACTCTACTTTTCATAAGGAACCGCAGAGTGCAAAAGAATGCGATCCGAAGTTTTACTCATATTTAAAGCTAAGGGCCAGGCTTGCCTTGCGGATAAAGTCTTGAGATTTTCCTTGCTTGCTCCCCTGCCTTATAAAGCCTTTCCTTCTCTTCTTGAATGGAAGCAAGAAGAAAGCTGTGCAATGTCCAGAGTGCCCACATCCCGAAGAGAAAAAAAATAGGATTATTCAAAATTGAAACAGGTTCCTTTTAATCAATAGTGGTACAATTCTATCTAGGCAAGCAAATCTCTAATTAAATAAAGGTTTCACAACAAGTATTTGTAGGGCTAACAAAAACAAAGGCAATTTTTAAACCACAAGAAATATAAAACGTCTCAAAGCAATCAATTTCTTATTTGCATCAAGTAGCTTCCCTACTATTATGATTCCAACCAACGCACAAGAGCTTTCTTTGGATCTTTTATCTCCAAAAGAGAAGAGAAGTAATACGCTTGCCAGCCGGGGAAAGGAAGACCTGCAAAGAGCATGAGGTTTAAAGGATATTCATCTGAGTCGTTACATCGACGGAAATCATCACGAAATAAAAAGGTGGGTTTACCAAGAGTTATCGCAGCCCCAAGCTCAATCATCACACCTTCATCCGGAGGGGTTCCATTGACAATGGCAAATAGGCCATCAGCCTCTTTAACATCTTTTAAATCAGCAATTGCTACACGATGTGCCCAATCTGCCGTCGAGATATCTATCTGAGAATTTCGAGCAAAAGGTTCCCAAACTTCAGCACCAAGGCCTTCCAAAACTGAAATGAAGTCTGGCAGAAGCTTTTGGCGCCAATGATCAGAGAAGCCATATGGTGATGCAAGGTAAATTGATTTACGCCTCATCTGGAACCCCCCTAGAGCGCTTATAACTTTGCTCATCTGAGCCTGCAAAGGAAATTTTTTCCCAAGGAAATACAACCCACTCTTGAGAATCTGTAACCTCTATGGCATGCCACCAGCCAGGTACAACCTTGCTAACCCATACAAATACGAAAATTCCAGGCAGCTCTCTCACAGTTCTCAAAGTCGTACCAGTTTCATAGATGTCGTCTACTACTAAGCAACCTGCTTGAGGCTCCTTGAGAAGTGGAGTTTTCAAAAGATGACTCAATGCGACTGCAAGGCACAAACCACCTCTAGGGAATCCATAGACACCCGTAAATTCCTTCTCGAGACAAGATTGCCCAATCATGGCAACGCAATCATTAAACTCTTCCCAACTTAAGTATCTCATAGATAATAAATAGAGGTAACTCTAAAGCTTTCCATCAAATAAATCTGTCAAATATCGGTTGAAAGAAAAGCTTGATAAGCAAGGCTGAGATTCCTACCCAAGCGATCAAAAATGTAACCACAAGTATAGGTCCACGAAAAAAAGGTTTAAAATCGTGGGAGCCACCAGAAGCAAGTAAGTACCTTAAACATTCTTCCTTTTGAACCTCATTTAGTCTAAAGTAATCTGATTTAGGAAGGCGTACATCTCCATATCTATTGTGTAATTTTTCTCGTATCTTCTCTACATCTTCAGCTTTTAAAACTGCAATAACCTCGTCTGGTTTGAGCTGTTTCTTAATCAACTCAAAGTTTTGAGCGCAACCAATGTTATAGAGATCACCATTTCGAAAGAGATAGGCGTAACCAATCATATTCTCAGTCTTTCTTCTGTTGCTTTTAGCAGATCTAGGTCTAATTGGATATGATCATGTTGAAAGATAAAGACACTTAACTCAAACTGGCCTTTTCGCGCGATCTCATCCCACTTTTTTATACAACCCCAATAGATCTCACTGACCTTCTTCAAAAACAACCACTTTCGCATGTCCTGACAACCTTGGAATTGCTCTGCGAGCAGATATTTCATTGAATACACTCAAATCTAATGATCCCATAACATGTAATGGAATATGCTTTATCTAGGATCTTAAAAGCAAAATGTATGTACTGCTTAAATTCCAGCGATGTGTATCGCAAACCGAAAGTATTCTAGACATCAATTAACCATGCCAGTAATTACTCTTCCTGACGGAAAACAAAAGAAGTTTGATGGGCCAATCACAATTTTAGAAATCGCCAAAAGCATTGGGCCCGGTTTAGCAAAGGCAACTATAGCCGGAACAGTCAATAACAAGCTTATAGATGCGACTATACCAATTGAGAATGACTCAAGTGTACGCATTATTACCTCCAAAGACTCAGAAGGTCTAGAAATTATTCGCCATTCATTTGCCCACCTAATTGGTCATGCAGTAAAACAATTATACCCCAAAGCAAAAATGGCTATTGGACCGGTAATAGAAGATGGATTTTATTATGATATTTATTACGAAAAGCCTTTTACAATTGAGGATCTTGAACTAATAGAATTACGCATGCAAGACCTTATAAAACTGGATTATGACATAATTGTAGAGGTGGTTTCTAGTGAAAAGGCTCGCAAAACCTTCATACAAATAGACGAGCCATACAAAGTCCAAATAGTCAAAGAAATCCCAAGCAATGAAACAATAAAGCTATATCGACACCAAGAGTACACCGACATGTGCAGAGGGCCACATGTTCCTAATACTAAACACTTAAGATCGTTCAAGTTATTGAAAGTTTCTGGGGCTTATTGGAGAGGTAATTCAGAAAATGAGATGTTGCAGAGAATATACGGTACCGCCTGGGCGAGCCCTAAAGACTTGAAAACTTATCTGACTAAGCTTGAGGAAGCTGAAAAGAGAGATCACAGAAAAATAGCCAAGAAGATGTCACTTTTCCATACACAGGAAGAAGCTCCAGGAATGATATTCTGGCATCAGAAAGGTTGGGTAATTTATCAAGTTCTTGAACAATTTATAAGAGATACATTAAATCTTAGAGGTTACAAAGAAATCAAAACACCACAAGCAGTTGACAGAACTCTTTGGGAAAAATCAGGACATTGGGACAAATTTAAATCTGACATGTTCACAACTACCTCAGAAAATCGTGAATATGCAATTAAACCCATGAATTGTCCTTGTCATGTACAAGTATTTAATCAAGGCCTTAAAAGCTATCGAGATTTACCTATACGCTTAGCAGAGTTTGGCTCATGCCATAGGAATGAGCCCTCTGGATCACTTCATGGCTTAATGCGTGTTCGTAATTTTGTACAGGATGACGCTCATATTTTCTGCACAGAGTCACAAATACAATCTGAAGTATCAGACTTTATCGACCTCGTCTTTGAAGTTTACAAATCCTTTGGATTTGACTCAATCCTTATCAAGTTATCTACGAGACCAGAGAAACGTGTAGGCAATGATGAAATTTGGGATAAATCAGAAAGGTCATTATCAGAAGCATTAGATGCAAAAGGTTTAGATTGGGATTTACTCCCTGGGGAAGGTGCATTCTATGGGCCTAAAATAGAATTTTCTTTAAAGGATTGTCTTGGCAGAGTTTGGCAATGTGGAACAATCCAAGTAGACTTTTCAATGCCTGAAAGACTCAATGCAACATATATTTCTGAGAACAATGAGCGAAAAATACCAGTAATGCTTCACAGAGCAATTTTAGGTTCATTTGAGCGTTTCATTGGAATCCTAATTGAACATTATGCTGGTCATTTCCCTGCATGGCTTGCACCTACACAAGTAGTGGTTATGGGCATAACTGACCGAAATTCTCCAACCTGTCAAAAAATTTCAAATCAATTAATGCAAAGTGGTTATAGAGTTGAGACCGATCTAAGGAATGAAAAAGTGGGCTTCAAGATAAGGGAGCATACTCTTCAAAAAGTACCCTTTTTATTGGTAATTGGTGATAAAGAAGAACAAGAAAAAAATGTTTCAATCCGCACACGGGAAGGCAAAGACCTGGGGGCCATGTCCTTGCAAGAATTCAAATCAATCTTAGATCATTCTATTTCATTGCTGGGCAGAGTTTCAGATATAAACTAAGCCTAAATATCTTCTTATGTTTTTAAATCAATGAAGAAATCTGATTTCTAATTTTAAATTGCAGGAGACATTTATTCTGAGTTCAAAGCATAATTGTTAGCTCTACCAAAAACAAAAATATATAAAAGTGAATAATTCTTCCTATTTAATTAAAGCTTTCCAAAAGTCCACTCTGGAAGCCACAATCCAACCATATCAGTAAATTACATATATTTACAGAGAAGAATCACATTTAATAGCAAGATGGGTAAGAGCTAATCAAAACCTTCACTGCCCTTAACAAGCAAGGAGAACAATTTAGCTTAAGCACTAAACTGCTAATGAACTGAAAAAATCACTTGCCGATTCGATCTATGTTGTGCAGGCTTAAGGAAGTATCTTAATCCTCTGAACACTATGTCGTCCCCGTTGACCTTTCTGGCAGGGGATTTAGGAGGGACCAAAACCCTTTTAGCCATTTATCGATGGGATGGTGAGTTAAAAAAGATTTGCCAACAAAGATATCTTTCGACTGAATGGCAATCACTAGAGCCGATGATTTGCCACTTCTTTAATCAAATACCCAAAGGTGTCATTCCTCCCAGCCATAGTTGCATTGCAGTGGCTGGTCCCGTTTTTAATGGTTCAGCACAAATTACAAACCTCAATTGGAATCTAAGCGAAGAGAAAATCTGCAATCACATAGGTCTCGAGAAACTAGAGCTCGTCAATGACTTTTGCGCATTGATTTACGGGCTTCCCTTCCTAAAGGATAATCAGCACGTGGAGATTCAACCCCTTCAAGAGAAAAAGCCCAAAGAAGGAGTGATTGCAATACTTGGAGCAGGTACAGGACTTGGAATTGCAAGAGGCCATATAACAACTCATGGTATTGAGGTTCTTCCTAGTGAGGGAGGCCACAGAGAATTTGCGCCTAGAACAGAAAAAGAATGGGAGCTTGCTGAATGGCTAAAAACAAATCTTCAACTAGAGCGACTGTCTCTGGAACGTATTGTTAGTGGTACTGGCCTTGGTCATGTCGCAAACTGGCGCCTTCAGCAAGCAGATACCAATTGCCACCCCCTGCAAGAAGTGGCGAATGCTTGGCGTTATAAAACCTCAGGGAAACCTGATCTGCCAGCGATGGTTAGTAAAGCTGCCAAAGATGGTGATCCTGTAATGAATGAAGCATTAGAAATCTGGTTAGGTGCCTATGGTTCTGCCGCTGGCGACCTAGCACTTCATGAACTCTGCACTGCTGGACTCTGGATTGGAGGAGGCACAGCTCAAAAACATTTACATGGACTTCGCTCACAAAATTTTCTTAATGCTATGAGAAACAAAGGACGCTTTAAAGAATTTCTGGAGAAATTACCCGTAATGGCTTTAATCGATCCTCAAGCTGGGCTATTTGGTGCAGCCTGTAGAGCTCATATGCTCGCTGATTCGAATTGGACACTTAGCTGAAAGGAAAAATAAGGATGGTGCAACCTCGTATTGGTCAAAAAGTAATCGTGGATGTTCCTTCCACAACCGCCAACATAGGGCCTGGTTTTGACTGTCTTGGAGCGGCATTAGACCTCAACAACCGATTCATAATTCAAAGGATCGAAGGTGATGGAGAACGATTCGAGCTAATCATGGAGGGAAGTGAGGGCAGTCATTTAAGAGGTGGACCTGACAACTTGTTTTATCGAGCTGCACAAAGAGTCTGGAAGGTTGCAGGCATAGAGCCAGTAGGACTTCAAGCACGAGTAAAACTTGCGGTTCCCCCTGCTAGAGGACTAGGTAGTAGTGCTACAGCAATAGTTGCTGGACTGGTTGGAGCAAATGCATTAATGGGCTCCCCACTAGCCAAAGAGAAGCTACTTGAACTTGCAATAGACATTGAGGGGCATCCAGACAACGTCGTTCCATCACTTCTAGGAGGCCTCTGCATGACAGCCAAAGCAGCCTCAGAGCGCTGGAGGGTAGTTCGATGTGAATGGGAAGACAAAATAAAGGCAGTTGTAGCGATCCCCTCTATTCGCCTTAGTACAAGTGAAGCTAGACGTGTTATGCCCAAGGCAATTCCCATTGGGGATGCTGTTATAAACCTAGGAGCCTTAACGCTTCTCCTCCAAGGACTCAGGACTGGCAATGGAGACCTCATTGCTGATGGCATGACCGACCGTCTTCATGAGCCATACCGCTGGCGACTTATAAAAGGAGGAGTTCAAGTACGAGAAGCAGCTCTTACAGCAGGAGCCTTAGGATGTGCAATTAGTGGAGCAGGTCCAAGCATTTTGGCCCTATGTCATCAAGATCAGGGCTCAGAAGTTAGTCAAGCAATGATCAAAGCCTGGGCAGGTTTTGATATAGAGAGCAGGGCTCCTCTTCTAAGCCTTCAGAAGGCTGGAAGCCAATGGCACCCACAAGCCGATGAGTAGTTCTACTCATGCATCTACCCAGGACCTGATAAGTTCTTTCCGATTCTCTAGCAGAAAATGGACGCCAATCTGCCTCTAACGGCTGCGTCCCAGGTCTCATTCCCCTGGCTTTCACTAATAGCACTACTACCTGCAGTAGGGGCACTTCTGATGCCCTTATTGCCTGAGAATGAAAAGTACCCGTCAAATCTGCCCCGCAATCTTGCGATAACGATCCTTCTAGCAGATTTCTTATTAATGCTGGCGGTATTTAGTCGTCTATTTGACCAGCTAAATGAAGGACTTCAACTCACTGAAAGAATAAATTGGATTCCATTTATAGGACTTGAATGGTCTTTAGGAGTAGATGGCCTTTCATTACCGCTTGTACTTTTAAGTGGTTTAATAACATTCCTTTCAGCAGCAGCAAGCTGGAAAATAAAGAACAAATCAAGGCTTTACTTTGGGTTGCTTTTACTACAAGCTTCTGCTCAAGCCCTGGTTTTTCTTTCTCAAGACTTTTTACTTTTCTTCCTCGCCTGGGAGCTTGAACTTGTCCCCGTCTATCTACTAATTGCTATATGGGGTGGCAATCGCCGCCTCTATGCAGCAACTAAATTCATTCTATATACAGCACTTGCATCTCTATTAATCCTTGTAAGTGGACTAGCACTTGCATTATCTGGTGGTGATTTCACTCTAAATATCAGTGAATTGTCTCAGAAATCTGCACAGGGAAGTTTCGGAATATTTTGTTACTTAGGCTTCCTGGTGGGGTTCGGTGTGAAATTACCCATTTTCCCTCTGCACACCTGGCTGCCAGATGCACATGGAGAAGCCAATGCCCCTGTTTCTATGTTACTAGCAGGCGTTTTACTCAAAATGGGCGGATACGCTCTTCTAAGATTCAACGTTCAGATACTGCCAGAAATCCACCAACAACTTGCTCCTGCTCTAATAGTTATAGGAATAGTAAATATAGTTTATGGAGCGCTAAATGCATTTGCACAAGACAATGTAAAAAGAAGAATTGCTTGTAGCTCAGTCAGTCATATGGGATTTGTACTCTTAGGCATAGGCGCAATAGATGCCTTAGGCATTAGTGGAGCAATGCTTCAGATGATTAGTCACGGACTAATAGCAGCAGCAATGTTCTTCGTTACAGGGACATTCTACGAACGAACAAATACTCTCTCAATTCCAAACATGGGTGGGCTTGCAAAAGTGCTTCCTATTACATTCGCATTTTTCCTTACCAGCTCCTTAGCCTCATTAGCCCTGCCAGGTATGAGTGGATTTGTAAGTGAGATAACTGTTTTCCTTGGAATCACAAGCCAAGAAGGATTCACATCTATTTTCAGGGCAACAACAATAATCATTGCAGCAATAGGTCTAGTACTTACTCCTATTTATCTCCTTTCTATGTGCAGAAGAGTTTTCTTTGGGCCAAGAATTCCTGCACTCGCATTAGTCGACGACATGAATCCAAGGGAACTCTCAATTGGCCTATGCCTTTTATTCCCAACTCTGATAATCGGATTTTGGCCTCGAATTGCTATTGACCTTTATGAAGCCTCCACAAATGCACTCGCAGAGAGATTAATAAGTCATAATCTAATGGCAATAAGTCATACATTGGCAATTGGCTAAAATGCTTGAATATGTGAATCAAAACAATTTGCCAGCACTCCTTAAAGGAGAAGGCGTACCTGAATACAATGCCATTACACCAGAGCAAATTACAGAAAACATTCCTGATCTAATTAAATCATTAGATAAAAATTTCAATGAGCTAGAGAAAAAACTTAAGCAAAAACTCAGCAACAATGAAACTATAAGCTGGGATCAAGTAATGACACCTTTGCACGAAATTGGAGAGCGGCTTAGATGGAGCTGGGGGACAGTATGTCATCTAAATGGAGTATGCAATTCAATTCAATTGAGAGAGGCATATGCCACTCAACAGCCTAAGGTGGTTCGTTTCAGCAATCAGATAGGACAAAGCCAGATAATTCATAAAGCTTTATGCTATTTAAAAGAGCAACTTTCAGATTCTCTAAACCACACTCAAAAAAGAATTCTTGATGCAGAGCTTCTTTCAATGCATCAACGTGGAGTAGGCCTTAGTAACTCTTTAAGAAAAGAATTTAATTCTGATAGTGAGTTAATGGCTCAATTATCCACCTCATATAGCAACAACGTTCTCGATGCAACTAAAGAATGGAGTCTTTTACTAACCAACAAAACAGATGTAGATGGTCTACCTGATAGGGCTCTTGAAAGCATGGCAGCTGCGGCAAAAGAAGCAGGAGATCTTTACTCTAAAGAGAATTCCGAGCCCACACCCCAAAAAGGGCCTTGGCGACTTGGGCTAGACATGCCTAGCTATATAACCTTCATAACTCATTCGAGCAATAGACAGTTAAGAGAAACCGTTTATAGAGCTTACGTAAGTCGAGCTAGTTATAACAAGCTGAACAATCAGCCTCTAATTGAAGAAATCCTTACTATTAGAAGCCGTCAAGCCAAAAGACTTGGTTATGCCAACTGGGCAGAGCTTAGCCTTGCAAGCAAAATGGCTAGGAACATAGACAATGTTGAAAACCTCCTCGAAGAACTTCGTGGAGCTGCATTACCTGTTGCCCAAAAAGAACTCTCTGATCTAAAAGCCTGCGCAAAAAAACATAGAGCTCCAGAAGGCTCTGACTTGGCTCCATGGGACATAAGTTTTTGGGCTGAGAAGCTTAAACAAGAACGCTTTGATATAAATCAAGAAGAACTTCGACCTTGGTTCCCTTTTTCTCAAGTCCTTAATGGACTATTCGGAGTATGCGAAAAGCTTTTCGATATAACAATCGAAGCAGCTGATGGCGAATCGCCCATATGGCATGAAGATGTACGTTTTTTCAAAGTTCGTGATAGTGATGGCTCACCCCTCGCAGCTTTTTACCTAGATCCATTTAGCAGGCCACTTACTAAACGAAGTGGAGCATGGATGGACGAATGCCTAATAAAACACACGGCCTCAAATGGAGAGAAAGTCCTACCTATCGCCTATCTAGTCTGTAATCAGACTCCCCCAGTCGATGAAAAACCTAGCCTGATGAGTTTCGAAGAAGTTGAAACTCTTTTCCACGAGTTCGGGCATGGACTCCAGCACATGCTCACAACAGTTGACTACCCACAAGCAGCAGGCATCAATAATGTGGAATGGGATGCCGTTGAACTACCAAGCCAGTTTATGGAGAACTGGTGTCTAGATCGTGCAACATTAATGGGGATGGCAAAACACTGGAAAACCTGTGAGCCACTTCCAGAACCAGAATTCGAAAAATTAAAGCGCAGCAGAACGTTTAATTCAGGCCTTGGGACGCTTAGACAAGTTCATTTTGCACTTACAGATCTGAGACTACACAGTCAATGGGACAAGGATCTTGGACAAACACCTGATGAGATGAGACGTGAAATTGCTTTAACTACCACAGTCATTCCTCCAATAACTGAAGATCAATTCCTTTGCGCCTTCAGTCACATTTTCGCCGGAGGTTATGCAGCAGGTTATTACTCATACAAATGGGCGGAAGTGCTAAGTGCTGATGCCTTCTCTGCTTTTGAAGAAGCTGGCTTGAGTCAAAAAGAAAAAGTAAGATCGATTGGCAAATTATTTCGTGACACTGTCCTTAGCCTTGGAGGTAGCCGATCCCCAGAAGAAGTTTTTATGTCTTTTAGAGGTAGACCAGCTAAAACAGATGCTCTTATTCGCCATTCCGGACTTGCTATGAGTGACTAAGCAAAATTCTTTTCAAAACATTCAATGCCTTTGGATGAGAAACCAAACCTTTGTGGGTTAAAACAGGAATAGCATAACTTGAGCCAACTGGAAGAACAGCCTTCCAACCAGGGAAAACCATTAAATCCCATCGACAAAAGAAGCTACTACAACTCACATTTTTTAGAGCAGTCAAATCACTATTTAATTCACGCAATAATGGACTGCCAACTTTCATCTCAGATACTCCATGAAATAACCAATCAGGAAAAGCTTGAGCAGTCAATGTGCCGTTATGTGGACTACCAACACTTAAAAATCGATCAGTGCGCAATGCACCTCCAAAGTTCTGTAACCACAATCTTCCTATCACTCCCCCCATAGAGAACCCAAGCAAGTCAATAGACAATTCATCACCATAAGATTCATATATATATCTATCCAACTCACCAGCGAGATCACGCAACGATCTTCGACCAAAATCGTGAGGCAGATGAGGTATCAGCAGAGGGAGGTTAGGCTGATCAAGGTTCTTAATAAGCGAATTGAAAATATTAGGCTCATCCCAAAGACCATGGACGAGAACCAATGGCCGATATTCATAAGACATTGTAATGCGTCAACTAGGCCAAAAACGACTACTTTGAACTTCAACAATTCCAGAGAATCCTGGAACTGGAGCTGAGCATTTACGAAGATTAACTTGCATTGGAATAGGTCCATAGAGAGCCTCAAGGCAATCAAGAATATGATTACTAAAATGTTCAATAGTCAAACAATTCATTTGAAAGGACAACTTCTGCAACTCACGAATAGCAATGCTGTAATCTGCGGTAGCAGAGAGATCATCATTTTTAGCAGCTCTTTCTAAGTTCAACCAAAGGCTGAAATCTAAACTAAATTTCTGTCCATTTAGTCGTTCATGCTCGAGCACACCAACATGTGCCCAAAGATTCAAATCTCTAACATGTATAACTCCATTTGGTAGACAATTACTCACAGCGGCAAATCCTTATGTGAAAATTCTTTTTCGCCAGAAGCAAATTCAGCCGCAATATGTCCATCACCTCTCAATCGATAACGATAAGTGACTAAACCCTCTAACCCCACTGGCCCACGTGGAGGAAGTGTCTGTGTACTAATGCCAACCTCAGCACCAAACCCATAACGAAAACCATCGGCAAACCGTGTCGAACAATTGTGAAAGACGCCTGAGCTATCAACAGCGTGTAAGAATTGTTCAGCTTTCTTCTTATTTTTAGTAGCTATGGCTTCAGTATGTCTAGAGCCATAACGACTTATATGATCTAAAGCCTCTTTAATACTTGAAACGACTCTTACTGAAAGAGTCAAATCAAGATACTCAGTCGACCAGTCTTTTTCCTCAGCTCTTTCTATTACTCCATAAGACTGGCTTTTCTTATCACCACGAAGAGTAACTCCTAATTCATGAAAAGCCGGAATTGCTTTTGCAAGGAATGCAGCTGCTATTTCCTCATGAATAAGTAAAGTTTCAATGGCATTACAAGCAGCTGGATATTGAGTCTTGCTATCTATAGCAATTCGAAGTGCTTGGAGAAGATCAACCTCCGAATCAACATAAAGATGACAAATCCCATCAGCATGACCAAGCACGGGGATACGTGTATTGTCCTGAATAAATTGAACAAGCTCATTACTTCCTCGTGGGATGATTATGTCAACCAATCCATCCAAACGAAGCATTGACAAACTCTCTTGACGAGTAGTCAACAAGTAGAGAGCTTCCGGTTGAACCTCTGAGCTCGACAGCCCATCTTGAAGCGCAGACATAATTGACTTATTTGTACAACTTGCTTCACTACCTCCTTTAAGGAGCGCTCCATTGCCTGAGCGAATAGCCAGCGAAGCAATCTGAATCACGGCATCAGGTCTGGCTTCAAATATCACCCCTAAAACTCCCAAAGGAACAGTTATCCGCTCAAGGGAAAGCCCTTTATCTAATTCCCTATTCAACTGAACCAGGCCTAGCGGGTCAGGCAAAAGTGCAACTTTACGCACTCCATTTATCGCTCCTATCAACTTATCTTCATTGAGTTTTAATCTCGCCATTAATGCCCTTGAAAGGCCTTCATTAGCAGACCTCTCAAGGTCTATGAGGTTTGCCTCAACTATCTCCTTAGCCCTATCAGATAAAGCATCAGCCATCAATAAAAGAGCGCTTCGTCTCTGTTCATCTGTAGCCTGACCTAAAGCTGTAGCAGCACGACGAACATCAAAAGCTCGTCGAAGCAATTCTGATGAAGGTTCTTGAACTTCTGGAAAGGTTTTCATCACAACTAATTAGCAGACATTAATCATCTCGTCTAAGGGAAAACAATCAGACTCGAAAATTTATCAGAAGCCGATCGTGCTGCAAGAAGTGTTAGTAAAAAAGAATCATCCAGAGAACTTGATTCAGAGTTACGCCCCTCTTCCAAAAGAGCACAATCATTATCTTTACACAAGACAACCTTTCTTCTCAATCTGGGCTCCAACCAGTCAGCTAAAGGAACATCAGTCCATCCAGGGAAATAAACACATGTTCTTACGGTCCTGCCTTTGGGGTCAACATCCCCTTTCACAAGAACTCCAACAAACCCAGCTTCGCAAGCTATATCTATCGACTGAATTAACTCGCAAAGATCCACTGTGACAGCACCTGGCATTGAAGGTTGAGGCAACTGAGTTTGCGCCTTCGATAAAAGCTCTCCACTCTCATCAAAGCGACCAGCCTTAATAAAAGTAAGTCCGATATCAGCTCCAATAAATTGACTTCCCATTGAGATCACCTACTCAAAAGCGTACAAACATTTGGAGTTCGCTCTGCCAAGTACCATTTTTATCCAAGGAGCCAAGCAGATCAATGCTTGGATTCAATTGGAAAGTAAGTGTTCCCTGAGGTGGAATGTCTTTACGGTTTGGGGTTGTTTGCACGGAGAAGTTAAATCGATCAGTTAAGTCAATACCCATTTCAGCTACCCAAGCTTGCTGAGGAGACAAGCTGGCAGAAGCTTCCTCTGAGCTGGCGACTTGACTATCAGAACTTTCATCTACCACTTCAGGGCTATTTACATAAGCGGAGTACAAAGAAATTTGTAGTCTTTCGCTAAAAGCTCCTGTGATGTTGCCAAGAGCAGGAGAGATCAAAGACCTGCTTAATACATTAGCCAAGACTTCTCGTTCACCTCCACCCAACAATCTTGTAAAAGAATTTCCCCCGATAAGTCCCAACAATTGCTTCCTAGGCATGGGAGGAGTACTACGTAACTGGAAATTATCTTGAAGACGGTCCGCAGGCCCAATGGCTGCCACCTCAACTTTGACGAAACGTGAGCCCCCGATGCCGAAGGATCCAGAGCCATTCGTCGCAAAATCACTCGATGAGGCAAGATTACTTGCATCTCTCACAGTATCTGAAACACGGCTAGTCATTTTCACATCCACATAAGGAATCAAACCCATAGAGGGACTAAAAACTGCCACATTCGGTTCACTTGTATCCAAGTTAAATGTCGTAGTAAAGAGATTCACACGTCCATTCGTCAAACGAACCACGCCACTTGGACTAAGACTCTGATCAAATGAACCATTAAGTTTAAGGAGGCCTGAGGTCTTGAAGTCGGCCAAAGGCTGATTGGTTATCCGCAAGTTGGGACCCAAGCGGACTCTCAAGTCATCAAAACTAGCTTTAGAAAAACTTGTAGGGATAGCATCACGCAACAACTTGCTTGCAGGAGCCTTGGCATCCTGCACAAATAAAGTCAAAGGCTCTTTAAGATCCCATGATTGTTCTGGTAGTCGAGTTGATTTAATAGTTCCAGAAAAGGTAGAATCACTTTTATTTTTTAAAGCAACCTTTCTTCCAGTCCCTGATCGTTGAGGAGAAATAAAACCTTCTTTGAAAGTAATATCCCCACCTATCCTTGGCTTATTTAATGAATCTTTAACTATCAAATTAGATTCCACCTCTACGTCAGTTACCGGCAATTTAAGTGGGACCTTACTCATCTCTATAAGCAATGGCTGGTCCTCTTCTTTCTCTGAATTAAACAATGCAATAGCACCACTGCTACGTAACACTCCCTTAGAGCCAATCCTAGCCATAAAGCTTTGCACCTCAACTCGATTAAAATCAAAAATCATTAAGCTGTCTAAATCTTTTACAGACTTTTCCAAAACTACAAATTCACCATTTTTCAGAACCAAAAAACCATTTACCTTTGGATCCTCAAAAGTCCCTTGAACTAACAACCTGAAATCGGCTGTTCCCTTATTCCAAGAAACGACACCGTCTGTTACTCCATCTAAAAATCTAAGGCCATCTCCATGGCTTTCAACCCTTAAGTCAATTGGCATAGAGGAATTCAATGGGACTTGACCAATTAATTTGATAGTTTCTGTTGAAGATTCACTCTTCATTGCTAAATCAATCTTCAAGAATGAATCCGATAGAAAGAGCTTACCTCTTTCTAAAACAAAAGAATTCTCTGCCAAACGAGCATCTTTAATAACGCAGTCAGCTGTCACCTCAGTAGTTCCTTTTCCTATTTTGTATCTTCCCGAAAACCCAAGAACCCCCTGCAGCGAAGAGGGAACGGGCGCCACCAAAGAAAGAAGGGCAAATGGAATATTTATCAACGAGAATTCACCAACTCCACCTTGGAGTGGACCCTTCAATGTTGCGACAAAGGGTTTAATCTGAAGATCAAGTTGATCCTTCATTCCCTCAGGCCATAAACCTCCAGAAAGATTTATAGCTAAGTTCAAGTTTGCCAAATTAGGGCCTTCAAGTTTGATCTTTGCATCAACCTTTCCTCGAAGTTTATCTGGGTTAATTACATTCTCTTCTTGATTAAGTTGACTTTCTTTTCTGAGCGATGCCTGCGATATAGCCAACGCCTTCAGTTGACCATCAAGCGAGTTACCAAGAGACTCTACAAAAAGACCTTTCAAATCCTTTAAATCTCCACTAGCAGTAGGCGCATTAAGATTGATTTTGGGTATTTGAAGTGCAGTAGAAGTCAGCCAACGAGCACTCACACCATTAACCTCAGCAGTTGCTAAGAATCGGCCACCTAAAAGCCCTTCCGCATTGAGAGAAACTTTACCCATATCTGGGGGGAAGAACTCACCCTGTACTGTGTATTTTTTACTTGGGAGATAATTACCTTTTAATTGAGCCTCCCCCAATCGAAGTCCCATCAAGCGTGGATATCGCAAAGTAATCCGACCATCCATAGAAATTGGATTAATACCAACGTTGCCCTCACCTCCTAATTCTCCAAAAATGCGTTTGAAACTTTTCTCAGGAGGAATTGCAACCTCGACACGATCCAACCTGAAGCCTTCTGCATCCCAGCGAAACCCCCTTGGAGAACCCTCCAAAAAAATCCGACCACCTAAACGGTTGATAGTCATATTTTCCAGCGACCAATTCTGTAGAAAACGAGCAGTCAGTGTTCCTGGGACAGCTGCTCCAGTTGAAGACATCTGAAGGTCTCCCCCCCCTCCTGGAAGGCCGACAAACTTTCCTCGCCATTCTTCCTGTAGACGAATGCCATTAAATTGAGGATTAACTACTCCTATTGAGAGGTTGGTATTTAGATCCGAGAAAGTTCCACTAATTTGTCCTTTAGCTGAAAGAGTACCTGACATAGAGCTGCCAAGAAGAGATCCCACAGAAATCAACGGGAAAGGGCTTAGGTCTAATTCAGCTAAAAGGTCCCCAACATTTATGCCTGTTTCATCAAAAAGTAATGGCAGTTTTGCTTCAATTTTTAACTCAGAACTATTTACTTCATTTAACCGCAAAGAACTGGAAACTCCTAAGTTCAACCTGCCTGTTTTATTCAGAGGAAGATCTGCTCTAACCAAAGCCCTCCATGGGCCATATTTCCATTCATTTGTTGGCACAATAAGTAACTTATCTTGACAGCTAACATTTGTTTTCAAAGAGGAAAGTGCATCTTTAAGGATTCCACCACTAACCACAAAATCTGCGAGGGTCAAATCACCTTGGCAATCAACTAATCCTTCCTTAAATCCCAACACAAAATCTCCATCAAGTTGACCTTTTGCCTTGAAATCTGTTTTTGCAGAGAGGATTCCTTCAAAAGGTTCAAGTTTCACTCTTTTCAAACGTGCCCTCGCCCTTAATTCCAATCGATTCCAAAACCCTTTCCCTTTTAAAAGCAAGCTTCCTCTATTAGGGAATCCTAATTGAATAGATCCAGCGACTTCCCTCTCAGCAATCCCAAAAGAAGCATCGGCAATTGCAGTGATTTCAAGTTTTGAAGGCTCAATAAGAACCTTTGCAGGTTGAAGTAATCGAACACGCAAATCAATCTTTGGGGGTTTCTCATACTCCGATGCACCAGTTACCCAATAAGATCCTTTCTGATTGGGCAATAAGTTTAACTTTGCCCCCTCAGGCCTAACAATTACTACTGGCCGCCATTTAATCAAGCTCGCTAGAGGAGCAAGCTTGATTGTTAATGCAGAAAAAGTTGCCGTTGATTGATCATCAAAACCAGGAAGCAACTTTGTCTTCCCAATAGAAATACCCCAAGGCCTTAGACCTCTATATGGCCCAATCAACAAAGGATGACCGAGTGGTTTAGAAAGCTTTTCCTCTAGTCCAGAACGAGTACGATTAAAAATTGAACCCGCTAAGCGATCAACAGAAAACCAAACAACCCCACCCCCAATAATGATCAGAGTCCCTGCAAGACTCCAACGCACCGCTTTTAAGGATTTGATCCTCACTCCCATTGCTTTTACTCAACCTTCGAGGGAGTAATTGAACTATAAGAACTTAATGTGATGTTCACCAGCTTATGTCCCTTTTAGAACTCCTAGAGGATTCAACAACATGGCTTGCATGGTCAGGCCTAGGCCTCCTATTAATCACCTTGATCTCTTTCATAGTCAATTGGGGGGTCAGATTTCGTCTTGTTGGCGCAACAGTTTTCACTTTTTTGTTATCGATAAGCTGTTGGGCTTTTTCAACAAGCTATTCACCACCTTTATTAGTGGAAGGAGCTCAATACGCACCTGTTGTATATGACAACGGTTCTGACCTTGTAATTATTCAGGCATCCGATAATTTTCCCAACGAAGCGATTCAACCCACCCTTGAGCAAATAGCAGGAAATATCAAAGGAGGAGGCCGAAATGGGGGCGTGGTGCATGTGAAAATTCGCAAGCTAGAAGCTTCTGAGGAAGGTATAAGCACCCCAGTAATTCTAGGAGAAGTAATAAGAGATTTCAGTAGGAACATCACAACTAAACCAACTCAACTAAACAATGGGCCCTGAAAAACCCTTACAAGATCTAAGCAAAAATTTTCATGAGGAAGAAAAACTGCTCCTTGCTCACGGCATAAGCACTTGGTTTTCACTTAAGTCCCTTACAGATAGACAAATATCTGCACTAGTAAAAAATGGACGTGGTACTAGCCGAAACTTTAAGCGCCTTCGAGGTATAGCAACGCTTGTTTGTGATCTCAATCTATCCCAGGCCAATGCTGCCTTACTAATGCATGCGGGGATTGCTTCTATTACTGCCCTAGCTTCATTAACCCCACAAGAGTTAATTCAAAAAACAGGGCGCCTTGAAAGACAACTTCGAACTGGAAGAGAACCCGTCCTAGACCTGACAAAAGCTCACTCCTGGATTCAAAAAGCAAAAAATAGGCAAATACAAAACTGACCTAACAAAGCCCCATCAAGCAGGGTTATACGTCTGAAATGTGAGTAAGTGTATGACCGGTGGAAAATGCGTCAATTCCCCGCTCTCATTTTGATGACACTTACGACTACGTCGATAGTCCAAGCCCAATCAAATCTTTTTGAGAATGTAAAACGCAACCCTCAAGAAGCCCAGGCAATGTGTCGAAAATTCCAAACACTCAACTCTCAAGGGAACTCAGCGAGTTCAAAAGAAGCCATAAAGGAAATTTCTAGACAACGTAATCTCAACGAAATCGATGCAGAGATCTTGTCTATATATGTAATTGGCCTTCACTGCCCTGAGGTTTATTAAACGAAAAACCAGCAATGAAATGCGTAAGCTGCCGTGAAGAAATACTGACACTTAGAGATGGCATAGATCTTCTATCAAAAATTTGGGTGCCCAAGGAGGGAGGCCCATGGCCTGCATTATTGATGAGACAGCCATATGGTCGAGAAATCGCCTCAACAGTGACTTATTTGCATCCTGCATGGTGGGCATCTCAAGGCTACATAGTGATCATCCAAGACGTTCGGGGGCAAGGAGGCTCAGGAGGCGAATTCTTAGGCTTCAAACAAGAATCAACTGATACCAGTCAGACACATGCATGGGTCAGAACTTTGCCTGAGTGCAACGGGAAATTAGGCACATATGGCTTTTCTTATCAAGGGCTTACGCAATTAATTGCCGAACCTGGCACCCCCCCTCCTGACTGCCTAGCCCCAGCCATGACAGGCCTTAATGAATGTGCCCACTGGAGTTGTGATGGAGGAGCATATTGGTGGCACTTAGGCATTTCCTGGGGCTTACAAATTGCTGCCCTTAAAGCCCGAAAGGCAAAAGACTACAAAGCTTGGGAAAAAATTCGACGAAGTCTTGAAAACGGGAGCTATCTAAGGAAAGGACATCTTTTACTTAAAAGTTACGATCCAGAAGGGATGGCAATTCAATGGCTAGAGAACTCCAGCCATGAAAATCACCCTGATTGGCTTATTCATAAACCCTTAAAAACTTGGCTAAGGACGCCAATGCTTCTTATCGGAGGTTGGTGGGATCCACACCTCAAAGGCATCTTAGATATTTATAAACAATCTACCGAAGCTGGTGGCGAGCCAGAGCTTCATATTGGGCCAGCCAATCATTTGCAATGGTGGGAAAACTCCCAGCAACTTCATCTAAATTTCTTCAATAGACATCTTAAATCAACTACAAAAACAAACAGTCAAAAATTGTCAAAGAAAATAATATGGAACCTCACAAAAAAGTGCTGGCAAACTCCAAGCAAATCAAGATCTTCTAATGGCAAAATAGAGTCAACATGGGGACTAAAAAGTAATGGGATGGCATGTATCGATTCTAAAGATGGAATCCTAGTGCCTGAAAGCAATGGGGAAGGTTTAATCCATCTTGTACACGATCCCTGGAGACCTGTTCCATCAATAGGAGGACACTTAAGTCCTCAGCCTGGTGAAGCAGAGAGAAATGAAATAGATCAACGCGCTGATGTTGCGACGTTCACAACTAAACCATTAGAACATTCGATCCAACTAGAAGGAATTCCATCTCTTGAAATTGTTGTTGAGGCTGATAGGAAAGGTTTCGATATCTGTGTTGCTCTTTCGGTAGTAGAAAAAAGCCAAAAGAAAGTAAAACAACTTTCTACAGGCTTTCTAAGAGTTCTAGGAGATCATTCCAAGCTTTGCATTCCTCGCAAAATCTTGCTCCAACCAATGCTTGCGGAATTAAGCCAGGGTGATTGTCTTCGGATTTCCATTGCTGGTTCAGCTTGGCCAGCTATAGGAATAAATCCTGGTGATGGTCACAAGGTTTGCGGGCCCACTGATGCTGAGTGCAATGTTGTGACACTGAAAATGCACCTTGTCAAGTCAAAGCTTCATTTCGATCCCCTTTTAAATGACTAAGGCTTACTAGATGTACTCGCATCAGATTAAGCTCTCCAACTACCTTGCATTTGAGTGATGTCCACCAGTGTTGCCTTCGACTGGATGGCGGAAGAAGGACAAAGACTTGCTGAATGCAGGCACGACCATCCCTTTGCAGTTTTAGGTCCTCAACCGCATGAAAACAAGTGGATAATCCGCATATGGATGCCTGAAGCAGAGGAAGTAGTACTGCTAACTCAAGGCAATTCTTTTGCCATGGGAAATATTCACCACCCTTGGATCTTCGAGGCCCTAGTAAATGAAGACCCTGGCAACGCTTATACCTTAAAAGTCAAAAGAGGCGGGATAGAACATGAACAAAACGATCCGTGGGCCTTTAGAGATGAATGGATGGGGGAAGTAGATCGGCACCTATTTGCTGAAGGAAACCATCACCATATTTGGCGCAGAATGGGGGCCCATCTAATTGATCGTAATCAAATTGAAGGAGTGATGTTTTGCCTATGGGCTCCCCATGCTCGAAGCGTTTCAGTTATTGGCGATCACAACTCCTGGGATGGGAGACATCATCCAATGCAGCTACGGCAAGGTGGGCTCTGGGAATTATTTATTCCTGGCCTAACAGAAGGAGCCCTTTATAAATATGAAATCAGGACACAAAATGGGCATTGCTATCAAAAAGCGGACCCATATGGATTTCAGCATGAAGTTAGGCCAGCAACGAGTTCATTAGTAACCAAGCTTGACAGCTTTGAATGGAATGACCAAGCTTGGATATCTGAACGCGATGATAATAACTCTCTAAACAAACCTATCTCTGTCTATGAAATGCATTTAGGCAGCTGGATGCATGCCTCAGCAGATTCACCATATATAGAAAAAAATGGAACACATAGAGCACCAGTTCCAGCTGCAGATATGAAACCAGGTGCAAGATTACTTACATATTCAGAGCTCACAGAAAAACTTATTCCCTATGTAAAAGAAAGAGGTTTTACTCATATTGAATTGATGCCTATTTCAGAGCATCCATTTGATGGTTCATGGGGATATCAAGTAACTGGCTGGTATGCCCCAACGAGCAGATATGGAACACCTGATGAGTTTCGATCATTTATAAATCAATGCCATCAAGAAGGAATAGGTATCATCCTTGATTGGGTTCCAGGCCACTTCCCTAAAGATGGCCATGGACTTGCCTTTTTTGATGGAACTCACCTTTACGAACACTCAGATCCCCGAATTGGAGAACATAAAGAGTGGGGCACACTTATTTTTAATTACAGTCGCAATGAAGTTCGCAATTTCTTAGTTGCAAACTTGGTGTATTGGTTCGAACAATTCCATATTGATGGAATCCGTGTAGATGCAGTTGCTTCAATGCTATATAGGGACTATCTCCGTCCAGATGGAGAATGGATACCAAATGAGAATGGGGGAAGAGAAAATACTGAAGCTGTTCGTTTCCTCCAACAAGCTAATCATGTACTTTTTGAACATTTTCCAGGGGCATTATCTATAGCTGAAGAATCAACCACATGGCCAATGGTTACCCAACCAACTGATATTGGAGGACTGGGCTTCAATCTCAAGTGGAATATGGGTTGGATGCACGACATGCTTGATTATTTTGAGCTAGACCCTTGGTTTAGACAATTTCATCAAAATAATATTACCTTCTCTATTTGGTATAACTACACTGAAAATTTTATGCTCGCACTGAGTCATGACGAAGTAGTTCATGGCAAGAGTCATCTACTTCACAAAATGCCAGGAGATGATTGGCAAAAATATGCAAATACCCGTGCACTTTTAGCTTATATGTGGACACATCCTGGGAAAAAAACAATTTTTATGGGAATGGAGTTTGGTCAACGTCAAGAATGGAATGTCTGGGGAGATCTTCAATGGGACCTTCTAAATTTCCAGCCTCACCAAGGCATTCAACATCTAGTAGATGACCTCAACATTCTTTACAAGTCAGAGCCTGCTTTGTGGAGAGATGACTTTGATCAATTTGGTTTCCAATGGATCGACTGCACCGACAATCGACATTCAGTTATCAGTTTCATGAGACGTGAGAATTCTGGTGGTTCATGGCTTGTAATAGTTGCTAATTTCACCCCCGAGAATCACTCCAACTACAGGATAGGAGTTCCAAATCAAGGGTATTACGAAGAAATTCTCAATACTGATGGGGCTCGATATGGAGGAAGCAACAAGGGCAACATGGGCGGGAAATACTCGGATCAATGGAACATCCATGGTTACGAGCATTCACTTGATCTTTGCCTTCCACCATTGAGTGTCTTGGTATTTCGGCATGATCCAAAAAGCACTTCCAAGGACAGCAAAAAATTACAAAACGTGTGACGTAAGTCCTTTCTGCTTTTAGGTATCTACCTGACTAGGAACACCCTCAAGTAAGTTTCCGGCTTGACTATTACCTCATGATGAGAGACTCCCTGCCCCTATTACTCCGAGCAGCGCGCGGTGAGTCTGTGGATCGTCCTCCCGTATGGATGATGCGTCAGGCAGGAAGGTACATGAAGGTATATAGGGATTTGAGAGATCGCCACCCCAGCTTTAGAGAGCGCTCAGAGAATCCTGATTTGTCTTATGAAATCTCCATGCAGCCTTTCGAGGCTTTTCAACCCGATGGAGTCATCCTTTTCTCAGATATCCTCACTCCGCTTCCAGGGATGGGAATTGACTTCGACATAGTTGAAAGCAAAGGACCAGTCATACAAGATCCAATTAGGCAACAGAGTCAAGTCAAAGCCCTTAAAGCTTTAGAACCAAAAGAGTCAATGCACTTTGTTGGCGAGGTACTCGGACGCCTCCGTCAAAGTGTCGGGAACCGAGCAGCTGTTCTCGGTTTCGTAGGTGCACCATGGACACTAGCTGCCTATGTAGTTGAAGGTAAAAGCAGCAAAAATTATGCTGTCATAAAAGCCATGGCTTTCCAAGAGCCAGAGCTTTTACATAGCCTTTTGAACCATTTTGCTGAATCAATTGCCGCCTATTTGAGATACCAGATTGATTCAGGAGCCCAAGTTGTTCAGATGTTTGATTCTTGGGCAGGGCAACTAAGCCCAATCGATTTCGACATATTCGCAGCCCCTTATCAAAAAAAAGTTGTTGATCTAGTCAAATCCACCCATCCAGATACACCAATGATCCTTTACATCTCTGGAAGCGCTGGAGTATTAGAGAGGATGGGACAAACTGGCGTTGACATAGTTTCCTTGGACTGGACTGTTGACATGTCAGACGGTTGTTCACGCCTCCCCAACCATGTAGGAGTTCAAGGCAATGTTGACCCAGGACTCCTATTTGGAACTCCAGAAGCAATTCGCAATCGGATTGTAGATACAGTTATCAAAGCCAAGGGAAGACGACACATCCTTAATCTTGGCCATGGAATTTTGCCTGGGACCCCTGAGGAAAATGCAAGAGTATTCTTTGAGGCTGGGAAAGACGTCCAAAATTTAATTAATGCCGCCACTTGAGTAAGTCAAAAATCCTGATCACAGGTGCAAGTGGCTGTGTAGGCCAGTACACAGCCACTTGGTTATTAGAGAATTCAGATGCAGAATTATTTCTATGGTTGAGAGACCCTAGAAAACTGTCCTCAATCCCGAAAAATCATCCAAGAGTGCGCCTACTTGTAGGCGATTTAAGACAGGCAAATATTTTCGCCAATGACCTTTCAGAAGTAACTAGGGTTATCCATACTGCTACAGCTTGGGGGGATCCCTACAGAGCAGAACAGGTAAATGTAATAGCCGTCAAGAAATTACTAAAATTATTGAATCCGGAACTAATAGAGCAAATAATCTATTTTTCAACTGCCAGCATTCTGAACAAACATCTTCAACCATTACCAGAAGCATTTCTTTATGGAACGGAATACATTCAAACCAAAGCAAAATGCTTACAAGAACTAGAAAAACACCCATTTGCTGAAAGAATTATTGCTGTATTTCCTACACTCGTTTTTGGTGGGAGAGTCGATGGTAAAAGTAATTTCCCAACAAGCTATCTAACAGAAGGCCTCAAAGAAGCCAGTCAATGGATATGGCTAGCTCGCTGGCTGAAAGCTGACTCTAATTTTCACTTTATTCACGCAGCAGATATAGCTTTTATTTGTGGCAATCTGGCCACCAATCCGCATACACAAAACAGTGAGCCTGGGCAAAGCGCGCTAAGGAAGCTTGTCATGGCTCAACCTTCCATCTCCCTTAATCAAGCAATAGATGAAATTCGGAAATGGAAAGGACTTAAGAAAACTCCACAGATACCACTCTGGGGTTGGTTAATCGAGGCATTAATAAAAGTTCTTCCAATACAAATAAGTGACTGGGATCGTTTCAGCATCAGCCAACGTCACTTCGTACACGACCCAATAACCCCTCCTGAAAAGATGGGAGGAACCAGCCACGCAAGAACTCTTGAACAAATTCTTGCCAATTCTGGCCTGCCTAGGGGTATCAATTCTCTAAAACAAGGTAAAATCTATTAGAAAGAAAATGTTCCCATGGTTTCATTACTACGTTCTATTGCGGCAACTTGCTGCGCCTTCTTCCTGGTTTTAGCTATTGGGGTTTCCTCAGCTCAAGCTTCAACAGTTGAGGTCAAGCTAGGAACAGACGATGGCATGCTGGCTTTCTCTCCAAGCACACTAACCATTAGCGCCGGAGACACAGTCAAGTTTGTCAACAACAAATTAGCCCCACACAATGCTGTATTTGACGGACATGAAGAACTAAGCCACGCTGATCTTGCCTTTGCCCCTGGTGAGTCCTGGGAAAAGACATTTGCTTCAGCCGGAACATACGAGTTCTACTGTGAGCCACATCGTGGGGCTGGGATGGTCGGGAAGGTGGTTGTCAACTGAGACAACCCTTCCTAAAGACTCTCAGGAATCGCTTCTAAATAAAAAAAAATACTTAAAAGAGTAAATACCCTTCTCTTTTAAGTATTTTTTTTTATTTAAGCTTATTCAAGCGAGAATTATTAACTGCCTAATGGACATTAATATAATATTTAAAGTCATAGCTTTCTATAAAATAATCCAAGATGACCCGTCAAGCCTTTCTTGATTTCATTCACGCCGCTGAACATAGTTCATCTTTAAGAGAGGCAATTAGTTCATGCACAGATAAACAAAAGCTATTAAATCTGGCTTCAAACTATGGCTTCTCAGTTAGCCTTCGGGACATAGAAGAAGATAGCACAGCTGAAAAGGCGCTTTGTTGGTTTGATGCAAGCAAAATAGCTCCGATAAGAAGACAAGCCCGATAGCAGAATCCTCAACATATCAATTAGAGGCCACTTTTTCAGGTAAATATTCCACCCAAAAAGCAAGTATCTAAGAAAAGGTGGCGAGGGCTAAGCCTTTAAAAGAATTGGGAAAGACAAGCCCAAAGAACTAGTTTTTATCCTTTTTAAAAGCCCATCAAGTGAATTCCGAACCTAAAAGATCGGTTACCCCACTTATCTTTAGTGAGAACTATTAATAAGATCTAACTCATAGCAAGGAGCAATCATGCAGCCCAAGGCGGAGCAATTTACAGAAAAGGCTTGGGGCTCAATTGTTTCCGCACAGAAACTAGCTCAGGAGAAAAATCAACAACATATAGAAAGTGAGCATCTATTACTTTCTTTTCTTAAAGATAACGAACTAGCCCAAAATATACTAAAAAGAGCAAAAGGATCACTAAGTGATCTTCAGCAAAAAATTGAAGCCTATATAAAGAATCAACCTACAATGAAATCACCTCCAGAATCTTTATATATAGGCAAAGGGCTAATTGAGGTTATTGGCCAGGCCGAGCAACTCAAGCAATTCTACAGAGATAGCTTTATTTCTGTCGAGCACCTTTTGCTCGCTCTGGCTGATGATAATCGCTGTTGTAGTAAGTTCCTAATTGAGGCGAACGTTGAAAAAGACAAATTGCGCTCAGCAATCAATATAATTAGAGGAAACCAAAAGGTGACTGATCAAAACCCTGAAGGAAAGTATGAAGCCTTAGAGAAATATGGACGTGACCTGACAGCTGCCGCCCGAGAAGGGAAACTAGACCCAGTCATTGGAAGAGACGATGAAATCAGAAGAACCATACAAATTCTTAGTAGGCGCACAAAAAACAACCCTGTACTCATAGGAGAGCCAGGGGTAGGCAAAACAGCAATCGTCGAAGGATTAGCACAAAGGATAGTGAACGGAGATATCCCTACTGTTCTTGAGAAACGACAGCTGATCACTCTAGATATGGGTGCACTTATTGCTGGTGCTAAATATCGCGGAGAATTTGAGGAGCGCCTAAAGGCTGTCCTTAAAGAAGTAACAACATCAGAGGGTCAAATCATTCTTTTCATTGATGAAATACATACCGTTGTTGGTGCGGGAGCCAATGGAGGTGCCATGGATGCAAGCAACCTCCTAAAACCTATGCTGGCCAGAGGAGAACTGAGATGTATTGGGGCCACAACGCTAAATGAGCACCGACAACACATTGAAAAAGACCCGGCATTAGAAAGAAGATTTCAGCAAATACTTATTAATCAACCAACCGTAGAAGACACAATTTCTATCCTACGCGGCCTAAAAGAACGTTACGAAGTCCATCACGGAGTTCGTATTTCAGACAATGCACTTGTTGCAGCTGCTGCATTAAGCGATCGATACATCCCCGATCGTTTCCTACCAGATAAGGCCATAGACTTAGTGGATGAATCTGCTTCAAGGCTAAAAGTAGAGATCACTTCTAAACCAGAAGAAATTGATGAGATAGATCGAAAGATATTGCAACTTGAAATGGAAAAACTTTCACTTAATCGTGAATCAGACTTAATAAGCAAAGAACGTCTAAATCGAATCAAAATTGAGCTTAAAGAATTATCAATTCATCAAGAGTCTCTTAACAAAAAATGGAAAGCTGAAAAAGGGTCAATAAATAAGCTTTCATCAATCAAAGAGGAAATTGAACGTGTTCAACTACAGATAGAACAAGCCAAGCGTAACTATGATCTCAATAAAGCAGCTGAGCTTGAGTATGGCACCCTAGGGACTCTTCAAAAGAATCTTATCGAGCAAGAAAGGGTAATAGCCAAAGAGAGCACCTCGGAAGATAAATCTCTTCTTAGAGAAGAGGTTATGGAGAATGATATCGCCGAAGTGATCTCTAAGTGGACAAATATTCCACTTTCCAAGTTAGTTCAATCAGAAATGGAAAAGCTCTTGTCCTTAGAGACTGAGCTCCATAAACGAGTAATTGGGCAAAAGGAAGCTGTAAAAGCAGTTTCGAGTGCAATTCAGCGCTCAAGGGCAGGGATGAACGATCCAAATCGTCCCATAGCGAGCTTTCTATTTCTAGGACCTACTGGAGTCGGGAAAACAGAGCTATCTAAAGCATTAGCAGAACAATTGTTTGACAATGATAGTTCGATTATTCGAATTGACATGTCTGAATATATGGAGAAGCACTCAGTCAGTCGTTTAATAGGGGCACCACCTGGATACATAGGTTATGAGTCAGGTGGTCAACTCACTGAGGCAATTCGTCATCATCCTTATTCAGTTATTCTATTCGATGAACTAGAAAAAGCTCATACTGATATTTTCAATATATTACTACAAGTTCTTGACGAAGGTCGTATAACTGATGGGCAAGGTCATACTATTAATTTTACAAATACAATTCTAATTCTGACCAGCAATATTGGAAGTCAATCAATCATAAATGCTTCAGGGAAAGAAAACAGCCAAAAAGAAATTGAGAGTGTAGTTAACGAGTGCTTAAAACAAAACTTCAAGCCAGAATTTCTCAACAGATTAGACGAAACAATTATCTTTCATCGTCTTAGCAAAGAAGAGCTTCACCAGATAGTTTCATTACAAGTATCTAGGCTAAATGAAAGACTAAAGGCAAAAAATATGAGCCTTACTATTAGCAAGGCTGCTACAAATTGGCTTGTAGATTTAAGATATGATCAAAATTATGGTGCTAGGCCTTTAAAAAGAGCTATCCAGCAAGAGCTAGAAACACCGATTGCAAAAGCTATACTTTCTGGAAAATATTCTACAGGACAAATGGTCTCTGTAGACCTTAAAGATGAACTCCTTGTTTTCAATTAAAGGGTGATGCCCTAGTTACTACACTGAGCTCAGTCTAAAAGATTTACTTGCTCCCTTATTCATATTTAGCCAATAGCAAGGAGCGGCTGCTCTTTACTACTACTAGTGATGGCTCGTCTTAAACCATTCAGGGATCAATTCAAAAGATGCAGAATTAAATTGATTCTCTCTAGCTTGTGTTTTCCAACAGCAAGTTCTGCCAGTATCTCTTTGAAATAAAATTGAATTAGCCCAACGCCAAACAAGTTCTGCACTTGATTCCATACCTACATTTTCCATAACCCGAAGATCCAAGGCCCCTTCAGAATTAAGCTGTTGCCATTGAGGCAACAGAGGGTCATCAAAATTCACTAAAAAAGTGTGATCAAACTGATTCCGCAATTTCTCCTGAAGCGGCATAAGGCTAGAAAAATCAACCACAAAACCATATTCATCTAGCTTTTCAGCCGCAAACCAAAATTTAAAGCTACGGCTATAGCCATGAACGAATCGACAATGACCTGGATGCTGCCATTGTCTATGGCAGCAAGGATACCCCTCGAAAAGCTTGCTACAGGTATGGCTAAATGGTGGCATGTCCATCTAAAACACTTTTACCAAGAGTAAAAAGGATCAAATGCCTAGTAACAATTGTCTTAAGAACAAATGCAGCACCTGAACAAAGCATTCATAGAGAAACTCCGTTTTAACAAAGACGGACTTATCCCAGCGATCGCTCAAGACTGGCTCGATGGTGCCGTTCTGATGCTGGCCTGGATGAATCGCAGCTCTATTGAACTAACAATTAGCAGCGGAGAGGTCCACTATTGGAGCCGTTCTCGAAAAGAGATCTGGCATAAAGGAGAAACAAGTGGACATACTCAACTGCTAAAAGGCATTCGTTACGACTGCGATGCGGACGTAATCCTTCTAACCATTAAACAAACAGGATCCGTTGCATGCCATACAGGCTTAAGAAGCTGTTTCTTCGAGCAAGCAGGAGAACAGCAAACCAATAAAGAAGAACAGCTTTCACTACTACCTCCCTCAGATGCCTGTAGTGAGCTTTTCAACGTAATCAACCATCGAAAATTTTCTCCAGAACCCAACAGCTATACAAACAATCTTTTTCAAGGTGGTGACAATAAAATACTAAAGAAGATTGGAGAAGAAAGTGCAGAGTTTGTCATGGCATGTAAGGACGAAAACAATAGCTCTATAGCCAATGAAGCGGCAGACCTTATCTATCACCTGCAAGTTGCCATTGCTCACCATGGTGTCCCGTGGAGAGATGTACTTGAGGTTTTAGAGAGCAGAAAAGGAGCGCCTCGACGCCAAGCGAACTCTCAATGAGGCATTCCAATATTAATTAGGCCTGAATAATTGAATAAAGAGAAAGTTCTTACCCTTGTTAAGCAAATAACGATACAAAAGTCTTTCTTAGCAATCAATTTGGGAGTTATTTCTTGTCAATAAAAAATCACCATCCCATGATTAACTTACAAAGTTGGCAAGCCTACCCCTCGCGACATAAATGTTGCGATTAAAGGTATCAAAGCAAATCCAATCAGCTCAATATTGAGAATAATGCGAAGTCTTGTCACTAAACTTTCCTTCACAATTGGCAGTTCACCCTTCCTCAAAGGAAGCACCCAGAGGATATATGTGATAGTGGGGTATAGAGATAACAACCCAACGAATACAAAAAGCCCGACTTTTACCCAAAACAATGGGTTATGTGTATAAAAAATACTCCCCTGACCAAAATATAGAACTCTTAAAACTCCACTAATTAACAATGCTAGACCAGCCAAGCCATAGATAACATCTATGGTGACCATCTGGATGACATCCGCACGATTGAGATCAATCTTTATAAGCTTTCTCTCGAGTGCCAAAGCAGCGAAGCAAAGCATGAAACTCAAATAATGGACGTAGGCTATTCCAGCACTTTTGGCAAGTTGAGGGACAAGAACCGTTCCCAGAGGCATGGATTCAAGACGAAACGTTTATGACAGTAGCTACAACAAGATCAATCTCGGGAAGACCTTAGTGCCAAACGACGCACTTATACAAACAACAAGCAAGGTCACTTTATTCAAAAACTATTCAATAAGAGATAAAAAGCGAATTCCGAACTCTTTCTTACGCACTAGCAATGCAAACACTTTGGACCTAGGTTCAATATATCTAGGACGTAAAAATGGTGAGTTCATTAAGCGCCTTTCTTGGGGAGATCGGTCGACACCAACTCCTAACACCGGAACAAGAACTCACAATGGGGAGAAAAGTTCAGGCCATGTTGGCACTAACTGAACGCTGTCATCTCGCCGGGGGGAAGGGACCTGCTTGCGACTATACCGATGCTGAAAAGAGAACTCTAAGAATAGGAGAGAAAGCCAAGGATCAGATGATCACTGCAAACCTAAGGCTTGTAGTGAACTTGGCAAAGCGTTATCAAGGCAAGGGCCTAGAACTACTTGATCTAATTCAAGAAGGGACTCTTGGCCTTACGAGAGCAGTAGAGAAATATGATCCAACTCGTGGCCATCGTTTTTCTACTTACGCCTATTGGTGGATTCGTCAAGGACTAAATAGAGCTCTATCTACGCAAAGCAGAACTATTAGAATTCCAGTAAATGTAAATGAGAAGTTAACCAAACTTCGAGCAGCAAAGTCACGCCTTATGCAGGCGAATGGATTAACTCCATCATCTCAACAATTAGCCAAAGCGATGAGACTTCCATTGGATGAAGTAGAAGACCTTTTGGCATGTGAACTTAGAAGTATCACCATAAGTCTTCAAGGAGTTGTCAAATCAAAGGCTGATCCATCCGAACTTGTGGACATCCTTCCTAGCGATGAGACACCGCCTATGGAGCTTGCAGAGTTAGCAGAACGAAGTGCATCAGCTTGGACTTTACTTAATCAAGCCAACCTCACACCAAAAGAAAGAACAATCATCACTCTGCGCTTTGGACTTGATGGTTCAAATGAATGGCGAACCTTAGCCGAAGTAGCTCGTCATATGACCTGTAGTCGTGAATACTGTAGGCAAGTAGTTCAGAGAGCTCTTCGCAAACTGCGCAAGACAGGACTTCAAAATGGACTTGTAGAGACTAATGTCTAAATATTGAGGGAGAGTCATCTATTGGAAGAAAATCAAAAAGATTATGGTTTTCTTCCAATAGAAAAGTTTATATCGAGTAAAAATATAAATACAAAGCCTCTACTTACAAATGGCTAATGAGTACACATCTAAAGAAAACACAGTAGAAGCAGAAGTCTTAGAAAGTACAGTAATTGACGAGGGGGTCCTGCGAAAGGTTTTACTCAAAGCAGGCAGAGCATTGGCCAAGCCAGCCTTAGAAGCGATGGAAATGATAATTGATCCATCGACGCCACCACAAGCAAGGCTAACAATGCTCGCAGCATTGACTTACCTATTAATGCCTTTGGATTTTGTCCCGGACCTAATTCCTGTTGCTGGGTTTAGTGATGATCTAGTCGCACTAACTGCAGTCATAAGCTTATGGGGAAACCACATCACCCCAGAAATCCGCAATAGAGCAAGTCGCAAACTGGACAAATGGTTCCCACTCTGATGCAAATGTCCCCTTGGTCACCTCAAGTAGAGGAAGAACTAGGCCTTCTTCTCAAGGACTGGCTCAAACAACATGGACGCACTCAAGCGGATCTTCGACATAGCCTTAAAGCAGCATCTTCTCGCATGCCTGCATTGCTTGAAGTCTTAAAGCAAGAGTTTTCGCAAGGAGGCTTGCCTAATATTGCTTCGAGACTCTGCAAAATCGAAGAGGCTTGGTCAAGCAATAATCCAATCAATTCAGAAGGAATCCAAATTGCAGACCCATTTGGGCAACTAGACCTTTTGTTAGAAGAAATCCGTGAAGACTGTGAAAACTAATTTGTTATGACTATAAAAACCAGGAATCTCAACCTTCCTCAATCCAGAACAAAGCAAGCCAAGCACTACCTGGAGAAGGATCTGTCTTTTCCAACCTGTGAAGGCTATGAGGAGCCAAATAAAAATGGTCACCTACATTTAGTTCAACCATAGAGTCAGAGTCCTTTAATCTCAAAAGTAGGCTGCCTCGCAGGATCAACATCCATTCATGCTCCTTAAATTCATCCCAACGATTGTGATAACAGGCTGAATTACAAGAACTGATCAGTTCCAGCCTCCAATGAGAGCTTTCTTGAATTAAATACTTGTCTTGTTGGCCATCTAAAGGGATAGGTCTACCTAACAAGTTTTCTTCAGTTAATTGCCTCAGTTCATAATCAGCCTCACCCCAACGCCTACCTATCTCATATCCCCAAGACCTGGCCAAGCTAACAACCTGATTATGGTCTTCGCAAGCTGCCAACAAATCTCTACGATCATCGAAATGGTTTAGCGAATTCACCATTTGCTGAAGCTGCTCAACCTTATATAAGAATTTCTTCAAATCTTCTTTAGCCATCCTTCATCCCTCCTTAACCACTTCCCCATCATTTTGAGTCATAGTGCAGAAGATAACCTTCAAAAACGGTGAAAACAAATTTATAGCTTTTCTCTAAAGCAATGAAACCGAATACGTCTCATAAATATTCAGATCATCATAAGTAGTAATTTCGATCCAAAGAATCTTTTTTTAGAAACTTTGACATGGCATGACGAAGAGATGGTCTTTTTTCAAGAAAACTATCTCCTTAGGGACTCTATTGACTTAACCCATGGCTAATCTCTAAAGAGTTGCCGAGCTATCAACCTGCTCTCAAGATCGCTTTAACCAATCTCTCTTGATCTAGGTTTTTTATGGAAAGCCCTCAACACTTTCTTCAAGTAATAAGTAAGCTCATCTACCAAGTTTTTTTTCTAGGAGCCCTTGTCACAATAATTTTTGCCTTTCCTGTTCTCACTTCAGCAATTGAATCCAGTAACGGGAAGGATCTTTTCATACAACATTGCTCTGGTTGTCACCTCAATGGTGGAAATATCATTCGAAGAGGTAAAAACCTAAAGCTTGCAGCATTAAAACGTAGCGGGCTAGATAATCCCGAAGCGATAGCAGAAATTGCTCGTATTGGGATAGGAAGTATGAGTGGATATGAAGAAGTTCTTGGTAAAGGAGGAGATCAAGTCGTTGCAAATTGGATATGGAAACAAGCTCAGAACGCTTGGACCCAAGGATAAATCTCTAAGGCTGTCCAAATCCCCTCCTTCCAATAAACGTCTTCTTCTAGAAGAGTCTTAACAGCATCCATACTAGTGGCTTCAAAAATACCAAAAACATGAGTACTACATTTAGTTGGGCCGAGGGTGATCAGTAACCCTTTTTCTTTCAAAATAGCCAGCCGTTTGAGGTGCTCTTCACGAAAAGGTGATCGCTTTTCAAGCGCGTTTTCGCAGTAAGTCCCCCAAAGAACAAATCGCTCCTTACCCATAGCTTTTCACTCATCGTGAAATATTTACCTGGAAATAATTGCACAAAGGGATAGAAAAAGGCTATGTTTATTTGTAGATCTCTCTAATACTGATCATGCTAACTGGTAGCGACCTGCTCACCAAAGTCAAAGAACTAGGTGATGTCAGCAAATCGGATCTTGTTCGTGCTTGTGGATATGTCTCCACAAAGAAGGATGGTGGCGAACGTCTTAACTTCACAGCTTTCTACGAATCACTCCTTGAAGCCAAAGGTGTAAGCCTAGGAGCTACAGGAGTTGCGGGTATAGGCAAAGGAGGCAGGAAACTTAGCTATGTTGCAACTGTTCAAGGTAATGGCAATCTTTTGATTGGCAAAGCATACACAGCACTACTTGACCTCAAATCAGGAGATGAATTTGAGATCAAGTTAGGTCGCAAGCAAATCAGGCTAGTTCCAGCTGGCACTAGCGATGATGACGACGACTAATTAATTTCTTTACCTTGGCTAGGTACCTCAAGACCAATTAAATACACCAACATAAAAAAAACCCTGGATTAATTCCAGGTTTTTTTTTATTGCACTTTTAGGAATAACAAAGTCTGCCTAAAGGAATTCACCCTTAGCTCACAGCTTGACGAAGCTTTTTGCAAAAAAGGCCGGCTTCATTAACTGCACTTCCATCCTCTGCATTAGCAATGCGCTTAACAAGTGCACTCCCAACAATCGCTCCATCAGCACCCCACCGACGAACCTGATGAACTTGCTCAGGACCAGAAATTCCAAAACCAACTGCTACTGGACTTGAGCAAGATTCTTTCAACTGTTTAACCAGATCCTTCACACGGTCCTGAATGACTAATCTCTCACCCGTAACACCTGTAACACTCACCAGGTAAGTAAACCCTTTACTACTTTGTGCAATCCTTTCCATTCGCTCTTTAGGAGTAGTTGGGGCAACTAGTAGAACCAAATCAAGTCCACGAGCTGATGCTAATGGTGATAGTAATTCTGCTTCCTCAAGAGGAAGATCTGGAACAACTATGCCAGCACCACCTGCTTCCGAAACCTCATAACAGAAGCGCTCCATGCCCCAGTTAAGCAACGGATTGCTATACGTGAAAACAATAATAGGAATTGATATTTTGCCTCGCAAACCAGATAACATTTCAAGAACTCGCTTAGGAGTAGTACCCGATTTAAGTGCTCGAGCTGCTGCTGCCTGAATAACTGGACCATCAGCGAGAGGATCACTGTATGGAATTCCTAGTTCAATTATGTCTGCACCATTTTCTTGAAGACATAGCAAGATTTCAGCAGTGGTGGTTAGATCCGGATCCCCAGCCATGAGGAAAGGCATTAATGCAATACGTCCCTCCTTCTTTATTTGAGAAAACTGCTCACTAATAATGGATCTTTTACAAGATTCAGTCTCAGAAGAGTCTGTCTTAGAAGTCATCAAGCAAAAATAGAATAGACAAGTTCTAAAGAACTTATAAATCAGATGGTCAGTTTTGGGTGCTTTGCTCAGCCTCTAGCTCTTTCAATAAGAGACTCTGCTCCTCTTCAGATAAAGAGTCAAAGCGTGCCTGCAGTTCAGCATTAGTTAATTCCTCATAAGCTTGCCTATAACGTTTACGTTGCTCCATAAAGGTCATCTTACCGGTCACTACACGAAGGAGATACGAACCGGTCCATCCAATCACAATTGCTACGAGCAGAGCCTCTGATGCGATCCCGGCAGAAGTTGTGTCCAACCCAATAAAGCTAAAAACACCATAAGCAATCGCACCAAGCCCAAAAATTAAAAAGCCAAGTTGAAAAACCTTTGCACGTGTCAATTGCTCAGACCTCTCCCTGACCATTTAAACGAAGGTTGAGAAAGGGAGCGAACAAAATTAAACCAGGAAAGAATAAGAACACAAGACCGTAGATGCCTAATCTCTCGTACTTGCCCATAATGTACCAGCGTTTATTCATCCAAAAGAATAGAAACAGTGGTACAACAACTAAATAAAGGAAGCCCATCACTGCATAGGCACCTAACACAATCAGGGAGTTGTTCATGATCTAGCTATCTAGAGCCTGTATAGACACTATTGGAAAACTACTTGTTGAAATCTAAGATGCCAAGAAGGGCATTAGCCCACCTTTCAAGGGAGCATGGCGGAATTGGTAGACGCAGCGGACTTAAAATCCGTAGGCCGTAAAAGGCTGTGGGGGTTCAAGTCCCCCTGCTCCCATTAGAGAAAACGAGCATCAAACAACAATTTCTCTTAATTGCCAGTGTTGCCAATACAAGAAATAAATTTAGGGAAATAAACCACAAAGTTAAGTGAAATGACTTCTTCTATTTCCTTTAACCAACAAAAAAGCTTTCAGACGTCTTCACAGAGCGACCATCTCAAGGTCTCTCCTGAGTGATAGGGCAAAATATGTTCAAAACATTTGTCTGTGTTTTGAACCTCTATAAGAGAGGGCACAACACAATCATTTCGCTTCAAAGTGATTTTCTTTTCATTCAGAGGCAAGCCATAAAAAGAAGGGCCAAATTCACTAGCAAAGGCTTCCAATCTCTGAAGTGCTCCCTCCTCTTCAAAGACTTCCGCATAACTTTCAATAGCACAAGGCGCATTAAAAATCCCAGCACAGCCACAAGTACTTTGCTTTGCACCACGAACATGGGGAGCCGAGTCAGTGCCCAGAAAAAAGCAAGGTTTTCCACTAGTAGCAGCTCTGCGTAAAGCAATCCGGTGACGTTCCCTCTTGGCAACTGGCAAGCAATAAAAGTCACTTCTCAGTCCACCTGCAAACATTGCATTTCGGTTGATCTGTAAATGATGAGGAGTAATAGTCGCAGCCAAAGGAGACAAGCTTGATTCAACAAATTGCACTGCCTGCTCAGTCGTAATATGCTCCAAAACAACACGAAGCTCAGGAAATCGATTTAATAAAGGGATCAAATAACGATCAATAAATACAGCTTCTCGATCAAAAATATCTACATCTGGGTCAGCAACCTCTCCATGAACAAGCAATGGCAACCCAATACTTTCCATCGTCTCCAACACAGAGTCAATGGCCCTTATGTCAGTCACACCTTCAGTAGAGTTAGTTGTTGAGTTGGCTGGGTAGAGCTTGGCCGCTGTAAATACACCTTCACGCTGACCAAGCTCTAGCTCATCAGGAGACAAATCATCTGTAAGATAGGCCGTCATCAAAGGGCTAAAGGCATCCCCTTTAGGAACTACATCAAGAATTCGTTGCCTATAAGTGCGTGCAGCATCAACACTTTTTATAGGGGGACTAAGATTAGGCATCACGATTGCACGCCTAAACACACGAGAGGTCATACCCACTACGGCAGCCAAAACAGCTCCATCTCGAAGGTGCAAGTGCCAGTCGTCAGGCTGACGCAAGGTGATGCTTTCAAAGGAAGAGTCCAAAACCATCAGTTATTTATGAAATAAATACAATCCACCATGAGCAGAAAATCAACGCAAAGATCTAATGTGAGCACGCAAAATTGGGACAGCTCTCTATGGACACTAATTTCAAATAGCGTCTAAACTAATTATGGATGAATTGCAAGCTGCTGACGCATAAAATTAAGCATCCTCTTAAAGAATGGTCAAGCAGTAATGCCTCGAATGATCTCAACACTAAGCCTCACGAAGTTAAATACAAGACTGCAGAAGGCTAGAACCATTCTTTTATCAAAGAGACAATTATGTACTCTAGTGAAAGAGGATTTCAGGCTTAACGAGCAAAATTCAAGAATTGTTCCCCAATAGAGATGCCTACTTTCTTTTTCTCATTAATAGAGATTTTAACTGGGATTGGACTTTTATTTGGCGGAGGGGAGCTTTTCGTTCAAGGATCAGTAGCCCTTGCGCTTATTTTAGGGGTCCCACAGTTAGTCATAGGTCTTACTGTTGTATCGCTAGGAACCAGTGCTCCAGAACTCTTTGTAAGTGCGGGCTCGGTTTTTCAAGATTCTGATGCACTTGCAGTCAGCAATGTAGTAGGAAGCAACATTTTCAATATCTTGGTAGTTCTTGGGAGCAGCGCACTTGTACTTCCTTTAAAAGTCGAAAGTCGTCTAGTAAGAAGGGATGTACCTCTTCTTTTAGCTGTTTCTGCTGGAGTTTGGGGAATGGCCTCAAGTGGAAGTGTGACCTGGCAATCAGCAGTAGCATTATTAATCGCACTTGTAATTAATACCGTTTGGGAAATAAGAACTGTGAGAGAAGAGTCACTCGAGATAAAAGAAGCCGAACCTGAAATAAACACCAAATCAGCTAATGAAGGTTGGATCAAATCAGTAATCAAGCTTCTCTCAGGCATCCTTCTACTCACACTTGGAACTAACTTTCTTGTAAAAGGTGCGAGTTCAGCAGCAACACTTTTAGGAGTCAGCGAAGCAGTTATCGGCCTCACTATAGTTTCAGCTGGAACATCAATGCCAGAACTAATTACTTCACTGGTTGCAGCAATTAGAGGTCGAACAGATCTCGCAATTGGAAATGTTGTAGGGAGTAGTCTACTTAACCAATTACTTGTACTCAGCAGTGCTGCATTAATAGCAGGAGGCCTACAAGTAGAAGAGTCACTAATCCAAAGAGATCTTCCTTTAATGGTTCTCACAACCTTAGCCTGTGTACCCATCTTCTGGACAGAAGGGAGAATAAGTCGCTTGGAAGGGGGGATACTATTGACTCTATACGTAGTTTACTTGTCAGATCAAATACTACCTTTAACAATACCTCACTTACAAGATAAATTTAGACTGGCAATAATATGTATATTACTACCAATAATACTAATAATAATTACCTACCAGACATTACAATACTGGAATGATGTTCGCAAAGCCAAGCTAGAAAACAGGAGGCCAACTTAAAATATTCACCTCACTTTTAACTAATTAATAATGCCTATCTTAAATACTAAGAAAATAATTGCTTACCCTTAAGATGTCACCACGCAATCATCAAGCCATAGTCACAAATTCTTCTGCAATTGTAGGGTGCAAAGCCATTGTTCTGTCAAAATCTTCCTTTGAAGCGCCCATGCCAATAGATATAGCAGCCATCTGAATAATTTCAGCTGCATTTTCGCCCAGCATATGACAACCTAGAATTTTTTCAGAGTTCCTTTCAACAATTAACTTAAGGAAACACCTGATCTCACTTGCTGACAAAGCTTTCGACATAGGCTTGAAATTTGATCGATAGATTTTTATACAATCCTCCCCATAAAGTTCAATAGCCTCTCGCTCGCAAAGCCCAACACCTGCCAATTCAGGCTGACTAAAAACTGCACTTGCGACTAAATCATAATTAACTTTTCTAGGTCTATTGCCAAAAACACTATCGGCGAAAGCTCTCCCTTCCTCTATTGCTACAGGGGTCAAATTTATGCGGTCAGTAACATCACCAACAGCAAATATATGAGGTACATTTGTAGCCAAATTACTATTTACTTGAATGCGGCGATCAAGAACCTCAACACCAGCGGCTTCTAAATTTAAGTTCTCAAGGTAAGGAGCACGACCAGTAGCAAAAAGGACGCCTCCACATTGATATGTTTCTTTTAAGTTGGAAGTTAGTTTTAAATTACCAAGTTCGCCCTCAATTGCTGATGGTCTTTCCCCAAACCGAAACTCTATACCTTTTTTCTCCATTGCATGTTGCAGAGAAGAAGATAATTCATAGTCAAAGCCACGTAACAAATTAGTTCCTCGAACCAACTGTAAAACTTGAACACCTAGTCCATTGAAAATACAGGAAAATTCACAAGCTATGAAACCTGCACCTATGACAATAACTTTTTCTGGAAAACTATCTTGTAGAAAAAGTTGATCACTTACCCAGCCC
>QCJM01000012.1 GCA_003216035.1 Prochlorococcus sp. AG-409-B13
TCTGGGCAACAGAAAAGCTATTGCAGCAAACCTTCTGAGTAGTTTGTTCTCAAAGTCTTTTCGCAGGAATGAGGACTTACCCTCCAGGGATTAGCCCAGCCAAGAACCTAGGAACGTCTAAATGAGCCTTGATGGGGCATTCGACATGAATGTTTAACAGGGTCCTTCTCCTCACTGGCACCAGTAAAGAACTAACCTTTACCTGATGAATATAGCTACATCCGATCCAGTAAAAGAATTAAAAGGGACTGGATTCTCTTCTGGCGAAAGAGTTTTACTCATTCGTCTCCCTTGTAATCCAATCTTTCCGCTTGGCCCCATCTATCTAGCCGATCATCTCCATAAATGCTTCCCAGATCTTCCCCAAAAGATCTTGGACCTAGCCGCTATACCTATACCTGATGTCAAACGAGTATTACTTGCAAACATCAATGATTTTTGTCCATCTCTACTGGTCTTTTCTTGGCGAGACATCCAAATATATGCTCCAGTGGATGGGAGGGGGGGTAATCCACTTCAAAACTCTTTTGAAATATTTTATGCAAACAACCCTCTGAAAAAGATGAGGGGGGCATTAGGGGGGCTCCAATTAATGAGAAGTCATTATGGAGAACTTTGGCGAAACCAAAGACTAATAAAGAGTGGACTTAGCTGCGCTAAGCGACACAAAAAAAATGCACGCGCCATACTGGGAGGAGGTGCAGTAAGTGTATTTTATAAGCAACTAGGAAGCTCTCTCCCAAAAGGAACAATTGTCTCTGTAGGTGAAGGAGAGCCTTTATTAGAGAAATTATTAAGTGGAGAATCAATCACAGGTGAAAGATGTTTTATAGCTGGCGAGATTCCGCGAGAAGGTTTAATACACGAACAACCAATAAGCGCCCCAAAAACAGCCTGTAACTATGCTTACATCACCTCAATATGGCCACAACTCAACTGGTATTTAGAAGGTGGAGATTTTTATGTAGGGGTGCAGACAAAAAGAGGTTGCCCGCATAATTGTTGTTATTGCGTTTACACAGTTGTAGAAGGCAAGAAAGTTCGCATCAATCCTGTCAAAGAAGTTATAAATGAAATGCGTCAATTATATAATTTAGGCGTTAGGGGCTTCTGGTTTACAGATGCACAATTTATCCCAGCTCGGCGTTACATAGAAGATGCAAAAGAACTCTTAAGAGCAATTAAAGAAGAGGGCCTTAATGATATTCGTTGGGCTGCATATATTCGAGCAGACAACCTTGACGCAGAACTAGCAACCCTCATGGTAGAAACTGGCATGAGCTATTTCGAAATTGGGATCACGTCAGGCTCGCAAGAGCTTGTACGCAAGATGAGAATGGGTTACAACTTAAGGACAGTACTTGAGAATTGCAAATTACTTACTACAGCAGGCTTCAATAAAAATGTCTCCGTCAACTACTCCTTCAATGTTATAGATGAAAGCCCACAAACAATTAGCCAAACCATTTCATATCACAGAGAATTAGAGAGGATTTTTGGTGCAGACAAAGTTGAGCCTGCCATCTTCTTCATCGGTCTTCAACCACATACCCATTTAGAGCAATATGGATTTGACAAAGGTCTAATCAGGCCTGGGTACAACCCAATGAGCATGATGCCATGGACAGCCAAGAAACTACTCTGGAATCCAGAACCAATGGGCAGTATTTTCGGAAAGATCTGCCTAGAAGCTTTTGAAAAAAATTCGGAAAATTTTGGGCGAACCGTAATTGATTTATTGGAAAGAGATTATGGAGTAGCTCCTTTAGAAGAATCATTACGAGCTCCCCTCAAAGGTCTGCCACCTATTGCAAAAGCTGTGAGTTGAACCCAAAGGAACATTGTCAATACAAGGATTCCCAAAGCCCCACCAATAGGATTAGGTGACTCTCCTCCCGGGCCCACCAACCACTTAGAGGCATCTAATGAAATATCAACTAAACCATCATCAACCAAAAACCAAAGCCCCACCAATCCACCATGCAAACCAATACAACCCCAAAGAGAACCCTTATCGATAGCACGCAGCAGAGCTAAAACCATTCCTAATAATAACAATCCCAATAACAATGAAACTAAAGGCCATAAACCAATATTAAAACGGGTGTGGACGAGGCTAAATAACATTGCCTGACCAAAGACTCCAAAACGAAACCCAAGCAAATTGCTAAGTTCTCCTAGCAACCATCCTCGAAAAATCAATTCTTCGGCTAGTCCAACTCCAAACCCTAAAAGCAAAGCATTTATAACCATCCCAATACGCAACTCTCCTCGCCAATCAACTGAAGATTGAAGCCACAATAGAGAAACTATTAATATAATTAAACCTAATGCATATAAAAAACCTTTTAAAAAATCCTTCCAAGCTTTCTTATTTAATGATCCTCTTAAACCCAATACTTCCCAAGGTTGAGGCTCCGACCAGCGAAACTTAATCCAGCTGGGTAGCACAACAATAAAGAGCAAGAAACTAACAAGAGTTCCAATCAAAGAAAGGCTCTGATTTAAAAAATCAGATTTAAAAATTAGCAAAGGCTGAACAACTAGCCATCCAATAAAATAAAGAAATGGGAATAATGTAAGTATGGGCACCCAACGATTACGTTGGCTCAACCAATTGATCCAAATAGTAGAGAGTGAATAAATCAGGTTTCTTGTTCAATTGTGCTTGTAAGACCTTTTGACTTGAGAGTCTCAGAATAAAACTCTGCAGGTTCCAAGTCACAAACAATAACCAAACCAATGCCAGTGTTATGCGCCTCAAGCATTACTCCCAAGGCATCTTGCTCACTTAGTTGAGGCACCACCGCACGAAGAGTGGTGACTACATATTCCATAGTATTAACTGGGTCATTATGAAGCAAAACCTTATAAAGAGGGGAGTTTTTACGTAAACGTTCTGTCTCCTTCTCAATTACTGCTGACCCCTGGGAGTCAAAACTTGCTTTCTTAAAGCCAATCACCATAGCTCCCATATGAGTGAGGTCTGCAAGGGGCACTAATTGATACTTGTTATGTGGAATAGATAGATGATATACGCTTCATGGCTTTCTCCACATTTAAGCGACTATTAAAAGCCGAAAGACGAAAATAGCCTTCCCCAGCGAACCCAAATCCACTCCCAGGAGTTCCCACTACATTCGCTTTTCCCAATAGAAAATCAAAAAACTCCCATGATTCCATTCCTTCAGGGGTCTTTAGCCAAACGTATGGAGCATGCTCACCTCCATAAACCTCAAGGCCACATTCCGAGAGATTATTTCTAATTATGGAAGCATTCTCCATATAGAAATTGACCAATCCTTTTACCTGAGCCCGTCCTTCTTGCGAGTAAATGGCTGCAGCGCCTCGCTGAACGATATAACTAACTCCATTGAACTTAGTGCTTTGTCGACGATTCCAAAGACTCCATAGGTCAATTTTTTCGCCATTATCTGTTGTACCCCTCAGAGTTTTTGGTAAAACTGTAAAAGCACAACGAGTCCCAGTAAAACCTGCGTTCTTAGAAAAGGAGCGAAATTCAATTGCACACTCTCTTGCTCCATCAATTTCATATATAGAGTGAGGTATATCTTCATCTTGAATAAAAGACTCATAGGCTGCATCAAATAGAATCAAAGCATCATTTGATTTGGCGTAATCAACCCAGCGAGCCAGCTCCTGCTTACTTGCGACAGCACCTGTTGGATTATTAGGAAAGCAAAGGTATATCAAATCAACTTGATCTTTAGGAAGCGGTGCCTTAAAACCATTTGTCGCACTTAACGGAAGATAGGAAAGGCCAACATATTGACCTGAATTAGATAGCCCGCCAGTATGACCAGCCATAACGTTGCTATCTACATAAACCGGATAAACAGGATCTGTAACAGCAATTCGATTACCTGACCCAAGAATATCCAAAATGTTACTGCTATCACACTTTGAGCCATCAGAAATAAAAATTTCTTCAGCGCTCACATCACATCCACGTTGTTTAAAGTCAAATTCAGCTATCTGATCGCGGAGCCAAACATATCCTTGTTCTGGCCCATAACCCCGAAAGCCATCTTCAGTTCCCAACTCATCAATTGCCGATTTCATAGCATCCCTACAAGATCTAGGAAGAGGCTCAGTTACATCACCAATCCCTAAACGGATCAAATCAGCCTCAGGGTTAGCGTCCTTAAAAGCTTTAACCCTCCTAGCGATCTCAGGGAACAGATAGCCAGCCTTGAGTTTCAGGTAATTTCCGTTGATCTGGACCACTAGAGGAGACGCATTATTGAAATGCATCTTGCTACGGCAATAGCCCTTATGTGAAAGATTCCCTCCATAAGATGTAATCAGGGAAAGATTGAGGTCAGTTATGTCCGTTATCTCTCCAAGTGCTCTAAAGCCACAAGACAAGTACCAACCAATTGCACTGGAAAAATTAATAGGCCTTGGTATTAACAAGCCTGGGCGTTATATAGGGCAAGAACTAGGCGTTCAAACCCATAATTGGGAATCAGCAAAAGTGCGGTGGGCCTTGACATATCCAGACCTTTATGAGGTTGGCGCAAGCAATCTGGGCCATATAATTCTTTATTCAATTCTTAACTCGGTACCGGGTCAGCTGTGCGACAGGTCATATCTCCCTGCAAGTGATTTAGCTAAACGACTAAGAGAACACTCACACCCATTATTTGCCGTTGAAAGTCGCAGACCACTTGCAGCATTTGACATCTTGGGTTTCAGTCTCAGCTATGAATTAGTAGCAACCAACATCTTAGAAATGTTGAGTTTGGCACAAATTCCTCTTTATCAAGCTAACCGAGGTGAGTTAGGAATAGATCACCCTGACTCACCTCCACTGATCTTTGCTGGAGGGCCAACAGCCACGAGTAACCCTGAACCTTATGCTCCCTTTTTTGATTTCTTTGCCATAGGTGATGGAGAAGAACTTCTACCAGAGATTGGTTTAGTAATCGCAGAGGCAAAATCCCAAAAGCTTGGGCGTACTGCCGTCCTACATGATCTCTCCGAAGTTCCAGGAATATATGTACCTTCTCTATTTGAACAGGAGGCAAACCAATTTTCTATCCACCCTAAAAATTCCTCTACTGAAAAAAGGGTTCTTAGACGTGTAGCCACACCTATGCCTCAATACGGCATGGGCTTAGTTCCAAACATCGAAACAATTCATGACCGCCTGACAATAGAAATCAGAAGAGGTTGTACACGTGGTTGCCGATTTTGTCAGCCAGGTATGCTCACCCGCCCAGCGAGAGATGTTGACCCAAAAGAAGTTATCAATGCAGTGAAAACTGGCATGGAAAAAACTGGCTACAGCGACTTTTCTCTTCTATCTCTTAGTTGCAGTGATTACTTAGCCCTGCCAGCAGTTGGAGTAGAGCTGCGCAACCAACTTGCCAATCAAAACGTTACCTTGCAGCTACCAAGCCAACGAGTAGATCGTTTTGATGACAACATTGCTCACATTCTTGGAGGTACAAGGCAAGCGGGTCTCACCTTTGCACCAGAAGCCGGCACTCAAAGACTTAGAGACATTATCAACAAAGGACTGACTGATTCAGATCTAATCAATGGGATTCGAAAAGCGATGGAGAACGGCTTCAGGAAAGTGAAGCTCTACTTCATGATTGGCTTGCCAGGTGAAACAGATGAAGACGTATTAGGCATTGCATCCACCTGTCAAATGCTTCAGGAGAAATGCCGTGATTTAGGTCGACTTAAATTGAACATAACTATTAGTAATTTCACCCCAAAACCGCATACTCCATTTCAATGGCACAGTGTTTCAAAAGTCGAATTTGAACGGCTTCAAGATCTACTAAAAACCGCATTTCGTTCATTACGAGGAGTGAAGGCAAATTTCACCGATGTACGTCTTTCCGCCATGGAAGATTTCATTGGTCGTGGTGATAGGCGGATTGCACCTGTCATTGAAGCTGCCTGGCGTGCAGGTGCAGGAATGGACGCATGGTTCGAATCCCTTGACCGTACGTATCTTGCATGGACTAGAGCAATTTCAGTTTCAGGATTAAAAGAGCACTATAGAAAAGTTGAAATGGGGAATTGGAATGACCTTGCTGGACTTTCTACAGATGAACTCATCAAAAACTGTACAAAGCCACTACCTTGGGACCATATCGATTCTGGTATCAGCAAAAGTTGGTTAGCTGAAGAACTAAAACGTGCCTTAGAAAGCGAAGCTATACCTGACTGTTCTTTTGAAAAATGCAGCAAATGTGGAGTATGTGGTCCCGAACTGGGCCACAACATAGTGGTAGAACCACCTGCGATACCTAAGCAACTTCCAAAGCAATCTCCTCCCAGTGAAAAGGCCTGCAGAATTCAAATAAACTTTGCCAAAACTGGCTCTATTTCTCTCCTAAGCCATCTTGACCTTGTCAGAATATTGGAACGAGCGCTAAGGCGCAGCCAACTGCCAATCAGCTATACCGAAGGATTTCACCCTCTACCTAGATTGAAAATCGCCCTTGCCTTACCACTAGGAATAGAAGCGTTCGGAGAATGGATGGAAATTGACTTCACCAAAGAACTAGAACCAGAGAGAATGAAGCAAAGGCTAGAAGCCACTCTCCCTGATGGACTAAAGCTAATAAGCGCAAAGCGTATATCAACAAAAAAACCAAGCCTCTCTCAAAAGCTATTTGCTGCTGTGTGGAGCTTTGAGCTAACAATCATTTCAGGCGACCCAAAACCGTTGCAGGAATGGAACAAAGCAATTGATGGTGTTTTAAATGCTAAAAAGCTTATTTGGCATGACACTGACAAAAAAGGTAGAGCAAGAAGTCGAGACTTCAAAAAAGTTCTCGACTCAATAAAACTTGATGCTCCTACAGAGAAAAATAATGATGCGAGACCTACTAATACCGTCCACATTCAACTAGAGACAAAAATCGATTCAATGGGTCTTAGTTTGAAGCCTATCCAAATAAAACATTGGCTTGAACAACAACTTCAGCAACCCCTAGAAATAACAGGAATCAAAAGGGATGAACTAAAGTTGCTTCAGTGCTAGTGTCTTTCTTAGACGCCTACCTACGGGCAGATTCTGTCACTGGCGCGTCCTGACTTTTTACCCCCATTTTTGAGGGAACTGTCATCTGTTGCCTTTTGCTAATTCCGGTCCATCAGCTCCGCATCAGCAAGCAACAACTCTCATAGGAGCTATTACTCCGTCTATTTTCACACCGACCTTTGGTCGTTAACCATCTATCCATTCCTGGCAGAGTGACTGCAAGGTTGTGATCGGTTCAGAGCCAAGCAGGGCTCCCACACCTTTTTATATATGCCCCAGCAAATTGTCATCGCTGAGCATTTGCGAATCGCCGCATTGCTCACAGATGAAAGAGTAGAAGAATTAATCGTCGCCCAAGGCCATTACCAAATTGGGGATGTCTACCTTGGTACTGTTGAGAACGTTCTCCCTGGTATTGATGCTGCCTTCGTAAACATTGGAGAGAGTGAGAAAAACGGTTTCATTCATGTCACTGATCTAGGCCCATTAAGACTCAAAAAAGGAGCCGCTGGAATAACCGAGCTTCTTGAGCCGAGGCAAAAAGTCTTGGTTCAAGTCATGAAAGAACCAACCGGCACAAAGGGGCCTCGGCTATCAGGCAATTTAGCTTTACCTGGAAGGTATCTAGTTCTTCAGCCCAGTGGTCAAGGAGTCAATATCTCAAGAAGAATCAACTCCGAAGGTGAGCGCAATAGGCTAAGGGCTCTAGGAGTATTAATTAAACCTCCAGGTGCTGGATTATTAATAAGAACTGAAGCTGATGGCATCAATGAAGACTTCCTAATAGATGATCTTGAATCACTTTTAAAGCAATGGGAAGCCATTCAACAAGCAGCGGAAAACTCTTCCCCACCAGTATTACTAAATCGGGACGAAGATTTTATTCACAGAGTTCTTAGAGATCACATAGGACCTCAACTTGAAAAAGTAGTAGTAGTAGAGCCTTCAGGAGTTGCCCGTGTAAGCAGTTTCTTAGGACAAGATGGGCACAATATTTTAATTGAATCCCATAATGAACCAACCGATCTACTGGAGCATTACAAAGTCAATGCGACTATTCGTGATGCACTTAGACCAAGAGTGGATTTACCTTCAGGGGGTTACATCATTATTGAGCCTACTGAGGCCCTAACTGTTATTGATGTCAACTCTGGATCATTCACCAGGTCAGCCAATGCCCGTGAAACGGTACTTTGGACAAACTGTGAAGCAGCTATAGAAATAGCGCGTCAACTAAAACTTAGAAATATTGGCGGAGTAATCATTATCGACTTCATTGATATGGAGTCCAGGCGAGACCAACTCCAATTATTAGAGCACTTCACCTCTGCTGTACAAAATGACTCCGCTCGCCCTCAAATTGCTCAATTAACTGAGCTTGGATTAGTTGAACTCACGCGTAAAAGACAAGGACAAAACATATACGAATTATTTGGTAAAGCCTGTACAAGCTGCGGTGGTCTTGGGCATGTAGCTGTTCTCCCTGGGAAGGAATCTCTCCAGCCATTGGCCACTGCAACGGGATTAGTAAGATCTGCTCCACCATCTCGTGCTGAAGTTCATGCCAGTGGTGGAGAAAACAGCAATGGTCGTCGAAAACGAGGCGGGCGCAGCCGGCCTGGGACAGAAATCCCCACAATGATCACATCTTCAGCAATATCTGGAGCTGAATCAATTACAAGTACAACAGAATCAATAGATGAAGAAAACTCTTCTGATATTTCTGTTCATCGTCAAGAGCCTGAGCTTATTTGTGTGCCTATGGATCCAGAACAAGAACAAGTTTTTAGTTGGCTTGGTTTAAATCCAATACTTCTTCTAGATAACCCCCCTCAAAATGAAAATCTTATGGTTCAAGTCATGCGCCCTGGCGAAGATGCCGAAGCATTACTTGAAGAAGCCCGTCGTCAAATCGCTGCCAGCACAGGGCGTAGACGCAGGAGAGGACGAGGAAATAATCGTTCAATCAGCAGAAGTGGAGTTGAAAATAATCCTGCAATTGAAGGAGAAGACATAGCGAAGGCTTCAGAGATAGAAGCCAAGGATGAAACTCTTAGCGAAGAATCAACCCCTCTGGAACAAGAAAGTTCATCCCTCATTCTTGAACCAGAAGCCACTACTAATTCAACCTCTCAAGCTGAAAAGGAAATCGAGGACCCCAGGAGAAGACGACGGCGCTCTTCGGCTTCTAAAGAAAATGACTCTCAATCCTAAATATATTGCAGGAGTAGATGAAGTAGGGCGTGGTTGTCTATTCGGTCCTGTATTTGCAGGAGCAGTTATCCTAAGTGAATTAGCCTCTTCAGAATTACTTAGCGCAGGTCTAAAAGACAGCAAAGTTCTTACCGCACGTAAAAGAGCCTATCTTGTTCCTCTTATTGAAAAATCTTCCTTGGCTTGGGGACTTGGTCAATCCTCTGCTAGAGAAATTGACAATTTTGGTATCCGAACAGCAACTGAATTAGCAATGATTAGAGCCCTTCAACGGCTACCAAAACAACCCAAGATGGTTTTAGTAGATGGCAACCTTCCATTAAGACTATGGTCTGGGGACCAAATAAATTTAATTCGTGGAGAGTGCCATGCACCTGCAATTGCTGCCGCCAGTATTCTCGCAAAAGAAGCACGAGATCAACTTATAAAGCGTTTAGCAACGCGACACCCGAATTATGGGCTAAACCAGCATGTTGGGTATGGAACTGCAATACACAAACAAGCTCTAAAAAGTTTAGGTTTGACACCACTACATCGCCGAACATTCCTATCTAAATTCCTCTCATAAAAAAAAGTTACTCTTCACACCATTCAGCAAAATCCTTCATCAACTGCTGGCTAACTCGAGCTTTTATTCCAAGCAAGATCCCATTCAAAATCGATTGGCCAGTACTCTCAAGCACTTTTGGTGGAATCAGTTTTAATAAGGGTGGCTGACTAACAGAAACCCCTAAAACAGCTTCTCCTTCTAAACCTTTATCAGTAGCTTCAAGTGTTGCATCAAGAGTCAACTCGAAATCATCAACCAGACCTAAGCCATCTAGTTCGCTATCTGTCGCACTCATTTTTAACTTTCCTTCACTATTAACAACACCTATTGAGACAATTGGGTTGACCTCCAACTGAAACACCTTGAAGCTTGTAACGGCATAACGAAAACTGCCTGGGCCTAAGAGGGTTAGCTTCCTTGAATCAAGCATGGCACCCACAACTCTTTCCTGCTCAAGTAAATAAGCAGGGAGCCTGTGAGCATTTCGCCCAACTGGAAGATCGAGTTTTTGTTTAGCTTGAAATGCCAGAGGCATGATCGGCGACTGACGCGCCATGATCCTATCGACCCTTCTGTTCTGCTTTTCTGATGCCGACAAAAGTGTCCTATCTGGGACCAAAGGGAACATACGCCGAAAAGGCAGCTTATGCGCTAGCAAAGCTAGAAAATTTGGATAATCCTGAATTTATCCCTTGCGTGGGATTGCATTCAGTCATTGAGCATGCTGCAAACAAACTCTGTGAAGCAGCAGTAGTCCCTATCGAAAACTCTGTTGAAGGTGGTGTAACTGCAACTTTGGATTCGCTGTGGAAGCACCCGCAATTATTCATCAGACGAGCTTTGGTATTGCCTATCCAACACTCCTTAGTAGGGAGCGGTTGCATAAGTGAGATATCCGAGGTCCTTTCTCATCCACAGGCTCTAGCCCAATGCAATAACTGGTTAAACAGACATCTGCCTAATGTTCTCCAGCTACCAACCACTTCAACAGCAGAAGCAGTAAGGATGATTAAAGGAAGTAGCTTCCGCGCAGCTATCGCATCAAGACCTACAAGTGATCAAATTGGCCTAAAAGAACTTGCTTTCCCAATTAACGATGTAGCAGGCAACTGCACTCGTTTTGTATTGCTGCAAAACGAAAAGATCACACAGAAAGGTAATATTTCCAGCCTAGCTTTCTCATTGCATGCAAATTCTCCTGGAGCATTATTACAAGCATTATCTTGTGTTGCAGAGTTAGGGTTAAATATGAGTCGAATAGAGTCAAGACCATCAAAAAGAGAGCTAGGAGAATATGTATTTTTTATGGACGTAGACTTATCAAATAAGAATCAAGATACGATTAATTTATTAATTGAATCATTAAAACCTCTCTGTGAACACTTAGTGCATTTTGGCTCATACCCAAGTAGTGATATTAACTCTGAATAGGTTCAACCACGAGCCCGGAAGACTCCAAACTGCATCAGTCCATTTGCAAAGGCCCAATGCATTAATAATATCGTTGGAACTTCTCGCATACCCTTAAAAAAAGCATCAGGTCCCAAGTCAAAGACCGCCCCGGGCCGACGGATTCCCTCCAAGATTGATTCAATCCAAGAAGGTTGAGTATATTTTGTCCAATCTGCAGTTTCCACATCTTCACATCGAAATCGGCTATTAATTATATTTTGGTGGAATCCATCAATACTTGAGAATTCAGGATGAGACCATTGTTGTAGCAATTGACTCATTATAATTTTCTCAAGTCTACTCATTCCTCTCTGGGATTTATCTCTTCTATTCCAATCAGCAACTGCAAGCACCCCTCCTGGCCTAAGAACTCTCAACATTTCATCTGCATAAAGTTGCTTATTTGGCATATGAGGTCCAGCTTCAACACTCCAAACTCCATCAAAGCTACCCTTAGCAAAATTCATATTCAAAGCATCCATAACTTCAAATCTACAGGAGAGATCACTAGGAGTAAGTTGTTTAGCTCGAGCCACCTGAGCTGGGCTAATTGTTATCCCCAATACATCGAATCCATATTCTCTAGCAAGGATCCTTGCACTCCCTCCAATTCCACATCCAACATCAAGGACTCGCGAACCTTTAGGGAGTTGATCCAAACCACTCCATTGAATAAGTTCATGAACAAAATCTACTTTCGCAACACGAAAATCTTTTTTCCCAGATTCAAGGCCGTAATAGCCAAGATGCACATGTTCACCCCATAAATTCTCGAGAAGCCTATCATTTGTCCACGCATCGTAAGCAGAAGAAACACTCTTGCTGGATTCATATTTCCTATTATTACCCCCCCAAACCAACAGGCTAAATACCAATACAAAGACAACAAAAAATAAGAAATAAATCCAGCTAAACATCAACTATTTGCCTGGTCAACATTTGAGAATGTATCCTTCAAAGCTGTGCGAGCGGCCAATTGTTTCCGAGTGTAGTCGAGCATTTCAAATTCACGCTGCAGCCTATTGCTCGTATCTGTTATCTCTAAAAGCTGCTGTTGTTCTTCCGCGACTGGCCCACCTAAATGAGCACCTATCCAAAAAGAAAGCTCCCTTGGCAGATTAGGTAAATCATCAGGAAGAGTGACATCAGAACCCATCAGCTTGGCCGTTAACGCCACAACATCCTCTAAAGCTTGCTGAACTATTCCAGACAGTTTTTTCAATTCATCCTGCTCCTTAACTGGATCATCCTCTATCCAACTAACCATTGCACTGAGAAAAGGGGCCTCCCTAGTCACCTCAAGCACTCGGAACCTCTGTTGGCCAATGGTAATGATGTTGCTCCTTCCATCCTCGGAAGTGTGGTGCTTGATTATCTCTGCACAGCAACCAACATTTGCCATCGTTTTTGCATTCGGATCCCACCTCACAACACCAAAGCGACTATCGCTCTCTAAGACGGTCTGAAGCATAATCCTATAGCGAGATTCAAAAATATGAAGCGGCAGGACTTCCTGAGGGAATAGCACTACATCAGGGAGTGGGAATAATGGCAATTCCCTGACAGCCAGATCAGTCACAGAAATCCCCCCAAAGACATTTTCAATCCTAGGAAACTAATCTTGATATAGAGAAGACAAATCCTTCAGAGCTTAACTTCAATATCTACCCCACTGGGCAGGTCAAGTTTCATAAGAGCATCAATTGTTTTTGCTGATGGGCTATAGATGTCAATGATTCTTCTATGTGTCCGTGTCTCAAAGTGCTCTCTAGAGTCCTTGTCTACATGAGGAGATCTGAGCACACAATAAATCTTGCGTTTCGTAGGAAGAGGAATAGGACCAATTGCTGTTGCAGCAGTATTGTCAGCAGTTTCAATAATTTTGTCACAAGATAAATCAAGCATGCGCCTATCAAATGCTTTAAGGCGAATACGTATCTTTTGCTGAGCAATTGCCGTAGACATAAAAAATGATTCCTGTGAGACCTTTTAAGTAAAAAAAATTGAATTTTCGAGGTTCGTTGCCATTCTGCTTAAGGAGGAACCCTTAAGTGCAGACTTTTTCAATCTAGGGGATAGCCAGACAAAAAGGCCAGCTATCCCGCAATTTTTCTATTACTCGAGAATCTTTGAAACTACTCCAGCTCCAATTGTGCGTCCTCCTTCTCTGATAGCAAAACGCATCCCCTGCTCGATAGCGACAGGACAGATCAACTCACCTGTCATTTTAATACGGTCACCTGGCATAACCATCTCAACATTGCTGCCATCATCAGAAGTAAAGGCTGTTATTTGGCCAGTAACATCAGTTGTACGGATATAAAACTGAGGGCGATAACCGGCAAAGAAAGGTGTATGTCTACCACCTTCCTCCTTCTTGAGGACGTAAACCTCTCCTTCAAATTTAGTGTGTGGAGTAATAGAGCCTTTCTTAACTAGAACCATCCCTCTCTCAATGTCCTCTTTTTGGATCCCTCGAAGCAACAAGCCAACGTTATCGCCAGCCATACCTTCATCAAGAAGTTTCCTAAACATCTCAACACCAGTAACAGTTGTGAGACGGGTATCTTTAATACCAACTATCTCAACTTCCTCACCTACCTTGACCTTGCCTCTTTCAATCCTACCTGTAGCGACAGTACCTCTACCTGTGATTGAGAAGACATCCTCAACAGCCATTAGGAAAGGTTTATCAATTTCTCGTTCTGGTTCTGGGATAGAAGTATCAACGGCCTCCATCAATTCCTCAATCTTGGATTCCCATTCAGAATCACCTTCTAAAGCTTTTAAGCCAGATACTTTGACAATTGGGACATCATTGAAGCCATAGCCTTCAAGAAGTTCCCCGATCTCCATTTCAACCAACTCAATAATCTCTTCATCATCAACCATGTCGCATTTATTCAAAGCAACAACAAGAGCTGGTACTCCAACTTGCTTAGCCAAAAGGATGTGTTCCTTTGTCTGAGCCATTGGGCCATCAGTAGCCGCACAAACAAGGATGGCTCCATCCATTTGGGCTGCACCAGTAATCATATTTTTTACATAGTCAGCATGCCCAGGGCAGTCAACGTGAGCGTAGTGGCGCCCTACAGTTTCATATTCAACATGAGCAGTATTGATTGTGATCCCACGTTCACGCTCTTCTGGGGCACCATCAATATCCCCATAATCTTGAGCCTTGGCCTGACCCTTCTTAGCAAGCACATTTGTAATTGCTGCTGTAAGAGTGGTTTTCCCGTGGTCAACATGGCCGATGGTGCCAATGTTGACGTGAGGCTTGTTCCTTTCAAACTTCTCGCGAGCCATTTTGATAAAGAATCGGGGTGGAAAGTTAGTGGTTAGAGATCAGGAATTGCCCTGATTCTTGGAGATGATGGCTTCAGCCACATTTCGAGGGACTTCCTCGTAATGGCTGAACTCCATAGAAAAGATACCCCGACCTTGTGTCATTGATCGGAGCTGAGTGGCGTAGCCGAACATTTCGGCGAGCGGCACTTTTGACTTCACTTTAGACAATCCATCGTCTATGGATTGTCCTTCAACTTGACCTCGACGTGACGAAAGGTCGCCAATAATCGAACCAAGGAAGTCCTCCGGCACCTCAACCTCAACTTTCATCATTGGCTCAAGAAGGACAGGACTGCACCTCTTAACGCCATCTTTGAAAGCCATAGATCCAGCAATCTTAAAGGCCATTTCAGACGAGTCCACATCATGAAATGAACCATCAACCATGGTTACCTTCACATCAATAAGCGGGTAACCAGCTATTACTCCAGATTCGCAAGTCTCCTTCATTCCTGATTCTGCTGGCTTGATGTACTCCTTCGGGACAACGCCACCAACAATTTTGTTTACGAATTCAAACCCTGAACCTGGCTCACCAGGTTCCATTTCAATTACCACATGACCGTATTGACCTTTACCGCCAGTCTGCCTTGCAAATTTCCCTTCGCCCTTTGCGCTAGCACGAATGGTTTCCCTATAAGAAACCTGTGGAGCTCCAATATTTGCCTCAACCTTAAATTCACGAAGCATGCGGTCAACAAGAATCTCTAGATGCAGCTCACCCATTCCGGCAATAACAGTCTGACTGGTCTCAGGGTCTGTGCTCACACGAAAAGTTGGGTCCTCCTCGGCTAAAGATGTCAACGCCTTGGATAATTTCTCCATATCACCCTTCGTCTTAGGCTCTACAGCAACAGAAATAACCGGTTCAGGAATAAAGAGTGTCTCAAGAACAATCGGATCATCAGTGGCACATAAGGTGTCCCCAGTAGTTGTGTTTTTAAGACCAAGAACAGCCCCTAAATCCCCTGCTCTTAGCTCGTCCACCTCTTCTCGATCATCAGCCTTCAAAACAATTAACCGTGAAATCCTTTCCTTCTCATCCTTAGTTGAGTTAAGTACATAACTACCTTTAGCAAGCACACCTGAATACATACGTACAAAGGTCAATTTGCCGTAGGGGTCAGCCATAACCTTAAAAGCCAGTGCACTAAATGGAGCATTATCATCAGATGGTCGTAGAGCTTCCTTCCCACTAGGCAAGACACCTTGTATTGGAGGAACATCTACTGGTGCAGGCAAATAATCAACAACTGCATCAAGTAGCAATTGAACACCTTTATTTTTGAACGCCGACCCACAAAGCATTGGGACAAGACCATGCTTCAAGACCCCTTCACGAATTCCTAATTCGAGCTGTTCTTGAGTGAGTACCCCTTCCTCTAAAAACACCTCAATAAGATTCTCATCTGTTTCAGCTACAGATTCCATCAATTTCGCCCGCCACTCGTCGGCAAGGTCTTTCATTTCCGCAGGAATTTCTGTCTCTTCTATGTCCTTTCCAAGATCGTCTTTATAAATAAAAGCCTTGTTCTTAACAAGATCAACGATTCCTTTTAAATCATTTTCAGCTCCTATTGGCAATTGAATTGGTACTGCATTTGCTTTCAGCCTGTCTTTTATTTGCTGATAAACCTTTAAGAAGTCAGCCCCAGTTCGGTCCATTTTATTTACGAAGACCATTCTGGGGACGGAATAGCGGTCAGCCTGACGCCAGACAGTTTCTGACTGAGGCTGTACCCCACCAACTGCACAAAAAACAGCAATAACCCCATCAAGCACTCTCATTGAGCGTTCAACTTCAATGGTGAAGTCGACGTGACCAGGGGTATCAATGATATTGATCCTGTGATCTTGCCAAGTCGTTGAAATTGCTGCAGCAGTGATGGTTATGCCGCGCTCTCGCTCCTGAGCCATCCAATCCGTAACGGCTGCACCATCATGGACTTCGCCCATTTTGTGCACGACCCCGGAATAAAACAGGATCCGTTCTGTGCAAGTGGTTTTACCAGCGTCAATATGGGCGGCAATCCCGATATTTCTGACGCGTTCCAATGGAAAAGCGCGAGCCACAGGAAAATCTCCGAGGTTGGGCAAGAAAAGGCGGGTGAGACTCTACAGGCCAGCCACCCCTTTTCGCATTATTTAAAGGATTAAGTAGTTCAATATCGATAATGGGCAAATGCTTTATTAGCCTCAGCCATCTTGTGAGTTTCTTCCCTTTTCCGCACTGCACTGCCTGCCTCATTCGCAGCATCCATCAGTTCACTAGCAAGTTTTTGGGCCATGCTCCTCCCATTTCTAGCTCTAGAAAAATTAACCAACCAACGAAGGGCCATGGCAGTTCCACGCTCCTGACGAACCTCCATAGGGACCTGATAAGTCGCACCTCCAACACGCCTTGCCCTTACTTCCACTAATGGAGTGGCGTTCTTCACTGCTGTTTCAAACAACTCAATAGGATCACCTCCCGTTCGCTCATTAATAAGACCAAAAGCTTCGGAAAGAATCCTTTGTGCTGTTGATTTCTTGCCATGCTTCATAAGCCTTGCAATCATCATTGTCGCCAAGCGATTATTAAACTGAGGATCAGGAAGAACCGGTCGTTTTTCAGCAGCGTTTCGACGAGACATAAACCGTTAGATTTGGGTAATGGTGGATAACCTGGGAAGGTAATTTAAATAGAGTTAACGATCGGTTATTTATTCCTTAGGTGATTTTGCACCATACTTAGAACGAGCCTGTCTACGATCCTTGACGCCAGCTGTGTCAAGAGTTCCTCGAATTATGTGATATCTAACTCCAGGGAGATCTTTCACTCTTCCTCCACGTAGTAGGACAACAGAGTGTTCTTGAAGGTTGTGACCAATTCCTGGAATATACGCGGTTACCTCAAAGCCAGAAGTAAGGCGAACACGTGCGACTTTTCTTAAAGCAGAGTTCGGTTTCTTTGGGGTCGAGGTATAGACCCGAGTACAAACTCCTCTACGCTCAGGGCAAGAGCGTAAAGCTGGGGATTTTGTTTTTCGAGTGAGACGCTGTCGCTCAGTGCGAATCAGCTGTTGAATGGTTGGCATCGACGGTCAGCATGCGGCCGGATCCCCGACCTAATTCCACAATAAATAACTTTACTGGCTCATCTGACAAGATCTCTCTTGTGAGTGCCAAAACAGTGCAAAAAGAAGCAACTATTACTTACAAAAGAGAGAGCTTCAGGATTCAAATGCTTTGCCCTGAAATTACCTTGAAATCAATACTAGATTAGTAAATACTGCCTGCTATCTGATTTGTAGACGATTTTCCTGTCCACCAAGGTGTTGGATCAACAACTTTTGATTAAACACCCAATCTCAGTTTCCCTGTGTAGGGTCCGGCGCCTCCCTAGGATCAAAACTGTCCCTGCCAAAAATTCTGGTTCGATGTCGCGCAGGGAAACAAGATCTGTTGAAGTTTATGTCCGTCCCTCCAAGTCCTGACTGGCCCTATAGCGACAGCAGTTCTCCTTCAGCGATAAGTGGAGAAAGAGATGCATGTGGCGTGGGATTCTTGGCTCAAATTGAAGGGAAAGAAAGCAATTGGTTGCTCAAGCAAGCTCTTCGCGGATTGAGCTGCATGGAACATAGGGGTGGCTGCGGTGGTGATAGTGACTCTGGTGATGGAGCTGGCTTACTTTGCGATATTCCTTGGACTTTTCTTAAAACTGTCTGGGAGGAATCTAAAACAACTCCTAACGCCAACTCTGGACTAGGCATGCTATTCATGCCTCAAGAAATTCAACGAAGAAAAGAGGCAAAGCTTTTTTGTGAGGAAGAAGCAAAAATTCTTGGACTAACTTCTGTTGCCTGGAGAGAAGTCCCAGTTAACACAACAGTCCTAGGCCCACTTGCCAAAGACACCGCACCAGTTATTGAGCAATGGTTAGTAAAGGGTAATGAACAGGGCAAGGCACTAGAAGCACTATTGTTTCGACTAAGAAGAAGGATCGGCACAAGGGCTAGAAATGCATGGGGTGAAAAATCTATTGATCTCTATATAGCCTCATTAAGTTGCAGCACAGTTGTCTATAAAGGCATGGTTAGATCAGAAATATTAGCAGCTTTTTATGAAGATCTTCAAGATGCAAGGTTCGAAATTTCCTTTGCTGTTTATCACAGAAGATTCAGCACAAATACACTCCCAAGATGGCCATTAGCCCAGCCAATGCGGTTGCTTGGGCATAACGGAGAAATCAATACTTTGCTTGGGAACTTAAATTGGGCAAGGGCTACCGAGGTCAATCTTCATGAAGCTTGGGGAGATGCTGCCCAAGATTTAAAGCCAGTAATCAATCCATCATTTAGCGACTCAGCAAACCTTGATGCGACATTAGAACTACTCGTTCGCAGCGGCCGTCCCATAACTGACAGTTTGCTAATGCTTGTCCCAGAAGCATTCTCAAATCAACCTGAATTAAAAAGTCAACCTGAGATTCAAGCCTTTTATAAATATTCAGCTTGTACTCAAGAAGCCTGGGACGGGCCAGCATTACTGGTCTTTGCGGATGGCAGCTGTGTTGGCGCCACACTGGATCGCAATGGATTACGTCCTGCCCGCTACTGCATAACAAATGATGGTTTTGTAGTAATGGGTTCAGAGACTGGTGTGGTTCAGCTTGAGGAAAGTCAAATCATCGAAAAGGGTCGTCTTGGGCCGGGGCAAATGCTTGCAGTTGATTTCGAGAAAGGTCGTCTTCTTAGAAATTGGGATGTAAAGAAAGAAGTTGCCAGGCGCTATCCCTATTCCAAATGGATAAAAGAAAATCAAAAGCAACTTGTAAATCAAGCATGGGAAAAACAACCTCAATTAAGCAATATCGATCTACTACAACTTCAAACAGCCTTTGGTTTTTCAGCAGAAGATTTCGACCTAATTATCACTGCGATGGCCGGGGAAGCAAAAGAGCCAACTTTCTGCATGGGAGATGACATCCCATTAGCAGTGCTTTCAGACAAACCTCACCTTCTATACGACTACTTCAAACAACGCTTTGCTCAAGTAACCAATCCCCCAATCGATCCATTAAGAGAAAAGCTTGTAATGAGTCTGGAAATGCATTTGGGCAAACGCAGGACACCATTAATACCTGATCCCAAAACCGCTTCAGTAATCCACATCAAAACACCAATCCTTAATGAAGCCGAGCTTTCAAGCTTGATGCAGCTAGGTCTAGGCGCAAAAAAACTCTCAACCTTATTCCCAGTGAATCAAAGGTCTGACGGTCTGAAACAAGGTTTGGACAAGCTATGTGCGGAGGCAGAACAGGCCATCCTGAATGGCAACGAAATCTTGGTGCTATCTGACAAAGGTGTCAGTGCTAGCAATAGCTACATCCCACCTTTACTGGCAATTGGGGCAGTTCACCATCACCTACTTAATAAGGGTCTTCGTCTTAATGCCTCCTTGATTATGGAGACAGCACAATGCTGGAGCACTCATCACCTTGCCTGTCTCATCGGTTATGGAGCAAGCGCAGTGTGTCCTTGGCTTACATGGGAAACCACACGTCATTGGTGGCAGCATCCCAAAACCCAAAAGATGATTCAATCTGGAAAGATTGCCGCGATTACTAGCAATAAAGCCCAAGAAAATCTCAAAAAAGCCTTAGAGGATGGCCTCCGCAAGATACTTTCTAAAATTGGAATTTCCCTCATTGCTAGTTACCACGGCTCTCAGATTTTCGAAGCTATAGGTATTGGAGCAGACGTAATCGATTTAGCATTTAAGGGAACTACTAGCCGAATAGCAGGTTTAAGCATCAAAGAATTAGCACGTGAAACTTTCATATTCCATAGCAAAGCATTTCCAGAATTAGATCGAACCAAACTTGAGTTCATGGGTTTTGTTCAATACCGAAATAGTGGTGAGTTTCATCTCAATAATCCTGAAATATCCAAAGCTCTTCATTCAGCCGTCAAAGCCGGGCCTGGATATGACCATTTTTCTACTTATCAAACTCTTATCGAAAACAGACCCTCAACTTCCCTTCGAGATCTCCTCACATTTCTACCAGCATTAAAACCCTTGCCATTAGATCAGGTTGAGAGCGCAGAAAATATATGCAAACGATTCTGTACTGGCGGAATGAGCCTAGGAGCACTCTCAAGAGAAGCTCATGAAGTTTTAGCTATAGCAATGAATCGAATAGGAGGCAAGAGCAATAGCGGAGAAGGAGGCGAAGACCCAGCCCGGTTTAAAATTATTGATGACGTTGATATAAACAAAACTTCCGAGACTTTACCAACCATTAAAGGTCTTCAAAATGGCGATACAGCTTGCTCTGCAATTAAACAAATAGCATCTGGAAGATTTGGAGTTACACCAGAATATTTAAGGAGTGCAAAACAATTAGAAATCAAAGTAGCCCAAGGTGCAAAGCCAGGAGAAGGCGGTCAACTACCAGGACCGAAAGTCGATCCTTATATAGCCAAACTTCGAAACAGTAAACCTGGGGTTGCATTGATCTCTCCACCCCCTCATCACGACATATATTCAATTGAAGATTTAGCTCAACTAATTCATGATCTTCATCAAGTTCACCCTGCTGCAAAAGTCAGTGTCAAACTTGTAGCTGAAATCGGCATTGGCACTATTGCCGCAGGTGTAGCTAAAGCCAATGCGGACATAATTCAAATTTCAGGGCATGACGGAGGGACTGGAGCCTCACCCTTAAGTTCAATAAAACATGCTGGTAGCCCTTGGGAGCTTGGCCTAACCGAAGTTCATCGTTCACTACTTGAAAACGGCTTACGTGACCGAGTCTTACTGCGTACAGATGGTGGATTAAAAACTGGCTGGGATGTCGTCATAGCAGCATTACTGGGAGCCGAAGAATACGGTTTCGGTTCTATAGCCATGATCGCCGAAGGTTGCATTATGGCTCGGGTATGTCATACCAATAAATGTCCTGTAGGAGTTGCGACCCAACAAGAAGCATTGCGCAAAAGATTCCCAGGTCTTCCAGAACATGTCGTCAACTTCTTTCACTTCGTTGCAGAGGAAGTAAGGCAATTAATGAGCATTCTAGGCGTAGCTCGGCTAGAAGACCTGATAGGGCGTACAGATTTACTCAAACCCAGAGATCTCAAACTTGCAAAAACACATGCAATTGATCTTTCTTGTCTTCTTACACCTATCCCTGCCGCAAAAAATAGGCATTGGCTTTCACATAATGTTCAGGCCCACAGCAATGGAACAGTTCTAGATGACAAGTTATTAGCCAATCAACAGCTTTTGTTTGCCATAAATAATCATGAAAAGGTAAACCTTAAACATTTAATTAACAACACTGATCGGAGTGTCAATGCTCGCATTGCAGGCGAAGTAGCTGCAAAATATGGCAACAAAGGCTTTAAAGGTCAACTAAATCTCACTTTTGAAGGTTCCGCAGGACAAAGTTTCAGTGCTTTCATCATTAAAGGAATGAATATTCTGCTAATTGGCGATGCAAATGATTACGTAGGGAAAGGTATCAATGGTGGGCGAATAACAATTGTTCCTCAAACTAGAACAAAAAATACATGTAGCCAGGTGATCATTGGGAACACTTGTCTATATGGCGCCACTGGCGGAGAGCTATTTGCCCTTGGTTGCGCTGGCGAGCGTTTCGCTGTGCGCAATAGCGGTGCAAATACTGTTATAGAAGGTGCAGGAGATCACTGCTGCGAATATATGACTGGGGGTATAGCAGTTGTTCTTGGCTCTATTGGCCGTAATATTGGAGCAGGAATGACTGGTGGCCTAGCCTTTTTTCTTGATAGCGAGCAAAAAGTTGCCGAAAGAGTAAACAACGAGATTGTCGAAATACACGATCTTTCAACTTCCAAGCAAGAAGATATTCTCAAGCCACTATTAGAATCTTATTTAACTCATACAAACAGTCCAACAGCAACTAAAATCCTTTCAGACTGGGATAACATGAAAAAACACTTTAAGGTAATTGTTCCCCCCAGCGAAAAAGAAAGAGTTGGATTATTGCCAGGAAAGAAGTTAGCCTGCTAGGCAATGCCTTGGTTCATCAAAACTGAAGTTTTCAGTTCAGAGACTCTAACTCTATCGCCTAAAAAGCGTAAATTATATATCAATATGCATAAAGAATGGGTGCTAAAACTAAAGAATAACGGAATAAATATATCTAGTGGATTCTTAGTTAATTCAGAAGGCATCCCAGGAGGAGGTGGACTATTAATACTGCAAGCCGACTCATTCCAATCAGCAAAAGCAATAATTGAAACAGATCCCATGATCCTTGCCGGGCTAGTAAGTTGGGAGTTACAAGAATGGATTCCTGTAATAGGTGAGCCCTTAAAATAAACTCATAATGGATGTTCTCTCATAAGTCTTTGAACCTCACCTGCATGATAGCTACTTCTAGTAAGTGGTGAGCTCACAACCTGCAAGAAACCCAACCTAACTTCTCCCTCTTGCTTATAATATTTAAAGAGATCAGGATCAACAAATCGATGAACTGGGAGATGTTTTGGTCCAGGTGATAAATATTGTCCAATAGTAAGAATATCTACCTTGTTCATACGTAGATCTGCCATAACTTCTAAAATCTCTGCATCTGTTTCCCCAAGCCCAACCATCAATCCAGACTTCGTATAAACCTTAGGGGAAAAAGCTTTAACTCTTCGTAAAAGATCTAATGAACGCTGATACATTCCCTGAGGTCGGACTCTTTTATAGAGACTAGGAACAGTTTCTATATTGTGATTAAGCACATGTGGTTCAGCCTCTAAAACCGTGGATAAAGCACTCCAATCTCCACAAAAGTCTGGGATCAACAACTCAATAGTGGTCATTGGAGATCGCTGCCTTACCTCATCAATGCAAGTCACAAATTGACTGGCACCCCCATCAGACAAATCATCTCTATTAACAGATGTAATAACAACATGACTTAGACCCATGCGGACGACCGCCTCCCCAAGTCGAGCAGGCTCAGTATTGTCCAATGGGCGAGCACTCTTATCAAAGTCAATATCGCAGTAAGGACAACTCCTGGTACAACCTGGGCCCATAATCAAAAAGGTTGCCGTTCCACCCGCAAAACATTCACCAATATTTGGACAACTGGCCTCCTCGCAGACAGTGTTCAGTTTGAGATCTGCCAAAAGATCAGACACTCCGCCAATTCGTTCATACTGAGGAGCCTTAACACGCAACCAAGAGGGCTTAAGCAAGACTTTTCTGCTACCAAAGAAACTTTAGAAGTCCACTAGCCAAAAGATTTTCAATCGTCAACATCTTCTAAAGTCTTTAAATCGGGATGTAGCGCAGTTTGGTAGCGCACTTCGTTCGGGACGAAGGGGCCGCAGGTTCAAATCCTGTCATCCCGACTAGTAATTAGTCCCTCAACATTATTAGTTCTTGCTATATCCCCTAGGAGTCACAAACCACCCATCCTGAACAAAGCTTTGACTATTACCTATAAGCAAAAGAGTAAACATATCAACTTTATTTACAGGAAGAGTATCCAAGCTATAAAGCTCAACCTCCTCCTGAGGTCGACCAACTTGACGGGCAAATACAACAGGTGTTGTTAAAGCACGCTGTGACCGCAATAACTCCATAGCAGATTTCAATTGCCAATTTCGATCTTGAGATTGGGGGTTATAAAGAGCAATTACAAAATCGCCTTTAATTGCAGCAATCAATCTTTCTTCGATTTTTTCCCAAGGAGTTAAGCGATTACTAAGGCTTATTACACAAAAATCTTGCATAATTGGAGCCCCAATTCTACTCGAAACCATTTGTATTGCTGATATCCCAGGGTGAACCTGAAAATGAGGGCGTTCATTCTTTGGCAAATCCAGCCAAAGCTCTAATGCCAAACCAGCCATGCCATAAATCCCACTATCTCCAGATGAGACCAAAGCGACCCGGATTCCCTGCATTGCAAGCTGAATAGCTTCAGCGCATCTATCTCTCTCACGCGTCAAATATCCATTAATGCGAACCTGATCCTTTCTCCTAAGGGGCTCCAAGAAATCTAAATAAAGGTGATACCCAAGCCAAACAACACTTCTTGAAAGAGCTGAGCGAGCATCATTAGTAATTAAAGCAAGGTCACCTGGGCCACTCCCAACAAGATGTAACTCGCCCCTATTAGGAGCAAAAGCTTCTGAAGACTCTGCGATTGCAATTGTGAGAGCACCACTTTCTCCCGATTCTGAATGGAAGATATTTTTCTTCTTAAGCAAAACTCCCTTATCCCCTGATGCCAACAAAGCTGCCGCTTCAGCTACAGATGAAGTACCTACTTTTAATTCAACATATGCTGAAGGGTTAGGGACTGGAACCTTAGCTAAATCTAAAGCATTAAATAAACGAACTGGCAAGTTTTTCTTCTTTGCATATTCAACTAAAGCTGGCTCATCACTTTTCAAATCAATACTTGCAATACCTGCTATAGCCTCCTCAGCCAGACCTATTTTTTTCATCGCAACACTAATAGATCTCTCTAAAAGGCTCAAGCTTGTATTTCTTTCACAACCAATCCCAAGCCAGATAGTTGCAGGATGCCAACAACATTGATTATTAGTTTTTGAACCAATAAACAACTTTGGAGAGTCTAGAGCCAGATCACTTTGACGCTGTGCAATGCAATTCAATGCCGCCTCTGAATTTTGCCACAATTTTGATCCCGAAAACTGCTGCAGTGAAAGTTTTTTCCCTATTGCTTGCTGGCGCATCAACTTAGACCAAGTTGAACTATCCCCCTTTCTTCTCCAACCCCATGCATCTCCAAAACTATCTATAGACAACCTGCCTTGTGTATTTGTATCACCAGTTAGTACGGCACGGCCCCCAAGATCTGCAGCCAACTGAATTGCAAGTTCTTCAGCCCCAGCCTTATGCCCCCCTAAAAGAGGCACAACGTTAAAAGCCTTTGCATCAAGAACTAATACGGCAGGATCATCATCCTTACTTGTCAAAAGAGGCGCGATTAATCGTGTAACAGCACCTATTGCCCCGACGATTAAAAACAACCCTTCTTTCTTCCAATGCAGTTTAAGAATCTCTATTGCTGGGCCTATTGATAAATCATTTAGAGAAAGCTCAAGAGCTGAAGCTGCTCCAGGTGTAAGAGCAAGGTGATCAACAAAATTGCGGCTCTTGAGCCGCTCCATCAATGGCCAAGAACTCGCAGATAATCCAAGAGCAATTCTCTTGGGAGCTTTTAATGAGGATGTCTGATTCAGAATGAGATAAAAAAGAAATTGCTAAGCTAGTCTGACTTCAAAATTGATGAAAGAATTAAAAATATAAAGTTTTGGGATGTCACTCAGTGCTTAATCGCTCAGAAGGTTCCTCAATTGAACCAGAAGGCAAGCTCGTTGGTTGATCAAAAGGCTCTACATAGCCTGAGTCTATAGGTTCATCAGGCTCTTCAATTAATGGTTCATTTTGGACCAAGTCATCTTCAGCCAAAAAAGCCGTATCTATATCCTCTTTAGGTACCTCAATTAATTCAACAGGCTCACTATGAATTATTAAATCCTTATTTTCTTCAATGGATTGATTAGTTTGTTCAATTTTTTCATCGCCTAAAAGATTAATTTCCGAGAGTTGAAGATCCTCTCCTAATAATCGAGAAATATTTATGTCATTAAGTCTATCTTGTAGCCAAATTGGCAGGTCCGAATTACTTTTATTCACATTAATCAGCTGATTATTAAAGTATGGATTAAGAGGCTCACCTAATTCATCAAGAAGTTCAAACTGAACCAAATGAGAACCATTCGGGATTCCCTCAATCCAAATAGGCTCCTGTCGGTCCATCAAAAAACTATCTCCATCAATAGTTACTCTTAGACGCCAACGAGCATCTCCTTCCTTTAAACCTTGTAAAGGGGCATTCCAAATCAATCCATCTATTAATAGTGGTTCACCTTTGTTTAATTCAGATGGACTAACCACTGTCAACCATGGCTCATCCTGTTCTGGTTGAGTCCCATTGACCTTTTGCAAGACATGCACTCTGAATTGCAAGCTTGCTCCGTGATCCTTAACCGCCTCTCCCCAAGGGTAAGAAACATATGCAGAAACCCTGTGACTTCCTGGGCCTATCTCTTTCATAGGGACATGAATCTTGCCATCTTCTTGCCTAGTTACTCGAGCAGGAGGGAGATCATCTACCTGAACAACAACATGTGGCCCTATACCTAACTCAGAGTCTTCAGATAATGGCCAATCTTGCAAATTGAGAACTAATTCCCAACTCTCCTGCTTCAAAACACTTTCTGGAAGAGGACTTTCCAAACTAATCCGAGGATGAAAATCATCCAACCGATTACGAATTTGCTGCACTGCTCCTGGAGGGGCAACTTCATTCAAATTTCCAGACGGATAATTGGGGGAAAGTTGCGAGAGGGAAACATTTTCTACAACTTCCTCGACATTAAATGGCCAAGCTGGCATGGCTTGGGCTGAATTACTAATTGAAAGTGTCAAAAAAACAATCAGGCATAGCCCTTGCAAGGAGCTCCTAAGCATCAAAAATAAAGAAGAGAGCCGCAAGGAAAATCTCACATGAATTAGCCGGCCCGAATCAAACATGGGACGGTATAAATGATTTTAATTCCTGGAACCTACAAGGCTAAGCCAGCAAAGCCTATGCAAAATTATGAATATATAGTTTCTTTGATGTTACTTAGGATGACGAAAAGAAACCCATTAGGGCTGTAAACATAAGTAAATTAGGCTTGACTTTCTCTCCTCACCGTTCTGAGACCTTAGTTCACCACTGCCGACCCTTTGGATAGAACATTTGTTACTTGCGCCGGTAGTAACAGGTTCTCACCTCTATGATTTCCTCAACGGATCCCTAACCGGCCCCGTAGCACTAATGCGAGCCAAGGATTTTTCCTTTCCACGCATTAGAGCCAGGAGTCAAAACTACTCACCTGGTAATGCCTCCTGGCCCTCGATAGGCCTTATGTCCTATCCAAAGGGTGGCCCTCCACCTCGATACCCATACCTCGAGGAACCTCTCGATGACCATTAGCCCACCAGAACGTGGGAATAAGGCGAAGGCAATTTATGACCAGCCTGTCGACCGGGACCATGTTCCCGCCGACATAGGAAAAGCCGGCGAACCTGGCTTTTGGTCACGCAGCCTCGCCAAAGGTCCCAAAACCACTACCTGGATTTGGAACCTCCACGCTGACGCTCACGACTTTGAAACCCACATCGGTGATGTGGAAGAGACAAGCCGAAAGATATTTTCGGCCCACTTCGGACATCTTGCCGTTGTCTTTATTTGGATGAGCGGTGCCTTTTTCCATGGTGCTCGCTTCTCTAACTATGCCGGCTGGCTAGCCGACCCAACGCACGTAAAGCCCGGTGCGCAGGTTGTCTGGCCCATTGTTGGCCAAGAAATAATGAATGCCGATCTAGGTGCCGGCTATAGCGGCATGCAGATCACCTCTGGCATTTTCTCAATGTGGAGAGCCTGGGGCATCACCAGTGAGACAGAGCTTCTTTCCTTAGCCATCGGTGCTCTGGTAATGGCAGCTCTAGTACTTCATGGAGGCATTTACCACTACCACAAAGCAGCTCCAAAGCTTGAGTGGTTTAAAAAGATTGAGTCGATGCTCCAACACCATCAGATCGGTCTGATTGGTCTTGGATCCATTGGCTGGGGCGGGCATCTCAACCACATTGCCAACCCCACAAACGCATTACTTGATGCGATTGATGCAGGCAACCCTCTTGTCCTTAATGGCAAGACGATTGCAAGCGTTGCTGACATTCCCCTCCCTCATGAGCTCTACAACGCAGATCTCGTAGGCCAGATCTACCCTGGTCTTGCTTCTGGCATTGGGAACTTCTTCAGTCTCAATTGGTGGGCCTTCAGCGATTTCCTTACCAACAATGGTGGAGTAAATCCTGTTACAGGCGGCCTTTGGATGACTGATATCGCCCACCACCATTTGGCCTGGGGTGTATTCGCCATATTTGGCGGTCACATGTGGCGGAACACCATGGGTGTTGGCCACAGCATGAAGGAAATCATGGATAACGCCAAAGGCGATCCAATCCTTTTCCCAGCTCCAAAAGGCCACCAAGGCATTTTTGAGTTCATGAGCAACAGCTGGCACGCTCAGCTTTGCGTCAACCTTGCAATGGTTGGTTCGGCAAGCATCATTGTTGCGCATCATATGTATGCGTTACCTCCTTATCCCTATTTGGCGATTGATCACCCAACAGTGCTTGGGCTCTTCACTCACCACATGTGGATTGGTGGACTCATGATTTGTGGTGCAGCCGCTCATGGTGGTATTGCAATGGTCCGTGATTACGACCCTGCTCTCCATGTAGATAACGTCCTTGACAGGATTCTCAAGGCTCGTGATGCACTCATCAGTCACCTGAACTGGGTATGCATGTTTATAGGCTTCCACAGCTTTGGCCTATATATCCACAACGACGTAATGCGTTCCTTGGGTCGTCCCCAAGACATGTTTAGTGACACAGCTATTCAGATTCAGCCAGTCTTCGCCCAGTGGGTTCAAAACCTCTGGCAAGGTTCTGTTGGTACAGCTTCCCTAGTAGGGGCAGGCAACTTACCTGGCGGAATTAGTGATGCATTTTCAATGCCTTTAGGCACGGCGGATTTAATGATCCACCATGTTCATGCCTTCACTATTCACGTAACTCTTCTCATCCTTCTTAAGGGTGTGCTCTATGCAAGGAGTTCCCGTCTTATTCCAGATAAGGCTCAGCTTGGCTTCCGCTTCCCATGCGACGGGCCTGGCAGAGGTGGTACATGTCAAGTCTCTTCTTGGGACCATGTATTCCTTGGCCTGTTCTGGATGTACAACTCCATTTCAGTCATCATCTTCTACTTCTCCTGGAAGATGCAAAGTGATGTATGGGGTCTAACAGGAGAAAACTTTGCTCAAAGCAGCATCACCATTAATGGTTGGCTGCGTGATTTCTTATGGGCACAGTCTTCTCAGGTGCTCACTGGCTACGGCAATGCGCTCAGTGGCTACAGCCTCCTATTCCTTGGTGCTCACTTCATCTGGGCCTTCAGCCTGATGTTCCTGTTTACTGGCCGCGGCTATTGGCAGGAATTGTTTGAGTCAATCCTTTGGGCTCATAACAAACTAAAGCTGGCTCCAACCATTCAGCCTCGTGCTCTGTCTATTACCCAGGGCCGTGCTGTTGGCGTCACCCACTTCCTCCTAGGCGGCATTGTGACCACCTGGACCTTCTTCCACGCCCGGCTTCTTGGGCTCGGCTGACCTTTCCTGACCCTTTCCTCAATGGCAACGAAATTCCCCTCGTTCAGCCAGGGTCTGGCACAGGACCCTACAACCCGCCGTATTTGGTACGGCATCGCCACGGCTCACGACTTCGAGAGCCACGACGGCATGACCGAAGAACAGCTTTACCAAAAGCTGTTCTCCACCCATTTCGGTCATCTAGCGATCATTGGCCTTTGGGTTGCAGGCAACCTGTTCCATATCGCCTGGCAGGGCAACTTCGAACAGTGGGTCACCGACCCTCTACATGTTCGCCCTATCGCTCATGCAATCTGGGATCCCCATTTTGGACAAGGCATTACTGATGCTTTGACCCAAGGTGGTGCTAGTGGACCAGTCAATATTGCTTATTCCGGTCTTTACCACTGGTGGTACACGATCGGCTTACGCACAAATGAAGAGCTCTTCCAAGGCGCGATCTTCATCAACATCATGGTTTGCTGGCTCCTATTTGGCGGCTGGTTACATCTTCAGCCAAGATTCCGTCCATCATTGGCATGGTTCAAAAACGCTGAAGCACAGCTGAACCATCACATCGCAGTGTTGTTTGGTTTCTCAAATATCGCCTGGAATGCACACCTGATTCACGTAGCTATTCCAGAATCCCGTGGCCAACATGTTGGCTGGGACAACTGGCTTACAGTTCTACCTCATCCTGACGGTTTAGTTCCGTTCTTTACAGGTAACTGGGGTGCATATGCTCAGAATCCAGATTCCTTAGATCATGTCTTTGGCTCCACTCAGGGAGCAGGTACAGCCATTTACACCTTCATGGGTGGATTAAGCCCTGATAGTGGCTCACTTTGGCTAACCGACATCGCTCATCATCACTTAGCCCTTGGCGTTGTGATGATCATTGGTGGTCATATGTACCGAAATACATTTGGTATTGGCCACACTCTTAAGGAGATTACTGAAGCACATAACACTAGCCATCCCAATGATCCTCATAAAGATGGTTATAGAGAAGGTTATGGCCATTTCAGCCTTAACCACAATGGAATCTATGAGACAGTCAACAACTCTCTCCACTTCCAATTAGGACTAGCGCTTGCTTGTCTTGGAGTTGCATGTAGCTTGGTCGCTCATCACATGGGTGCCTTGCCGTCCTATGCCTATATCGCACAGGACTACACGACCCAGTCAGCTCTATATACCCACCACCAATACATCGCAATCTTGTTGATGTGTGGTGCCTTCTCGCACGGTGCAATTTTCTTCGTCCGTGACTATGACCCTGAGTTAAACAAAGACAACGTCCTTGCACGTGTCTTGGATAGCAAAGAAGCTCTAATCAGCCATCTCAGCTGGGTTTGTATGCTTCTTGGCTTCCATACTCTTGGCCTTTATGTTCACAACGATGTATGCGTTGCCTTTGGTACTCCAGAAAAGCAAATTCTGATTGAACCAATCTTTGCCCAGGCTCTTCAGGCCTTTAGCGGCAAGATGATGTATGGCATAGATGCACTACTTGCTAACGCAAACAGTGCTGCAACGCTCGCCTCTGCGAATGTCCCTGGTAACCATTACTGGATGGATATGATCAACGCGTCAGACGCGTCGACTAACTTCGTCCCTATTGGTCCAGCTGACTTCTTGGTTCACCACGGAATTGCCTTAGGTATTCATACAACCGCCTTGATCTTGATCAAAGGTGCCCTGGATGCTAGAGGCTCTAAGCTAATTCCTGACAAAAAGGATTTTGGCTACTCCTTCCCTTGCGATGGACCAGGTCGTGGTGGTACTTGTGATTCTTCTGCTTGGGATGCCACTTATATGGCTCTCTTCTGGGCAGTCAACACAATTGCTTGGGTTCAGTTCTATTGGCATTGGAAACACCTTGCCATCTGGTCAGGCAATCTCGCTCAATTCAATGAGTCCGGCACCTATCTAATGGGCTGGTTTAGGGATTACTTATGGCTGAATAGTTCCCAGTTGATAAATGGATACAACCCCTTTGGAGTTAATGCACTAGGTCCTTGGGCCTTCATGTTCCTTTGGGGTCACCTTGTTTGGGCAACAGGGTTCATGTTCCTTATTTCCTGGAGAGGTTACTGGCAAGAGCTCATAGAAACACTCGTATGGGCCCACCAGCGCACTCCTATTGCCAACCTTATTGGATGGCGGGATAAGCCAGTAGCACTATCAATCGTTCAAGCTCGTTTAGTTGGCGTTACACACTTTGTTGTTGGTACCGCGGTAACTTACGCAGCCTTTGTGATTGGTTCGACGGCAGGCAAATTTGGATAGAGAGGCCTCAATTAGAGAGGGTCCCATTAGTTAGCTAAAAAGGTGAATCCCCGTCAGTCGAATCTGACGGGGATTTTTTCATTCCCTATTAAAAAATTCCGAACAAAGATTCAACTAAAATGAATCCTTACATCAATCATTTGATGTAGTAGTACTAAACTCAAAAGTTTTTCCAACCTGAAACGCAAAACCCTTCAACCGATGCAGGGATCTATTCATTAAAAAATAGGGTCAAAAGGTCAGCAAAATAAAACAAGAAATCTCTAAATCTCCTTGAATCATTTAGAAATTCACACCACATAAAACCTTCTTGGCCAGGCTTTACAAGAAATATTGATCAATATTCAATCAACTTCCTTGTCCCTAATATTTTCAGTATTAGCTGACACACTCTCTAAGAAACTATTCCAAGTCTTTGGCCATCTCCAGCGAAATATTAGAGAAATAATAAACAAATAGAACATCCCTTCTATAGGATGATTGACATTGGAAAGCAATGGCTTCAGCTTACTAATCCAATCTTCTGCATTCAACATAGCAATTTAATCATTAAGAGATTGACCTGGGAGAGCAAGCGATTTTGTGATCAGCATAGAGGAATTGAATGCCCAGGATTATTTGTAGTCTTAATAAAAAAAAAGTCCTGAAGCAATAACACCTCAGGACAAATTAACTTAATTGCTTTTTCTGTTTAAAGCCAAACTTAATTAGCTTACCCAGGGGAAGAAAGCACCTTGACTTATTAAATTCTCTACATGAAGAGTCCCACATAAGAGCCAGGCAAAAACTGCCCCGCCACATCCACCAAGCCAAAAGCCACTAGTAAAATCTGCTATACCAACTTTGGTAAACAAATCAGCAGGAGGGTTATCGATAGTGCTATCTGCTGGCTGAACATTTGGCCCTTTACCTGGGGAGTTATAGAGAACCAAAAGGGCAGTCAAAATGTGCATTGCTCCAACAGCACTCAAAAGACCTGCTGTTAAAGCAAAATCAGTGTTGCGGAATGGCCCAGTAATGGCAAATGGTCCAAAAAGAAAATATCCAAACATCGCGCCTACTTCGAGGCCACGGAAGTTTGGTGAAAGTCCTGGACGATAGAAAGGCAGATTGTTCAGCCAGGCCTTGGTGAAATATCCACTGTTGACTGGTGTAGACAAATCAGCAGAACAAGGGTCAGCCCCTGGAGTTACAGCCCATTCGTCGGCAATGCGAGCGCGGTACCTTTCATCCAGTTTATTAGGGCCAAGAGGCAGTTTCTCTTGAGTCATGCTTGTAAAAAGAGGGAGGTTGGCTGGAGTGAAGCTATGACTGTCTAGTCAGTAGCAGTTATATGGCGACCAACCAGCACAATGAACACCGCTGGTGCCATTAGCCCTATTAGAGGTACAAAAACTCCAGGCAGCCAGGCGGCGGCAAATTCGCTAGTCATGGCATGTGCCAAAGGTGCATATTCACTGTATAGATTTCACTTGCAATACACCTCACTAAAGTCCATTGGTGACATAAAAGTTCAATCCATCTTCATGCATTGAATCAGCGATAATCACCAAATCACTTCGCTAGCCATGCCATGAACCAAGTTTTTGCAGGCACTGCAGCTTTAGTTTTAACCCTAATTCTTTGGAGTCTTGGGAAGCGCCCAGGCCAGTTGATTCCTAAAGAAGGCAATTCACACAATGCTTTTAGAGAACAAACTCAATCCCCAATTACCCTTGTCGAACCTTATGAGATAGGGGAGACTGCTTTCCTACCCATTTCTTCACCCAAAATAATTGGGTGGGAAGCACCAACTACTGTCCGAGAACGCCTAAAGCTCAAAAAACGACTTCAACACTCAATGACATATGGGCCATCTGAGCGTCTTGAGGCAGTCACTCTTGCCGGCCTTTGGGGTGATAAATCCGTTTTACCTATCCTGAAGAGAGGCCTTAAAGATTCCGACAGCCTCATTGTAATTGCTGCCGCCAAAGCAATTGAACGTCATCGTGGCGCCCCTAAGAAAAATTTAAATTCTCAAGCCGAGGTTCGTCCACCACGCAATGTTTCTCGAATGCGATAAATAGGGCGACCTTGACTTTCGTGATAAGTACGGATTTGAAGTTCTCCAAGCAATCCAAAACAAAAAAGCTGCACTCCCGCCAGGCCTAGAACAATTGCAAGGGTTAAAAGAGGCCGGTTACCAATATCTTCTCCAAGTAACTTAACTATTAAAAGATATGCACTAACCAATAAGCTTCCAAAAATTGCAACTATCCCCCCAAACCCAAATACATACATAGGCCTAGTTAAAAATCGGTTCATAAACCACACTGTCAACAAATCCATCAAGACTCGAAAGGTGCGATCAATGCCATATTTGCTATTGCCATATTGACGAGCCCTATGATTCACCTTGATCTCAGTAATTCTTGCTCCCTCAATATTCGCCAGAACAGGGAGAAAGCGATGAAGTTCTCCATAAAGCCTCATATCCGATAGCACCTCTCTTCGGTACGCCTTTAAAGAACAGCCATAATCATGAAGTCTCACACCTGTCACTCTTCCAATAAGTCTATTAGCAATCCTTGAAGGCAACTTTCGCCTTATTTCTGCATCTTGACGCTGAAAGCGCCAGCCACTTACTAAGTCATAGCCATCTCTCAACTTTGCTATTAGTAGAGGTATATCTGCTGGGTCATTTTGAAGATCCCCATCAAGGCTAACAATTACATCTCCATTGGCCACATCAAAACCAGCAGCCATAGCTGCAGTCTGGCCATAGTTTTTGCGCAATAACACGCAAACAATTTCTGGGACCTCACCACTCAATCGAGTCATTACATCAGAAGTCCTATCCCTAGAGCCGTCGTTTACCAAAACCAACTCAAAACTCTCACCAGTGGGTCGCAAAACACCCAACAATTGATCCACCAGTTCAGGAAGGCTTTCTTCTTCGTTGTAGATAGGAACTACTACGGATAGGTCTAAGGGCAAAGTCATCCCATTAATCCGCAAGAAAACATGAACTTAAGGGAGAGTAGTGCCGTCATGACATTCAACCACTCTTCCAGCACCTCTTAATTGGGAGCGGTAATGGCAACCAATAGGATCTTTGTCAACGATATTAAGTCCATCGCAACCAATTCCATTTCTTCCATGAACACGTCCTGAACTATGCCAATAAAAGCCGTCACCTTTATGGACCGCCACATGCGTACATCTTTCGGAATCACCAAAAAATATAAGATCTCCTGGAATCAAGCTCTCATAATTATCTGGGCTAACTTCCAAGCAATCACAAAATCTTTCTTGCTGATAAGCATCTCGGGGTAACCAAATTTGTTCACTAGCAAAAGCAGTTTGAATCAGGCCAGAACAGTCAAAATCCGGACCAAATGTACCTCCCCAAAGATATTTATTAGGATTAGCTGAAGCTTTAGAGATCCAAGAAAGTACCGCAGGGATTCGTTGCTGAATTTGTTTTGCATCTAACAAGATAGGCTCCCAAGGCGCTCTACAGATAGCTTTACCAACAACATCTGCAAGTTCTAACCAACAACAATATCCATCCTCTAACAAGCGTACTTTCAAACGGGCGGGAAATTTTTCCCTCCTGGAACGAGAGGAGAATTCAATCACCTGAAAACTACGCCCAATTGCAGCCTGAGTAACTAATCCTTCGGCGACAGGACCTGCGTAACCATTCACGCCAACCTGAAGTTGCCAACAAGTACCAATCTCAAGCAAGTCCTTTTCGCAAAAGGCTCCTATGGTCATCATTGACTAATCCGAGCGCAATGGCGTTCTACCGTTCTGATCCCAAGATGACCGCCCAACTGGGTGAAGTACTGGATAGGTTCGCGCAACAGGGGCGTCCAAGCTTGCATCACAGTATTGCGGTCACCTGGATTCGTTATGACAGCCCAAACCCTGCTCCATGTAGTGGCTATGGAGCAGGGTGGTCCGACAATAAACTTCTTTATCCAGCCAGCGTTATAAAACTGGTCTATGCAATAGCAACTGAAGCCTGGCTTCAAAAAGACTTAATCCTCGATAGTGCTGAGCTTCGGAGAGCGATGCAAAACATGCTCGCAAACTCCAGTAATGATGCTACAAGCCTAATATTAGATCTTCTTACAGGAACTAGCAGTGGTCCGTCTTTGCTTGGAGAAGACTGGGAAGCATGGAAAATCCAAAGAAATTTAATAAACAATTGGTTGCATTGTCTTAACTGGCCAGAACTAGAAAAAGTCAACTGTTGTCAAAAGACCTGGGAAGATAGCCCCTATGGGCGTGAACGTGACTTTTATGGAGAAGGGAATTGCAACCGCAATTCTCTTAGCGCTTCTGCTACAGCACGCATCCTTGAGAGTGTAATGACTGAAAACCTAGTGTCTCCTCAAGCCTGCAAGCGGCTCAAAAAGCTTCTATCTAGATCCCTAGATTTAATGATTCGCAAATCAAATCCAGAGAATCAAGTAGATGGTTTTTTAGGAGAAGGTTTACCAAAAGGCAGTCAATTATGGAGCAAAGCGGGCTGGATGAGTCAAGCTAAACATGATGCAGCATGGATCTCATCCCCCGAAAAAAATCCAATGCTACTAGTAGTCTTTAGCCAAGGGAGGCAACTCGCAAATGACTCTTTTCTTTTGCCAGCATTAGCTAGTGAGCTTTGCCAATTATCCACAGAAAAAGATATAAATTAAGAGATAAGTTAATCTTTAGAAAGGAATAAATAGCTTTCTTTTAAAGAAAGTATCTTTTAATTCACAAAAAACTCCAAATAGTCAAGCAATCATGAGGCCTAACACTAGAACAAATTTGCGACTTTCATAATTGGCCTTCCATATGGTTTAACAACTTAACAAATATGCCTATAACTATTCATAACATTAGCTCAAACAGCTATTACTCTTCTGAGCACTCAGCGAATAAAAGAGAACTTTCAAGAAAAGTAGGCCCAAACACTAACACAAATAATCACGGGCAAAGGGAAATAAGCTCTGAGAAATGCCCCTCAAAAATTCTCAGGAAATTAAATATTGTATCTTTATACAAAGTTCAGGAAGCCACAAATAACCCAAGAGACTTCTGCTATATCCAATCAATATTAGTCCCAGCTAAATTCAATTGGCATTATCTATCTTCAATGAGCACGCTATGGGACCATGAATCACAATCACATCTAAAAGCTAATTATGTCATAAGAAAATGGGCTAAATGGAAAGAAATTTAATATTTAGATACTTGAATCAACCAACCCATAAATTCCTAGCAGAGCTCATCCGCGAACAAAGCTTTAAACAGCTGGAAGTATTCTATGGCAAATATTGAAAAGATATGAACAAAGAATTGACAGGGTTGGGATATAGTTAGAATAACGTATATTACAATTGAGCACATTGCTGCTTTTAGATCTTAACGACATTCTAGTTCTTCTATTAATCCTTACACTTCTTGCTATAAATTGTCTTCAAAAAAGAAGATAATTAGGCTTAGCAGATTAATATGACTAAACGAGTCTAACAGTTTCGTTTCTAATATATTAAAAGAAGATTCTGAAATTAGAAGTTTGATTATCTTCTAATTCAGGCCCAACTCATCTGGCAATGAGCATAACGCCTGCGAACAAGACCGAAGCAGCGATAAAGCCGACTCCTAAAAGGACTATCGCTATCGGTGTATTTAGATAAACGGATATGGTCGCCAACTCATTTCCTTTTTGTTCGGCCACTTGTTGATCCTGCATAGTTACCATATTCAAGCATCACAGATCACCAGAACGGCCAAAGTTAACGATCTAATCCAGAGGGGCTAACAATGCCCCACAGCAATTCCTACGACAGGATCTAAGGATGCCTAGAGCAATTCAAAGCATGCTTAAGGAGATCCTTAAGTTCTTAATAAGGTTTTACAGGTGTTTTGATTGAAACAAATCCATAGCTGTTGTGGCTCTTCGTAAACTCTTACTAGCCATAGGTCTAGACATTGGCTTCCTAATTACTGGGTCTTCTGAATTTGACTGAGAGCCTAGTGATAGTGAAACAGAATTTTCTGAAGTAGCGCTGGGTATCAAGTCTTCAGAGGCAGCTTGCACTGAAGTTGTAGGAGCCTCTTTCTTGACAGAAAAAGTTACAGCCTCTTCTATATCTGCCGAGTCAGCCTGAATTTCAACAGGAATCACTTCAGGCATAACCTCAAAACTGGCTTTAGGAATATTCAGCCTTCCATGAGAAAGTGACACTGCAAGGAAAACGAAGACAGTGGCAACCGACAAAACAGCAAAAAGAAGTGAGCCAATTTGAGTAATTGGCTTCCAATAAACGGATACATTTGCTAACTCTTCTCCTTGTTTGCGGGATTTTTCAGACGAAGAGCCCAGTTGGAGGTACACATCGTCACTAATCCAGCCTTTCGTAGCAGATCTATAAGGAGACTCAGTCGTAGCAAAGTCCACAACCTCTTGGATTCTCTCTCGTACCACTTTTTGATCCTGTATATAGAGCGTATTCAAGCATCGAAAGAGGTCTTGCTATTGGCTTAACAACGAGTCTCTTCAAAAAAGCTCAAAAGTTTTAATAGAGCCCTAACTTTTTGATCACTAGCGAATAATGAAGGTCAAAGCGGCCACAAGGAATGCTGCCGCAAAAACACCCGCAGAAATAAATGCAGCAATTTTACCCGTATTAAGTGAAACGGAAATTGTCAATAACTCATTGCGGCCATCTCGTTTCTTTTCTGCTTTTGTCTTTGCTTTTTTATCTCCACCTTGCTGACTAACTGCGGCCTT
>QCJM01000013.1 GCA_003216035.1 Prochlorococcus sp. AG-409-B13
ACTATCTAACTAAGCTTGCAGCATTGAATGGCATTTAGTAGTAATTGCGAAAATTCCTACAAAGAACTTAGTAGGCTTTGACCTTTCATGTATGTATTGTTGCTAGATTGACTAGATCGCAGCTTTTTAGTGCTTGTTAGGGAATGATCTCAAGCTTTTCTAAGGCTGACTTGTCCAAAGCACTTCTTTTGAAGGTAATTACTATCAACTGCTTACCATCGCAATGGCACTTAAGTAATCATGCGCTGACTTCTCAGGCATAAAGCGGTGATTTGGAACGTAGGAATATGTCTATATATTGCGCTTAACTTGGCTAACTATCTAAAGAATTAGTAAATTTAGCGGCTAAATAAAGACCCCCCAGATTGAAGATCCGGGGGGTAAAAAGGTTTGTATAGAGTTTGTATAGAAAGCCGAAAACCCTTGGCATGACTGGCTTCTTATACTTTACGTGAGTAGTACTCAACTACCAGAAGTTCGTTGATTTCGAGAGCGACCCATTCGCGCTCACACTTTCCTGTGATTTTTGCTGACATTTTGGGCTTGTCTAATTCAAGATGTGGCGGAACATTGGCCAATCCTGGGAACTCCAAGTTGCCTTCTGCAAGTTTTTTGCTGCCTTTCCTTTCTCGAACGGCTACTACATCGCCTGCTTTGCATTGATAACTTGCAATATCTAGGACGTGTCCGTTGACGGTCACGTGGCCATGGTTTACAAGTTGACGAGCCCCTGGAACGGTTGGCCCGAAACCCAGCCTGAAGCAAACGTTGTCCAGCCTATTTTCTAAAAGCTTTAGCAGGTTTGTTCCTGTAGACCCTTCTTGAGCTCGTGCTTTTTTAACGTAGCGAACAAGTTGGCGTTCAGAAATTCCGTAATTGAATCTGAGTTTTTGCTTCTCTTCGAGACGGATCGCATATTCTGAGCGCTTGCGACGGGCTTGGCCGTGCTGACCTGGAGGATGGGACCGCTTTGCGGCCTTCCGGGTGAGACCTGGCAGGTCTCCCAAGCGCCGCGTGATCCTCAGGCGAGGTCCGCGGTATCTAGACATAAGAGTGAAATGAAGGGATCAGTTGTTGCCTCGATACGCCATGCTGGAGCAAAGGACCAGTTCGCGACTCGGTATGCAACAACCTAATACTCTATCTCTTGACATCCCAAAGAAAATCAACAGAACGCTTTCTAAGATTCTTTTGGCTTTAATTCATTTTTATAGGAATTGGTTCTCCCCGTTAATTGGACCTCGTTGTAGGTTTATTCCCAGTTGCAGCGCATATGGTTTAGAGGCTATCGCCCGTCATGGACCTTGGCGGGGAGGTTGGCTCACTTTGAAAAGACTGTCTCGCTGCCATCCTTTTACACCTTGTGGTTGTGACCCCGTCCCAGATTGATGCAATCACTAGACTTGATTCTCTTTAGCCGCAATGGTTGTTGCCTTTGTGAGGCTCTTGAGCAAAGGCTCAGGAGACTTTCTTTTAATGAGATACAACCTCCTGTAGAGCTACATATAATTGATATTGATAATGGAGCAATTTCGTCTAGTGAAAGGGAAAAATATGACCTAATTGTGCCAGTGATGCTTCTTCGGTCTCGAGCGTTGAAGAAAGATTTTATTTTACCTAGGCCTTCACCCAGGCTGAATCAAGAAGGTTTTTTTTATTGGTTGCAAAAGGCTATTACCAAAACCATTGGCTCTGATTAGAACTACTGACCAAATATTAAGCCTACTATGACTCAGATTCAGTCTCTTCATTCTTTATTGAAGTCTGCAGGTTTTGCAGTCCCACAAGACTTGGCAAATCCTTTAATTAGAATGGTTACTTTTGATTCTCGTTATGTTGTAAAAGGTAGTTTGTTTGTTGGTCTGCCTGGGGAAAGGGTTGATGGTGGAAGATTTTGGCCTCAGGCTTTTTCTGCTGGTGCGGAGGCTGCCGTTATTAGTCCTGAAGCTGCTCAGCAGTTTCCACCTGACTTTGGAGATGCTGTAGTCGTCATGCAAGAACCACTTGCCCATTGGGCAGGGATGTTGGCGGCAGCATTTTGGCAAAATCCCTCCTCAAAGATGGCATTGATAGGGGTGACCGGTACAAATGGCAAAACAACTACTACTTATCTAATTGAATATTTAAGTGCTGCTTTGGAGAGGCCTACAGCCTTGTTCGGGACGTTGGTTAATCGATGGCCAGGTTTTAGCGCTAAGGCTAGTCATACCACTGCTTTCGCAGACAGCTTGCAGGCCAATCTTGCAGGAGCAGTTAGGGCAGGAGCTCAGTTTGGGGTTATGGAAGTGAGTTCTCATGCACTTGATCAGCATCGTGTTTCTGGCTGTCGTTTTAAGGGTGCTGTTTTTACAAACCTCACACAGGACCACCTGGATTATCACTCTTCTATGGAAAATTATTTTGCAGCGAAGGCTCGATTGTTTGAGGCCCCTTTTTTGATACCTGGTAGAGATAGAGCAGTTGTGAATGTCGATAACTCTTGGGGTGTAATTCTTGCTGATCAGCTTGGGGATAATTGTTGGAGGAGCTCCTTATCTAATGCTGGTCTTGATTTGGTTAAAGCAGAATTGAGGATCACTGATTTAAAAAAAACTAATAAGGGTGTGAAAGGACGTCTTCATAGCCCAGTGGGAGAAGGCTGTTTTGAATCTACTTTGATTGGCGATTTCAATATGATGAACTTGCTTCAATCTGTTGGTGTTTTGCTTCAGCAGGGCTTCCCATTGCCGCAGCTTTTGAAAGCAATCCCAGACTTCCCTGGGGTGCCTGGTCGCATGGAGCAAATCAAAGTCTCAGAGAAAGTTTCTGGTATTACCTTGCCTAAAGTATTAGTTGACTATGCGCATACTCCTGATGGATTAAAGAACGCTTTGATTGCAGCAAGAAGTTTCACGGAGGGTGAGTTGATTTGCGTTTTTGGTTGTGGTGGGGATAGGGATAAAGGGAAGAGGTCCAAAATGGGAGCTATTGCCGCTCAATTAGCTGATCGACTTGTCGTCACTTCTGATAACCCTCGAACAGAAGAACCTCAGCAAATTTTGAGAGATGTCCTGACTGGTATCCCAATAGGTACTGCTTTGACAGTGGAAGAGAATCGATCTATTGCTATTCAACTCGCAGTTAGCGAGAGTGGGCCTGGAGATGTAGTGCTAATTGCTGGAAAGGGCCATGAGGATTACCAAATTCTTGGCACTGAAAAGGTTTATTTTGATGACCGAAAGGAGGCTTTGGGGGCACTTAATCGAATATTAGGTAGTTGATCTTTTTAAATTACTTCGCTGATTGCAATCTCTTCAATAGCCTTGCTTAAGGTAATAATTTCTTTGTTTGTGGTGGTGATATGTACGCAGGCACGTAAGCATCTTGGGCTTTCTAAGTCTCTTATCCATAAGTTTTGACCGCCTAAAAGCTTCACTACTTTTTTAGTTAAGTGTTTATGGGTGAACTCAAAACTAATTAACCCTGCTGGTGGTGGCCCTTTCAGAATAGTTCTTACTCCATCTATGGAATTTAGAAGATCCCAGAACTCTTTGCCTGATTTTTTAATTTGTGAAATTCGGTTTTGAACGGTACCAGCTTCTTCTAATAATCTTAATGAGCAGCGCAGTCCTGCGAGGAGGGGGACGCATGATGTGGCGATTTCAAACCGCCGACTATCTGGATGAAATAGATTCGAATAATTTGTGTAGTTAATATTTTCGTTTTGAAGGCTTCTCCATCCAATCAGGGTGGGATTTGCCTCAGAGAGGACCCGTTCAGAAATAGCTACTCCTCCAAGCCCTTCGGGACCTAAGGCCCATTTGTGACCTGTAAATGCATAAATGTCTGCGCTACTTGCCTCTTCAGTAAGTGGTATTTGCCCAAAACTTTGTGCGGCATCTACTAATAAGAAGGGCTTATTGGGATGATTGGAAAGGCTTTTTGCTATGGCTTTAATAGGTATAAGTTGTCCTGTGTTCCAAAGCAGATGAGAAACTACTACAAGTTTTGTTCTCCTCTCGAGCTTCTTGTCTAAAAGTGTTAATAGTTCTGAATGAATACTCTCCTGCTCCGTGACTCCTTGCCTAAGCATTTGAATGGGCAGAATGTCTATAGAAAGCCCTTTTCTATATGCAAGCTCTTGGCATGCAGCCACTACCCCTGGATGTTCACAATCACTTATTAGCAGGCGGTCATTACTTGAAAAAGGTAGTCCCCATAATGGTAGTACGCATCCACTTGTAACATTTTCAGTTAGAGCTAATCGATTATGAGGAATGCCACATTGAATGGCAAGCATCTCACGGGTGGATTCGATTTCATTTGTGATGTATGGCCAAACGCAACCTGTGAAAGGCCCTAGCTCTTGAATTTTTTTCCAACTCTCTACTATCGCATTGAGGGATGAGGTAGGTAGAGGCCCTTGCCCTCCATAGTTGAAATAGCTCTTGTTATTGAGTGCTGGAAGTAATGCCCTTAGTTCATTACTTGCGGTTGTTTTCATGTTGGAATTATATAAAAGGTTGACCTAAGAAGCCGATTTATTTGTTTATTACTCCGTCTAGTTAAAAAGCCCCCGATTAGGGGGCTTTATGTAATTTGATGCATGCAGAGGATTAAGAGATCTGTTTCTGGTACTTCACTCCCCTGTATGTAAAAGTTAATTGCGCATTGCTGATTTCATTCCTTCTACTTGAATAAATGCTTCTGCGATAAGTCAGTTCTACAGTCTGCTTAGGAGCTACGTCTTTTTTCTGAACGTACTCTTTGCCACGATAGGTCAGAGTTGTCATAGTTTGTGAGTCCGATGAAAACGACCAGGTCCCCGTTCCATGGCCTGGCTCGAACTGCGCCCTGAGTAACAGGGTGAACGCTTTGTAGCGGTTGCTACAAAATTAATTATGTACCTTTTTGGCGAAGTATGTAGTTCACGGTTATACAAAACCTTGTTTTGGTAATCGCTGGCTTTTCCGAAAAGGCCTTTAAGGGTATAGGCGTCAAGAACATTAATTAGCTCTGGGTATTTATGTTTTTATAGCTTTTAAAGGTTGCTTCAGTATTGTTTGGCTGATTCGAATGTCTGTTTGGTAATATCTCCTAGAATTTTTTCTTTAAAATGGATCTAGCTAGTGTAGGTAAGTATCGTTTGCTTTCCTCCCTTGCGTGAACTGTTAGTTGTTTCTTTAACTAAATTCTGAAAGATGAAAGGATTCCTATTTTTTGCAGGCTCACTGGTTAGGTGGACTGTGCTCAAGCCCAGAGAATTTTTGGTGGGCATAATTTATACTGCATTAATTCATGGGATTACTACCGTTGGGATAACTAACTCAATTAGTGGAGTTGGCTTTATTTTTACCTTAGGAATCTTTGGACCGTTGTTTTTTGCAATATATAAGGGTTTGCCTTTGGATTGTCTTGATTTTGAAGCCTCAATTAACAGGGAGTTTAATCCAGATAATCTGAGTTAAGAGTAATTGATTTGAAGTACGTTGTTTTTGGGGAATGAAATTAAATGAAGAAATCTTTTTTCTTTGCTTTGCTCATGAAGTGTTTATAGAAAGGAGTTGGCTCCCAAAATAGATATACAATGATTATTGCATGCTGGCCCTGCTAAAATATATTTACTTTAACTTATAGGCGGTCGATATGAATAATCTCTGGAGGTCACCTTTATGGTTTGTTCCGGTAGGTCTTTTAATTGTCTTGACCTTGATTGAAACAATTCATGTTTCTATGCATGGCAATTATTGCAAGACAGAAGCTCAATGGATGAATGAGAAGGGGATGGTTTATGACAGAGAGTCTTCTGTGGATTAAATGAATATATTTGATTGAAAGCTTTGATTGAATATTGTTTGACTACAACGTTTTAAAATTGTAAACAATTTTTAATTTGACTAATAATCTTTTCCTTTAAAGCACCTGAATTACTTCGCTAACTTCTGGGATCATTTCACGCAATTTTCTTTCTATGCCCATTTTTAGCGTCATTGTGCTACTTGGACAGCTGCCACAAGCACCCTGAAGGCGTACTTTGACTACTGGACCGTCGATTTCGACTATTTCTACATTGCCCCCATCTGCCATAAGAAATGGTCTTAGCTCATCTAGAACGGTTTCCACGTTTTCGTTGGTGAGTGCCATGCTTTCAGTGCTCATAGTGGGAGTTCCGATTTGTATATGACCAGCCTAAGGAATCAGACCATAACCTGGCTATTAGGACTGCTTTTAATTTGTGTACGTCAAAGAAGTGGTTGGATCTGAAAATCGTTATGACGTGATCCTTGTTGGGGCAGGGATTATGAGTTCGACGTTAGCCGTATTGCTTCATGAGTTGGAGCCAGATATGCGCATATTGATGATTGAACGACTAGAGGCTCCAGGCTTGGAGAGTAGTGCTGCAGCTAATAATGCTGGTACTGGACATGCAGCAAATTGCGAATTGAATTACACACCTTTGACTTCTAATGGTTTAGTTAATACAAAAAAAGCTCTTTCTATTAACAAGGCTTTTGAGCGAAGTCTAGAGTTTTGGGCATCTCTAACCGAAGCAGGTGTCCTTAACCCAAAGGAATTTTTGCATTTAGTACCGCATATCAGTCTGGTTTGGGGCGAGGATGAAGTGGCTTTTTTGCGACAGCGTTATAGACAGCTCAGCTCCCTGGAGGCTTTTTCCTCAATGGAATGGAGCAATGATTCAACCGAGCTTAGGGACTGGATGCCATTGGTAATGGAAGGCCGTCAACCTTCTCAAAAATTGGCTGCGACAAGAATAAAAAGAGGCATGGATATTGACTTTGGATTTCTTACTGTTGAATATTTAAAAACACTTCAGGCTAATGGAGCTTTGGAGTTGCAATTGAATACTGAAGTCGTAAATCTCAAACAAATTAATACCAAGGCTTGGCAATTAGATCTTCAAGGTCTTAATGGAACTCAACAAGTAGAGACTCAGTTTGTCTTCCTAGGTGCTGGAGGAGGTGCATTATCTCTTCTTCAGAAGTCTTCTATCCCTGAGTCATTAGTGTATGGGGGCTTCCCAGTCAGTGGGCAATGGTTAGTGTGTTCAGATTGTGCTTTAACTGAACAACATCATGCGAAAGTTTATGGAAAGGCTCGAGTGGGTGCTCCACCTATGTCAGTTCCACATTTAGATAGTAGATGGATAAATGGAGAACGCTCTTTGCTTTTTGGTCCTTACGCAGGCTTTACGACAAAGTTTTTAAAAGAAGGCTCTGGCTTGGATTTATTTAGATCGGTGAGAATTAACAATTTCAGCTCAATGTTTCAAGTAGGTTGGAGGAACTTTGATTTGGTTAAGTATCTTTTTAGTCAGTTGCGTCTTAGTGAAGCTGACCGATTAGATGCGCTTAAAGATTTTCTTCCAAATGCAAAAGAAAAAGATTGGAGGCTCGTTGTGGCAGGTCAAAGAGTTCAAATTATCAAGCGAACTTCTGAAGGGGGTTGTTTGCAGATGGGTACAGAGGTTGTTTCCTCTGCTGACGGAACACTTGCTGCATTATTAGGTGCTTCACCAGGGGCAAGTACAGCTGTAACGATAATGCTAGAAGTTTTGGAGAGATGCTGGGGAGAGCAGATGCAGAGTGATCGTTGGCAGAAAAAATTGGAAGGACTCTTCCCTAGCTTTGGCCAGGAGCCTAATTTCAGCGACTCTCTTTTAATTGAGATGCGTCAAAGGAGTGACTTTCTCTTGGACTTGGCATAATTATTTTGACTTTATAGTTTGTAGATGTAATACGTGGCTAATTAATATTCAATAACTAAATCCGGCTGTCCGAGGTTGGGGATTGCAATCGTATGACTGACGTTCCAGTTTCTCGTTTGAGGAACTTTTGCATAATTGCCCATATCGACCATGGGAAGTCGACTCTTGCTGACAGGCTTTTGCAGGACACTGGCACTGTCTCTGGCAGGGACATGCAGGATCAGTTCTTGGACAACATGGATCTTGAAAGGGAGAGAGGCATCACTATCAAGCTTCAGGCTGCGCGAATGGACTACAAGGCTTCTGATGGTGAGAGTTACGTTTTAAACCTCATTGATACTCCAGGACATGTTGATTTTTCTTATGAAGTAAGTCGTTCTTTGCAGGCTTGTGAGGGTGCACTTTTAGTGGTTGATGCGAGTCAAGGAGTTGAAGCTCAGACTTTGGCAAACGTTTACTTGGCGATTGAAAATGATCTAGAGATTATTCCGGTTTTGAATAAGGTTGATCTTCCTGGGTCAGATCCAGAACGCACCAAGAAAGAAATTGAGGCAATTATTGGTTTAGATACCTCTCAAGCAATTGAATGCTCTGCAAAGTCAGGGCTTGGGGTCCCTGAGATTCTTCAGGCAGTGGTTGATCGAATACCCTCTCCAAAAGATGATTTGAAGGCTCCAACAAAAGCTTTGATTTTTGATTCTTATTACGATCCATATCGGGGAGTTATCGTTTATTTCAGAGTAATAAGTGGTCGAATAACAATTAAGGATAAGATTTTGCTAATGGCTAGTAATAAGAGCTTTGAGTTGGATGAGATTGGTGTAATGGCTCCTGATCAGTGTGAAGTGCAAGAGCTTCATGCTGGTGAAGTTGGATATTTATCTGCTTCTATTAAGGCTGTTGCTGATGCAAGAGTTGGAGATACTATTACTCTATTTAATTCACCTGCAGAGGCTCCACTCCCAGGATATAATGAAGCAAAGCCAATGGTTTTTTGCGGCCTATTTCCTACTGATGCAGATCAATATCCAGACTTAAGAGAGGCATTGGATAAATTGCAATTATCAGATGCCGCTTTGAAGTTTGAACCGGAAACTAGTAGTGCAATGGGTTTTGGCTTTAGGTGTGGTTTCTTAGGGCTTTTGCATATGGAGATTGTCCAAGAAAGACTGGAAAGAGAATATAGTTTGGACTTGATAGTTACTGCTCCTTCAGTGATTTATCAGGTGAATATGATTAATGGAGAAAAAATAATGATTGATAACCCTGCAACATTACCTGATCCACAAAAAAGAGAATCGATAGAGGAGCCATACGTAAAGATGGAAATTTATGCTCCTAATGATTACAACGGAACGCTTATGGCTTTATGTCAGGAACGGCGGGGAGACTTTATAGATATGAAGTATATTACAACTGATAGAGTCACATTGATTTACGAAATACCTTTAGCTGAGGTGGTTACAGATTTCTTTGACCAGATGAAAAGTCGTACAAAAGGATATGCATCAATGGAGTATCATTTGATAGGGTATAGAAATAATGATTTGGTTCGATTAGATGTATTGATTAATTCAGAAAAAGCCGATCCTTTGACTACAATTGTACATCGAGATAAGGCTTATGGAGTTGGTCGTGGTTTAGTTGAGAAGCTTAAAGAACTTATCCCAAGACAACAGTTCAAGATTCCATTGCAAGCTTCTATTGGAAGCCGTATTATTGCAAGCGAAAGTATTAGTGCAATAAGGAAGGATGTTTTGGCTAAGTGTTATGGAGGAGATATTTCACGCAAAAAGAAATTGTTACAAAAACAGGCTAAGGGTAAGAAAAGAATGAAGGCGATGGGCAAGGTAGATGTCCCTCAAGAGGCATTTATGGCAGTGCTTAAACTCAATCAATAATATTTCGCTGCTATATTTAACTTAATTCTGGCTGGGAAGGGGGGCTGTCTTTTTTAGTGGTAATTAGGTTTAGGTAAAAGGAGTATTTCGCATAGGAATAGGTACGTTTAGAGAATTTGTGTTTTCTGCCTCTTTTGGAATGAATGCAGTCCAAGCAAGTGCGATTAAAATTATCGCACCTACTGCCATCGTAAGTTCACCAACTGTAAGGCCCTTTTCTCGGAAATTCATGTCGAAGTTAGTGCGCATAAACATTAAAGCCATATGCCTTCATAATTTCTACCCTTTAAAATTGATTTGAAGTTTCTAGGCTTCAATTGGCATTCTTTTCTATGAGAAGACGGGTGAGATCTCATAGCCTTTCTAGGCGAATGGCTTGGTGGGGCATATTTATTGTGAGCGCATATTTGTGTGTGGCTCTGATTACACCTCTTTTAGTAAAAATTGGTTTTCTGCCAGAAGCTAATGGAGGGCTAGAAAATCCTATTTATTCTGCGCCATCTATCGACCATTGGTGTGGAACAGACCGTCTTGGTAGAGATGTTTGCGTGCGCACATTGGAAGGGAGTGGGGTGGCCCTGCATGTTGTTTTGTTGGCGGTTCTTTTTTCTTTGATTGTTGGCTTGCCTTTAGGGATGCTTAGTGGATATGTAGGTGGAGCCTTGGACAGAGTTTTGGTACTTCTTATGGATACCCTCTACTCGGTTCCTGTGCTACTGCTTTCTGTTGTAATAGCTTTTTTGCTAGGCCGGGGAGTTCTTAATGCAGCATTTGCACTTTGTGTTGTTTATATTCCTCAATATTTTCGTGTTGTTAGAAATCAATCTGCACAAGTTAAGTCGGAACTTTTTATTGAAGCGGCTAAATCTATTGGTGCAGGACCTGTATGGATAATTCGTAAATACTTATTTGGCAATGTTATTACTTCTGTTCCAGTTTTAATTACTTTAAATGCTGCTGATGCTGTATTGGTGTTAGGAGGTCTTGGCTTTTTGGGCTTAGGACTTCCTGAATCAATTCCTGAATGGGGTAATGATTTGAATATGGCTTTGTCTGCGGTCCCAACTGGGATTTGGTGGACAGCTCTGTACCCTGGAATCGCAATGTTTGGATTGGTTCTTGGGCTTTCATTCCTAGGCGAAGGAATTGAATTTTGGATTAGTGGACTTAAGGAGTGAATTAACCAGTTGCTGTGAATCAAAGTGAGACAGAACTCTAGATAGCTTTAGAGGAAATTAATAGCGTTTCCTTGTGATGACTTGGGTTGAAAAATTGATCAACAGTGCATCCTTGTGGTACGGGGGAGCCTCTCAATTATTTCTCCAAATTCATTCAGCTTGGGGTATGCTCTTTCATTGGCTGTGCACCACCTTGCGACCTCAGGATAGGCCCATTCGAAAAGAATTTTTTCATATAAAACTTTGTCAACTCCTTCCCCATTTTTGGGTATGATTCCAGCTGACCTCCTTTGGCGTAAGGCTTCATATAGCAATGTTGATGTGGCAACTGAGACGTTTAACGATTGCACCATGCCTCTCATTGGGATAAATATTGATTTGTCCATTAATTTTTGGGCTGACTCGCTCAATCCCCATTTCTCTGTGCCTAAAACAAATGCTGTCGCTCCAGTGAAGTCACAATCTCTATAGTCATAGGCTTTTAAATCAAGATTTGCTCCATATAATTTAAATCCTTTATCTTTAAGTTCTTTTACTGCAATTTCGATGGATTTGTGATCGTAAAGATTGACCCATTTTTGACTGCCTTGTGCTGTGCTATTGAAGGTTCTTGTTCTATTTTCACTGTTGACAGCATGTGCATTAAGCACTCCAACTGCATCACAACTTCGAAGTATTGCTGAAAGATTGTGAGGTTTCTCTACTCGTTCGAGAAGAACTGTGAGATCTCCCATGCGGGAGTTGAGAACCGATTTGAGGCGTTCAAATCGGCGAGGCAATAACGGCATGAATCAGAGTGATTCTTTTGGTAAAAGGGTATGGGAAGCAGGAAGGAGTTGATCAAATCCCTTTTGGGAGATTGATTACTTACGGGCAGATTGCGGATTTTCTTGAGTCATATGGATGTGTTAGGTAGGTGGGTTGGGCTTTAAGTCGTTTATCTCTTCCTTAGTTAGTCTTTTGGCATCGTGTTGTAAATGCAAAAGGTCAGATCTCTATGAGATATTCGAGAGATGGCTCTGATTGGATCTAGCTGGAGCTTTTGGTTTCGGAAGGTGTATCAGTCGGGAAAGATTTTAAGGTCCCATTAAAAAAATTGCGTTGGGAGCTGAAAATTTTTTAATTAGGCATGCTTAGCAAATTTAATGTTGAAATTTTGCTGTAGACGTCTTTTTTGCTACAAGCTACCTATTGATTGAGTTGATCCTTACTTGAGTTTTGAAAGCGCCCAAACACCTGGCCTCTTGTCTAGGAGGGCTGCTTGGGAAGTTTTGCAGGCTGTTTCAGCAGGGGCTTTTGCTGAAGTGGCATTAGATCGTGTTTTTGCTAGGCACAAAATTATTAATGAGGACAGAGGTTTGGTTATGGAAATCGCTTATGGGGCTATTCGGCAGCGCCAATTGCTGGACTCATGGATTGATTTCTTAGGCAAGGTGCCTATTAAAAAACAACCCCCAATGTTGAGGTGGCTATTGCATGTAGGGCTTTATCAGATTCTCAAGATGGAGCGTATTCCTGCCTCCGCAGTGGTAAATACAGCTGTTGAATTAATAAAGTCAAGCAAGTTGGTAAGACTTGCGCCTGTTGTTAATGGGATCTTGCGAGCAGCTGTCAGAGTTAGGGATGAAGGGGGGCACCTCCCTTTGGTTGATGGCTCAGCAGAACGACTGGCTCAAAGTGAATCAATTCCAGTTTGGCTTGCAGAACAATTAATTGTGTGGAGGGGGCTCGAGGGGGCTTTGAAGGTTGCAAAAGCTTCTAATAAGACACCCCCTTTAGACATAAGGGTAAATAGGCTCCGCGGGAATCCAGAAAGTTTACGGCAAGCATTCAATTCTGTAGGTATTGAGAGTATTGAGATCAAGGGCTGTTTGTTTGGGCTGCAGGTTGCCCTTGGATCGGGCGATTTGCGTAATTGGCCTGGATATAAACAAGGGCAATGGTGTGTTCAAGACCGCTCTGCTCAATGGGTGGCCCCGCTTTTGAATCCTTTGCCAGGACAGCGTGTGTTGGATGCCTGTGCAGCACCTGGAGGGAAAGCAACCCATTTAGCAGAACTTATGGGAAATAAAGGAGAGATTTGGGCTGTGGACCGCTCTTTAAAACGAATAAAACTATTGGAGATGAATGCACTTCGCTTAGGTCTTACTTGTCTTAAGACATTGATGGCAGATGCTTCTTCATTGAGGGAATCGAAACCTGAGTGGAGAGGTTATTTTCAGCGAATCCTTTTAGATGCTCCATGCTCAGGTTTGGGCACTCTTGCGCGACATCCAGACGCCCGATGGAGGGTCACTCCTTCTAAGGTCGCCGAGCTAGTTGGCGTACAAGAAAAGTTGCTTGAGGGTCTTTTATATGTGTTGAGCCCAGGGGGGCGGATTGTTTACTCGACGTGCACTATTCATCCTGATGAGAATAGTCGCCAGGTGGAGAGGTTTATGACTCGTCACCCAAATTTGACCTTAAAGGATCAGAAACAGATTTGGCCTGATTTAGATAATAATGGTGATGGATTTTATGCGGCAATTATAGAACTTGAGGATTAGTTTGGCTTGAATTATTTAACAATGATTGTTGCAGCTATATTTTTTAAGTGTTGAGGGTCCTAGAAGTAGAGTTTCGTGAACTGCAGATTTAAATCTTAAAAAATAAGAAGTACTGTTTAAATGCTTTCTTCTTTTCTGGAGTTGGTGAGCATTTTAGTTTTTGGTTTCTCTGGAAACTTCATGGCTGGTATTTCCCCTGTAATTCTGGACATGAATTGTTTCCACGCCCAGGCCGCCTCTCCACTGCCACTACTTGTTTTTTTATTGTTATCAAATCCGAACCATATCCCTGTTGTTAACTGTGGAATCGAACCTATGAACCAAAGGTCCCTTCCCCCTTCTGATGTGCCTGTCTTGCCTGCTACTGGCCTATCTTTGAGTGCAGCTGCAATGCCTGTGCCTTCTTTAACTACTTTTTGCAGCATCCAGTTGAGAGTATCTGCAACCCCTTTTTCAAGTGCAAGTTGAGGAGGACTGCCATCTTTTTCTTTGCTCCATAAGAGAACTTCTCCTGGGCCATAAATTTGTTCAATAGGGCTTGGCTTTATATAAATACCTCTGTTGGTTACCCCTGCATAAGCAGCTGTCATTTCGAGGACTGTCTGTTCATATGCACCTATAGCTAGTGGATAGTAATTACCTAATGCACGGGTATTACCCACCCCAAGTTTATTTGCTGTTGAAATAACTTTGTTAAACCCTACCTTTTCTAGAATCTTTACTGCAACAGTATTCAGAGAGTTTGTGAATGCATCAGAGAGTGATACTGGCCCGAAGTATTTATTGCCAAAGTTTTTTGGACAATATCCATTCCAGCATTGTGGTGTATCCACAAATATGTCTTCGGGTGTGAAACCTTCAGTTAGGGCAGCAGCATAGGGAAATAGCTTGAATGTTGACCCTGGGGAGCGAAGGGCTTGTGTGGCTCTATTGAATTGATTGCTTCTGAAGTCTTTACCACCTACGAGAACTCTTACTAATCCGGTTTTGGGTTGGATCGAGACTATTGCACCTTCCATATTTGGCGGACCATATTTGCGAATGATCTCCTGTGCATCCTTTTGCCATTTTAGATTTAGACTAGTTTGAATTGTGATACCTCCTAATTCAAGTTGTTCTGGGTTTAGCATTAGGGGTAATTGTTGGGATACCCAGCTAGTAAAAAATGGTGCAGAACTATTGAAGTATTTAGGTATGGTGGGTTTCAGTTTGAGAGGGCTGGTTAGAGCTTTTAGGTATTCTGATGATGAAATAAATCCTTCTTGAAGCATCTTTCCCAGAACTACTTTGCGACGCTCAATTGCAAGTTTTGGATTAACCAGTGGGGAGTAAAGTGAGGGAGCTGGTGGAAGACCTGCTATCAGGGCTGCTTCCTCGAGAGTTAGTAGAGAAGGTGTTTTAGTGAAGTAAACCCATGCAGCATCTGCAATGCCGTATGCACCTGAACCAAGATATACATTATTTAAATATTGTTCGAGTATCTCTTCTTTACTTAATTGCTTCTCAAGTTTATATGCAAGAGCTGCTTCTTTGATTTTTCTTGTAAGAGTCTTGTCTTGACTTAGGAAGATTGTACGAGCTAGTTGTTGGGTAATTGTGCTGCCTCCTTCTTTTACTGCTCTTTGCCTGAGGTTGGTTATAAGTGCTCTGCTAATGCCCCATAAATCAACACCATTATGTGCATAGAAACGACGGTCTTCTGCTGCAACAAATGCATCTTTGATAAGGTCAGGCATTAAACCTTTTCCTACTTTTTCTCTTGTGGCAGGACCGAGTTTTTGAATAATTTGTTGATTACTAGAGAGAAGCGTGATCGTACCTGGACGAGCAAAATTATTCACTTTTTCTACATCTGGGAGTAGGTCATCAATCCTTTCTCCTATGAACCTTTCAGTAAAGGCAGATAATGAACCTATAGCTAATGAGAATGTTGCAATTAAAAGCCAATTCTGGCTTTTTGGATTCACAATGCTTGGATCAATGTGCTATGCCCAATAGCTAATGCAGTAACCAGCATCCCTAAAATGAGAAAAGGTTGGGCACTTGCTTGATATTTAACATCAAATGATAGTGGATCTCGAAGTAACCATATATCTTGAAAAGTTATTTGAGGAATAATTAGTAAAACAAGAATTACAGATGCTAAATGCTGGCCAATTGTTATAAGAACTACAACCATTGCCAATTGGAATATATCAATCATTCCGGCACTTATCCAGCTCGCATTCTTGATACCAAAGACTACTGGCAAAGATTGCAGGCCTAGAGCTTTGTCACCTTCGACACTCTTGAAATCATTTATTACTGCTATTCCAAGTCCAGCAAGGCTATAGGCAAGCGTTAATAGTGCAGTAGGCCAAGTAAGTTGTCCAAATAAAGCTTGGCCAGCCCACCAGGGGAGTGCAATATAACTAGCACCAAGAGCATAGTTTCCAAGCCAACCGTTCTGCTTTAGTTTTAGGGGAGGTGCTGAATAAATGAAACTTACAAATGATCCACCTAAAGCAAGTAATAATAATGAAGGTGTTGAGTGTTGTGCCCAAAGATCAAGTCCATATCCAACAGCTAAGCCTGATAACAACAAAACCCATATTTGAAGTTTTACTTGCCCTAAAGAAATTGCTCCGGAAGGAATTGGCCGATTTGGTTCATTTATAGCGTCAATTTCTCTGTCGTAATAGTCATTGATCGTTTGTGTGTACCCCGCCAGTAGGGGGCCACTCATAATCATGCAAGCAATTGCTGCTATTACATCAGCTAAACGCCAGTGATAATTACCACTTGCAGCTGCGCCACAAATTACTCCCCACAGAAGAGGTATCCAAGTTATAGGTTTCATAAGCTGCAATCGCAGCTTCCAAATATTTGTTGTCTCAGAGGCCCCTTTGATACCTAGGAGTTGACGTGCATCGCTCACTTTTTGAGCCTCAACCTCGACCTATTTCTGTGTCAAAGAACCAGCTAGTTGTGCCATCGCTGAGTTCTAGGACTACTCCAATCCCCCCACCATCAGTCATTTTGTAAGACAAGACTGTTCCCCGGGGATCATTTGACAATTGTCTAAACAGAGGGGTGGGAATTCGATCTCGGACTAGGTCCAGATCAACTTTCACTTTGCTTCCTATTCTATTAATAGTGGCAGCCTGGGCCATGGTCTGCAAGTCTTAGGTGCTCGCGCAACATTAACAGTCGCCTCTGCTTAAACCCTAATGGTTGCACTTCGTTTAATCCCTTGTCTTGATGTTGCTAATGGTCGAGTGGTTAAAGGCGTCAATTTTGTTGGCCTTCGGGATGCAGGCGATCCGGTTGAGCTGGCTTGCACGTACAGCAAATCTGGGGCAGATGAGCTGGTCTTCTTAGATATAGCTGCTAGCCATGAAGGTAGGGAGACTTTGGTTGAGTTAGTGCGTCGGACAGCTGAAGCAGTAACAATACCTTTTACAGTCGGTGGTGGAATTGGTTCAATAGAGGGAATTACAGAGCTATTGAGGGCTGGAGCTGACAAGATCAGCTTGAATTCTTCTGCGGTAAGAAATCCCAAAATTATCTCTGAAGGTGCGGCTCGATTTGGTTGTCAGTGCATTGTGGTGGCGATTGATGCAAGGAGAAGAACTTCATTGGAACCAGGTTGGGACGTTTTTGTAAAGGGAGGTAGAGAAAATACGGGTTTGGATGCTGTGAAATGGGCCAATAAGGTTGCAAAGCTTGGTGCAGGAGAAATACTTCTTACTTCAATGGACGGAGATGGTACCCAAGCTGGATACGATTTGGAATTGACTAGAACGATTGCTGATGCAGTGCCAATTCCTGTGATCGCTTCTGGTGGCGCTGGATGTATTGATCACATTGCTGAAGCTTTTACTAAAGGCAAAGCTTCAGCTGCACTTTTGGCTTCATTGTTGCATGACAGTATTTTAACTGTAGAGGAAATTAAATTGGATTTAATGCGGCGATCTTTACCTATAAGGCCAATGGAACCATAAGCGTTTGCTTTTTGTTCTTTAATGAGATTCCAATCCTTTGCTTAGGAGGTAAAAGGTGACTTTGCTAAAAACAAAAGGAGAGTTCTGATGAAGCCTGGTGATTCCCAATCTGTGGAGAATTTGTTTAATGATTTAGCACCAAGCTATGACTTGTTTAATGACTTACTTAGTTTTGGATTGCATAGGGTCTGGAAAAGACAGCTTTTGACTTGGATGCAACCAATTGCTGGAGAGAATTGGTTAGATGTTTGCTGCGGAACAGGTGATCTTGCACTTTCTTTAGCTCGATTTGTAAGGCCAGGAGGCACAGTGCTTGGCATTGATTCAGCAGCAAAAACTTTAGAAATAGCGAAAAAAAGGGCGAAAAAAAAGCCTTGGCTTCCATTGTCTTGGATGCAAGGAGATGCTTTAGATACTGGTTTGCCTGATAATCATTTTGATGGTGCGGTAATGGCTTTTGGTTTGCGTAATATTGTTAACCCAATTGATGGGCTTAAGGAATTACATAGAATATTAAAACCGGATGCAAGAGCAGGGATTTTGGATTTCAATCCATTAATTAAGAACTCTTTGCAAGGTCGCTTTCAGACATTTTATTTGCGCCAGGTTGTTGTACCGTTGGCAGCTCAAGCAGGTTTTAGAGATCATTACTCTTATTTGGAGGAGAGCTTGAGAGTATTCCCGCAAGGTTCCACTCAGGAGAGCTTGGCTTTGGAAGCTGGATTTAAAAAGGCTTGTCATCGAACTTTGGCTGCAGGACAGATGGGAGCCTTATTAATTCATAATTGATACCTTTCAACTTCGATAATGGGAAATTTATGTAATTCAACTTAAATAACCCTAAAAGGTCAATTATCTTTGATTAACTATATTGATGTTGAGGAATTTATTGATTACAGATCATTTATTTTTTATTTAAAATCCATTCTAATTTATGATTCTCTTTGGATTGAGTCCTCCCTAGGATAATTAATGGAATCGTGAAATCTAAGCATTCTACTGAATATTTATATTGATTAAATAGCTCTACATAGCGCCTGAATGTCCAGCCATGATTACCCTTCTCTTGAGAAGCCCAGCAATTCCTAAGTGCCCTATGAAAGTCTTCCATACCGAACTCTTGCCAACACTCTTGAATCGCTAGTAAAGGATCACAACCAGAATTAAGAAGCTGTTGATAGAGGATTAATTCAGGGGCCTCTGCTGAATTGTCTGGAGGCATACGATGAGTCAATTCATATAGCTTTATTTTCTCTAGTCTTAACCAGCATCGATTCAGGAGGAAAACTGGATGGCTTAAAGACCAAGGCTTTCCTCTTAGATTTTTTAACTCTGATTGAAGGATTTGATTATGTTGACTTGTCAGGCTTTTGTGAACTTGGTTCATCGAGCTGGCCTTGATCAGTGTTGATGCTTATATAAATTCTACGATAAAAAGAGTATCAGTCCATGTTTTTTATTCCTTGATGTTTAGGCTTGATCTTGTGGGCACTTTTTCATTACCATAGAAAAATTGAAAATGATAATATACACTAATCTTATGTCAAGAACTTTTCCTGTTGAGGTTTTGATGTTAGATATGAATGCAAAACAAAAATATTAACATGGCTTTTGATATGGCCTTATAAATTTTGCTAGTATTTTATAAAAATGCCCATTCTTTTTTAAATGGATTTATTTGCTCCCGAACCAATTGATCAAGTTGTTTCTGAAGGGATGGATTCTGATGGGAGCTCTATTCCTCATGAAATGTTGAGTCTTTATAGAGAGTCCCTTGATAAAGAAATTGCCAGAAAACTTTCTGGTATTAATAATCAAAGTGGAATCATGTTGTTCGCTATGGGTTAAAGCATTGTCAACTCAGTATTTTTAACCGAATGTTGATTGATGCTGGTTGGGAAGGCTTGAACTCTAAGAAAATCCAATTTTTACTCATGAAAGCATTATTAGCCTCATTGATCCTTTCGGTTTTTATTTTCTTTAATGGGGGAGAGGCTTTTGCTGATTCTCATCAAGATTTTGAGATGTTGATGGAGAAATGGACTGAGAAAAGAGAGTTGGCCAGTCAATTTCTTCTGGAAGCTGAGCAGGCTTTTAAGGAAGGCGATGCGCTTTCTGGTTGTGTGATTCAGCAAAAGGCAGCTGGATATGGCATAGAAGCAACAGAGTCATTAATTAAAGCAATGGAAGTTAATGGTGCAAAGGATGGCATTGAGAATCTTGAATCAGGGCTTAATAAATGGAGAGAGCTACGAGACTTTTGCTAGTTGATTTGTATCATTTGCGACTACAAAAGATTTTTGATGCAATTATAGATTAGTTACTTATTAAGAATCCATTGTCCATGTCTTATGAACCTGGAAGCCTTGAGTGCCGTTTACTAATTGAAGCCAAGGAGAACTTGTTGAAAGCGATGAAGTCGCTAAGCAATCTTCAGGATATCGAACCAATTAAAAGCCAGCTCTTTACTATTTATAATCAGCTAGAAGAGATGCATGAGTTAAGGCGAATAAAGGAACTTAAATCTTGAATGATTCCTGATATGTTTACAGAGCTAATACGTAATTCAGATCTTTATGGATTTTTGGCAGCGGCCTTAACTGCATTTGCTTTTCTGCCCCAGGTGATTAGAACATTTAAAACGAAATCTGCAGCAGATGTTTCTTTTGTAATGCTTATAATGTTTTTAACAGGAGTTTTATTTTGGATTTTATACGGCTTTCAAACTCATTCTGTGCCTGTGATTATAGCTAATGCCTTTACCTTTATACTTAACTTATCGATTCTCATACTTAAGCTGACTTACCGCAATAACCAATCTGAGGTAAACACACAATCTTAGCTAGTAGTTCATTTTAAGAAGCCATTCAGGACTGATCTATGTCAAATTTGGCATCCTATATCTGTTATTTGATTTTTTGAGTCTTTTCAAAGGGATGCTGAAGTTGCTTCGCTCGAGTTGGTTACACTTTCGCACAGCTCAAGCCTTTAGAGCTTTAGTGATCTTTTATACTAACTACACTGTACAGAACTATTCTAGGTTGTCACCTGAAGCTGTTGTCTCAATCGTTTTCAACATGGCATTGGATCCTAGGCAATCGGAGAGAAAAAGTAACATGAAAGAGATAGATCTCAGATAAATCTATAAATAGATATTTATTTACAGAAATTAAATGGATTTAAAACCTCTTCAGATTATTACCACGATTGGTCCAGCTTCTTTGTCTGCAGAGACAATAAAGTCACTTCATTCTGCTGGAGCAACTAGTTTTCGAATTAACCTATCTCATTCAAATCCCGAGCTTTTAAAGGAATATTATGATGTATTGACCCAATCAGGCGTAATTCCTTCTTTGGATACACAAGGTGCACAAGTAAGGGTATATAAACATGCTGAAAAAGTGAGTTTTTTTGAGGGTGAAACCATGAAGATATCTGAACCTAGTTCACCTATGGCAAACAACTGCGATTTGCTTCTTAACCATGCTGAGATATTTCCTCAACTCCAACCAGGGGATGAAATGAGAATAGATTTTAATGGCCTGGTAATTCGCATAGATGAGATAGACTTAAGTAATAATGTTTTATCTACTAGCATCTTAAATAAAGGCTACTTAGGCATAAATAAAGCGGTTGATATAATTGGCAAGAAATTAACCTTAAACCCCTTAACTCGATTTGATATAGAAGCAATAACACAATATTCTAGTAAAATTAAATCATTATTTCTTTCTTTTGTGAATTGTGCTGATGATATTAGATATGCAAGAAACTTAATTAATAGCCCTAACTTGAATGCGCGTTGTCCTGAGATAATTTCTAAAATAGAAACACTTTCTGGTATTGATAATCTAGAATCAATTATAAAGGAGTCTGATGCGATACTTATAGATAGAGGTGATTTGTCAAGAGAGATCTCAATTTCAAAAGTCCCTTCAGCTACAAGAGCAATAATTCAAACCTGTCGAGCCTATGGTTTGCCATGTTTTGTGGCTACAAATATTCTAGACTCAATGATTACAGACTCTCTTCCTTCTAGAGCTGAGGTCTCTGACCTCTACAATCTTTTTAGCATGGGAATTTCTGGGATTGTATTGGCCGCTGAGGTTGCTATAGGAAAACATCCTGTTGAAAGTGTCCATGTCGTTAAATATATGAATGAAGTCTTTAGAGATGAAGAGAACTCAACCTTCACCCTTTCATCTACCCCTGAGAAAAATGTTAACCTGCCTAAGTCACTTCGGAATTGGCTCTAGCGATAAATCAGGACTTGATTTATTACTCAATAAAAGAGTTACCTTGTCTAGGATTATAAAGTTCCTTACTTTTTCTAGTTGCAAAAAGATCTCCTGTTTTGAACTTGGCTATCCTTCCATTTGAACACTGAATTCTTATCTGTCGCAAATCATAGTCGATTAATTTCCCCTCAATGCCTTCTCCGTTGGATTGATAATATTTTTTAGCATGTATGTTTGATTTGCACAAATGAGGTAGTTCAACATCTGGAATTTTGTGCCCTAGAAAATTACAGAGCTTTTCCCATCCATCACCTTTTTCCCAGCAAACCTCAAGGAAATCCTTTGTGCGGCCTTTGAAATGATTCCTTATATCTTGATTATGCTTATTGTAGTAAGAGATATAATAACTAGGCTCTTGATGAGGATACATAAAGCCAAATACCAATAGATTCATCCAGAGCTTCTCTGTTGGCGTATTCTCTGCACCCTTAACCATACTATTGAACCAAATCTCTGATGATTTGCGAGTTGTCAAAATAAATTTTGAACCAGAAAATCTTTCATCTAGATACTTGTAGAAGTAAGGGAATGGATGGTGATCAAAGCTTTCATGCTTCTTAACTGTCTGATCGAGATATGAAAGATCCCCACACTTTGCTTTCAAAAAAGCAAGGCCATTTAAGCTCATATGATTATAGCCAAGCATCTTAAGGCTTTTTCCCAAGGTTGAACTGCCGGTACGACTCAGCCCTAATCCAAATACTTTTGGTTTATACATTTGCTTGAACTAAAGGATTAAGCTCAATGGTCTAGGATAATATGAATAATCAGTTCTTATAATATTATGAATATAAATGAAATTTATTTCAGTACCTTTGGGTACAGCTTCCCTTGCTAAAGTAGTCAAGCGTTCGTTTTCCCCTTGATTTGTTAATTAAATAAAATCATCTAACTTGTATTTACCAATGTAAGCATTATTAAGTATTTTTGAATCTCTGACATTATGCTTAGAGCCAAATGTTACTACTAAGAAAGGGGATATCTTTGAATTTGAGTGATTACTTGAAAAACAATGAAGGACATCCTCATTTAAAAGAATCGTTGAACCAACTGGAAATATCGAATAAATAGCTGAGTCCTTTCTTATGATTCGCTCACGCTTTTTATGACTTCCAGGGATTACAATTAAGGGTCCCGACTCAGCTTCTATAGAAAGTAGATTTAAGTATATACTTGCAGTAGTCTCTTGACTTATTGAAGCTTTAGAATTAAATCTCTCTTCTTTTGCATTTGGGAATGAACAGATACTATTAAGACCGGTTAGGAATTGAGAATCTTCTCTAAGAAATTGTTTTAATTTAGGATAATAAAAAGCCATGATTCTCCTAATAATAGAAGCCGAAGCATCGTCAAGCTTGATAGGTGTTTGGAACCTAAACCTATCTTGATGATTTAATCGATTATCATTAGCTCCCATCCTCTCAATTAATTTTGATAGGATTACACCAGTTTGATTTTGTGGAATTAAGGATTTATTAGCCAAGTATCCATCTTTAAAGAAATCACCTTCCACCATGTGATTATTAGGAATAGTTTTAGGACTTTTCTTTCCCCTCCTAAACTCTCTCCAATACATAGGATGAATCAAACTGTTTTCACTTTTCCCTGAGCCAATGTTACTTCCAGCTGTAATTGTAATGTCATAAGTTATACTCCACCGTGTTAACTTACCTTTGTATGGAGTTACGTAATGATTTAGCAAAGAGGGGAAGATTATAAGACTATTATTTTGAGGTTGAATTCCACACCTGGTTGATGGTGTGGAATTTAGATACCTTCTTTCTATCGTACCTTCTATTAAGTCAGGACCACCTACGATTATTAAATTACCTCCAGAGTCAGGACTTACTTGAAGATAGTAAACAGCAGATAAAATAGAGTTTGGATGTGAGTGCCTTACTATATTAGATCCGCGTCGAGTGATTACAGGCCAGGACTTCTGGTGAAAAATAGCAACTTCAAGATCATCAATCCCGCATTTTTTGAGATAAGCCATTACGGCTTTTTCTATCTCATTAGTTAACCAATTAAATTCTGGTAATTGATGTATCGTACCGATGCCAAACTTATCTCCAAATTGTTGATTCTCTTTATTATCTAGATCTTGCTCTAAACTCTGCATGTAATTACTCATCCCTTTGTGTTCTTTCTTAGGAGGAGTAAGTCTTAGTGTCGCAATCGATGTTTTAAATAAGTCAGTAAACCTTACCTGATCTGGATGACTTTTACTCTCTTGCATTTTCTAATTATACTAGCACATAAGATTTCCAAATAAATAGCCTAGAAATATCAATAATTTGTTTTGGTATAAATAAATTTTGACGCTAGAGCTCGTAACCTTTTCTTGTAAATACTGTCTTTAGAGAAAAGGTAAGAACTCTAGACTTTGCCTTGAAAGGTTAATTTATTACTGGCTCGCCAGCAATAGTTTTTTAGTCTGGGGATTAAATATAATAGAAAGGAAATGGCTGAATAACTATATCTCGACTTTACATATCCTCTCTTGTTAACATTAGGTTAAAATAATGAGATGTCTTCTCCTGGATCAATCTAGAATAAATTATAAGATCTTTAAAATCAAGATGAAAAAAATTACTTCATTATTTCTAGTCCTTGTATGTGCTGCTTGTGTAAGTCCAGCTGGCACTAACACTGATCAAAAGGATGATTCAATTGCAGAGCAAGAAGTGAGTTCTAAATTGAACCGCATAGAGAAGGCCTTTGAACGTGGCGAGAATAAAACTGCTTGTAATCTTCATATATCACTTTCTAAAGAACTAACAAAATACAATCAATTCTCTCCAGAAATTCTTAAGAAACTTAAAAAAATCAAGCTAAAATGTGGTGCTAGTGCATTTATCCTTGATTTTTGATAACTAGAATCCTCTTAAGCTTTTAGACTCTAATCCTTCTTAGACCGTTGAAAAATATTTAACGAGATCTTCCTTGTGATTATCTTTTTTCCAATAGAAATTAGGCCAAACTTATTTAATACTTCTTTTAATATTGCAATTGGACCAAATGTCCAAAAGATTGTTAATGGGATTGTAAGCAACCAGTTTTCACTGCTAAATGATATAATTTTCATAAATCCCCAAAACCATAGTCCAACTATCCCTGGACCAATAATTATCCATAGCAATATTGATAGAAATATAGCAATCATTTGTCTTGGGTAACTCCAGAAGAAAAAGAAGGTACTTCCAATAAGAGTAGGAATCCATAATGCTTTTATTCCCAAAAAGAGCCCTTTTAGAATAGGAAAATAAAATAAACCAGTTAAAATAACACTTAAAATAGTTAAGTAAGCAGATTTTCTTTTATTAAACCAGGGTTTTTTACCTCGCATTCCAATGTCATTTAGAACCTCCCAGTGTTTAGACATTGATTGCCACTATTCATGATATTCTAAATAGAGATAGCAGGCTTTTGAAACTTTTCATGAACAGTTACTTTCTTTGATATCTCTAGTTATTGCTTATGCGTAGCGGTTTGACTTCATCTTACAAACTTTACAATTGAAAATCCATTATTATCTTATACTAATATAAGTTTAGCTTAGCTTTATTTAATTATGATCTCACTACACTCCTAAAAAAATCCTTTTAAATTTCCAATTAGCCAATATCTGATGAAAGCATTAATTCATATAGGGACCCATAAGACTGCTACAACAGCCTTCCAACACATTATGTACAATGGGGCCAAACAATTAAAAGACTTTGGAATTTATTACCCAATAGGACAAAGTTATAGCCATAATCTATTAGCAAGAGAAATAAGAGATGGAAAAACATCACTTTTAATTGCCCATGCGAAAAAAGCTCTTGATCTAAGTAATGGGGAAGGGATCCTTTTTATTTCATCAGAGGAATTAGAGTATTTACTAATAGATCCTGTGAAGGCCGTTAATATTGAGAATGAGTTGCTTTCATTAGGCTATACCGATATTTATTGGAACCTTACTTGCAGGGACCCTTTTAATTATCTGCAATCTCTTTACGCTGAGCTATCAAAAAATAATGGAATAATTGTAGACTATAAAGAATTAACTTTAGCAATAGTTAAATATGGATACTTTAAGCTTTTTAGCAAAAAGACATTAAATACCTATGTTTTTGATTATAGTAAATATTGCAATAATTTCAAAGAATTAGTTAACGGCAAACTTTATATCACAAGCTTTAATGACTTTGTAAGGAAATTTCCAGGAGAATCTTTGCTAAGAATTGCCTTTGACCTTGCAGGCTCTCCCAAGGTGACAGCCAACTTACTGTTGGAAGAGTACGGTGTTTTTTACCAAGCAAATATTAATCAAATTAGTAATAAATCTCCTAATGAATTAGATGTTGAAATTAGTTATTCAGCAAAATTTTTTGGGTTCCGTAATAAGAAAACTATATTCACAAGAGATACCAATCTAGGGCATTTAATTTGTACTATGGCTGAACAGCGATTGGCACGAAAGAAAGAAATGGAAAAACAATCTAGAAAGTTATTCAAAGAGACGTTCAAATGCCTATAACCAATTATTATTTCAGATCAATATCATTTTTAAGTATTCCTAACAAAACCCTAACCTTTTCTAACCTTGAAAATGTCTAAACCTAGTCGGGCATAAGATAGCCAATTTAAAGGATAGAAAGATATAATACTTGATACCAAAGTAACTCCATCTTGATTTAATCAAATTCTAACTCTCACTCTATAGAGAATTGAGATTTCTTTTATCTAATGCATTATTAGCATAAATTCTAGTGAAACACTACTCCTTCTCACCTGGTGAAAAAGGTGGAATATGAGTGCCAATTCTTCTACTAGTGAACTCCCTTAATTTCGCTTTATGCTTTTCAACTATAAGCATCTGAGGATAATAATGAATACAACGGACCCACTGCTGAAGATAATTAGGGTAGCTAAGCCATTTAGAAGTATCTTTTGTCTCAGAAATAAAATTCATACTCTTTATCAATCCACTAATGTAATCAGCAAATTTATTATTGGTTCCTCCAATATCCTCAATAATATATATGCCTCCAGGATTAATTTTTGGGAAAATGGCCTCAAAACTGGTTGCTTGATGTTTTGTATTATGACTTCCATCATCTACACATATATCAATTGATTCCTGTTCCATAACCTTTCTTAAAAAGTTTTTATCTTGCTGAGAACCTATATACACCTCAATACCATCTCCTCTATGAATCTCGCATTCTTTTTCAATATCTATTCCTATAATTCGTGAAGCCTTACCGAAATAATCCCTCCACATTTCAAGACTTCCTCCACCATAAATTCCAATTTCAAGCAAGTTAACTCTCTGACCTACAAATTTATTTAAATGTCTATGATATGCATCAAAATAATGAAAGTGCTTCCAAATAGGATTTCTTTCTTTGTTTTCCCAAAAATACTTAAAGAGAGGATTACCTGATAAGGAGCTATGTAATTCGACTTGAAAGTCTGTAAAATTATCAGAATGCAGAGAATTAAATACTCTGCTTTTTTCTGAATCTGCAATTGGAGTATCTGATCTAAAATAAGTTCTGGCTCTTTCGTCAAAATCCATTAATAGTATATGAATGAACATACATATTATAATACTAATATAAACTTAATGGCTAGCTGTATTACCAGGCTTATCAGAACGAAGTAGTAGAGACAGCTGGCGTTCCGAGCACTTTCGTGAGCGATTCTTCAAATCGGAATCTCACACTCATCAGATGCGCTACAAAGAGATAGTTAGGTCGACGATTCCCCAACAAAAATCCACGCTTTGCTGATTCCTCCTAACTTTTCCCAACTCGGTTGGGTTCTCAATAAGAAAACTATGAGGAATTGTGACTTGATTAATGACTGTTTCCAACATCTCCCAATATTTCGGGAAGTAAAAGTCAGTGAGTATGGGAATAGTGCACTTACAGTACAGAAAGATATAATCCTTTGATGCCAAGGGATCTCAAGGGTGATCCTAACTCTCGAGCTATATTACTTTTAGTAATTCGGGAGCAATCCTAACCCTGTGCCCAAGATAGCGAAGGATGAATTCGGAAACAAGAAAATCCGGTCAGTTAATCAAGAACCCCATTCGCATAAGAATTAAAAATCTATTTTAACTCTAACTTTACAATTAATTTGTTATTTATAATATTCTGTAGCAGCTCTTTCTGGCAATCTTTATAATATTTATCTAGATCTTTGTGATAATCAAAGAGCTTTTCAATTCCTAGCTGTGAAAATTTATCCAGTAGTATTATGCTTACAGAAGAATTCTTAATCGCTAAGAATTTAAATAATACTTTTTTTGAAGTTAAATACTCTTGTATAAGACGAATAGCTTTTAAAACAATCCAGCTATCATGGAAGATAATAATTGACTTTTTCCTAAGAAGTTTCTCACCATATATAAAGTCACGAAAACATGCAATGTCTGTATGCTCTCCATCAATAAACAATAAGTCATATTTACTTTTATTATCGTTGTATTCACTAATATCTCCATCAAATGTTATCAACTTGTCTATATTAATACCATTTTTAATGAGCTTTTCTTGCATCAATGACTCTTTAATTTCAGAGTAGTCATATTTCCCCCCCCTCTCTCGTCGGGTTGTAATTGCCCTCTTTTATCTACTGAAAGTATTCTTCTACAAGAACCATCTCTTAGAAATGGTACTAGAGTACCTCCTAGGTATGAGCCTATCTCCAAATAATTATATGAGTCAAGGTATCCATTTATAGCCTCTCTTACTAAAAGCAGGGCACGCTTATCTATTTCTGAAGTTTGCGAGCTTATTGGGAACTCAGTTTGTAAGCACTTAATATCCATAGATCGTAATTTTAATAAGGTTGCTCCGTTTATAAAATAAACTTTAAAGACACTTCATAGATAGGCTTCTTTAAAACGCCCTGTATAGGCAAGGAGCTTGTCATTGAACGAGTCGTCCTAGGCAATCTAGTCACAAATCCACCCCCACTCCTTTCTGCATTTTACTCGACTTCAAAAATGCCATTTTCAATTCATACAAACTTTCTACAAACATAGATCCCACTGTTGGGCTTTTATCAGGCGAATGCATCTATCGCAAAGCAGAGGTCTACTCAAGCAGGTATTTTTTATTTAGAGACGGAATGAGCAAACGATCCTTATAGGAGCTAGATTCTCCGAAAGGAATTGAAGTAAGTTAATGCATAACTCTTCACAAAAATCATGAATATATTGGGGGTTTACGACGGCCACAATGCCAATGCATCTATCGTCAGCGACGGAAATGTTATTGCGGCAGTAGAAGAAGAGCGTTTCTCAAGAAACAAAAATCATGATGGCCGTAGTAAAGTTCTCGGTCCTCCTATTAATGCAATCAGATTTTGCCTTGAAGCCTGCGATTCAAAGATAGATGCAATTGCTTATGCTCTAGAAGATCCAATTAAATTACAAAACAACTGTATTAATTCCTACTTTGCAAGTATCGATAATGGATATTACCAAAGGTTGAAATGCAGATATCTTAAGGGGAAAAAAGTCACGCCTTCTCAATTGATAAATTATCCGCTTAATTATCAGATCAATAGAGTCAAACGTCTAAACAAATGTTTAGAAGATGCAGGGTTAGATTTGAAAAAAGTTCCACAGATTTTTATCGACCACCATTTATCTCATGCGAGCTCAGCATATTATACATCACCTGTTGACGACTGCCTAATAGTCACATTAGATGGTAAAGGTGACGATTTATGTGGTTCAGTCTCATTAGGTTTACATGGGTCAATTAAGAGAATTGAAAAGATTAATTATATTAATTCAATAGCTCGCCTATACGCAGTCATAACAGAAATTTCTGGTTTTCGTCCTTTAAGGCATGAGGGTAAGATTACCGGCCTTGCTGCTTACGGAAAGCCTAATCATGAATTAATTAATCGTTTTAGAGAAATAATATCTTCAGAGAATGGGAAATGGAATGGCTCGTTAGACTCGGCCAATCAGTTAGGTCCATATCCACATACAATGCATGACCAAAACTGCATATATGTCAAACAAATAATTAAGTCAATAAAACCTATGCCCACCTTGATCGATATTGCCGCATCAGTTCAGAAACATCTAGAGACTGAGGTCTGTAAATTCATTGAACACTTTCTCGCTAGCCAAAGAAAATCATCCCTCCTTCTTGCTGGTGGAGTATTTGCAAATGTAAAATTAAACCAAGCTATTCAATCCCTTAAGTTAGTACAGAATATATATATACATCCAGCAATGAGTGATTCTGGACTGTCCGTTGGCGCTGCATTAAAATTAGCAAATGACAACAAAGAAATTGTCTCCAATAAATTCACTGATGCATTTTTAGGCCCTAGTTATACATCATCAGAAATCAAGAAAGTACTCCTAAAGAATTCTATTGACTTCTATAAACCTAATAATTTATGCCAAGAATTGGCAGATATTTTGTCTCAAGGAAAAGTAATAGCCCGTTTTAATGGAAAGCTTGAATATGGTCCCAGGGCTTTAGGGAACCGATCTATTCTTTATCAGACTAATGATATAACTGTAAATAAATGGCTAAATAAGCTTCTTAATAGAACTGAGTTTATGCCCTTTGCACCTATTACATTGGCTGAATTTTTTGATCAATGCTATCAAAATACCGATGGCGCCCTTTATACATCCCAATTCATGACTATTACATTTACTTGTACTCAAAGGATGAGGGAAGAAAGCCCGGCCGTTGTTCATCTTGATGGTACAGCAAGACCACAATTAGTAAGCAAGGAAAATAATCCAAGCCTTCATGCAATTTTGTTTCAGTATTACAAAATAACTGGCATCCCAAGCCTTATAAATACTTCCTTTAATGCACACGAAGAGCCAATAGTCTGCTCGCCTGAAGAAGCAATTAAATCATTTTTCAACTGTAAGCTTGATTATCTACAAATTGGAGACTTTATTGTTAAAAATAATTAGTTTAAGTCATCATGTTTAGACTAAGTATTTCAGTGAATTATCAACACATAGCTACCATACAATTTTCTTCATTAGTGGAGAATCTATACTTCTGCCTTTCAATTAGGTTGGATCAATTTTGCTCTAAGCATATTTACTCTTTTAAGTTCATAAGTTAATCCATCCATAATTACATTTATTAATGCCAAGTTGATTTGAGTTACTTTATTATCCGCTAATCCGAATTCAAGGGCATACTATCTCAAGGTAAATTAATAACAGATAAGAATAAAAAGAATTAAGGTGAGCTCAAATTAAATTGATTTAAAATTATACAAATTTAAAGGACCAAAAAAACGGACCAAGCAATATTCCTAATTTTCATAACAGATGCTTAATAGTTCACCAGCAAATTAACCATATTCTTGATTAGGCTACATCTCACGGCAGTTTCAATGTACTGGACACAAAACTTCTGTAAAGATAGAGATGTTTTTATAATTTATAAAGAGTCTATAGAGCCTTGGTTATTTGCCTGCAAGGGATTAATCTCTTCAGGTTGTACAATAGCATTGCAAGATGATCAATTAGCTAGTAAATCCAAGCTGGTGAATATATTGAAAGAAGAACGACAAGCTCTCACTTATCTGCTAATCGCAACCTCATCTTTCGCACTTCTCTTTTGAGCGTCCGCTATCTGCTCCTCTAGCAGGAGCATTTTCTTGCGTGACGTAATCCAGATATCGCTGTGTTTAATAGCGTTCAGACGCTTAAATAACAGTTAGGACAAACGCTTGAATCTAGTTCTTGTCCTAATCGTGTCCTGACGACACATCGCATATGGATTTGGGTAACAAGTCGTTTCGACCTTGTCCTAACACTGTCCTAACGAATCCAACGAACTGACCCATTGCTTATCACTCCCATATGCACTTCCAGGACATCGGTGCATAATAATTGGTATCACTGCGTTGAATATGGATTTTCCAATCTTTCCCAACTTTATCCATAAATTCTATAATCTAAACTTTAAGAAGACACCATAAAAAATATTCACATATGGCCCTGACCACATTTTTATCTAGGTGGCGAGTGCAAGAATCATCATTCCCAAAGCCAGTCATGGGAATTCTTAGGGATACTTCATTAGCTATCTCAAAAGCAGGAAAATAATATATTTTATTTTCTCCCAGTTTAGGTAGAGCAGCATCTAATGCTACTATTATTTTGGACTTACTTATACTATTCTCTACTATCGCAGATTTAGATTGACTAAGGTTTTCATTGTTGCTTTTGACCCCTCTGATAGGAATAGGTGAAATAGTTATAACAATCTCAGCAGAGGTTATTTTCCTTATGTTAGTAATGATTTCATTCAATGAATTTATTACTATATTTATTGGCGCATGTATTCTTTTTCTACTCTTCAATAAAGCCTTACTATCTACTCCTGTGAAACGTCTATTGTGACATGCTAAGGAAACAGCAGCATCGGGGTATATATTTTCTTTGTCAAATGTATGCTCCCATTCCAAAGTATTTCCTAGAGTAATTATTATTAACTTAGAGCTCTTCAATCCAAAAGTTAAATCGTCTAGCCTACTTCTCTCGTAAAATATGTATTTTTCCAAATCTTCTTTAGTTTGATTGTTCTTTGTAATTAATGAAGATGCTATTGAATCAATATGCTTATACCGATCACTTCCTGATTGATTAATTGCTTTTAAGATCGACATTAAAGCTATTGGAGAGTTTATGTCTTCAGGAAAAGAGTGGTGTCTGCAACAGATCCCTAACGCTGAGAACATATGGGATATGTTCTCAGCGAAGCAAGAACCTATTGCCATAGCGTCAAAATCAACATCTGTAAAACGAGGGAAGTTTTTTAATGGGAAGGCATGTTTTAAAAAGTCAATTTCAAACGAGTATTCTTCCTGCATAATAGGAAACATAAAATTAATATGTTCATCTTTTTCTAGCAATTCATCATTCTTTTTCTGGAGTTGGTTTTTTCTTTTCTTAAGTATTTTTTGCGCAGATTTGCTAAAGGAGTTTTTAACGTCTTCTCTTATTGATCCAATCTGCCTGAAGGAACTCTGATATCCATATTTATTTATGACTTGAATTAATTCTTGCTCTGTAAATCCTTTCTCATCTTTACATCTTCTCAGCCAATTATAATTATTTATACCTTCAGGAATTGTCATTTTGCTAAGGCTAAAAAAACAGAAAAAATAATAGAGCTATAGTTAGGCAGAAGGTGTAATGAGTTAAAGATATATATGATAGCATGCCAATATGCAACCTATACAATGATTGTAACTAATAAGCCAGAATCTAGTTTTAAGAAATAAAATCAACATTTTAATAAACTAATATAAGTAATTAAGCATTAAATACCTTTTGGCGTGAAAGCTATAACTATTGGCTCCTAACGTGGGAGTCTTTCTAGCAACAATGACCGTTTAATCATTCACCGCTCGTTCGTCACAAGATTTGATTATCGAATCCGCTCAGCAATTGATTTCTAATCAGTACAGCGAAATTGATACTCAGCGCAAACTTCTCTTACATCTAAAAGAGGAAAAGCAAGCGCTGACTTATCTGCTCATTGCGTCTTCTTCTATCGCTCTACTCTTCTAATCCCTTTCCAGACCTGCGAAAGCAGGTTTTTTCTTGGGAAGGAATGACAGCAATGCTCTGCTTATCTATCAGACAATCCAGGATGCTCTCAGAAGCGTTCTAAGCACTTTCGTGAGCGATTCTTCAAATCGGAATCTCACACTCATTAGATGCGCTACAAAGTGGTAGTAACCATTCTGAAATTTCCAACTCTTCCCAACTTTTCGGGAAGTAAAAGTCAGTGGGGATGGGAATAGTGCACTTCCAGGACATAAATACAGTATCCAGTTAGAGAAAGGGATCTAGAGGGTGATCCCAACCCAATCCCCACTTCTGAGCCATATTATTACTAGTAGTTCGTAACGGATCCCAACCCTGTGCCCAAGATAGCAATAGAAAGCTATGCAAATACAATTAGGTCATTGAATCACATAATAGAGATGTTTAATTTGCATAATAATTAACGATTTATATATTAGTAAAGAAAAGAAGAAATTAATACCCATTAAACTTTGTATGAAATAATATAAAATGATATCAATCCGGCTCAATTGAATTGATAAAGTTTGTAATTCATGTTGGCCTACCGCGAACAGGCACTACAGTTATACAAAAGCATGCATTGCCTTTATGCAGAAATAATTATGTAATAACAAAAGCTCCTTTTCAAGGCTCGGCAAGCACTACCTTTACTGGTGGCACTGAAGTATCGCTAATGACACTAAAAAGTCAACTTGATAGTCAAGATATATCTTTAGAGAAAGGAACTAACAATAAGGCCTTATTAGATATGTTTATAAAAATGTCTGGAGCGCTAGCTATCAATGAATTCAAGTATCAGCGGCTATACAAAATAATGACCGACTCGATAACTTCAATAATGAGATTTACTATTCCTTGTGGAATTTTTCTTTCCTCTGAAAGGCTAATTGACAACACTGCGTCTCTAGATGGAAATTCTAGACACCTCGAGAATGAAGATAAGGAATTTATTATTTATCCTTTCCTAAGATGTTTCAATGGCTTATCTAGCCCTTTAATTTCAATTTGCCTGCGAGATCCTATTGCATATCTTAGTTCTAGATATATTAGAACTATGATTCAACGAAACCATAAAGGTCTTATTCACCTAAGTCCATCAAAATACATTGCAAAGCAATCAACTTTGGAAAACAATAGTCCTGGGACTTCAACATTAACCCATGCAATGCACGAAAAATTTCTAAATCAGCTTCGTAAATTCGCAACAGTCAAAGCCTTTGGATTTCAGGAGCTTATTTCCACAAAAGATTTATTTGACCTTCTAGGTCTAGAGGGTGAGAATCAAATTGCATTTCAAGGTTTCCCTAGAGAGAATGAATCCATTGTTGACAAAGACTCCAAGAAAATCATAAGTGATGAGATTGTTTTAGCTTTAAAGGAATATGGTTATTACTCAACCATAATGAAATCAAAACTATATGATTAATGTAAATTATTAATCCTTTTCCATATGAACGTAAGAGTCACCTCAATCCCTAGACGTAGATAATGTTATTGTAGATATAAGATCAGCAGATAGGTTTAGAATAGAATCTATAAAAGAAGCAATAAATCTAATACCTCCAGATTCAAGTATTTATATAAAAGATAAAATCTCTTCGCATCTTTCAGGAAAAGAGAAAAACTAGCTTTGACATAACTGCTAATCTCTATCTCGTCCTGAGCGTTTCTCTTCTGAACGCGCATTATTCGCGATCTGAACTGTTAGTTTTTCTTGGATGAACATTTCCAGATATCGCTGGTTCTTCATACCTTCCAGTCGCTTAAATGAAGTGTTGGAACAACAAGCGTTTCGACTTCTCCGTTCCAACCTCGTTCCAACAAGAAAGTGTCACACTCACTAAATAACAATTTATTTCGAACCTGTTCCAACACGGTTCCAACGTTTTCAGCAAACAAAACTACCGTGGGGGCAAGCTAGTGCACTTCCAGGACATTATTTCTGCCCTTAATAAATTTTGGGGTGAACAGGGATGCCTCCTTTTGCAGCCTTATGACACTGAAAAAGGTGCGGGCACAATGAGTCCTCATACGGTTTTGAGGGCCATTGGCCCCGAACCTTGGGCAGTGTCTTATCCAGAGCCATGTAGAAGGCCGACTGATGGACGATATGGAGACAACCCTAATCGAGCTCAACATTATTTTCAGTATCAAGTATTAATCAAACCTTCTCCAGATTCCATTCAGGAGACTTATCTTTCTTCACTTGAGTCGCTAGGCATTTGTCCGGCTGAACACGATATTCGCTTTGTTGAGGATAACTGGGAATCTCCCACTCTTGGAGCCTGGGGGGTTGGATGGGAGGTTTGGCTGGATGGGATGGAGGTGACTCAGTTCACATATTTCCAGCAGTGTGGAGGTTTGGATTGTCGACCAGTATCGATTGAAATTACCTATGGCCTCGAGAGATTGGCTATGTATCTGCAAAATGTAGAAAACATTTGGGATTTGAGTTGGAATGGGTTAAGAACTTATGGTGATATTTGGCTTCCTTCTGAAAAAGAACACTGTAAATTTAATTTTGAATCTTCTAATTCAGAACGGCTTCAAAAACTATTTGATTTATATGAGGCAGAGGCTAAGGACTTGATATCCCAAAAACTCCCTGTACCAGCTCTTGATTTCGTCTTGAAATGCAGTCATACTTTTAATCTTCTAGAGGCTAGAGGCGTTATTTCTGTAACCGAAAGAACTTCAACTATCGCGAGGATTCGATCATTGGCGAAACAAGTTGCAGAGTTATGGCTTTCAGAAAGGGAGTCATTAGGCTTTCCATTACTTAAAGAGAATCAATAAAAAGTAGAGGAAAGTTTTTGTTGACTTATAAAAATAATACCAATACATATGAATTGCATGAAAGTAATTGCTTGTCGATATTAAGGAACGCTAGCATTCCACTTTTTTAGATTAAATGTTCCCCTACGGCCATCTGTAGTCTTAAATATAACTTTGTTTATGTCGTAAGATTGAAGTTTTCCATCGGGTTTTTCCTTAGGGTTTAATTCTTCCTTATTGGTGGAATTAATTTTCCTTGCTGCATGAGGGAAATTAATTCCTGGTTCTTTTTTTGACAAGAAATTGCATATTTCTTCCCAACCATCACCTTTCTCCCAGCAAACTTCTAAAAAGTCTTTTTCCCGATGCTTGAAATAGTCTCTTATAGTTTGATTGTGTTTATTGTAATAATCTATAAAGTGCTTTCTATTTTGATCTGTAATTTTGGTATACCCATATACTAAAAGATTGATCCAGAGATGGAGATCAGGGGTAAGGGCTTCGTCAGTATGTTGGAGGCTATTTAACCATTTCTCTGGTGTAATTCTTGTGGTAAGAATAAATTTTGAGTTTGGGTATAGCTGGTCTAATTCTTTATAAAAATAAGGGTATGGGTGATGCTCGAAACTCTCGTAGTTGTCTACTATTTTTTTCATGAGACTCATGTCCCCACATTTAGCTCGTAAGAATGCATGATAATTTGACCCGTAATGATTATATTTAAGTATTCTTAGGGCATGGCCTAAAGAACTTTGCCCTGTTCTGCTCAGCCCTAATCCAAAAACTTTTTCTTTGCTTGGCATCTTGTTTAGGAGACAGCCTTATTTTATTATTCTACTATAGTTACTGCAAGTCTTTTGGGGACTGGTTTCTTGTGATCGCTATCTTATGCGTAGGTAGATTTATTTTGCTTATTTATAATATTCAAAAGTTTGGCGTCTTAATTAATTAATTAGATCTATGATAAATTAAAGGTATTATTTATTTAGGTCTGCAAGGAGTTTGTTTTTTGCTATTAGTAAGGGAGAGATGCGCGCACTCTTCTCCCGGTGAGAGTGCTCCTTCGTAAGAAGGTAATGTTTTTCTCCTGACTCATTGTCCGATTGATTGCTATAATAATATTAAGCACAATTGCAGGTATCATTTAATACGTTAGGGGGGGGGTTACTAGATAATTT
>QCJM01000014.1 GCA_003216035.1 Prochlorococcus sp. AG-409-B13
AGTACATGCCACAAAACAGGGTGGCACAATTCATAAATATGAACTTACTGGCGGCAAAAGATCATTTCTTCGTTATCTAGGCTGCTATTTAGGCTCATGTAAATTCTGTAATGACATAGAAGAAGCCTCTGAATATTTAAAAAATTTAGAAGATAATTAAACAAGAAACACGATAAACATAAAGCAGCAACCTTCGCCCAAACCATTCATACTTTATGTATGAATGTAAATTCCCACTACACAGAAATAAATTCTGAAAACCTAATAAACTTATTCAACTTGAAGCAGAAGTATAAAAACGCAATGCATACCTCCACAAATTAATACTGCAGAAAAGAGAAAACAAGGTTATTGATAAAGCCCCAATTATCCAATCAATGGAAGCAATGCCTAATATTCCTTGTGCTGGTATGGTAGTTAGGAATGCTATTGGTAATACAAATGTAAAAATTACACGCAGGATTGGAGGATATGCAGATATTGGGTAACGACCAGCGACAAGTGTAGAGCGAAGCACCTCATTTACATTCCAAACTTTAACGAACCAAATGCTTGTCGTTGCCAACATAAACCAAATATTATAAAGAATAATTAAACTAGAAAATACTAATAGAGAACTAATTAAGAAACTTGAAGAAAAGAATTGAGTTTCATTTTTAATAGAACCGTAAATAATTAAACAAACGCCGCACAACAATGATGGAAATCCCCATGGAGAAAATAAACGAAAAGAAAGCCATAACTGACTACTCACTGGCTTTAAAAGAACAAAATCTAAAGTCCCATTTTGAACATGTCTTACGATTCTACTTAGATTTGGTTGTAAGAAAATAGTTGTAAAGCCCTCAAGAATTGTATACATACCTAATACAACCAATGCAGAAGACCAGGTCCACCCTCCGAGAGTATGTCCATCATTGTAAAATAAAGACAATATAAAAATACTTCCAATTAAATTACCAATGGTGGAAATCAGTTCAATAAGAAAATTAAGTTTATATTCGAACTCTGTAGCAAGGCTAGTGGACCAGAAAGAAAGAATAGTCCTTACAAGTCTACTCATTTCAGAAGCATTGAGTAACATCTATGTACCCATACCGGAATAATGCTTTACACCTATCTTCCAAGCCATTATTGAAATAACTATAAGGCTAAAGAGCCATATAGAAATTGAAGTAAAACCAGAACTTATATTAATATTCTGGCCTGATATTACTTTAGATGGAAAATCTACTAAGTATGGATATGGTGTATGGTATGCAAATTTCCTAATAGCAGTTGGGTATATATCCAATGGAGCCACTAATCCAGATAAAAAAGTATATGGAATTAGCAGTAAACGTTCAATAGCACTTGCTCGGTCAGACCAAAAACATACCATGGCGAAAATCCAATGTATTAAAAATCGCAAGAGAAAAGCAAAAAAAATAGATATTAAACCAAGAACAATGGAATATATACCAAAGTCTAAATGTAAACCTGGGTTAATTAGATAAAAAACAAATAGTATAAAAATAACGAAAGGTATACGTGTCATTTGTTCTGCGATATGCGAACTAAAATACCTCCAAAATGGAGTCAATGGTTGTAGGAGAAATGGTGATAATTTACCTTCCAAGTTGTCCTGTTCAAATGTGATCATCACCCAAACAGCTGTAAACTGTCTAACAATAAATGCAGACAGGAAATATTGGACAAGCATCCTATTATTCCAACCTATAGATGTAATAATATAAGACTGACTCCAAATAGATAGCATAATCAAAGGAAGAAGTCCTGAGATGACCCAAAGTGCTATTTCAGCACGGTATTCAAGCATTAATGCATATTGAGTAAATAACAATACTTTGTAAACTAAACACTTTCTTTTTAAATTATTTAATAAAGCATTAGGAGTAAAGTAGTTCATAATGGAGTCTGTCCAGACTTGAATAAATCTCCTATTAACTTTTCTATGGGTGGATCGCTAACCTCTAGATCTTTTACTGAGCATGAGTTTATTAATGTTGCTAGTGATGATGTCAATTTTGCTCTAGGAATTAAGAGCCTTACCAAATATTTCTGGTGGTGAACAACTTCACCAAACGGTAGGAATCGCTCTACAGGTTGAGGCTCGGTTAACTCAAGACGAACAGAACGACATGGTGACAACTTTGTAATTAAATCCTCTAACATTCCATCATAAAATAGTGTTCCATCATGAATGAGTATTACTCTTTTGCATAGAGAAGTAATATCCCCCATATAATGACTTGTTAATAGTATAGTAGCACCAAAAGAATTGTTATAATTGCTTATAAATTCCCTAACACGAACTTGAGCATTAACATCTAGACCTAGAGTAGGTTCATCTAGAAATAAAATAGAAGGTCTATGTAAAAGTGATGCCAGTAATTCTGCTTTCATACGTTGTCCTAAAGATAACTTTCTAACAGGGCAGGTAAGTTCATCTCCAAGATCCAACATTTCAGAAAGTTCTTCAATTCTCCTTTGTGCCTCTTCGTTTGACAATCCATAGACAGCTGCATTTACTTTAAGGGAATCTAACGGAGGAAGATCCCAAATCAATTGCTGTTTCTGTCCCATTACCAACGTAATTTTCTTAAGAAAATCATGTTGACGTCTTTGTGGTACATATCCAGCCACATTCAAATGACCATTAGTGGGATGGATTAACCCACAAAGCATTTTCAAAGTTGTAGTCTTACCAGCCCCATTAGGACCTATAAAGCCAACCATTTCGCCTTGATCAATTTCAATGGAAATATTGTTAACAGCATTAATTAATCTAGTTTTCCTTGAAACAAAATGCTTAAGAGTGCCCTTTAGACCGGGCCTTTTATCACCAACCAAAAAACTCTTTGAAAGATTCTGAGTTGTTATAAGAGGCATCGTAAATTCTTAACCACAAAAGAAGGTTATACAGGCATACGAACAAAAGGAGGAATAAATACTTACATCACAAACCAAAAAGGGCAAGAAAACAACCCATACACAAAACGCGCCAATCAAAGCAAAAGGGCATTATATTGTAACTTTTCTTAATTTAAAATAGTAATGTTTGGAATCATTGCGAGAGAGGCCTCTATCACCTCGATTTCTGTTGTAAGAGGTTGAGTTGTACCTGCATGAACTAGTATATGGTTTGACATTTCCCCGCTTTTTGCCACATTAATATCGCAAAATAATCATGAGCGAAGATGGAATCAATCAATTTAATACTTTTAGGTTGACTGATGAGTCTGCTACTGATTCATCTGTGGATGAAATAACAACAGAAAGTCCACAAGAAAAACCAGCTCTAAAGCCAGCGAATCAACTGTCTAGCGGGCTTTTGGGTTGGTATGCAGCATGTAGCAGCCAATCTCTAAAAGAAGGTAATCCTTACTTCTTTTCAATGTATAATGAGCCATTAATTTTATATAGAGATAAAGACTCTAATCCCAAGTGTATAAAAGATCTATGTCCACATAGGGGAGCATCATTTCGTGGCGGAAAATTAAAGGATGGTCAACTTACTTGTCCATATCATGGAGCAAGGTTCGCTTCGTCAGGGGAGTGCTTAAATATTGATAGAATAACCTGCCAACATATTGTTGACACTAACTATAAAAACTATGCAAAGAAGATACACTTATATCAATATCCATGCATAGAGTCAGATGGATATATTTATATATACTATACAGGTAAAGCAAGTACAAACATACAAGACTTTGAGATAAAAACCTCACTAGATGATCTAAAGGCTAATTCCTATGGGTTTAAAATTCCTGAATATGAATATGAAGAAGTATGCGTCGATTTTAAATGCGACTGGGCAAGAATAATTGAAAATCACCTAGATATATTACATATATTCTGGGTACATGGAGAAACCATCCCAGACAAAGATGTCAGCAGAAAAGCAATCACTAGCTTTAATCAAACCATCACTAGAGACAAAAGAGAAATAGAAAGTAAATATAATCATAAACAAAAAGAAAAAGGTGAGTTTATAAGTATCAAATTTATTCCACCGGGGAGAATTATCATCTATAAAGGGACTCCAGAAACAGCCAGATATGTACAAGTATTAGACCATATACCACTTAACAATAACAGAGCACGTGTAATTGTAAGACATTACAGGAAATTTCTTAAAAACAAATTCCTAACTAACATTATACTTTTCAAATATCTTCAGCAACGAATTTTCTATAAAGTTTTCTCAGAAGACTACATGATATTAAAAACACAAACCTTTAACCAACAAATGGGATTCATAGAAAAAGATAACATCAAGTTGCTTGGTGAGGATAAAATGGTTCAATATTATTGGGATTGGCTTAACGATGCATTAGCAAAAGATAAACCCTGGGAGCTGCATCCAATTACATCGAATACAAATACGGTGCATTTAGATATGCCAATGCTTTATCCTCCTGAGAATACAAGACTTTCAGATTTAAATGATAGAAACCTAATCATCCAACTAATTATTCGTTCACTAATTCCTATTGCCTTATTATTATTAATATTTTAATATCTATATAGAAAAATTATGACAAAACCCACTGTAAATTATTTAAAAATCATTTGAAAGCTGACAAAAGTTATAGGGACAAATATAATTGATATATTATCAGTACCCTATATGGCAAATAATCAAGGGAGAGCAGCATGGGTTAACTGGGCCTTCCTTGCGATATTTATTTGGTCTAGTTGGCAGTTATATGCTTTTTGGAGTTATCGTTTAGGTATTTAGTAGATGAAGAATGAATAATCATTAAGGCAATTCTAATTAAAATTAGAATTCGATTAGCAAATATAATAGCTAATAAAAAGAGATACAGTGTAAGTGTTTATAATTTGAAGAGATCAATAAGTCATTAAGAAGAAATCAATGGTACAAGAATCTCCTTGGCTAGAATTTTGTAATGTTGAAGCATGGTCTAAAGACCACAAAATATTCTCTTCGCTTAATCTAAAATTATATTTAAATGAACAAACTGTTATTCTAGGCCCCAATGGGTCAGGTAAAAGTTCACTAATTAAGCTTATCAATAGAAGTCTCTATCCAATTGTAAAAGAAAATAGTTCTCTTAAATTATTTAACAGCGAAACCATAAATATAATGGATATTCGCTCTAGAGTTGGATTTGTATCAGCAGAAATTGAAGAGCGCATTAAACCAGGAACAAAGGCATGGGAAGTTATATATTCAGGCTACCTTGGATCAATTGGACTAGGTATATGTAATATTGTGGATAAAGATTTAAAAGAAAATACTTTAAAATTAATGAACTTTCTAAATTTAGAATCAATAAAAGATATGAACTTTGAATACCTATCTGAAGGTCAAAAAAGATATGTAATAATAGCAAGATCCTTAATAAATAATCCAGAGATATTAATATTTGATGAGCCAACTATAAAACTTGATATTAAAGCCAAGTATCAACTCCTAAATATATTAAATAAACTTAGTGAAGCAGGTAAGACGATTGTTCAAGTTACACACCAAATAGATACAATTACTAAAGGTAGTACGCGTATTATTTTCCTAAAAAAAGGATGTATTATTGATGATGGGCCTGTTAATGTCATGTTAACTTCTGAGAAATTAAGCAAACTTTATGATTTACCTTTAAAACTTATTAACTCAAATACTTGTTGGCAAATTATAAATGTATGATTCATATATATTTAAGATTTAATATGCTAGAAAATAAGTTATATAAAGTGTTTTTAATCAAGTTAATTTTTCTATAAAAAATTTAAATTAAGTTCTTATGCTATAGCTAACATGATAGCAACAATTAGTACAACCACTACAATGAAATAGAATTTTATTTTTCGAGATGATTTTAAACGGTATTTTCTTCTATTAATAGTTTTTATTGCTAAATCTGCAGGCCTACCACATTTGATACAAATCAATCTTCCTGCCAAGGCTCTATCAGCCCTGAATTGATTACAGCCGCACATCTGGCAGGTTTTAGATGACATAAATCCTCCATCAAAGTTTTGTAAAAGGAAAGTAAAGGATTAAAAGCCTAAGGCATTTGACTTAGGCTAAAGGTAATGTTTAATAAAATCTAATGGATCTCTCATATTTTGTGCATATAAAAGAAGGCTAATAGGTTTATATAAATAAATAATACTATTATCTTCCCCTAAAAAAAACGTAGCTCCTCTGCGAGTTAAATATTCATTGTTTGGGAAGTATATTTTTCTATTTCCTAGTATTTCTATCATATTTGTTAATCGTAAACTTGCCAGTTCAAAAGGTCTTAAAAAACCTTGTCCAAAGACATTACTAAAAAGCACACTATTGAACCTAGGGATTATTTTAAAGTCTATGTAATCATCATCTTCATAAATATTTGATGATCTCAAATCACCTATGTATCCTCTGATTACTTCTCTAAGTGTACCAGGAGAACCTATTCCCATGCACATTAGTAATAACCTAATATACTGTGGTAGATCGAAGACTATTCCATTCGAAAGTTCTAACTGTGTATGAATAAGGTCATCCTTAACAACTTCCAAAATATCAGGAGAAATTCCTATGAATTTGCAAAATTTAGCTTTTGTTTCTTCTGTCCCAATGCCTATAATGGACAATTCAATATTTGCTTCTCTTAAAATTTTTATTTTGTTCACCAAATATTGAACATATTCAAAGCTGTCAAAGTCTCCTAAAGGACCAAGGAAAATTATAAGTCTTTTCTTTCCAGGCCTCATTGAGGGAATGTTTTGAATAAATTTTAATAATACTAATGGACATAATAATTTACACATTTCTAGTCCTTTTGTTTGACTGATATCATATTATATATATATTTGCTGTGAATAGAAATATTCATACTATGAATAAGATTAAATTAAGTATTTAGCTTGATTAAGTATAGATATGAAAACAAGTAAACTAAAACTTTTAAAAGTATGTCGTATGATGAAAAAGAACTATATTTTGGGAAACCGTTGAAATTAAATGCAAGATCTAGCTAAAGCTATAAACAATCACCTGTCATGTGAATTCCAGGCAAGTCATACGTATCTTGCTATGTCAATTTGGTTACGTGAAAAAGATCTCGCTGGATTCTCAACTTATATGCAAAGTAAAAGTCAAGAAGAAAGGGGTCATGCAGATAGGCTAATAGCATATTTGGTTGATAGCGATGAGCAGGTAGAGTTGCCAAGCGTAGACGCACCACAAAGAAGCTGGACATCAACACAAACTCTGTTTGATCAAGTCTATGAAATGGAACAAGCGGTTACTGCTTCTATAAATCGTATTTATTCTATTGCCGAGCAAGCTGGGGAAAGGAGTGCAACAGCAATGCTGGATTGGTTTGTTGCTGAACAGCTTCAGGAAGAAGCAGAAGCTAGATTTGTACGTAAAAGATTAAGGTTAGCTGGAGATAATAGTGCTGCATTACTTCTTTTAGACCAACAGTTTCTTGATGGAACAGCATTATCGACTGTAAAAGGAAAACCTAGTGCATTAGCCTGATTTGATTAGGTTTTAACAACATTTAGTGAGTTCAATTACATTTCTTTTCTTTGAAAAAACATAGCGATCAAAAAAAATCTAGTCAGCACAAAATAAAAATTGCGAATTTCAAGACAATAGTTAGTTTGTCAACCGCACCAATGGATCCGAAGCAATCAACACTCGCAAAAAGCTTTTGCTATTGAGAATCGCTTGCAAAAAGCAGCCCTATGGGGTTAGGTTGAGAAGAGTTCGCAAAAAGCTTCTTTTTTTTCGCAATGAGCTTCAGATTTTTACCTGATACCCCTGTTGCAGCAGTACGTGTGCCCACTGGCCAGTCAGTGTTGATAGACCCATCTTCTAGATCAGGCAGTACCTGCCTAGAAGTAATTGAAGGTGTTGCACGTGTATATTGCCCCTGCGAAGAAACCGAAGGCATGACTCTCGCGTTTCTTCAAGAGGGTGATCAATTACGAACTGATCGCCTTTGCAGTGAAGGAGTTTGCCTGGAAGCTCTGACTCCTGTTTGCTTTCGGAGTGATGCGGAAGTTACAGACTCTAATGGTTTTGACGCAGTTAACGAATGGACATTGCAATTGCTGAGAATTCGACATTTAGGAAGTGCTGAGCAAAGGTTGCAAGCCCTATTGGCACTTTTAGTAAATAGGTTGGGGAGAAGATGTGGAGATTGGTGTCAACTTCCATTTAGGCTTACGCATGAAAGGATTGGCGAATTAATTGGTTCAACTCGTGTTACTTCTACGCGATTAATATCTAGATTACGAACTGCAGATCTCCTACATGTTCCTCCGGGTGAACCTACTCTTAAATTGTCCCCTAATTTTATTGAGTCAGCTCCTCTAGCAGCCTGAAAAAGAATGAGCACACAAATACACTTTTCAGATTCTTTGGTTGGAAGTCTTTGTAGAGAAGTAGACACCATTAGAAACAGACACTCTTATATAAATAGACAGTTAAGCCTTTGCATAGATGGCACACTATTAATAAGACTAGAGAATGAAAAAAATACTCTTATAAATAGGCAGAAAGAAATTCTAATTATAGCAAAGTCAATTAATATAAATCTTCATCAAGACAATATTTCTGTTAAATTACTAATAGAGATGTCTCAGAGATCATTAAATACATCAAATAAAAATTAAATTATAGAGAAACTAAAATTATTTCTGTAAATTACCGCCTCTTAACTCACCATCTATAATCAACATTGCTGAAGGATTATTCTGAGCGAACCTTACCCGACCTAAAAGATATGCAAACTCATCTTCAGAATTAACCTGAGCTTCTATTGTTGGGTCAAGAAAAACAGTTGTTCGAGTATCAGAGGAACGTTCGGCCATTGAATAGAGCTGATGCAATGAAGATGTTACATCTGCTTCCATTTGGAAAGAGACTGCAAGGATTTCCTCTGGTGAATCAAAATTCTGTCTTGGTGAGGGTACATCTTGGAGAACTACATTTTGACCTCGAGCAATAAGGTATTCAGCGAATTTTGAAGCATGTTCATGCTCGCTAAGGCATTCTTGCTTGAAGAATTCTGAAAAACCTCTTAGTTCCCTTTCTGCGAACCAAATTGATATAGCGAAATAAAATGCACTAGCATTTCTCTCCATGGTCAAATGCTGATGAAGCGATTCAACTAAACCTGCCTCCATCGGTTGGGCCATTGCTCGACCTGATGGACCAACTGCAACGTTGAATGATGAATTGGTAGAAATCGCTGTCATGACAATGAATAGCTAACTGTGGTAAGGAAAGGTTTGAGCTGGCCTTTAACTCATGTGACAAATGATACACCCATTAAAGTTAAGTAAAAACATCCAAATAAAAACAACAAACAAATAGTATAATGAAAATCAATCTCAATTACGAGTTCAAGCAAGGTAGATGATTGCTCCAATAGGAAAAGATACTAGCGAAAATTCTCTTCGGAGAGGCCCAGAAATGAGTAAGAAAAAGCGTTGCAAAAGACAAAAATGCTCAAATTGGAAAGGTGGCAAATGCCAATGTGGTAAAAAATAAATTAACTGTTTCAAAATGAGAATAGTATAGGAGGAAATACTAACTAGATTGTTATCAAAATTCAAATTTAAAAGATCCAGGAAAAAGTATTCCAGTTTTACCTTGCCTAAAGCCTATACAACATTTTTCTCCAGGACTAGGGGGGTTAAGTATAGGGTGCCATACTCTAACAATATGAGAATTAAGTTTAACCCTAATCAACCAATGACTACCTAAGAATTCTCTTCCTTGTATTGTGCCATTTCCGAATTCATCAGGAGTGATCTCAAGGGAATACTCATCAAGCATTAACAACATTGAATCAGAGATTTCGAAAGAATTAGGTCTAGGTATTTTTCCAACGGGTGTTATTAAATAGTCTTGGTCATTGATAACAGGAAGAACATTACGTTGAAGGACAAAACGGCCAACAAAAGGAGTAGCTGGATCATCTACTAAATCACTAGGAGAGGAACATTGATGCAGTTGGCCTTGCTTCATAACAGCAACACGATCACAAATAGCCAAAGCCTCTTGAGGATCATGAGTCACTAAGAGGCCACTGGCAGAACAAGAGTTCAAAACACTAGATAATTCACTCCTTAAAAGTAGACGTACTTCAACATCAAGATTAGAGAAAGGTTCATCTAATACAACTAAAGAACTTCCAGGGGCTAGTGCACGAGCCAAAGCTAAACGTTGCCTTTGTCCACCAGACAATTCATGAGGATATCTACTACGGAGTTCAGTTAAACCAAGCAATTCAAGCAACCACCTAGCTCTACTTTTATCCATTCCATTTTTTAGGCCAAAGCAAACATTACGCCAAGCATCAAGATGAGGAAATAGTGCATAATCTTGAAAAACCATGCCAATACCTCGCCTTTCTGGGGGTAAAGAGTAATTGGGAGTAGCTATTATTTGATTGTTAAGTGCAATTTCACCTTTGCAAGGCTTCTCAAAACCAGCAATTAAACGCAGTAAAGTTGTTTTACCGCAACCAGAAGGACCAAGTAATCCGACAAGTTCGCCTTTTTTTAGGTTTAAATTAATTGACTCCAAAGACCAGCCATTTTTAAGTTGATGACCATAATGATGCCAAAGGCCCTTGATCTGTAGATGTGTATTATTCAAAACTAACTAGTTAGAAAGATGATTAAATTTTGTGGATTTGAATGGGCAGAGAATTTATGTGTAGAAAATCTAATAATGAACATTATGCCATAAGCTAGAAAAAAAATTATGCTCCTCAACCTTATTAGTCAAATAAAATTTTATGTTAGCCGTTAAGGCTCAAACCACCTGACCAAGCAAAGAATTTATGTAAAAAGAATACCTCTAGGTGTAACATATGTCACACCTAGGCATGAACTGGGTTTGCCCATGTACAAAGCAATGTACATTGAGATCAAATTACCTAAAATTAATTTTTATTGTATATATAAAAAAATAACCCAATATTACAATTTAACAATCAATACGATAAATCATTTCTATTACGCAAATTCATGATGAAGAATGAGATAATATCAGCATATATTTTTTTTAGGCAAATCAAAAGAAACAACGAATCCCAACAAAGTGAAACGAGTTCAGAATAATCAAAGAAGAATTCTTAAGGGAATAGTTTTCCTAATACTAATCACATTTACAACTTATTTAATTAGTAAATATGGCATAGAAAAATTGAAAAGTGTCGTAGAGATTATGGGCCCATGGGCACCAATAGGGATATTCACTTTAAGATTCAGTAGTGTAGTTATTCCAGCATTACCAGGGACTGCATATTCCCTATTGGCCGGTGCTCTCCTGGGTTTCAAAAAAGGTCTTTTGATAATATGCTTATCTGATTTAGCATCTTGCTCAATTAGCTTTTTTATATCAAGAAGGTATGGCAAGAAAGTAGTCAATCAACTGGTGGGGCCTAAATTTATCCAACGTGTTGAAACACTCAGTAGAAAACACCTGGAAACAAACTTCTTTTTGATGACAGGATTTCTAATGACTGGTTTCTTTGATTTTATTAGTTATGGCTTAGGATTAACAAAAGTAAAATGGGTAAAATTCATACCAGCATTATCTCTAAGTATAATTATTTCTAATCCTCCTGTTGTAGCTTTAGGTTCTGGTCTTTTAGATGGTGGCAAGAAAATTGTTTTTATAGCTCTTGGCTTTATATTTTTGTTGGCATTATTAACCAATAAACTAAGAGCCTATGCTCCTGAGATAAAGTAAAAAAACCATTTCCTCATACTATGCTTAAACAGAAAGAAAGAGTTGAAATAATAACAAAAAGATTAAATGAAATCTTTCCAAAACCACCAATTCCCCTAATTCACAATGATGAGTTTACACTCCTAATAGCTGTACTCCTAAGCGCACAATCAACAGATAAGAAAGTGAATGAACTATCCCCAGCCCTTTTTAAAATAGCTAATACTCCTGAATCAATGGTTGCATTCGGTGAAAAAAATATCTATAATAAAATTAAACAACTGGGACTGTCAAAAACGAAAGCCAAAAACATATATAATTTATCAATAATAATTCTTAATCAATTTTGTGGTCAAGTACCTAAAAGCCTAGACGAATTGGAATCATTGCCAGGCGTGGGGCATAAAACAGCAAGTGTAGTCATGGCACAAGCATTTGATGTTCCAACATTTCCTGTAGATACTCATATTCACCGATTAGCTCAAAGGTGGGGGTTAACCAATGGTCAAAGTGTTAAGCAAACGGAAAAAGATCTTAAAAGACATTTCCCTAGAAATTGTTGGAATAAGCTACATTTACAGATAATTTATTATGGAAGAGAATTTTGTACAGCTAGAGGTTGTGATGGAACAGTCTGCGATATCTGCAAAGAACTTTATCCGAATAGAACACAAGCAGTCAAATATAAGAAGGCCTAATAAGAAATAAATAGCCAGTTAATAGCCATTTAAAAACTATAAAGTGATTACTGTTATTACAATTCAGAAAAGATTAAAAGAACCAACTTCTGAAACAGCTCCTATTGAAAGCCTAAAGAATGAGTATTAATTACGAGAGCTAAGAACAAAAAGTTAGCGTTAATAGATTTGTATTGCTGATTAAGCATTGCTAATTATCCGTTCCACCATCTCACCTTGGGTAAATGCTGATAAAGCGAGTAAGCGTCTTGGATTCAGTGAGGCCAGCCTTAAGTGTTGGAGGGATTGTGGCTATCTGAAGGCAGGAAAGCATTGGCGCTACAAAGTTTCATGTGGAGTCAGCACTGTGCTCTATAACCTTGACCTTTGTGAAAAAGAGATGCATGAGTGGTGGGGACGGAATGCTCTAATTGGACCTTGACATAGATTCCGAGAAATAAACAACCAAGCAATACCAATTTTGCTAAATATCAGTAATCTCAGAAAAAGACCCATTAATCATGAAGTTGGCAATTAGCGGTGCTTCTGGAAAAACTGGTTTCCGGATTGCCGAAGAATCCTTAAAAGCCGGGCATCAGGTATTACTTCTTCTAAGGAAAGGTTCTATCGTTCCAGAAACTCTTAAATCCTGTGATCAAAAAATCATCGATCTTAGTGAAGATAAAGGAATTGATAATGCCCTTAGGGGTTATGAAGCACTAATCATTGCGACAGGAGCTAGGCCATCAATTGACCTCACAGGTCCAGCAAGAGTTGATGCTTTTGGAGTAAAAAAACAAGTAGCAAGCTGCCAAAGAATGGGAGTTAAAAGATTGGTATTAGTAAGCTCACTATGTGCTGGCAGGTTCCTACATCCTCTAAATTTATTTGGTCTTATTCTAATTTGGAAACGTATCGGGGAAAATGCATTAGAAACTAGTGGACTTGACTGGACCGTAATTCGTCCAGGAGGCCTAACAGAGAAAGAGGATGGTTTAAGCCAAGAAGCTATCTTTTACACTGGTCCCGACGAGCAGGAAGAGGCTTATATCCCTCGTAGACTTGTCGCCCGTGCATGTGTAGAGGCACTAAATACGCAAAGCTCTATAGGTAAAATCATTGAAATAACAAGCAGCCCTGATACCTCACCTACAACTATGAAGAAGGCAATTGAAGACTTTGTACAAAAGCCGTCATAGGCTGGTCATAGTGTGAAAGCAAATTTATGAATACCAACGCCAAAATTGATGCGTTGCAACTGATGCTGACTGACTTACGAACTCGAAATGAACCAATTCGTCATAAGGCCGCGTTCCGGGGTTGCCAACCTGAATTTCAGACCTTAGTAACAAGACTGATACAACAACTAGAATCAGAGTTACTTGCAGAAAAACAAGCTTTAAGAAATTAATATAATTTCAATTGGCTTAAACATTAGTTATGCAAAAATAAATTCTAACATTTAATACATTAAAGTATTTGTCTTATATAAATTGATAAGAATATTTCATCCTAATTCAAGGCAAGCTAATCCGTATATTTCGTCCATAGAAATTGGTGGTTGTTCTCCTCGATACATGCGAACAGTTTGAGAGATAACTTTAAAACCAAGTTTATTTAATAACCCTCCAACATGCGGGTTTTTTCCAGGTGTATCAATCAAAACGATGCCAGGATGTCGTTTGACAAGACGCCTAAGTAAACATTCAGCCAAATGAGAATTATCAGCAAGTAATGGCCCTATTCTCCAACCCTCCCCATGCTGTAATAAACAGGGCCTAATTCGGCCAAAACCATGGCAGGAACCATTATCGTCAATAAGGGCTAAAACTGTCCCGGCTGGATGTTTCAACCAATCGGACAAAAAGTGAGGCCTTGGGCTAGGTTCTCTTTTTGCGTCATAAGCCTGAACAATCCTTGAAGGGATTTCATTGCCTTCAAGGATTGTTAATTGATCAATTTGATGATTTTCATTATTCGTTTCCTCAAGTAATTCGCCATTTCCTTCCCACTGCCAACGAGTCGTTGGCGAAGAAACTTCAAAGCCCCAACTTCCGTAATCTTGAATTCGGTCTAACGCTGCCTCAAGTCCGATACATGGAATATCTGTAAGATGATCAAGGGCATGCTTCCAAAGTTGTACCCCATAACCATTTCCTCTCATGGAAGGAATAACTAGAAATAAACCAATAAAGCCATAATTTTGATTATAACGAATTCCAGCAATACAACCAATAGGTTCATTACCTAACCACCCTAACCAAAGTCCCTGATGATCTGTATGCCGATAAATCGCAACATCACCAGCACCTGGCGTAAATCCCTCAACCCTGGACCATTTGGTAACTAGAGGAATATCTTTAGGCTTAAGTGGCCTAATCTTTAGTAAAGAAGAAATTGACTCTACCATAATTATTATTGTGCCTAGAGGGAGCAGAATTCTCAATTCTGCCTGAAATTCTGATTAAAAGAGCAAAAAGTCCTGTTTTAAACATTTGTAATCCTAAATGGTGATTACAAAAAGCCTTCAACAATCTAAATATACAAATACAAAGTAAATCTAGTTTGCCTCATAAGCCAGGGGGGTCGAATTAATACTGAACTTGAAGTTCGAACTTAATACTTCATTTAAAACTAGTTTTCCAAATCCTTATATGCAGAGTAATTGGCAGGTGCAATTATTAAGAATAAAACCCACCACAAAGTAATTATAAATACCAAAAAGCATGTAAAAAAAATACTTTTCAAGAAAAACCAACTAGAGGCAAGAAGTATTATTCCAAATAAGATTATTGTCCAGGGTTGGCACCATAAAGGCTTTTTTGACCAAAATTCAATGTCATTTTCATTTGACGAAAATATCATGGCTTTAATCTATATTTTTGAGTTTGCCAGACTGATGCAACTCTGCAAGTTCAGAATAACCTCCAATTAAATCTCCATCAATAAAGATTTGAGGAAATGTTGAGCTTTTACTTCTTTGAGAAAATTTTTCAAAGGCAAGTTCACTATCAATTTCTTGTACATTATGTGAAAGGTCAAGCGATTTCAGAAGACGAATCGCTCGCGCGGACCAAGGACAACCTGGTAAAACAAAAACTTCTATTCGAGGTTTTAATGAATTTACTGATTTCTTTGAGCGAGGATGATTTTGAAGATCTTCATCTATTAATCCAACCAAAATATCAGCTCCCTTCAGGACAATGGTCCCTGGTTCAAGATGGCCGCCCCATACCTGACAATCTGCGTCAGAAAGGCTTAAGTGTAAATGTACATTCACTGGTGTAAAAAATCCATTCAGTGTAATTATTTCAAGATTTCCTTCGAGGACAGTGGGCTCAGACCTCCCTGGGCATTGAAAAGCTGCACTTGAAAGATTCCCTACAACACCGAGGACAAATCCAGAAGAGTTTTGATCGCGACCTAGTTGCTCAATAGTTAGGCGTAGGTCGCTACCAGGTTCTAGCTTTAATGGCAACGAACGCATAGGAAGCCTCTGTTGAATGGTCTGAGCTTACGAGATCAGGTTCAAGATATGGCAGGGTAAGCTGATTAAGTATATTGTTTTGTTGGAAAGTAAGTACTGTAATTTTGTGGATATCATTTAGAATAATAATAATAAATATCCATCATTGACTTGAAATACCAATTAAGGAGTCTTAGTGGGTGTAAATTAACTATAGGTAATTACCCTACATTCAACTACAACGCTAGTGGTGGTGGTGGTTTTGCTGTTATCACAGCAAAGGAGAGAAGTGAGGTACTAAGTTTAGAGTTCAATCCAAAAGAATTAATAATCCCACCATTAAACTGGAGAACCACTAAGTTCCTTGGTTTACCTTTGCCTCCAGGAATACAAATATCTATTCAAACTGAAAAATTAGCTGGAACAATTAGTACTCTAACTGGTATTGTTTCTCTACATTTTATTGCCAGATTTAGCTTTACGATTGGCAAAGCTATCAAAGCACCTGATCTAATTGTTCAGACAATTCTTAAAACAAGCGAAGTAGGCAGTAAGGGATTTGATTTGAATGGCAAATCCCTTAAGAATAACGGTAGAATCACTTTGATGGGTTTAGCAAATATACCTATAACCGGAAATAAACTCATGGATTATTTTCTTAACCTGCCGAATGATGCATTAGCTTCATTAGAATGTGAGCTTATTGAAAAGGAGTAAAGATAAGAAGGTATAAAGTAAATTTAATAATATTAAAATGAATTAAATAAAAGCTATTTTTGTTCAAGCTTTCGTACAATATATGCCATGGTCATCAAAGAGCCAAGAAGTACAAGAAGCAAAAAAGTAGTCATTTTAAAATTCAGAAGAATTAGCTTAAAGCGATATTGATATTATAGCAAACTCTACAAAAAACCAAGGTTTAGAGATCTTGCAATTACCAGGAAGTTTGTCAATTCATTTGCTAAATATAGCATTTATCTCTTATCCAACCTAAAAATAAGCATAAGAATGGTATAAATGTATGAACAGTAAAAAATCCTTAGCATTTTATTCAAATGACATTCTAGAAATTAACCATGACCTCTAAAGCTAGTTCTACAAAGAAGATTTTCATAAAAAACTTGGCTAATGCCTTAACTATTTTTAGGGCTTTAGCAGGTTTCCCCTTAATAATTGCTCTTTGCTATGAGAATCTCTCAGCTGCATGGATATTACTATTTATAGCCGGTTTAACTGACATTGCCGACGGATGGTTGGCCAGAAAAGCTGGTACTAGCTCTAAATGGGGAGCTCGTTTAGATCCTCTTGCTGACAAAATTCTCCTTTCAGCACCATTGATTTGGTTAGTAAAAACAACAGGTCTACCAGCATGGTCAGTCTGGTTACTCTTGGCAAGAGAATTATTTATTTCTGAATGGAGGTCACATGATTCAAGTGGAGGGCCAGCCTCTACAGAAGGTAAGATTAAGACCCTTATGTTATTTACTAGTATTCATTTGATGATATGGCCCCAATCTTGGGGAGGAGTGAATCTCATTAGAAACCTAAATAATATAGGTTTTTATCTCTATTGGCCCATGTTGCTAATAGCATTCTATTCAGCAATAAAATATATCAAGATATCAAACCGAAATTAAATCATTATCCTTACTGAAATCTGGATTATTGGATGGATTTAAAACATAATCCCTTTTAAAACTATCTAAAAGGCCGTTTGTTAAATCAAAATTTGGTTTCCAATTTAGATCCTGTTCTAACCTAGAGATGTCTGTAAAGAAATGCCCTATTCTTAATGGGAAGGACTTACGAGCCTTTGAATCAAGATAAGAAGGATCAAAATAAAAAGTTCGAACATTTTCAGGCTTTTTACCACATGCAATAGCGGCACAAGCAACGAGGCCATTAAATGTAATTCCTTGCTTACCAGAACAATTATATATTCTATTTTTAGCGCACTCATATTTCAAACAAAGACTCATTGCTTCAGCCAGATCATCAACATGACCTAATTGAGTAATAGTATTCCCATTTGATGGAATAGGAATTGGTTGATCATGAATAATTCTGTCGAAAAACCATCTTTCAATTGGGTTGTAATTACCAGGGCCATAAATATAAGTTGGCCTAAAGCTTGTAAATGGAATAGATTCTTTTATAAGCCAATTTTCTGTATCAGCTTTACCAGAATGTCTACTATGAGGGTCTAATTCAGACTTTTCATCAACAGGAATAAGGTTCGAATCAGCATATACCCCAGCAGAGCTAACATACAATAAACGAAAATTAGGAGAAGATGTATATTCTAAAATTGATCTAGTATCTTCGAGTTTCCTCCCAGAACTATCTACAATCACATCAAAACTTCTATCTTTTAAAATTGTCAAATCCTTCTTACTAGTACGATCTCCTAAAAGATGTTCTACATTACTTGGGACTGGATTTCTTCCGCGTGTGAACAAGGTCAATTCGTGTCCTTGAGAGCAGAGCTTTGATACCAAGGCCTTCCCAACAAATCTGGTCCCTCCCATTACAAGAATTTTCACAGCTCTAAAAAAAAAAGCCCTTCTATTCAAGCGTGTAACCAAGCAGCAGAAAATCCCTTCAAGTAGGAGGATAGGTAAGCACGGTACTAGCCAACCTATGGAAATAATCCCAGCCATCGATCTGCTGGAGGGTACTTGTGTCCGACTTCATCAAGGAAATTACGACAAAGTTACTCGTTTCAACTCAAACCCTGTAGAACAAGCCCTTGATTGGCAAAGTCAAGGCGCTAGCCGTATACATCTAGTAGATCTAGACGGTGCAAAAACAGGTCTGCCTATTAATGATGAAAGTATTAAAGCCATCACAGAAGCAATTGACATTCCTGTGCAAATAGGAGGCGGAATACGTACTCCAGAACGAGCGGAAGCCTTACTAAGTTATGGAATTGATCGAGTAATTCTTGGTACAATTGCAATAGAGAAGCCGGAACTTGTAAAAAGGCTTGCCAAAGTACATCCGAAAAAAATAATAATCGGTATAGACGCTAAAGATGGCAAGGTTGCCACTAGAGGCTGGATAAAACAAAGCAAAGTTTCTGCCACTGACCTCGCAAAAACGTTTATAGGTTCAGGAATAGCAGCAATTATTTGCACAGATATCGCAACTGATGGAACATTAAAAGGACCAAATATCGAAGCGATGAGAATTATGGCCTCTGTAAGTGACATTCCTGTAATTGCCTCGGGAGGAATAGGATCTATAGCTGACTTACTTTCTCTAATGCCGCTTGAAGAGGATGGAGTTACAGGTGTAATCGTTGGTAGAGCTCTTTACGATAATGCTATTGATCTTCGAGAAGCCATTCTAGCTATGCACAATAGAAATCTTATAGACCCCCTTTCGCAGGAGAAGCATCTTGCATAGATGTTAACCAATAACTTAAAAATGCCTGTTGTCAAGTCTGAGCATGTCTACTCAAAGAGTTAGTCCAAAACCTCAAGCTAACTAAGTTAAGTGCCAGGAAAGCTATAGCAAGAAAATCAGTAAGCACATTAAAAATACATATCCAAAAAAAAGAGATGTCCAATTTAAGTCTTAACCAACATCATGGGCTGGAGTATTTGCCTATCACTAGTTATCTTTAGAGCAGAAGACATTGGATGTGACTGATTTGGCTGAGAGATCAACAACTCAGATACTCTTGTTAGCGCCCAATCTGCTTGGAGAGTCTCTAGCCCTACAACTATCAAAAGCAAAGCCAGAGCTAGAGGTTTTTACAAAGAGCGTAGAGATGACTAGTCATCCATCTCTTGTTATCTGGGCAATTGAGAATCTCGATCTCCCCAGTGCAATTCAGATAGAAGTACGGAAACTTCAAGAGAGATGGCAACCATCCCCGATACTGCTCGTTTTACCTGCAAAAATAACGGTAACAACAAATCAGTTACTTCAGTTTGGTTGTCCAGGTTTACTTCAAGATCCTGATTTTAAAATTTTAGTAGAAGCGATAGACACTTTAGTTGGAGGTGGAAGAGTTGTACGATTGAAAGAACAAAATAGAGATCAAGACATTACACATCAAAAAACCTTAGGCCTTGGGCAATGGCTTCTTGTAAGCGGAATACAGCAAATTAATAATGATCTTATAAGCCTAGATATTCTCCTAAGTGAAACGAATGATAATCTCATTGTTGAACTAATGCTAAGGGGTAGGGAAAGAGAACTTAAAAGTGCAAAAGAATTTTTATTATGGTTGTGGGGGCCATTACAAGTTTCTGTAGATACAATGATAGATACGAGAGATAAGCAGACAAATCACTGGAGTTCTAATAGTCTAATAACTAACCTTAATAAAGGAACAAATATAAGCCTGAATTCCAGAAATTCAATAGAGGTATGGAATTTACTTAGTGAGCGGCTTGAAAAAGCAGTTAAGTATGGATTGATTAACTCTACCGGCAGTCTATTAGCTCTTGAGGCCTTAAATCCTAGTCGTAAAACAGACCTTTTAGTTGCATTAGTTAAACAATTAGACCAAGTGATGGCAAGGTTACGCAAAAACGACTTTTCAGAAGTTTCATGCCTAAAGATATGGAAAGAACTTCAACAAGAGCTTAGGTGCCAAGCTCTAAGAACAATGACTGGAAATTATGTAAGGCTCCCACTTAAAGAGGAACAGACCCCTGTAGTCGATCACTTACTAAAAATTACTGATTTATCAGAAGACGATGAGGATCTCCCAAGCCCAGAACTCATGCTAGAACCATTGTTAGTCGATAGGCCTACGCAAGTAGATGGACAACTATTACCTTCAGATGATCCAAGAGCATTAATGCAGCTAGAAACACTATTTAGTAATTGGCTTATCAGAACAGCAGAGATTGTAAGTTCCGAGATATTGGGTGCTTGTGCAGAATGGCCTGAATTACGACAATACATGCTTGAATCAAGATTAGTTTCTACAAGAGAATTAGAGCGTCTACGTAATCAACTAAATAGTCAAAATAGATGGCAAAATCTAATCCAACGTCCGATCCAACTATATGAAAGCAAAAGACTATTTTATAAGTTAAGTCAAGGGTACATTCAACCAGTACTCATTACAGAGCCAAGAGATGAAGAGCTACGGCAACTGGGATGGATTCAGCAACAAGTTGCCCTTTTGGTAGAAGCAAGAGATGCCCTTGCTCCACAGTTGCAAGAACTTGTTAAACGTATTGGGGACCTAATGGTCGTATTACTAACAAAAGTTCTTGGGCGAGCGATAGGACTTGTTGGTAGGGGTATTGCCCAAGGCATGGGACGAAGCCTTGGGAGAGGCTAAATCACACAGCCGTGTTTGAATATGAATAAAAATTGTGGATTATTCGATGTCCATAGCTCATATGCGAAATGCAATCCTGAGCATTGGTTTAGCCATTTTTCTCTTAGTAGCACCAGTCAATGCAGCTAGAGATACAAATAGCTATGACGGAAATATTTATCCTATCTACGCTGGTAATGGATCATTAGTCCCTCCATCAACAACCCTCTCGGAAGCATTAAGAAACCAACGCACAAGCGTTATTGTTTACTATTTAGATGACAGTGCAACGAGCAAAGCTTTTGCTCCTGTAGTGTCAGGCTTAAAGCTAATTTGGGCTTCATCAATAGATTTGATTCCGTTAACAACTGACGAGTTACAAGCAAGACCGAGCGAAGACCCTACAAATCCATCAACTTATTGGCATGGGAGCATCCCCCAAATTGTAGTTATCGATGGTAATGGCACCGTCGTTTTAGACCAAGAAGGGCAAGTACCCCTAGAAATTATCAATAAAGCCATAAGCACAGCCACAGGTCTACCTGAGCCCGCTTACAACATCACAATAAAGAGTTTCAACGAATACAACAGTGAACCAGCCAAAGATGGTTATACCGATCCTCGTTAATCAAGGAATCACGAAGGAGTAGGGGCTAATACATATAAATCCTTCTTTAGGTGGGCTCATCAGCTTATTGCAATTACGCTTCAGACCTGGCTACAAGGCCGTAAAAGGCCTGAGAAATCTATGCCCTACTCCTTTGTGCTTATTTTAGGCTTTATCCTTTGTTTCATTTGGATCGAACTTAGCCATCGACTAAAGCAATCTTCACCCCTTGAATTGAAAAGTTCAGATTGGATGTTGAAAGATACCGATTCAGGACTAGAAGTAACTGGTTGGATAGAAATAAGTAACCATCATTCTAAGACTGAAGTAATGGTACCTGACTTCACTATCAAGCCAATTATGTTAGGAAGACGTGAGATAAAAGACATAAAGATTCAAACAATTATTGCAGCCGATCATCCAGACGAAGAGACACGTTCAGATGGCTATTGGGCTGCATATATAGTTAAAAGCAAGAAAAAAACCAAAGTAAACGTCAAACTAATCCTTGAGAACACTGAAATAGGAGGCAAAATAACTGCACCAGAATGCATATGGCTAAATATAAACTGGGTAAATTATGGGCCATTTGGTCTTATAAATAGAAGGGATGGGCATATAATTCCAATTCGTATACCTGGACCACTAAAAATCTCTGAGGCTTATTTTACTAAGAACGAAGGCTGTTTATGCCTCCCTATCAAAACACATATATTGGGCTCAACAGATAAAATTATAGACGTACTTAAATATTACACTGCTCATCTGATTAAACCTGGAGATATAGTCACAATTGGCGAATCTCCACTTGCAATAATGCAAGGAAGATATTTAGATCCGAGCTCTATTAAACCTGGGTTGATTGCATTTTTATTATGTCGTTCATTTCATCCAACAAGTAGCCTTGCAACAGCTTGTGGACTTCAAGTTCTTATTAATCAGGTTGGACCAACTAGAGTAATTATTTCTTGGGCATTTGGTGTGGCTTTTAAGCTAGTAGGAATAAAGGGTATGTTTTATAGATTGGCTGGCGAACAAGCAAGGTTGATTGACGACATAACAGGAACAACTCCTCCATATGACAAGACAATCGTTCTCGGACCTTGCAATTCGCAGAGAATTTGCGAGGAAGCCTCAGCAGAACTAGGAGTAGCTGTTGCAATTGCAGATGTAAACGATCTTGGTCGTGTGAAAATAATCTCAGCAAGCAAGCATTGCGACAAGAATCTTTTGAGAAGAGCTCTAAAAGGGAATCCAGCCGGCAACTCTAATGAACAAACACCTCTAGTTCTAGTGAGGCCTTCCTAAAAACTTGGAGCATAATATGAACATACAGATAGATTTATGCTGAGAAGCGTGGAATTAGCGTGATCGAGGAATACATCAGCCCTCTTCGCGTGGAATCGCTAAAAGCGAGCCACTTATCCAAGCTTGTAGTAAGCAAGCAATATAAACATGTAGCCTCTCTGCGTAAATTATTATTTAAAAGCTGGATTGCAAAGGCAGAAAATCAACTTCCAACTTTATTTCCTGCAAGGAATTCTCATTGTCAAGTAGCAATAGAGAATGAGGACATAAAGGCATTAGCATTAATTCAGCCCTTCAATAGGCGTGGAAGTTGCTGGTCAATAATTCTTCCCGGGCTAATATCTGAACCAGGAAAATACAGTTTAAATTCTATACGTCAGGAACTTATTGAAAGTGCCTTACAACTCAAAAGTAATCGTATACAAAGTTGGATAATGCGTTGCCATGCATCAGATAGAGATTTAATTTCCTTAGCAAGAGAGTTTGGGTTTCAACCTCTCAAGTTGTTTAAAGTCTGGTCTCCTAAATCAACTCTAAGAAATGCAGCGAATGATGGTCTTGAAAGTCTATCAGTAGAAATTGAATGGCAAAAAATAAATCAATCGAATGCTCCACTTCTTTGGTCTTTAGTGAAAGTAAATGAGTCTAGCCATCTAAGACAAATACTAGATCGAAAATGGGCTGATCTCCTTTACCAAAATACTTTTGGGAGTGGAGTCCTAATTCAAAAGGCAGGAAAAAACAACACTGCAATTGCTGGATTCGTAGGACGTATTGGGTCAGAAGGGCAACAAGTACTCGAACTCTTAAAAGATCTGGCATGGGACACAAGACTCCAAACTGCGCTACCAAAAGTGCTAAATATTATAAGTAGAACATCAAAGGTTTCTTACATAGAAACAGCTAGTGAGGATGATTATCTTACAAATTTTCTTTTAGGTATAAAATGGGAACAAGTAGGTGAAGAAGTAATTCTAGGGAGAAGTCTTTGGAAACGTAAATTAAACTCGAAAGTGATTCCAGGTACTAAGCAATTAGAGACAATGTTAGGCCAGTTGCAACCTCAACGCCCCCCACTTCCAACACCAACACTTCATCCTCGTTAATGAAAACCACCAAACCAAAACCAACTTCAATTATAAGTTTTGACATTGGTCGTAAACGAATAGGTCTAGCAGGATGTGATCCAATGGGTATATCTATTACCTCTCTACCATCCATCAACCGTGGGAAATTTATTGATGATCTAAAAACTCTAGAATTTATCTGTCTACAAAGAAAAGTTAAGGGGCTTGTTTTTGGTCTACCCCTCGATGAAGAAGGGATGCACACTACACAATCCAAATATTGTGAAAAATATGGTCAGAAAATGGGCAAGGCTCTTGGCTTACCAATCGCTTGGGTAAACGAACACAGCAGCACCTGGGCAGCCTCAGAACAACATCAACTGCATTCAGATCGCACTGGGCGACTTGATAGTGAATGTGCTGCGCTTCTACTAGAGCAATGGTTAAGAGAAGGCCCTGAACTTAAACCGGTCCACATGGCGTCCTTTCCCTAAAGCCAATTGGAATGCAATGCTGGATCCTAATCAAGACAAACGACAACTCTTATGTCTGTCACAGGTCCAAGTAACAATGGCGAAGTACCAACAGTTCTTGTAAAAGATATTCAAGGGAGTTCTCTGCTCTGCTTCCTTGAGCAACTCATCTCCATTGATGAGAAGGACTACGCACTTCTAACACCCGTAGACACACCAGTCTCATTATTTCGATTAGTTGATGGAGCAGATCCTGAACTAATAGAAAAAATTAGTAGCAGCGAACCGATTCTGAGTGTGGCAGATGTAGTTTTACAAGAACACGATTTAACTTTGGTTCGATCAGCTGTAACGCTAACCGTGACAGGTGAACTCGACGAACCCGACCCAGAGGAACTTGAAGAGGAAGATCAAAATGATGATGATTCAGAAACTTATGAACTTTTGGTTAGTTTTAGAGTTGAAGATAATGAATATGGGCTATATATTCCATTAGATCCATTTTTTGTTGTCGCCAAATTAGAGGGTGGACAAGCATCCTTGGTTGAAGGAGAAGAATTCGACCAAGTTCAACAGCTAATAGAAAAAGAGTTAGACGAAAGGGAGATTTAAAACAAATGAGCCATCATTGGCTTATACCTGACTGGGAACCAGGACTAAGTCTTCCTCATCTTTCTCATAAACATTTGTTAGATAGAGAGATAAAAGCTATCGTGTTAGATGTTGATAGAACAATCCTGCCAGGGAAAGATCTAATACTTCATGATTCGATAAAAGAATGGGTAAATAAAGCACGAAAAGATTTAACACTGCATCTTCTTAGTAACAACCCATCAAAAAAACGTATAGAGAATGTAGCCAATCAATTAGAGTTAACTTTTACAAGCGGAGCTGCAAAGCCTCGAAGAGGTGCTCTACTTAAAGTCTTAAACCAATTAGATCAAAAGCCAACTTCAACTGCAATAATTGGGGATCGTATTTTTACAGATGTATTAGTTGGCAATAGATTAGGCCTATATACAGTTCTAGTGCTCCCATTAGGAAAAGATGGCAAACCAAGCAGAAATGACAACTTGCAACGGATAGAGAAAATGCTTGCATCTTTCTTAGGAGTCCGCAAAAGATGAATCTTTGGGTATTAAAAATAGGAACTAGCCTCTTAAGAGGCAACAAACTCCTATCTACAGCTTCTGTAATTGAGAGTTTTGCCTCTTGCATTGCTGACAGTAAAAGCAGAGGCGATCAAATAGTTCTTGTGACTAGTGGTGCAGTAGGACTTGGCTGTAGGCGCCTAGGTCTTGAAAAACGTCCTAAAGATATGGTTAGCCTTCAGGCAGTTGCAGCAATTGGGCAAGGACATCTAATGGCTCTTTATGAAAGTGCAATGTCTAAATATCATTACAAAGTAGCTCAAGTCTTATTAACACGTGCAGATCTTGGATCAAAAAATAGCTTCCGAAATGCCTCCAAAACTCTTCACCAACTACTCGACTGGGGAGTCTTACCAATCGTTAACGAAAACGACACTCTGTCTGCAGAAGAGTTGCGTTATGGGGACAATGACACTTTATCAGCGCTTGTTGCAACAGCTGTAGATGCTGATCAATTGATTCTGTTAACAGATGTAGATCGACTCTATTCTTCTAATCCAAAAATTGATAGTAAGGCAAAACCAATCACTGAAATTCACCACCCAAACGAATTAAAAACCTTGGAAGCCTCTCAATCAAGTATTAGTGAGTGGGGAACAGGGGGAATTCAAACAAAATTAGCAGCCGCTCGCATTGCAACAGCAAGTGGAATCAAAGTTCAGCTTGCCGATGGTCGCGATCCCAAGATGCTGGGAGCCTTATTAAAAGGATCACGAGGGGGAACAATTTTTCATCCCCACCCTCAACCGTTAGCAAGTCGCAAGAGTTGGTTAGCACACGCAATAGTACCAGTAGGAAGCGTTTTAATAGATAGTGGTGCGTGTATTGCGCTTCAAAAGAAAGGTGCCTCATTATTACAAGTTGGGATACAAAATGTTGAAGGCAACTTTGAAGCCAATCAGCCGGTAAAGATACTAAACAAAAAGGGAGAAGAGCTGGCAAGAGGAATTAGTTCTTTAAGTAGTAAGGAAATTCAAAACTCATTACTAAACCCTCCCAATTTAAGATGCTCTCCTGTAGTAATCCATAGGGATGTGCTAGTTCTAACTGCCAACAGTCTGGACTGATCAATTCATTAAAAATACTTTTCGCTGAAAAACAAATCCATGCGCTTCAACCAATTAATCTCATTACTAAAGCAAGGACAAGCAGGCCTTCTGTCTTATCAGATTGGCAAGGATCCAGAGATCCTTAGCGGTGCTTCCCTTGAAAAGGCGAACATTGATCAAATTAGTTTTCTTGAGAAGGGAAACTCTTTATCAAAAAAACTAAATTCGTGTAATGCAGGCGCTGTTATTCTTCCAATCCAAGAAGACTTATCTGAAATTGCGAAAAGCAAAGGCCTTCCCTGGGCTGTTGTAAAGGATCCAAGAATAGCCTTTGCAGAAGTACTTGAAACTCTTAATCCAGCAAGCAAAAAAATACCTGAGATACATCCCACAGCAGTAATCGGGGACAGGGTAACAATTGGAGAGAAAGTATCAATTGGACCTCATGTATGCATTGGTGATGACTGCGAAGTTGGAGAGGATAGTATTATCCATGCAGGAGTTGTCATCTATTCAAATGTTGTAATTGGATCAGGTAATGAACTCCATGCTAATTGTGTAATACATCCTGGTTCGAAAACAGGAAAAAACTGCATTATCCACTCAAGCACAGTTATAGGTTCAGAAGGTTTTGGTTTTATACCAACTAGAAAAGGATGGAGAAAAATGCCGCAAACTGGCATCGTAATTATTGAAGACAACGTAGAAATTGGTTGCAATTCAGCAATTGACAGGCCAGCAGTCGGAGAAACAAGAATCGGTAATGGCACCAAAATCGATAATCTTGTTCAGATAGCTCATGGCGTTATCACAGGCAAGGACTGTGCCATGGCGTCACAAGTGGGCATAGCTGGGGGAGCTGTAATTGGCAACGGAGTAATCCTTGCTGGGCAAGTTGGAGTAACTAATCGTGTCAAGGTAGGAGATGGCGTGATTGCTAGTTCTAAATGCGGAATACATACTGATATAGACCCAGGGGCAGTAATTAGCGGTTTCCCTGCAATTCCAAATCGACTTTGGCTTCGATGTTCTGCAAATTTCAAAAGATTGCCAGATTTAACAAAAGCAATCAAAGAAATCTCAAAGTCTCTGCCTAGGTAACCTCACATTCAGAAAAATAATCATTCAGGAGTAATTAATGCGAGCGCACCACATAGTCTTATTGCCAGGAGATGGTATTGGTCCAGAAATCACCATGGTGACAAGAAGGCTATTAGAAGCCGTTAGTAAAAAGCTTGATTTTGAACTTTTTTTTGAAGAACAACTAATTGGCGGTCAAGCCATTGAGTCCAAAGGGGTTCCTCTACCCGAAGAGACGCTGAAATCTTGTCAAAGCAGTGATGCTGTACTTATGGCTGCAATAGGAGACCCTCGCTATGACGAAATTCCAAGAGAGATAAGACCTGAGTCAGGATTATTAAGTTTGCGAGAAGGTATGAACCTATTTGCAAATATTAGGCCAGTCAAAATCATTCCTGCCCTAATTAATGCAAGCAGTCTTAAGCCAGAAATAATAAATGGTGTGGATTTAATAGTTGTAAGAGAACTAACTGGTGGAATTTATTTTGGCAAGCCAAAAGGCAGAATTAAGACAGAAAATGGCGAAAGAGCTTTCAATACAATGACCTATTCAAGTGAGGAGATAAAGCAAATTGCCGAAGTATCTTTTGAAATTGCGAGAACAAGAAATAAAAAGATCTGTTCCGTAGACAAAGCCAATGTTCTTGACGTCAGTCAACTTTGGAGAGATCAAATAAGTAAGCTTTCAGAGGAATATACAGATATTGAATTGAGTCACATGTATATAGATAACGCGGCAATGCAATTAGTTAGAAACCCCCGCCAATTTGATGTTTTACTAACAAGCAACCTATTTGGCGACATCCTCAGCGATGAGGCAGCAATGCTCACAGGCTCAATCGGTATGCTTCCATCTGCCTCACTAAGCATCGATGGACCAGGACTATTTGAACCTGTTCATGGTTCAGCTCCAGACATAGCAGGCACAAACAAGGCCAATCCAATCGCAATGGTCCTATCAGCCGCAATGATGTTGAAGATTGGGCTGAAAGAAACTGCCGCTGCTGAGATTCTTGAGAAATGCGTGGACAAAGTGCTTCAGTCTGGTTATCGCACAGTTGACATAATGAGTGAATCTTGTGTTCAGCTTGGATGCAACGAGATGGGTGAAGAGCTTTTAAAGGAAATTTGACCCAAAAAATCAAAAATCAACTGGTTCAGGCAAGAAAAGAATTAGTTGGCCAGACGACCTGCCAAAATCTTTAAATATTTAATCTAAGCATCGATGTCGAAGCGTCACCCGGTTGTCGCCGTCACTGGTTCCTCTGGAGCAGGAACCAGCACAGTCAAAAGAGCCTTCGAGCATATCTTCGCCAGGGAAAAAATCATTCCCGCTGTAGTGGAGGGCGACAGTTATCACCGTTTTGAGCGGATGCCAATGAAAAAAGCCATGGCTGATGCTTTAGCAAAAGGTGAAAACTTTTCCCATTTCGGCCCTGAAGCGAACTTATTTGACAAGCTCGAAGAACTCTTCAAAACATATGGACAAACAGGTGGAGGCGAAAAGCGTTATTACCTCCATAGCCCTGAGGAGGCTGAAGAGCACAATGCCAGGCTAGGAACAAAACTTTCACCAGGGCAATTCACACCTTGGGAAGAGATCCCAAGTGGTACTGACCTACTTTTCTATGAGGGCCTTCATGGTGGTGTTGTTGGCGAGAACTATGACGTAGCCGCTGTAGCTGATCTACTTGTAGGCGTTGTTCCAATTACAAACTTAGAATGGATACAAAAAATCCATAGGGACAATGCTGAAAGAGGTTACTCAGCGGAAACAATTGTGGACACAATTCTTAGGAGGATGCCTGATTACATAAACCATATCTGTCCTCAATTTAGCAAGACAGATATCAACTTCCAAAGGATCCCAACAGTAGATACATCAAACCCATTTATTTGCAGGAATATTCCTACCCCTGATGAAAGCTTTGTAATTATCCATTTTAGAAAAGGGTCTAGAGAAAAATGGGGAATCGATTTCAGCTATCTATTGGGAATGATTCACGACTCCTTTATGTCAAGCCCAACAAGTTTGGTCGTAAACGGAGGAAAGATGGGATTTGCAATGGAATTAATTCTTACTCCAATTATCCATCGAATGATCGAGGAAAAAGGTCTGTCCAGCTAAATCTAACTAATAAATCATAAATAGCACTATAATGGATCAATGAACGAATAGGTGACCAAATCACCCCAGAAAGACCCTCTTTTATAATAAATGGGCTCCAGGAGAAAAAAGCCCATTATTTTCCCTGGGATAAATTTAATAGTAAATATATAATCAACAAAGCACGTCATATTTTTTATCAGCACCTCTCTGAAGAGAATTCTAATACTTACCAAGCTTTAGGTATCGTTATTAATACGAAAACCGGCAATGGAAGCGTTGCATTTGAGTCTCCAATACTTTTACCTAATGAACATTTTCTAAGTCTCAAAGATTTAAACTTAAACTTTAATAAGAAATCCTTTAAAAAAAGTTCGGCTTCAAAGCCAAAATGAATTCTAATCGGTCAGTAGCTTAAAATAATAATCTAAATATTCAACATTAGTTCTTAATAGAAACAAGACAAATATTAAGCCGATGATTTCCAAGAGGAATCGTTTGATAAGTTCCTTTTGAAGAAATCTTAAAAACACTACTGACCACTGAAATCGATCTTCTCAAGAAAATATCAGTATGAATCGTGTGGCAATTTTGGAAAAATTATTCTTGAAAACAACTAGATAGCCTTTAGAGTATTAAATGGTAATGAAGAGTCTTTAAATCCTGTGTCGCTTTTCGACTGGTTTGCTGATCGTCGCAAAGGTCAGTTTGTAGGGAAGGTAAACCAAGAGCTTGATGAAAGTGATGGACTGTGGAGCAAGTGCCCTGAATGTGGTCAAGTTGTGTATAGAAAGGATTTAATCGCCAACTCGAATGTATGCAGCAATTGCGGCCATCATTTCCGGATTTATAGCGAGGAACGAATTCGTCAGATAGCAGACAATGGGACATTTCAACCATTTGACAGAGACCTTAGTCCTACTGACCCACTAGGTTTCAAGGATCGAAGGGCCTATGCCGATCGACTTAGAGAAAGTCAAATGAATACAGGGATGAAAGATGGAGTTGTGACAGGAGTATGCAAAGTCAAATCGATACCACTTGCTTTAGCAGTGATGGACTTCAGGTTCATGGGGGGGTCAATGGGATCAGTAGTTGGAGAAAAAATCACACGCCTAATCGAGCATGCAACTTCTGACAACCTGCCACTTTTGATAGTTTGTGCATCTGGTGGTGCTCGAATGCAAGAAGGAATGCTTAGCCTCATGCAAATGGCAAAGATTTCAGGGGCTCTGGAAAGACATAGAGAAAAAGAGTTGCTATATATGCCACTACTTACCCATCCAACAACTGGTGGAGTTACAGCAAGTTTCGCAATGCTTGGTGACTTAATTCTTGCTGAACCAAAAGCATTAATTGGTTTCGCTGGTAGACGAGTAATTGAACAAACATTGCGAGAAAAACTACCAGAAAATTTTCAAACAGCTGAATACCTTCAAGAACATGGTTTTGTGGATACGATCGTTCCCAGGACTCAACTCCGTAACACCCTAAGCACTCTATTATCCCTACATGGGAACTCTCCTAACAAAAGCTACTAAAAAAAGTAAATGATTAGGCTGTCAAGATTAACGACTAAAGTAATAGTATTTTTTCTAATTTTAATGTGTTTCTACACATTAAATATATTTCCAACAAATGCTACAGAGCTCAATTGGCAGGAAGTTTCTACAAAAATGTTAGGTAGACAATGGTGGGATAGAGGAAGCCTTAAAAAATTCCAAGATGGGCACCTTCTGGTTAGAAGTAAATACAGCCCAGCCATAGATAAGAACCAACCGGAAGAGATTAGTTATATTTACGATATGGAAATTGACTGTGATAGTAATTTATTTAAAGATATCGCAACAAATAATCGAAGTGATCCAAATAGTGCCTGGAGATCTCCAGATGGAGATGAACTAATCGAACAATTAATTCATGATGTATGTATTGTATCAAAAGATCTTTTATTTTCTGAATAAACACATGATTAATCCCCCCATAGGCGTAGCAATTGCAGGGTTAGGCTTTGGTGAGTCCGTTCACCTACCAGCACTTTCCACTAATAAAGACCTTACTGCTTTATCACTTTGGCACCCTCAAAAAGAAAAACTAGAAAGTGCATGTAAAAAACATAATTTATCGGGACAAACTAGTTGGGCAGAACTTCTTAAAGACCCTCAGATTGATGCAATTATCCTTGCCACCCCACCAGCTCCCCGTTTTGAATTAGCTCTTCAGGCCTTAAAAGCAAAAAAGCATTTGCTATTAGAAAAACCAGTAGCCTTAAATGCTGAACAAGTAGCAGAACTTCAAAAATTAGCAATTAATCAACAATTAAGTGTCGCAGTTGATTTTGAATATCGTGCTGTTCCTCATTTTATGCAGGCAAAAAGAATTATTTCAAGTGGAGCAATAGGTACTCCTTGGTTAATAAAATTTGATTGGTTAATGGGCAGCAGATCAAATCCATCTAGATGTTGGGACTGGTATTCACAAGAAGAAAAGGGAGGTGGAGTAATCGGCGCACTAGGCACTCACGCATTTGACATATTGCATTGGTTTTTTGGACCTACAAATAGCATTAGCAGCCTACTCTCAACATCAATTACAAAACGTACTGATAAAGAAGATAATATTCAAAGGGAGGTGACAAGTGAAGATGTCACAATGGCACAATTACAACTTTCCTCTTATGAAAATGAATCTTTAATACCTGCACAAGTAACTCTTTCTGCGGTAGCAAGGGAAGGCCGAGGTTGCTGGCTAGAGGTATATGGGAGCCAAGGCACACTTTTATTGGGTAGTGATAATCAAAAAGATTATGTTCACGGCTTTGGTCTGTGGGTTTCCCAGGTGGGAGAGCAATTACGCAGTATTAGCCCTGACAAAGATCTTGCATTTTCAACTACATGGTCTGATGGACGCATTGCCCCAGTAGCAAGGTTACAAGGCTTGTGGGCAGAAAGTATTAGAACTAGAAAACCAATGATTCCTGGCCTTGCTGAAGGATGGTTCAGTCAAAAAGTTTGTGACAAAGCAAAAGAGTCATCATCTTCTGGACAGAGGCTCTACCTTGATTAATCAAGGCAAGATGCAGTAACAGGTCTTGTTCATTTTCGCTTCATCTTTTAAAGTCCTGGGCCCCCGGTCCCGGACTTCTAATCAGAACTGGGTCCTCAAGACACTTCGGAGACATCGATGGCCCTTGTTCCTCTAAGGCTTCTACTCGACCATGCTGCAGAAAACGGCTATGGCATTCCTGCTTTTAACGTAAATAATCTAGAGCAGGTTCAGGCCATCATGGAAGCAGCAGCTGAGACAGATAGCCCAGTCATTCTTCAGGCTTCTAGAGGTGCCAGAAGCTATGCGGGTGAGATCTTTCTTAGACACTTAATCATTGCCGCGACAGAAACCTATCCGAACATCCCTGTTGTGATGCACCAGGATCATGGCAACGAACCTTCAACTTGCTACTCAGCAGCCATTAATGGATTTACTTCTGTGATGATGGATGGATCATTAGAAGCAGATGCCAAGACACCAGCTAGCTATGACTACAACGTAAACGTCACTAAAACTGTAGTTGATTTTGCCCACTCTGTAGGAGTAAGCGTAGAAGGAGAGCTTGGATGTCTAGGTTCACTAGAGACCGGAAAAGGCGAAGCAGAAGATGGCCATGGATTTGAAGGTGAACTTTCTAAAGACATGCTTCTAACTGATCCAGCGGAAGCAGCAGATTTTGTAGCTAAAACAAAAGTAGATGCTCTAGCTATAGCTATTGGTACCAGTCATGGTGCTTACAAGTTCACCAGAAAACCAACCGGAGAAGTACTTGCAATAAGTCGAATAGCAGAAATCCACAAAGCTCTACCAAATACTCATCTTGTAATGCATGGCTCTAGCTCAGTTCCTCAAGAATGGCTGGACATGATTAATAAGTTCGGTGGTGCAATTCCTGAAACCTATGGTGTCCCTGTTGAAGAAATTCAAGAAGGGATTCGCAATGGTGTGCGAAAGGTAAACATTGACACGGATAATCGTCTTGCATTCACAGCTGCTGTCCGTGAGGCGGCCTCTGCCGACCCAACTAATTTTGATCCAAGACACTTCAACAAACCAGCTCGTAAGTATATGAAGCAAGTTTGTTTAGACAGATATCAGCAATTCTGGTGTGCAGGTCAAGCAAGCAAAATAAAGCAACAAAGTACCAACTACTACGCAGGCCTCTACTCGAAAGGACAACTCGATCCAAAAACTGCAGTAACCGTCTAAATTACTACTAACAAATTAATTAAAAGGTGGTTCGGTAATTCTTTAACTGACCATCTTTTAATTAATTTGAAAATCAATCAAGTAACCCCTTCATAATTGATATACCATCAATCCCTCCAGTCAATGGATCACAGGCACGTTCTGGATGTGGCATTAAGCCTAAAACATTACCTTTACGATTAGTGATCCCTGCTATATCAGCAATAGACCCATTGGGATTATTCATATAACGAAGGGCAATAGAGTCTTGATCTTCAAGCAAATGAAGAGTATCAATACTGCATTGATAGCGACCCTCTCCATGAGCAATTGGTAGAGAAAGGATATCCCCAGTTTGGAATCTCTGAAACCAATTAGTTCTGCCACTGACTACAGTTAATTTAGTTGTTTCACAAACAAAGCGAAGATCTCTATTTCTTGTAAGCACTCCAGGCAAGAGTCCTAACTCAGTAAGAATTTGAAAGCCATTACATATCCCTAATACATTTCCACCTTGATTCACAAATTCAACTAATGAC
>QCJM01000015.1 GCA_003216035.1 Prochlorococcus sp. AG-409-B13
TGCCACAAATATTTGGAACCATCACTGTAAGCGATGGTATTTCTATGGGAACAGAAGGTATGAAATATTCACTTGTCTCAAGAGAGGTGATTGCAGATTCAATTGAAACTGCTTGCAACGCTCAAAGTATGGATGGAGTACTTGCAATCGGTGGTTGCGATAAAAACATGCCAGGTGCAATGATATCCATGGCTCGCATGAATATACCCGCTATATTTGTATATGGTGGGACAATTAAGCCAGGCAAATTAGAGGGTCAAGATCTTACTGTAGTAAGTGCATTCGAGGCTGTAGGAAAATTGGCAAGTGGAAAAATTGATAAGAAAAGGCTCATAGAGGTTGAGAAGAATGCCTGTCCAGGGGCAGGAAGTTGTGGAGGCATGTTTACAGCAAACACTATGTCTGCAGCCATTGAAGTAATGGGGCTTAGTCTCCCATACAGTTCAACAATGGCGGCGGAAGATGAAGAGAAGGCGGAAAATGCTGCCCAAAGCGCAGCAGTGCTAGTTGAAGCTATAAAATCCAATATAAGGCCCCTTGATCTACTAACAAAGGAAGCATTTGAAAATGCGATTAGCGTGATAATGGCTATTGGTGGGTCGACTAATGCTGTACTTCATTTACTGGCAATTGCCCGCACAGCTGGCGTAGAACTTTGTATCGATGATTTTGAAAGAATTCGTCAGAAAGTACCTGTAATTTGCGATCTAAAGCCAAGCGGAAGGTTTGTCACTGTTGACCTGCATAAAGCTGGCGGTATTCCTCAAGTAATGAGATTACTACTAGATGCAGGATTAATTCATGGCAATTGTAGAAATATTGAAGGAAAAACCATAAGAGAAATCCTTAAGAATGTACCATCTACACCTTCACAAATTAATGAGGTAATTAAACCATTAACAAACCCACTTTACGAAAAAGGACATTTGGCAATTCTCAAAGGAAATCTTGCTGAGGAAGGAAGTGTAGCCAAGATTAGTGGGATAAAAAAACCAGTTCTAACAGGACCTGCAACTGTTTTTGAAAGCGAAGAAGAATGCCTAACCGCAATCCTAGACAATAAAGTTAAGGCTGGTGATGTAATAATTATTAGATATGAAGGCCCAGTAGGAGGTCCGGGAATGCGCGAAATGCTTGCCCCTACTTCGGCAATAGTTGGACAAGGACTTGGCGATAAAGTTGCGCTTATAACAGATGGGCGATTTAGTGGTGGAACATACGGATTAGTAGTAGGTCATGTAGCTCCAGAAGCTGCCGTTGGTGGAACTATTGGCTTAATAAATAATGGTGACAGCATCACAGTCGATGCACAAAAAGGACTTATTCAACTCAACGTAGACCCTGAAGAAATAAAAAGACGGCGATCCTTATGGAAAAAACCCCAATCTCAATATAAATCTGGAATACTTGGTAAATATGCTCGACTAGTAACTAGTTCAAGCATGGGTGCAGTAACAGATAGTTTTGAATAAGCTTAATTTTTATTAGGAAGTAACAAATAACGCTTTTAATCTTCTTGCCAGTGCTTCTAATCTGTCACCTTCAGATGGGGTAGAACAAAGCTTTCCATTATCACTATCCATCCAAATAGAATGTTGACCATGCCAAAGGATAGGTCTCTTATGTTGATTACACCAAGATAAGATTAGGCTAATATCACTTCCACTTCTAGAAATATCTACGTCAAGATCATTCTCAGGGTGACGTTCTCCATCTTGATCACGGCATTCAATTCTAACGATCAAATCTTTAGTTGATTCTTTGCCACAAGTGGTATCAACATCAGGAGTTTGATCAACCACTGAATACTGCCAAGGCTTCAAGCATAAATCTGCAGCCGCTGCAATTAGAGGGAAATAATCTGCCGAAGAATTATTAGCGTTAAGGTATGGCAATTATTGAACGCAAGAGTATGCGGATCATGCCAGGTTTAAAACCTGGGTTAAGTTCTCCAGATCGACCAAACTTGGAATGTAACAATTGAAACTGACTAATGGTTGAGGGATCAAAAGTAGCAGGGAAAGTTACTCGTTTAGCACGAATAGTTGGCTGAAGATTACTGAAAAGTATTTCCAACTGAGTTGTTCCTTCTATTTGAGTTGGCACTTCGGCGACCCAACGAAGGCCACCTGAAATAAAATCAGTAAGTCCAAAGAAATTATCTTGGCAAGCAATCGCAAGCTTTAAAGTTCGGCCTTGACCATCAACTATAAGTTTTAATCCCCTGTACTCTGAGAGGTTAATAGGAGGAGAAAGCAAAGGGGATCTACAACTAACAAATCCACCTCCTTTTTCAACTAGATCACCATTCAGCTTAAGTCCATCTGTAGTAACACTACAGATGGCAGTACTGGATCCACCCATAATCGTGTCATTAAGGGAGGTCCAATCTGAAAACTGTTTGCCAGAAACAATTACATGTTCTGATTGTAATTCTGGAGGTAAGTCCTGATTCACTTAAAGTTAGCAACCATATTTATAAAGTTGAGAATAGTTGGCTAAAGATTTGTACCTATACAAGGGCTGCGGCCGCCTCATCAGCCAATACCAAAACCTCAGTATGAGGTTGCACTAATTTTGCAGGTGTACGGTATATAGATTCCAAAGGATTCAATAATCTTATTAATGCATTTTGCTTGGCAGCTCCACTAACCATAAAAATCACTTTCCTGGCAGAACTTAGGACAGGAGATGTAAGTGTAATCCGGTCAAGGCCTTTGCCATGACTAACAGTTGCCCAAGAATCTAAAACATTCAAAGCATCAGTTTCTGGAAATAACGATGCAGTATGCCCATCATCACCAAGACCTAATAGCAATAAGTCAAAAATAGGAGGATCTCCTACACAGATTCTTTTTAAAAGAGCAGAGAATGCTTCTGCACTAGCCTTTGGAGATGGAAAGTCAATAGTTGGTACAGGGTGAAATATTGCTTCTGATCCAGGGCCACTAGAAAGAAGTGTTCTTCTTATCATCCTTGCATTACTTGATTCATCATCTGGGTCTACCCAACGCTCATCTCCAAGGAATACATCGACTCGAGACCAAGGCAAATGCTCTTGACCCAATAAACTATATGCAAGAGATGGAGTAGAGCCACCTGATAGAGCTATCTGAGCTCTTTCTCGTTGATCTAAAGCAAGATCAATATGAGATGCAATGATTTGAACAGCTCTACGGGCTAAATCTTTTTGATCAATTGCAAGTTCTAGATGGTAATTAGTCATTGCCAGTTAATCATTCTAACCATTCAGTATGAAAAGATCCTTCCTGATCAATACGCTCGTAGGTATGTGAACCAAAGCAATCTCTCATGGCTTGAACCAAGTTCTGAGGCAAACGGCCTGAACGATAGCTATTGATGTAGTCAAGGGAGCTACTTAAACAAGGTAAAGGGATGCCTCTTTGCGCAGCTCCAGAAACAATATTAGCAAGGTTATGTAAACGAGAATTGACCTGCTCAGCAAACCATGAGTCAATCAAAAGGTTTTGAAGATGAGGATCTGCTTCATAAGCATTCTGAATTCTCTTAAGTAATTGAGAGCGGATAATGCAACCCCCTTTCCAAATCTGAGCAATAGAAGGTAAGTTCAAATTGTATTTATATTCATCTGAAGCACTACGCAACAATTCCATACCTTGTGCATAAGAAGCAATTGTCGCTAGCACCACTGCGTCCATAAGGGGTGCCATTCCATCCTGAGCACAACCGAGATCAAAAGAGGAAAGAGCAGGAGCTTTGATAATTGATTCAGCCTTGACTCTTTGAACCTTCAGAGAACTCATTACTCGCGCATTTAAAGAAGCATAGATAGTTGGTACAGAGGCTCCAAGTTCCAACGCACTAATCACTGTCCATAAACCAGTACCTTTTTGACCAGCTTTATCCATAATTTTCTCTACAAGGTCTGAGTCGTCCTCTGGGTCTCTAGCTCTCAAACAAACTTCAGTTATCTCTACTAAATAGGAAGAAAGTTCTTCAGTCCTATTCCAATGGGACATCACATCAGCAATCTGGTTGCCATTCAAGCCTCCTATGCGCTTCATAACGTCATAAGCTTCAGAAAGTATTTGCTCTATGCCGTACTCAATCCCGTTATGCACGGTCTTTACAAAATGGCCTGAGCCGCCAGGGCCTATATAAGCAACACAGGGGCCATCCTCTACTTGGGCGGCCATTTTGGAAACCAAACTTTCTATCGCATCGTAAGAAGCTTTTGTTCCTCCAGGCATCATGCTCGGACCTTCAAAAGCACCTTTAGCTCCCCCAGATACACCCATGCCTATATACCCAAAGCTTTTGCTTTCTAATTGAGCTACACGCCTCTCAGTATCACGAAATTCCGAGTTCCCTCCATCAATCAACAAATCTCCCTTCTCAAGGTATTTAGAGATCTGATCAATAACAGCATCAGTGGCTGAACCCGCCTTGACCATCATCAAAATTCTTCGGGGGCGTTCAAGTTTGCTTACAAAATCCTTTAGGTCAGAAGCCCCAGTAATTGATTTACCTGCTCCTCGACCTTCTAGAAAAGCTTGAGTTTTTGAGTAAGTGCGGTTGTATACAACACTTGAAAAACCATTTCGTTCAGCGTTTAGGACGAGATTTTCGCCCATAACCCCAAGACCTATTAAACCAAAATGCGCCTTGGACATGGACAGAAAGATTGACTAATGGGGCCAGTGTGACCATTAAGTAGTCAATTTGCTGCTTTCTAGGCAGCAATGTCAGGGTTGAACCATCCTTAAGTTGAAAAAGCCCACCTAACGCAGGAGGTAAGTAGTGCTTAAGGAATTAAGGCAAATAACACTAGAAACTTTTAGATAAGAGTTCCATCTGAAATCGTTGCATTCTTTACAACGACAACAATGCCATTGCGAATGTAAAAACCTTGATCTGCACGATCTGCCTCCTCAACTCTATCTTTATTGATAATGGTGACGTTATTTCCAATTCTTGTGTTCTTATCAAGAATAGCTCTCTTTACAGTTGTGCCTTGACCTACACCAAGAGGGATTCCTCCACCATTCCTAAGAGCATTTCTTTCATCAGAAGACTCAAAAAAGTCTGATCCCATAACCAAAGATTCTTGCAAAACCACATCACTCTCGATTCTACTTCTCACTCCTAAAACACAATGATGAATACTGCAAGATTTCAGTATTGAGCCCTCTCCAATAATAGAATCAGTTAACTGACAATCTACTAATTTAGTAGGCGGCAAATAACGAGGTCTGGTATATATCGGGAATTTCTCATCAAAAAAGCTAAAGGGAGGCTGCGGTTGTTGTGTTAAAGCAAGATTAGCCTCATAAAAAGCACCTATAGTTCCTATATCTTCCCAGTAATCATCAAACACATAACTCTTAAGTCTATCTCCACGATTCAATGCCTCAGGAATGACCTCCTTACCAAAATCCTTATAAGTTGGGTTTTTATTTAACAAATCAAATAATGTTTTCCTACTAAAAACATAAATACCCATAGAGGCTAAATAGGGTTTTTCTTTAGCGGATTCCGGTGTCAGTCCGAAGGGAGTTGTATCCACTGCCATCTCTTTCAAAGAATCACCCTTAGGTTTTTCACGAAATTCCTTAATGTCTCCTTGATTATCAGTACGCATAAGGCCAAATGCTTCAGCCTGCTCTGAGTTCACAGGTAAGGCAGCAACAGTTAAATCCGCCCCAGTAGCTCGATGATGTTCTACAAAGAGGCTGTAATCCATTCGATAAAGCTGATCCCCAGAAAGAATTAGATATTCATCAACATCCCACTCTTGAAATAACCACTGATATTTCCTAACTGCATCAGCTGTGCCTTCAAACCAAGAAGGGCTTTCAGGAGTTTGTTGAGCAGCCAACACCTCAACGAATCCCTGACCAAAAGGTGCGCTGAGGTTATAGCTCTGAGCTAGATGCCTATTTAGGGAAGCACTGTTGAACTGGGTCAAAACGTACATCTTGTTGATGTTCGAATTGATGCAATTGCTAATTGGAATATCAATCAGTCGATACTTACCAGCAAGAGGCACTGCGGGTTTAGCCCTCATCTTTGTTAAAGGGTAGAGACGCGTACCAGCTCCTCCACCAAGAATAATTGCCAGAACTCGCTTCATCCTTATCCTGCAAAGCTGTTAGGTCATGCAAACCTACTGGAGAACTGATTCCTAAAGCCAGCAAAAAGGAGAGATTAAGTAAGACTTCTGAGAATCAAACCGCGACAAGCTGCATACAACAGATTAATCATCACTTTCATTGGCACTCAAATCGAAGAGGGTTTCAACTATTCTCAAAGAATCCTGACGTTCCTGTCTTGCCTGAGGAGCCCTCAAACGAGTAACAGGTGTATGAAGAATTTTATTGATAATTCCCTTACTTAGGGCTTCAACAACCTTTCTTTCTCTAGCAGAGAAATCTGGTCCCATGCGACTTAGAGCTTTCATCAGCTCCTCACTTCTAATGGACTCAAGTGATGCTCTCAAGCGATTAATAGTTGGAACAGCCTCAAGACTGTCCCACCACTCAAGAAATAATCTTCCTTCTTCCTTCAGCAAACCCTCTGCTTCTAATGCAACCTGTTGCCGAGCCTCTTGGTTCCGAGAAACAACTTCTTGCAAATCATCCACATCATGCGAATCAACTCCAGGGATATCAACAACATCAGCAGCAATATTGCGCGGCACCCCAATATCTATCAACCGAAGGGAAAGTGTTTGATTCAGGAGCTTCAAACGAGTTGCATTAATAATTGGTTGTTCCGATGCAGTACTAGTGAAGACGAGAGACGAAGAAGTTAAGCAATCATCCAAATCATCGAGCAAATGGCATTTAACAACAAGATCTGGGAAATCAGCGGCTAAAGACTCAGCTCTTTTAAGAGTGCGATTTAAAAGAGTCAATTCAGAACAGCCTTTTGCCTGAAGATGTTGAAGGAGCAATCGACTCATACGACCAGCCCCTACTACCGCAACTTTTTCAGATTCGAGGGTGAGCAACTGATCCTGTCCACGTGATTGACCAAGTTTCAACTGAGCAAGCTCTACTGCAGCAGAACTAATAGAAACTGCACCTGTTCCAAGATTAGTTTCGCTACGGACACGTTTACCTGTACTAACTGCCTGGGTAAGAAGACGGTTAAGGATTGGCCCCATAGATTGGTTCTCTTGGCCAAGTCGAAGCATCTTCTTAACCTGAGAAAGGATTTGTCCTTCTCCTAAAACCAAACTGTCAAGACCAGCTGAAACACGCATTAAATGTGCCACAGCCTCTTCTTGATGATATGTAAATAGATGAGGATTAAGTTCTTGCTCAGAAATCCCTGAATGTTCTCTAAGGAAATCTCCTATAGCTGCTACACCCTGTTCAGGATTACGTACCAAAGTATATATTTCTAATCGATTGCAGGTACTTAGGATTGAAGCCTCAAGTACCTGTTCCTTATCTCTCAATTTCTTAAGAGATTCTCCAATGGTTAGCTCTGGAATGCTCAGCTTTTCACGGATCTCAACCGGCGCCGTGCGATGACTAAGACCGACAACGGCAATGTGCATAAAAGGTTCCTTTAATCACTTCTAGTTGCTATCAATTCAAAGAGATGCTTTTTGCACCATCCTTGATATGAATAGTGTTAGTGAATCGAGCAGTGTCGTCCAAAGTGCTAATTACTAGACTGCTTGTACGAGTGCAATCTCTTTCAAACTTCACTCCATGGAATAACAATCCATCTGTAATGCCACTTCCAGCAAATACAACGTTTTCTCCTGAAGCTAATTCTTCTGCCTCATAAATCTTGTCAATTTCTGTAATACCCATTTCATTCAAACGTGCAATGTTGCCTTCTTTGGTGTAATCGGCCCACTCACTAGTCTGAGCAATTGCAGGGTCATAAACCAATTGACCTTGAAAGTGGCCACCTAAAGCTCGCATTGCCGCTGCGGAAATTACCCCTTCAGGAGCTGCACCGATACCCATTAAACAATGAGTACCAGTTCCAGCAAATCCACAAGCTATAGCTGCCTGTACATCTCCATCTGAAATAGGTTGAACTCTTGCCCCAGTAGATCGAATTTCTGAAATCAAATCTTTATGCCTAGCTCTATCCATTACGACAATTGTAAGTTCACTAACCGCCAATCCAATACATTGACTAAGAATTTTGATGTTCTCAGTAGCACTTTTTCTAATATCAACTTTACCCTTAGCTGCTGGTGGAGCTGCCAGTTTCTTCATGTAGAAATCTGGTGCATTAAATAACCCTCCCCGATCAGAAGCTGCCAAAACAGCCATAGATCCACGTTGGTTATTAGCACAGAGATTTGTACCTTCACAGGGATCAACAGCAAAATCAACACCGGGCCCAGAACCACTTCCTACTTCTTCGCCTATGTAAAGCATCGGGGCTTCATCTCGCTCACCTTCTCCGATAACAATGCGACCCTGCATTTGAATCTGCCCCATGCGTTTACGCATGGCTTCAACAGCAGCAGCATCAGCTTCATCCTTCTTCCCTAAACCAGTTAGTTGAGCAGAAGCTATGGCCGCTTGCTCTACGACTTCGAGAATTTCCTGAATAAGAGTGCGATCCACTTTTAAGCTGAGTAGGGATTGTGTTAATGCGAAAGAGAAGAGGCTGGGCTTCAGATACCATCGAAACGAATTTCAATGATCATGTAAAAAGGAACCAATACCGAATGGCTAACAGCTCTTTAGCGCCGCTAACTGTATCAGTGCAAGTAACTGCGAAAAAATGATTACCGTCAATTCATAGAATCTCAACTCACCACCACATATCGATGAGCACGAAGCCCCTAGTAATAGCCCCTTCGATCCTCTCTGCAGATTTCTCCCGTTTAGGCGAAGAAGTGAGTGCTGTAGACAGGGCAGGTGCAGATTGGATTCACGTTGACGTGATGGATGGGCGGTTTGTACCAAACATCACTATTGGCCCATTAATTGTTGAAGCTCTACGGCCAGTAACAGCCAAGCCCCTAGACGTGCACCTAATGATCGTTGAACCTGAAAGGTATGTAGCGGACTTTGCGAAAGCAGGAGCTGATCACATTTATGTCCAAGCTGAGGCTTGTCCACACCTACACAGAAACCTCTCACAAATAAAAGACCTGGGTAAAAAAGCCGGTGCAGTTCTAAATCCCAGCACCCCCTTAGACACTCTTGAATACTGCCTAGAATTATGTGACTTGATATTAATAATGAGTGTCAATCCAGGTTTTGGCGGACAAAGCTTTATAGATAATCAAGTTCAAAAGATTCGAGATCTTAGGAACAAATGCAATGAAAGGAATCTAGATCCATGGATAGAAGTAGACGGTGGCATAAAAGCCAACAATGCATGGAAAGTAATTGAAGCAGGAGCGAATGCAATAGTTAGTGGTTCAGGAATATTCAATCAACCTGATTATGCTGAAGCAATAAAAGGAATAAGAAATAGCAAACGACCTACATAATATTTCAAAAGCACTAATTTAATAAAATAAATTAAAGCTGTTTATAAAAAATATATATCATAAGAACCAACCATAACTATGCAAGCCTATACCCAAAAGGTTAACTCCTATATAGCAAATAATAATTACGAATAGTCCCGTAATCGCAAAGTATGCTGGTTTTCTGCCCTGCCAACCACGACTCAACCTTGTATGAAGATAAGCTGCATATACTAACCAACAGATCAAAGCCCAAGTCTCCTTTGGATCCCAACTCCACCAACTTCCCCAAGCTTCATTTGCCCATACAGCTCCACTAATTAGCCCAAGAGTTAAAAGCAAAAAACCAACTGTAATTGTGCGATAGCTAAGGCTATCTAATTGCTCATTCCTACTCATTGCAATTGAACTAAGTTTAAACGTATTAGAATTCTGTGAATCATCCATTGCACGATTAGCCCCCCTAAATCCTCCTACACCAATAGAACTACTTCGAATTTCCAGAGGTTGATTTCTGTCTGTTAATAAAACAACTGCCGAAAGTAAGGACCCTACGAGAAGTGCAGCATAGCTACACATAATTACACTTACATGCATAACTAGCCAACTTGAACGAAGTGCAGGGACTAAAGGTGAGGCCCCCTGCAGTCTTTCAGGCAATACAAAACTGGCAAAGGCAATAGATGTCAAAGCCATCGGCGTAGCAACAGCTGATACCAAAGGAGAAGGCCAAGAACGCTCAACCAATAACTGTGTAAAACTACATGCCCATGCTAAAAAGCATAGAGATTCATATAAATTACTGACAGGAAAGTGACCAGACTGCCACCATCTAAACAATAGTTGTGAAGCTAAAAATAAATTTGCTAAAGATACAAGAAGTCTAACGCTTGAGGAACTAGTAGTGCCACCTACTGACCAAAAGGCAAAGGGAAGTGCTATTAAAAGTAAAGTAAAAGAAATAAAACCTAAAGTCAAAACAGGATCACCAAACGAATTTAGTAGTTCCTGCAAAGTCATAACAAATGAAAGGTTCTTAATTTAATCAATTTATACTAAAGAGAATTCAAACACTTGCTCGTTTTAGCAAAAAGCAGCCTCCACAAATGGAAATAAAAACTGGTGACCAGGCTGCAACGAAGGGAATTAGTGTCCCTTTCACTCCCAGAGAGCTAAAACTAAAGCTAAGGACGTAATAAAAAAGTATCAGCATTACGCTTATCCCAAAGCCTTGACTCCTGCTAGTTCGTGTATTTGGTTTAGCCCCTAAGCTACTACCAATAAGAGCAAAAACCAGACAAGCCATAGGGAGGGTGAACTTCTCTTGAATGCGAACTTTCATACGCCTGGCTTCCTTAATATTTCCAGCTTCTTCATATAACCTTTCAGCCCTCATAGCTTCCAAGAAAGTCATTTGATTTGAGTCTTTTGGTAACTCAGCAATTCTTTTGGGTCCAGTGCCTAGAGGATACAAATACCTGTCGAATATTGCTGTTGTAGTACTCCCATTTGGAGACAATGTCAGAATCTTTCCGTCAAAGAACTCCCAAATAGCGTCTTGATCATTCCAAATAGCCTTTTTAGCCACCAATACTTGTGTATAACCCAGTCTAGAAAAGTCTAGAAGAGTTACCTCTCTCATTGCACTTTCTCTAAATTCCTTTGCATAAAATAATTGTGTCAGGCCTTTGGTTTGTTTTGTTAACTTAGGGCCTGTAATCCTTCCAAAGCGAGAATAAATAATGTCATCTCCTTTTTCTGTTGCAATAGACTTACCTAATGCTCTTCGCAAAGTAACCTCGGCGTTTCTATTGGTTTGTGGCACGATTAAATCATTAAATAAAAATGTGAGACCAGTCATTAATATTGCAAGTAAAAGCGCAGGGACAATCATGCGTCTTGTAGATACCCCAACACTACGAAGTGCCTTTAATTCGCTATTTGCAGAGAGTCTGCTATAGGCAAGCAAAGTTGCCATCAACATAGCCATTGGGAAAGAAACGACTAAAAACCCTGGAAGACGCAATATCAAAACCTGTAATGCGACCAGAAAAGGGAGTCCAGATTCAACTATTTTACGAACTAAATCAAACATTACACCCACTGATAATGAAACCACAGTGAATGCTGCGATAGCAAAAAATAAAGGCGTAATTAATTCACCCAGAATCCATCTATCTAGAATTGGCAACAAATACCACTTAGACAAAATCTCTCTCCTAATATTCAAATGTTGAAAATTAGGCTTATAGTTGAAATCTCTAAAATAATTTCTCATAATTGAAACTCCTCTCCTAAGTAATAACGTATTACAAGTGGATCATTAGCAACCTCTTTAGAAGGACCTGAAGAAAGTATTTTCCCATCATTGAGAATATAGGAACGATCAGTTATAGCCAATGTTTCTCTAACATTGTGATCTGTTAGGAGTATTCCCATTCCACGTCTTTTTAGGCCCTGAATCAACTTCTGCAATTCAGAAACAGCTATGGGGTCTACTCCAGCAAAGGGTTCATCAAGCAACAGATAGCTGGGCCCAGTTTTTCCTACAGCCAATGCTCTAGCAACCTCAGAACGACGTCTTTCCCCTCCAGAAAGTTGGTATCCTCTTCTATCAATAAAAGAACTTAATTTAAAATCTTCAACTAACTGCTCTTTTCTAATACGCAAAAAACTTGAAGGTAAAGAGCTTTGAGACAAAGCTAATTCAAGGTTTTGTTGAACAGTTAGTTGGCGAAAGATACTTGGCTCTTGGGGCAGATAACCAATTCCTAAACGTGCTCTAGTAGGAATTGACAAATTTGACACCAATCTACCGTCCAATAACACCTGACCATAATCAGGTCGCAATAAACCAATTAGCAGGTTAAATGTTGTAGTTTTACCTGCACCATTGGGCCCCAATAGCCCTACTACTTCTCCAGGCTCTAATCTCAAATTAATGTTTTGAACCAAAGGGCGTCCTCCTATATAAAGTGCTACTTCGACAAGAGATAAGCTCATGGAGTAATAGACCTCTTGTCAGGAAAGCTTGTGTAAAGAAGGAACTTACTAAAGACTTGAGATTTAGAATAGGAATCTGCAACCATTTTATCTTCCGAAAGCATATAAACCAGTCTGTCTGCACTAATAGATGCCTCTCCTTTACGAATAAAATCGACATCACCACTAAGTATCACAATTTTTTCATTACCAAAGTACTGAAGCTGACTTGAAGTTGCTTTGATGCCACGAGATGGATAAATAATCCGAACATTACCTACAGCAGTAACCACTTGGCTAGAAGAATCATTGGTTTGTATATCTGACTCAATAATAATTTGATGATCATTTTCGGTAGCAATTAAAGGAAGTGTCTCTTTACTAAATGCATGCGAATGAAGCAATCCGAAACAAGATAATATCATCAAGCTAAATCCACCTGCCCTACAGACTCTTTCTTTTAAATTAGGTGGTTTCAAATTCGCAAAAGGAATAAAATGGGTTAGAAAGTCAATACTAGTTCAAGTTCTTTCTTGAAGTACTGGTAAGCATATAAGTTCTGTATTGGATTTTCCTTGCAGGATTCTAAGCCTAGATTCAACACATTTACAGAGACATTCAATATCTAACCCGAGGTCTGGTGTACCCATTCGTCTAAGCCTACCTAAAGCTTCACCAAGAAGTATTGTTGCCCCTGTATTATTCCCACTTTCCAAATGAACTTGAGCCACAGCAATTTGCAAAAATCCCTGAATTGTAGTTCTTTCTGGACCATAAGTTTCATGCCATAACTCCTCAAAAGCATCATGTGCGGAATACCACTCTGAGGAATTAAATAAATCAATTGCCATTTTAAAACGTGCATCTTTAGTAATGGAATTAAGATTTTGATTTTTAGCTTGCGTCATTAACGTTTAGCCATCTTTTTTGCGGGTAGTTTACGCAACCTAATTGATTCTGGAGTGACTTCTAGCATTTCTCCAGGGCCAATATATTCGAGTGCTCTCTCTAAAGTAATCTCAGTAGGAGATTGCAGAGTATCCAACTCCTCTGCCCCTGAAGATCGCATATTTGTCAATTGTTTAGTCTTACATATATTTATCTCCAAATCTTGAGGTCGGTTATTTTCACCAATAATCATTCCCTTATAGACTTTAGTGCCAGGGTTAATAAAGAATTGACCACGGCCTTCAGCATTCTTTAATGCATAAAAAGTTGCGGTTCCCTGCTCAAATGCAATTAAGACTCCATTACGTCGAGAATCAAATTCTCCCATCATTGGCCGATATTCAAAGAAAGAGTGACTCATAATCCCTTCACCTCTAGTCGCTCGAACAAACTCTCCTCGAAAACCTATTAATCCTCTAGAAGGAACAACAAACTCGAGTTGGCTACGCCCATCATTACCTGTCTCCATATTCTGCATTTCCCCCCTTCGAACACCAAGTTTTTCTATACAAGCACCAACAGATTCATCTGGTATATCCATTACTAAAGTTTCTACCGGTTCACAGGGAGTTCCACCCATTGTCCTAAAAATAACCTGAGGTTGAGATACCTGAAACTCATAACCTTCTCTTCGCATAGTTTCTATCAAAATACCTAAGTGCAACTCTCCTCGACCACTTACGGAAAAACGATCAGGAGAATTGGTATCCTCAACTCTTAAAGCAACATTAGTGAGTAATTCTTTTTTTAGACGATCTCTTAGTTGACGACTAGTTACAAACTTGCCTTCTTTGCCTGCAAATGGAGAGTCATTTACAACAAATGTCATCTGAAGTGTAGGCTCGTCAACCTTAATAAGGGGTAAAGCCTTTGGTTCATCAGGGCAAGCAATAGTTTCACCTATATTCACTTCATCAAAACCAGCTAAGGCCACCAAGTCTCCAGCAGATGCATTATCTATTTCAATTCTTTGTAAGCCCTTAAAGCCAAGAAGTTTACTTATTCTACCTTTCTTTATTGTTCCATCTTCTTTTATTAAAGATGCGTTTTGACCATTCCTAATTATCCCGTTATGTACTCTGCCTATAACAATTCTTCCCAGAAAATCTGAATAATCAAGAGTTGTTATCTGCAATTGCAAGGGTTTATTTGAATCGCCAACTGGAGGTGGAACATGACGAAGAATTGCTTCAAACAAAGGCTTCATATTTTCGCTCTCTGTATCCATATCAGGCTTAGCAAAACCACCCAGCCCACTTCCAAACAGGTAAGGGAAATCACATTGATCATCATCCGCTCCAAGTTCAAGGAAAAGATCAAGAACTTTGTCTACAGCAGTTTCTGGATCAACCCTGGCTCTATCGATCTTATTAACGAACACTATTGGACGTAAACCTTGCTCTAAAGCCTTTTTAAGAACAAAGCGTGTCTGAGGCATTGGACCTTCATTAGCATCAACAATCAACAAACATCCATCAACCATTCCAAGTACTCTCTCAACCTCTCCTCCAAAATCAGCGTGGCCAGGTGTATCAACAATATTGATGCGAGTATCGCTGTAAGTAACTGCAGTGTTTTTAGAAAGAATAGTTATTCCCCTTTCTCTTTCTAGATCATTGGAATCCATGACACAGGTCGGTATAGCCTCGTTTTCACGAAAGATGCCGGATTGACAAAGAAGAGCATCTACTAAAGTTGTTTTTCCATGGTCGACATGGGCGATGATTGCAATATTGCGAATCGCAGGTATCTGAACACTCATTGGTATGGAGAGAATTTCTTAGAGATATGAGACGCCCTAAGGCGTAGTTGTAGCAGGCTATTTCAGCATGGACATTAAATTGAATGCAAGGTGCCACTACTAGCTTTATCTAAAAGGTAGAGAAATGAACAGATTCAACTGAAAATTTCATTGGTTACTCCCTAAAGAACATTTCAATCATTCAGAAGAAACCTTCGCGCATCCTCAAATTGTCTTAAGGCATTAGCTGTTCCTTCAAATCTCCAATGCCATGGTTCATAAGAGACTCCCTGAGAATTATCTTTTGGGAAAGAAAGAGTGAAATGGTACTTAGCGGCATGCTTAATAAGCCAACGAAAAGCTCGTGTTGATTCAAAGGAAACTTCGAAATCCGTTTCACGTCGGGTCTTATCACCAATATCAATTGCAAATCCAGTGCTGTGTTCTGAATATCCCGGTGGTGCTGAAACCCTAGCCCGCTCAATAGCCGTCTGGTTTCGATCAGACTTAATATCAAAAAAGATTTCCTCTTGGAGTGAGTGAGAGCGGTATCCACTCAAAAGGATGAGATCAATCCCATCAGCCATTGCGGCTTCTTTCATAAGGTTATAAGACTTATAAGTGTTTTTTTCGAGCTCCAATCCTGGATAAACCTCAATTAAATCTTCCTTTAAAGCCTCTGGATATGGAAAATGACCTAATAAGCGTCCATCGATGCTTGGCAAAACCTTATATCCCTTAAGAGGAGGGTCAACGGACAAAGGTCCTAAAGCTGTCGATCGATTAATTACCAGAAAAACTGTAGTAATAATTGAAAACCCAACAGCAACTAATATTGTGAAATCCCTAACTGTAGGTCTCCTAATAGGATGAGACCTTGTTGCGATAGGAATTTCATCACTGCTATTGCTTCGAGCTTTACTTGCTCGAATCACGAAATTCATCAGAAATGATGTTTCGATCGTAACGGGCTAAGCCAAGTGCATCCAGAATTCTTGTGACAATGTTAGTTTTTAAAAAAGAACCACAGGATTAGGCCTACAAATGTTGCGTGTAGCAGTTATCGGTGGCGGGCCAAGTGGGTCTTGCGCCGCAGAAATACTTGCCAAGGCTGGCATAAAGACATGGATCTTTGAACGCAAGCTAGACAATGCAAAGCCTTGCGGAGGAGCAATACCTCTGTGCATGGTCTCTGAATTTGACCTCCCCGATTCGATAATCGACAGAAAAGTGCGCAATATGCGCATGATCTCACCCTCTAACAGAGAGGTAGACATCAGTCTTGACAAGGTTTATGGAAAAAGTGAAGACGAATACATAGGAATGTGTCGTAGAGAGGTAATGGATGCCTTCATGAGAAATCGTGCCGCAGAACTTGGAGCCAATCTGATCAATGGTCTGGTCACAAAAATAGACACTGGTTCTAATCGCCAAGGCCCCTACACACTTACTTACTCAGACTTCTCAAGCGGGGATACTACGGGTGAAACAAAGACCCTGGAAGTAGATCTAATAATTGGAGCTGACGGAGCGAATAGTCGAGTTGCCAAAGCAATGGATGCAGGTGACTACAACGTGGCCATTGCTTTCCAAGAACGAATAAAGCTTCCAGAGAAAGAAATGAGTTACTACGAAGACCTCGCCGAAATGTATGTAGGAACAGATGTATCACCTGATTTCTATGGCTGGGTATTCCCTAAATATGACCATGTAGCTGTAGGGACAGGAACTATGCAGAAAAATCAATCTTTAATAAAAAGTCTGCAAGTTGGCGTCAGAAATAGAGCCAAGAAACGCCTAGCCAATGGAGAGGTTATTAAGGTTGAAGCTCACCCAATACCAGAACATCCTCGCCCCAGGCGAGTTGTAGGAAGGATGGCTCTCGTTGGCGATGCCGCTGGGTATGTAACTAAAAGCTCTGGAGAGGGAATCTACTTTGCAGCCAAAAGTGGCCGCATGTGTGCGGAGGAAATAGTAGCCTCAAGTCAAAAAGGGCAAATAATTCCTACAGAAAAAGACCTGAAGAAATACCTACAGAAATGGGATAAAAAATACGGCACCACATACAAAGTTCTCGAAATTCTTCAAAACATCTTTTATTCAAATGATGGAGCAAGAGAAGCTTTTGTTGAGATGTGTGATGACATGGATGTACAACGACTCACTTTTGACAGCTACCTCTACAAAACAGTTGTAGCGATGAAGCCATGGCAACAACTAAAGCTTACTTTCCTAACGCTTGGATCAGTACTTAGAGGGCGAGCACTTGCACCCAACGAGTACAAACCTGTACCTAGTGCAGTAAGAGAAGATGAAGAAGTTAATAAAATGTTAGCCGTAAGTACAATCAAAGGAGGAATTAAAGTAGAGAAAGAAACCGTTAGCTCAAGGAAGGTATAGATAGATAAAAATCAGGCTAACCTGTTATTTTATTAAAATCAGCCAACACGGATGCTTGATTGCGTAAAACGCAAAGGAGATTTATTCGGTTTCTTCTTACAGATAAATCATCTACCATTACCAAAACACTATTATCACCATCAAAGAAATTCTCCAATGTCTCTGCGCTAGAAGTAAGACCTTCTGCAAGCTTTTTATAGCAATTAATAGAGCCTTCTTTAGCAAAAGGTTCTAGTGAAATTAGAACTTGGAGCATTTCTTTTTCACTAGGGCTTTCGAACAATTCAATATCTACCACCTCAGAAGGACTCAAAATATCTAAAGGAAGTTCACCCTTCTCTGCCAACTTTGAGGCTCTAGTTACAACAGTTTGTACTGCCATAAGCTCACCTGAGTGACGCATATTTGCCAATAGATTTGCTCGCAATTTAACATCTAAAGGGTCTGAGAGTAATCTCCTTATAGCTACACTTTCTCCTGAAACTGCTTGAACAAGATCATTATCAATTCCAGACTCCTCAATAAGGTTGATAATTCTCTGGCGAATAAAATCTGACAATTCATCACGAAGCTTTAAGGATTCAATACCAAGCTCTGGAAAGATTTCCCGCCAATGATTAGTGGCTTTAATAAGCAAATCATATAAATTCAAATTCCATTTTTTTAACCAAACTATTTGCAGGATTCCATTACAAGCTCTTCTCAAAGCAAAAGGGTCAGAAGAGCCAGTAGGCCTTTCACCTTTAGCAAAAATACTAAGAAGAAGTTCAATTCTATCTGCTATAGCCAAAATTGAACCTGAGTGCGATTCAGGTAATTGGTCTCCAGACCCCTTCGGCAAATAATGTTCATAGACAGCAAGTGCAACTTCGAGGGGTTCTCCTTCAGACAATAAATATTTACCCCCCATTATTCCTTGTAATTCTGGGAACTCTCCAACCATCTGAGAAACTAAATCATGTTTACAAAGATGGGATGCTCTTTGAACAAAATCAGAAATGGGGGCCTTTACTTTTAACATATTTACAAGAGATTTAGTAAGCCACTCAATTCGCTCAACTCTTTGAAGTAAAGAACCCAAACCTTCTGCAAAAGTAACTCTTGAAAGATTCTCTCGTCTCTCTACAGATGACGTGGCTAAGTCTGATTTAACAAAAAACTCTGCATCAGAAAGCCTTGCTGTCAAAACCCTCTGATTTCCAATTTTTACATTTTTCTTTGCGGCTTCAAGACTATTACATATGCATAAGAAGCTAGGGAAAAGAGTATTTCTAGCATGAATTGCTAAAGGGTCGATAACAGAGTCAATACGATAGAGAGGAACATAACGTTGATGTACTCTCATTACTGTGCTTAACACCTCTGGGGGTAAATTAAGAAATGATTCATCAAAATCTCCTTTAATAAGAGATGGAGATTCGACAATATCAGTAAGCTCCTCCAAAAGATCATTAGACAAATCAGCTCGGGCTTTTAATAATTCAGATGCATCTTTTATCAAAGATTCGATCAAAGAAGTACGAGAATTCCTATCAACATTTACACCAACTTTAAAAAGAGTATTAATATACTCTTCTGCGGAATTAATTACTACATCACTTGAATGAAGCCTATGTCCTCGGCTGACATTCCCTGAGCTTACAACTGGATCACTATCAGTAATATTTACAGGTATCAGCTCTTTGTCCAAAAGAGCCACCAGCCAACGTACAGGTCGAGAAAATCGTCTTTCGCTTTTTCCCCATCGCATAAATCGTCGACCTTGCAAGCTGCCAATCCAACTAGGAATTAATTGAGCGAGCAGTTCATTCGCAGATTCACCTCGTTCAGTGACCTTTGCAAAAACGAATGGACCTTTTGATGTATTGCGAACCTCAAGTTCATCAATTTTTAAATCAAAACGTTTAGCGAAACCAAGGGCAGCCTGGGTGGGGGAACCATTACTAAAAGCCTGGGTTGCAGGAGGGCCTTTTTTCTCTTCCTCAGAATCTGAAGCTTTACTGGACAAATCACTCACCAGCAAAACAATGCGCCGTGGAGTACTTGTGCAAGTAATTTTGCCAAAACTCAAGCGCCGGCGTTGGAAATCCCGAAAAACCAACTGTTCCAACTGGGGAAGTGCCAAACGAGCAAAATCTGCTGGCAGCTCCTCGGTCCCAATCTCAAGAAGAAAGGTCGACACAGAGAGCCCTAATAAGAAGACTCACACTTTATTGAAGTAACGGTAGTTAAAGCAAAGTTCGTTTTTAGCTACGGTATACAAGGAAAAAAATGAAGCCGTGACAGAAGGAGAGACCAAATCAAAAAAATTGCCAGAAATAAGCTTCTCTCCCTGCATTGCGGTTGGAGCAGAACGAACAAAGTTTGAGCAATTCAAGGCAGATAGCGAGTATCTGCAAGAGCCACTTGCCTCTGAACTGCAAAACGAAAATAATTTTTTCAGCAATGATGCTGTTCAATTACTTAAATTTCACGGAAGTTACCAACAAGACAATCGAGAGAACCGCAAAAAGGGGGAAGAAAAAGATTGGCAGATGATGCTGCGACTTCGCAGTCCAGGAGGACGTATCCCCCCCCAATTATTTGTAGCTTTAGATGATCTCTCTAATAGGCTTGGCAATGGGACACTTCGAACAACAACCCGGCAGGCTTTTCAGATGCACGGGATTAGAAAAGAAAATCTACGCGAAGTTATTGGAACAATTGTTCGTTCATTAGGGTCAACACTCTCAGCATGTGGAGATATTTCTCGAAATGTAATGGCCCCTGCTGCGCCATATCAAAAGGGGGCTTATCCAGCCGCTCGAACCCTGGCGAAGGAAATTGCAGATCTACTCACCCCAACAGCCGCTCAAGATTCTTATCTTGACCTCTGGGTGAATGGTGACCTTAGCTACCGAATTCAGCCCACTAGAAAAGTAAAAATTGTTCGCTCAAGGCAAAAGGATGGAGCTGTATTCAGTGGAGACCACAAAGAACCTCTTTATGGTGCAACATATTTGCCCCGAAAATTCAAATGTGCTGTAACAGCTCCTGGAGACAACTCTGTTGACCTTTTAACACATGACATAGGTCTTGTTGCCTTTACTAATGCAAATGGACAACTAAAAGGTTGCAATGTCTATGTTGGCGGAGGAATGGGAAGAACACATAACAATGAAGAGACTTTTGCACGCAAAGCTGATCCATTGGGATATGTAGCAGCCGAAGATGTATTGGATCTAGTGCAATCTATCTTGGCTCTTCAGCGTGACTATGGAGACCGTAAAACAAGAAGGCATGCTCGCATGAAATACCTAATACATGATCAAGGGATTTCATGGTTCAAAGAACAACTTATAAGCAAATACTTTTCGAAGCCAATCAAGTCATTACGACATGAACCAACAATAAAACTAGAAGATTACCTAGGCTGGCATGTGCAAACTACAGGTAGATGGTTCGTAGGAATTCCTATTTTATCAGGCAGGTTAAAGGGTGAGTTTAAAAGAGGGCTGCGAAATTTAGTCGCAAAGTATCAAGTAGAAATTAGATTAACTCCTAATCAAGATCTTTTACTTTGCAATATTGGTACGCATCAAAAAGAAAGCATCCGAAGAGAGTTAGAATTATTAGGTATTACTAATCCTTCAAAAACAAAGAGGTTAGAGAGGCATGCCATTGCTTGTCCTGCTCTACCATTATGTGGTCTTGCAATCACTGAAGCAGAACGAACTTTGCACGGGGTATTAAATCGCATTGAGGAGTTACTAATAAAGCTTGACATTAAAAAATCAATCCTGATAAGAATGACAGGTTGTCCAAATGGCTGTGCCAGACCATATATGGCCGAATTAGCACTAGTAGGAAGTGGCATAAATCAATATCAACTTTGGCTTGGTGGCACACCTAACCTACTAAGAGTAGCCAAACCCTATCTTCAAAAAATGCCAATAGATGAGCTAGAAAAAACTATTGAGCCTTTGCTAAAAAATTGGAAGCAAAAAGGATCAAAGTTAAGCCTAGGGGAATACATTCATAAGTTAGATGATCAAGCTGTAATGGAACTACTTTTAGAGGGAGAGCATCGACCATAAATAGCCACCGGAGCATTGTTCCTCCAAGCCCATAGTTGATCTCCATAACTAAAATGCCACCATTCATTTGGATGTTGAGCAAAACCTCCTTCATTCATAACGTGTGACAGTAAAGAGCGCCGCTTATGCCATATAGCCTCTGAAGAATCAGGATTAAGTTTTGAGATTTCAGCGTAATACCCTGGCTCAGAAATTTGACCAATAGCATCAATTTCACCACCCATTTCTACAAGGGAGCCATCAAGATAAGAAAGGGTCAAGTCAACGGCAGCACCAGTGCTATGTGGGGGTGGAGTACATGGATTAGTACTTGGAGGGGACCAAAACCTTCCTATCTCATTTACTACAGCCTCTACCGCCAACGCCTGACTACTCTCATTCCTTTTCAATCCCAAAGCAAGACATTCCTTATTAATTACGTAATCAACCATGAATGATTGAACCTCTATCGAACGCCATCCATCAAATATGACAAGACAAAGTTCAGGATGATTTTTCTGAAGGACCTCTTCTGCAACAATCAAACGATCAACAACCCCTTCTCTTAATTTAAAAGGGTCAAAAGCATCTTCATATGGTGCCCCCAAAGAGTAATAGGGGTGAGGCAAAAAAGTTTTAAATGAAGAAGGCAAGCGCCTAAGGGCTTCTCCACAATCACTTATCGGCCATTTTTTCCAAGGTCTTGTCATTAAAAAACCATACATAAGAAATTACATTTCCACAGAGCAAGCCTGTTTTTCCACAAAATGGATCTCGCAACGGACCAGGAAATCAAATCTTTGTGCAAGTCTTTGTAACTTGCAGTACAAAAGCGTGACAAAGGTTTAGCAAACTTGACAAAAAGAGATCCCTAACCAAAAATCTCTGAAATCAATTGCAAAAAGGCACTTTTCCAAAATGCCAAATGCACTCTAAACAAGCAGCCAAGATTGATCTCTCAAATAATCCACCTTTAGAAACAACGGCAAAAAGGAGCTTCAGTGGAAACTGAGACTTGCGAGACAGATATGAGTCTCAGAGATGTGGAAAAGTAACCATGCCTAATTAAGGTGAGCATTATCGGTTGTGTTCTTCCAGTGATCATCAAGTGACTTTCTTAAAAGAGGCTGATTGGAAAGCTCAGGATCGTTAGTCAAAAGATTAATTGCCTCTTTTCTTGCCTCCTCAAGGATATCCCCATCTTCAGCCAAACTTGCTAGAGCTAAATCAGGAATCCCAGACTGTCGGGTGCCAAGGACTTGCCCCGGTCCGCGTAGACGAAGATCAATTTCTGAAATCTCAAAGCCATCTGTTGATCTTACGAGGACTTCTAATCTCTCTTTCGCATGACTATTGGAGCTTTCATTAATAAGTATGCAATGAGATTTCTTTGCGCCTCGACCAACGCGACCACGTAATTGATGTAATTGTGCTAATCCAAAACGTTCTGCATGATCTATAACCATCACAGTTGCTTCTGGTACATCTACTCCAACTTCAACAACTGTGGTAGATACAAGTACTTCACATTTTCCCTCAGTGAATTCATTAAGAACAGATTGCTTCTCAGAACTAGATAAACGTCCATGTAAAAGACCTACATTGAAATCTGGAAATATCTCCGAAGAAAGTTGAGCATGAATTTCAACTGCTGAGTTAAGATCAAGTTTTTCAGATTCATCAACTAATGGTAAAATAACAAATGCTCGCTGACCTATTTCAACTTCTTCACGGATAATTTTATATGCCAAATCACGTTGGTTACTTGAGAGAAGTCTTGTTTGTATAGGGGTACGTTCAGGGGGTAGCTCATCTAGCTGGCTCACATCCAAATCACCATGAAGAGAAAGTGCGAGAGTTCGTGGAATAGGAGTGGCAGTCATAGTTAAAAGATGTGGCTGCAAACCCTTATTAAGCAAACGATTCCTTTGGTGAACACCAAATCGGTGTTGTTCGTCTACGACAACCAACCCAAGACGTGAAAAAGAAACAGGATCCTCTATAAGTGCATGGGTTCCAACAAGAATATTCAATGAACCATTTGATAAGTCTGTTAGGGTCTTTCTACGGCGAGCTCGTGGGGTTGAGCCAGTTAGCAACTCGACACTGACATTAAGCATGGGTAAATATTTGCATAATGTTTGATAATGTTGTTCTGCTAAAACTTCTGTGGGAGCCATTAAGGCCCCTTGCCATCCAGATTGAACAGCTTTTAGAAGAGAAGCAATTGCAACAACAGTCTTCCCACTCCCAACATCTCCCTGCAGCAAGCGCGACATAGGCTCAGAACGTTTTAAATCTGAATCAATTTCAGCTAATACTCTTTTTTGAGCATATGTAAGATCAAAAGGTAGTTTATCAATAAAACTAATAACTAGGCTATTAGTTTTAGGTGAGATATCTAAAGCAGGAGCCACATTCCTACGAAGTCGCAACCGCCTTCGTAATAAAGATAATTGCAACATCAAGAACTCATCAAAGACCAACCTCCTTCTTGCTGCCTTCAATAATTCCATTGAATTTGGTCTGTGAATCATAAATATCGCTTCTTTGAGATCAATCAACCCAAGTGCCTTAATTCGAGATGAGGGAAGAGGGTCAATCAATTTATTTGCCAAAGGCAAAATTTTATCAATCAGATCTCTAAAGCGATCAGCATTAATCCCTTCTGTAAGAGAATAAACTGGCAATAAACGCCCAATAGATTTAGACCGCAATGGTGTATTAGAGTCCTTAATAATTTCTATAATTGGATCAGAAAAACTCTTCCCATATAGATTATTTTTGACAAGTCCACTAACTGCAACATTTGTTCCTGGAGGAAAAAGGGCAACCTGAGTTTTAATATAAAAAGGATTACTAAATCTTCTGCCAGCAAAGAATCTTGTAACCTTTAAACTACCGGTCGCATCCTGAAGATGTAATACGAGGACTGCCAGATTTTTATTCTTCGGACTAACAAAACCATTACTTCGCTTTACTGATGCAACTATAGTTGACGTTTTCCCTTCCTCTAGTGAATTAATCCTAGACATAACAGAATAATCCACATAATCTCTTGGATAGTGCAATAAGATATCTCTGACTAGAAAAAGACCTAAGCCTGCCAATCTCTCAGTAAGCTTAGGTCCAATACCTTTAATATAAGAAAGAGGTGAGTCTAGATTCAAAAAAGAAGTATTATTTCTGTTTGATTTAGAGAATTCCTTCGATACAGGTAAATTCAACTTTGGTGGCTTCATTGTAGGAGCTGGTTCCAATTTCTTAATAAGACCATGCAATATTTTTCTTGTATCTGTTACCAACCTTCTCCTTTGAGCTTCATTCAGATCTTGATAACCACTAAATTGTTTTTTCAATTCATTCAGACATAACTTGAAATCAGAAGGCAAAGGAACTGAAGGTAATGCTAATAATTGAACATTAATAAAAGTATGAAAGTGCTCTTTACGTCCCTGAAGATTTTTAAATCCATGTTCCGCTTCTATAGTTAGCCCCTGCTGTATAGGTCTTATCCAACTTCGAAGCAAATCGAGTTGGTCAGTCTCTAGATCTATGAATTTTTTGGAGGGTTCTGCCACCATTTTTGATGTGCCTCCTTAACCACTAGTCGGTTCTGCCAATGACGTTGCTGCCGAACCATTTTGATCAACTCAGAGCGATGTTGCTTCAATTGTGTGCGACTTCGTCGCAGACCAGGGTCATCAAACTCTAGTTCTGAGAGTCTAAGTAGAACACAAGAAATATCCATTCCAGCCTCGATAACATTATTTTTTACTGGAACGCGCAACTTAAGGATATTTGAAGTAGAGGGTTGACTATCAAACTGACCTCTAAGAACTGCTTCTAATAAGCTTATGGGCAAAAGACTATTTATAACACCAGATTTCAAAAGTTCTAAATTTAAGGCATGAGAAAGATTGCACAGTCTTCTTGTTAAAGCAAATTCAAATGAATCCATCCAGCGATTTAATTCAATAGGATTGTCCGGCAAAAATCTCTTTTCAATTGGAGGTTGATCTTCATGAAAGGATTTATTCTCTGGAGCAATTTCATCTCTCTCTTCATTAGCTGGTGTTTCTCCCGAAACAGTCTGACCTACCAAAGCAAATAGAGATCGCAAGATGTCAAGATCTTTTTTCTTTTTAAGATTAGTAGAATCATCAGTCTCAGCCTCTGATTGAGACGGAGTTACTAAACTTGATTCTTCTGATAAATAACCTTTATTATCAGCTTCTAAAGCCTTTTCTTCTAATTCATCAAATTCTGAACTATCACTATCATATTCAGTTTGTAGCCAGTCCTCAAGATATATAGGGTTCTCCAGAGGGGGCGAAAAACTAAGGTGAACTGAGCCTTCTGCAGATTGAACTTGCTTCTTAGCATTGTTTAATGACATAAATAACTCTTGTCTATTTTTTTCTATCTTTAATTTATTTTCATTCTCAATTTGCCTAACAAGGTCCATTAAGTGTTCAACAGTCAACAAGGAGAGGGTGTCACTTACTAGTTCATCAACTTTTCCTTGAAAGAGATTTCTAGAATCAGAAGCAATGAGATTAGAGACACCACTACTTTTATCGGTAATCAGAACAAATATCGCTTGCCTAACAGAGTTGCGAAGCAAGTTTCTTACAATCTGTAGATATAAGGCATGGTCTCGATAAAGTTTCGGAGCAAGCTGCTGAGATTTAATTTCTAAGAGTTTAAGCTGATCAACAGGATCAAACTCCGATAGGGTCTCTTTCTGCAAAACCAAATTAATTAGTTTTCATAGAGGCGACTTCGCTAGCAAAGTCAGTTTTATCGGCAGTTATACCCTCTCCAAGGGTATAACGAGTAAAGCGCCTAACCTCAATTTTTTCTCCTATTTTTCCAGCAACTTGCTTAACTAGTTCCTCAACTGTAATAGAGCTATCACGAATAAAAGGTTGCTCCATTAAGGCTAGTTCTTTTAAACGTTTACCAATTCTTCCTTCAACAATTCTTGTTTTCATCTGATCTGGTTTACCAGCAAGATCATCACGTCCCATTTCTATCGACTTCTCTTTCTCAACTATCTCTAAAGGGATTTGATCAGTATTTACAAATTCTACATTTGGGCAAGCAGCTACTTGCATTGATATGTCCCTCAAAAGACCTTGAAAAAGTTCGCCTCTTGCAACGAAATCTGTTTCACAGTTTAGTTCTATAAGCACTCCAACTCTGGAGCCTGTATGGATATAACTTCCAACAGCTCCTTCAGCAGCAACACGTCCAGATTTTTTTTCTGCACTTGCTATTCCTTTTTGACGAAGCCATTCGATTGCCTTTGACATATCACCCCCTGTTTCTCCTAGGGCTTTCTTACAGTCCATCATTCCTGCGCCTGTTTTTTCACGCAGTTCCTTGACGATCTTGGCTGATACGTTCGTCATTTGTATTAGAAGGGGGGAGGATATGGGAAAAAAAGAAATAGTGTCTACCTATATTTCAAGGAGACAAGTTGAAAAAACCTAGGGGCTGAAACATCAACTTAATCATTGTTATTGTCATTACCACGTTGGTCGTTAGAGCCATGACGCCCTTCATTAATAGCATCAGCCAATCTGCCAAGAATTAGCTGAACTGATCTAACAGCATCATCATTGCAAGGGATTGGTACCTCACAAAGATCTGGGTCGCAATTAGTGTCTAACATTGAAATTAATGGAATATCAAGCTTTCGAGCTTCCAATACAGCATTTGTTTCACGCCGTTGATCAACAAGAACAACCACGTCTGGTAAACGCCTCATACCTTTTAAACCTCCAAGGTATTTCTGCAGCCTCTCCAATTCTCTTCGCAAAACAGCAGCTTCTTTTTTGGGGCGCATAGCAATTGCACCGCTTGATTCCATCCGTTCAAGATCCTTAAGACGATCAATTCTGGCCTTCATTGTCGTCCAATTAGTGAGCATGCCTCCTAGCCAACGTTGGTTGACATATGAAGCGCCACACCTAGTGGCCTCCAATGCAACAACCTCTGAAGCCTGCTTTTTGGTACCTACAAATAAGAACCTTTTACCACTCCTGGCGGCAGTACGGGTCCATTTATAAGCACTGTTCATGCAAACAGCGGTTTTGACCAGATCAATAATGTGTACCCCATTACGTGCGCAATAGATATATCGCGACATTTTTGGGTTCCATCTTCGAGTCTGATGTCCAAAATGGGCACCAGCCTCCATCATCTCTGAGAGTGTTACTACAGCCATGTTTTGAGGTTTCGGGTTCGCCTCCACCTGCCAGGGACAAAAATAGGTTCACTCCTAGGAATGATCTAATAAGTAGTCACCCGAAACGGACAGGTGTGCGGTTTGATAAGGACAATGCAATTTATCAAATCACTGCTCATCGAAGACCTAATAATTCAGCTTCTCTGTATAGCTCCCTCACACTGATCCGATTTAAAGGCAGGCGTAACAACTCCATTGCAACGCCTGAAAATCCTCTCCTTATCAGAAAGGCTAGTAATGGCCTAAGGCTCCTCTCATTGAGAATGCCCCAAAGGGTTAAAAGATTCCAAAGAAATAGATGAAGCAACGTGAACTGAATAATAAATCGAACCCTCAAAGTTGGATGCTTCCGGTAAAAAACCAACCCCATCTTGGCTCTCTCACACTCAACTCTTACTAATCCAGGAATTTGATCAAGGTTTAATGCAGGGTGCCAATGATAACCAACGGCCTTGGGGCATTTGACCAGCTTTACTCCCATCTTCCTAAGACGTTCTCCTAGCTCTAAGTCCTCCCAGCCATAAAGATGAAAATTGGTATCAAAAAGCCCAGCCCTTACTAACAAATTCTTCTCTATAGCAACATTTCCAGTGGCAAAATAAGCCCAAGAATTATCTTGAAACTTACGAGGTTCAGAAGTTGGCTCTTCAAAATTTGCTGTGTTGACAACAGAACCATATGTAAAGCAAAGGCGATCCCCACCTCTTAGCCAAAAACGCTTCAAAGCTTGAATATGGTTAACAAGAAAAAACTCAGTAACTACCAAATCGCTATCAATAAAAACTATCAAATTTCCTCGAGATTTTTCCACTCCTAGATTTCGCCCCTTAGCGGGTCCACCATGTTCTTGTTCAAAAAGACGCACATGTGGAAACCGAGTTGATTCAGTCTTCAACCAAAAAGGTGTTCCATCAGTAGAGCCGTCATCAACAACAACAACCTCAAATCGCTCTATTTCATCAGCTAGGACCTGTTGCTCGAGGGCACACAGGCACTTCTCGAGTATGGGTTTGCGGTTATATGTGGGTATTACAACGCTGACAAACATTCTCAAACACAGTAATCAATAGTTATGTAGAGCAAAGTAACTAGACATGGGGTTCAAAAGCCCCATTTAAAGAATTTCAGTTGGTTGTTGAGTGTTCAGTCTGCTGCTCCACCATTATTGGCGGTTCCAGTCACTCCATTTCCAGCTCCTTCGCCTCTTCCATCATTGCGGAGTTTGCGCTTTTTGAATTTGCGCGCATAAGCACGATTTCTCTCTTGCTTTTCTTTCTTGAGATTTCTTCGCTTAGCCATGTCCTAAAGATTCAAGTTGAAGACCTAAACCTAACTTAACTAATAGTGGGCAATAATCTGCCATCCTCCATCTTTAAAAGGCGATCAGCTACATCAAGAATCCTGGGATCATGAGTGACCATTAAGACTGAGCAAGCCTGTTCAACCGCCAATCTCTTAAGCAGATCAACGACCTCTCTACCTGTAACACTGTCAAGTGCTGCTGTTGGCTCATCTGCTAAAAGGATTTTTGGACGAGCGGCCAAAGCCCTCGCGATAGCAACTCTTTGCTTCTGCCCTCCAGAAAGATCATGAGGGAACTTATTCATATGGTCAGCCAACCCAACTGCTCTCAACCATTCACGAGCTTGATCTCTCCTGACACGATAAGAAAGGCCTTGAATCAAATCAGCACCCATCTGAACGTTCTGTTCCGCTGTAAGACATCGCAAGAGGTTATGGCCTTGGAAAATCATTCCGATTTGACGCCGCAACTTCTGGCGAATTTTGCGTCCTGAGCCAAGAAGCTCATGACCTAAAACCTTTAAGTTTCCTTCCTCAACAGTTCTAAGTGCACCTATCAAAGTCAACAAAGTGGTTTTTCCACAACCAGATGGTCCTGTCAATAAAACCACCTCTCCTACAGCTATCTCCATAGAAATTGATTGCAAAACCTTTCTGCGCATATCTCCCTTACCAAACCAATGACTTAATCGCTCAATTTGAACTGCTTGCCTCAATTCCTGCAGATGGGCTTTATCACTCATAACAGAAAACTTGCAAAAATGAACTCATCAAAAAATCTCAGCAGGATCTGCATCCACCAAGCGACGCATAGCCAAAAGTGCTGAACCCATACACATCATCAAAATCAATCCGAAAACAAGAATGGCCCGATGGGAATCCATTGCTACAGGGAGTTTTGTTGAAGCTCTTACTAATGCATATAGAGCTTGCCCAGCAGCATAAGCAGGGACATAACCCATAACAGCAAGCAAAATTGCCTCACGAGCTACAACACCTAGCAACGTCTTTATTTGATATCCCATTGCCATCAAAGTTGCATATTCAGGGAGATGGTCACTTACATCGCTATAAAGAATCTGATAAACAATTACACACCCAACAACAAATCCCATAGCCGCTCCAAGAGTAAAAATAAAACCAATAGAAGTACTTGTCTTCCAATAGTTTTTTTCAAACTCTATAAACGCCTTCTGGGTCAAAACCTTTACATCTCTAGGGAGACTAGAACTTAATGATTCAGCTACTTTCTGAGAGTCTGTTCCAGGAGCCAACCTAACCAAACCAATTTCAATACTTCCTGGAGGTGTACTGGGCATAAGATCCAGAAAAGTCTCTCGGCTAGTTAAAAGATTCCCATCAGCCCCAAAAGAAGGTCCCAAACGCACTAACCCAACGACACGAACCCTTTTACCTGCGACTTCAGTTTCAACAATTCGACCTTTCTTAAACCATTTAGGCACAGGTCCAAATTCATTTCTGGAAAGCTCATCGAACAAAACTCTGCCACGATTGGTAAGGGCTTGAGCTTTAGATGAAAATTCAGAATCCTTTAAAAGTGGGTCTCCCGGTTCAAAGCCCAAGGCCAATATAGATCGTGTAGATAACGTTTCAGGGTTACGCCATAGTAAAAAGTTCCAGTTCACTGGCGAAATGCCTACAACATCCTTATGCGCCATGGCTTGTATAAGTCTTCGCCTTGGAAATCCACTCATACTTATTGAACTCATTGAACGAGGACTGATTAATACCAAATCAGCATCAAAAAGCCTGTGAACAGTTACACTTGCATCAAATAAACCATCACGAAATCCTAACTGCATAAACATCAGTATTCCTGCGAAAGAAATACCAGCCAAGGCAACGAATAAACGTAAATGCTGCCTACTAAGTAATAACCAAGAAAGAGGTATTCTCCTCTTCTGCCACAGCCCAAGCATCACAGAGGCCTAAATCTTGCTATTACTTTCATCCCAGTAAAGTTTCGAACTTTAAGGGCAGAGTCAGAATCAAGACTAACCCTAACCTCAACAACTCTTGCATCAGCATCTCCAGTTGGATCTGTTGATAAGACATTGCGTTGCCGAACCTGTGGGCTAATCCTTTCAACAAATCCTCCAAGCGTGCCACTGAACCCACCATTTTCACTTGTCAAGGAAACAGATTGGCCAATTTGCACCCTATTCACATCTGATTCATACACTTCTATAAGGGCTTCCATAATCTCGTTTGCTCCAACTTCCAAGACCCCATTAGTACTAGGCCTCTCCCCTACACGAGTATGAATTCGCAAAATGACACCTTCAATAGGCGTTTTTAATTCACTATTTGCTAAATCAGCCATTAACCCCATTTCCTCTGCCAATGATTCATTTATTTCTCCTTGATATTTGACTAATTCATTCTGCTGTTGTTCTAAAAGAACCATTTGTGTTGCCCCTTGTAAGGCAGCTTCTTTATAACGAGAAACCTCCCTTTCTTGCATCAGTATTTTAATTTCTAGTGTTTTAAGCCGAGCTCTTACACCTGCTAAATCAGCAAGAATTTTTGGACGGTTGTCAAAAACTGCTAATATTTGTCCCTTATTTACTTGATCACCTTCTCTAACAAGTAGTTGCGAAACCCTAGGCGAACCCCCAAAACCACTTATTGGAGCAGCAAGACGTCTTACGTGACCAGAAGGAACTAATTGCCCAAGGGCTGCAACTGCTTTAACAGGAACAACAACTGATTCGTCAGCACTAGATCCATTAGGAGTTAACTGACTAATATTGCGAGTTTGTCTGCTCTGAGAACAACTAGTTATTCCTAACGCAATAAAAAGACCAATGCAAAAAGTCAATAAAGTTGAAAAAGGGCCAAGTCTTAAATATTTGATCAGCAATCGAACAAGACCTCCTGGATATAGCGTTCCGCCCATTGAGGGTTGAAAGCTTTCGCAAGAACGCTTCGAGTTTTGTCGTTTTGTTTCTGTTGCAGGCAATAGAAAGTCTGACCCTGTTGACGCTCAATCGTAAACGTCGAACTAGGCCCATCAGGTCTAGTCAAA
>QCJM01000016.1 GCA_003216035.1 Prochlorococcus sp. AG-409-B13
TCATTAGTCACACCTGGATGTGACAGATTCATCAATGACTTAGCTCGTCACAGGCTTGCTGGCACCTATAAAGAATTACCTGATACTTAAATAATCGCTGTCATAACAACTACATAACGTCAGTTTGACTTGAGGCTTTGGTTGTCTTCATCAAAACAGACTCCCTAGCCAAATCAACATTAGTAAATCAGTGGATGGCTGGGGGGGAATTAGGACTGTCCGCTTTATGAAACTGGTCGTTATGTCTTAAGAGGCCTAAGAGTGGTTTGTATATGTCAGAAGTAACCCCAATGCGCTCGACTTCGTCTTTGGAAGAAGGCCGCAGATTGATTTCTAGGGCTCCTTTATTGGGCTTATTGGTGTTATGGCTTTTTGCTGTTGCATTGGCGCTTTGGGGCTTAGGTGATTTGCCTTTGCGTGATTTTGATGAAGGCACAGTCGCCAGAGTCGCATTTGAACTTAGTCATAAGGAAGGCCTTGAAAAATTACTGCCTACTCTTTGGGATTCTCATTATCTGAATAAGCCTCCAGGGTTGCATTGGCTAATTGCTTTAGTTATGCAGATAAGTCAAGGAAATGTTTTTTCAAATGGAAATCTTCCATCAGAATTTGTAGTGCGTTTTGCACCAGCATTGTTATCCACATTTGTGGTGCCATTCGGAGGCCTTATTCAGTGGCATTTATGTCCAAGAAATGGCAATGAGAGCCTTGCAACTGCAGCGATTTTGCTCACTTTAATGCCAGTGGCTAGGCATGGACGCTTGGCCATGCTTGATGGCCCTCAACTGTCAGCGATAGCTTTGCTTTGGTTATTGCTTTTAGCTATAGATAAAACGCCCCTTGATCGTTGGCGAGCTTGGGGCGCAGGACTGGCATGCAGCAGCATGCTCTTAATGAAGGCACCATTGTTGCTCCCTGCATTAATTGCAGCTTTGGGGCCAATGCTTTTTGGGAAAGAATTGAGATCCTTTTGGCGCTTTAAGACATTTTATTGGCTCATTTTGGGATTATTGCCAGGGGTTTCTTGGCATTTATGGAATGTGCTGCAGCGAGGTAGCGGTGCTTTTTGGCTCTGGTGGGGTGATGGTGCAGGTCGAGTCCTCTTTGATGCTGGCTCTGGAAGTGATCTGGGGTGGCGAGTTCCTTTAATTGAGATATTGGAAGGTGGTTGGCCGTGGCTGGTACTTTGGCCGGTTGCTCTTTTGTGGGCATGGCATGAGCGACAAAGTCGATGGGGCAGGTGGGTGTTGTTTACTCAAGCCGTTTTCGCCTTGGCAATCTTGCCGTTAAGGACCCAATTGCCTTGGTACAGTCACCCCCTTTGGCTCCCATTTGCTCTGTTTTGTGGCAAACCATTCGGGTGGTTAATTAACCGTAGAAACCCCAGGCAACCGCCAGGCAAGTCTCTTCTCATTGTTATTCCTTATTTATGGCTCAGTTTGGGGATGATTCTGATCTTCTTGGGATCCCTTGGAATAACAGGCTTAGTGCCTGTTTTTCATCCCTATAGCGCTATTGCATTGGCCTCTGGCATTGGCTGGACAGTAGGAGGGTTATTGCTAACTCGACCATTGCAAGTTATCCGAAGATTGGGAGCAATAAGCATGGTTGCAGGTAATTTAGCTGGACTATTCATTCTTATGGGATCACCATTGTGGTTATGGGAGCTTAATGAGCATTGGCAGGTGGCTCCCGTAGTTAAATTGTTATCTAGAACCGATATGAAGGAAGTGGTTATTGATGGTGACTTTGAACGCCCAAGCTTGAATTGGTATGCACAAAGACGTATACATATTGATCATCCTTCTGAAGATGCATTGTGGATTATTACGAGTAAATCTCAAGAACATTTATCTATGAAACTATCTAGAGACTGCAAATCGGTTGATAAAGAGAGGAACTGGACACTCTTTTTATGTGGGAATTAAGTTTTTCTTCTAAGATTACTCTAATGTAATGCGTCTTTCTTTTCTTCCAAGTAATGAGGCAGGGGCTGCTAAATATGTTCGATTTTGGTGCGTTGCTTTTTTCTAATTAATTATTCTGTGCAAGTTTGGAGGGTTTCTAACCTTAATGTAAACTTATAACCAAGGTTTATTTTTCAGGAAATTTGGAATAGTTTTCATGGTAGCCCTGTTAAAAGCACATTTGCATCAGAATTGTCTACAATAGTTTTACTTCAAGGTGCATTACCTCAGATTAGTTACCGATATTTAGCTCAAAACTTTACGCCTTTACTTATAGCCTGGCCGTCGCTAGTCACTCTTTTTGGGATATAGGAACTCCCCTTTATTCAGGTTGGATTAATCTCTCTTTCTGGTTGGTTACTTTTTCTTTTAAGTCGAGAATATCTACCTCCTTTAATTGCTGCTTGGATTGCATGCAGCTTCTTTATTTGATTCCAGCCTTACTTATGAAAGACAGCTTTGAATCGACTCGATCCCTGAGCAAAACTACATTGGTAAATTGTGCGCAACGACCTTGCAAATAAAAACAAGACTTTTAACTTATTGTTCAAATAACAATGCCCTTACTATGGATTTAGATCCATAGTAAGGGCTCTCGCCGGGTCCGCTATGGCACGGAACCGTGTGATCTTAGGTAATAGGTGCCGAAATCAACCGGCGTTCTCCGCGATCAGCAGACCCTTCATCGAACAACTGTGACTCATGGACACCTCCTCCTGGTTGGATAGCGACAACTCACGAAGCATGCGACGCTATTCAGATGAATAGTGTCACTTCGCTATTGCCAAAGCAGTTGAATCTTAGCTGAAGTGATTGCTTATGGTTTGACAAAGGACCCTACGAAATTATTTTCTCAAAATCAAGGAGGGGATATTTATCTCTTTTTTGAGCTTGGGGGCATAGAGAAAACCTTCTATATAGTTAGAAATAATTACTATGTGAGGCATGAATAAGCTTTTGACAAGAGCTGCTTCTCCTGATAGAAAGCTTTTTTAGCAGCAGGAACTTTCTTCATCGCCTGCTTACTTCTGCATTGGTGGAGAATGCAGGTTCTGAGGGCTTCTATGCATCAAGGAAACGTTGAATATAAGAGGCATCCTGCTTAAAAGTTGGGCCTTCAAGATTTCAAAATTCAGGCTAAAGATTGTTATTAAAACTAATTAGATTTGACAGAATTTCTTTTTGATTTTTTGAAAAATTCCTCTTGCGGATTAAGGGATTTTAGGCATTGGTATATCCTCTAACGAAGATTTGACAGTTGTAAATGCTTAACACTTCATTTCTGCCTCTCGACTTATAGGGCCTTTACGAGGCAAGAATGATACAGCCCTTCTGAATAATCGTGTACGTAATTGAATTGGCGTTGAAGTTGAGTCCTCTGCCATTGTCAGTGCAGCGGAAGCAACTTGGGGATGCGGAATCCCTTTACAAGCAAGTACGTCATTGCATGGAAAAAGGGAATACAAGGCTTTTGGAACTGACTTGTGAACTTGTTGAAGATAAAAAGTTAACTGTTTTAGGTAGTGAGATCTCTGCTGTTCAAATGTATGAAAAGACAGCGGCAGCTGGAGGTAGTAAGCGTCCAGGGTTTTCTTTTGAAGCCTGATTTTATGGACAGATCTGAGGCTGGTTTCTTTTCACGAAAAAATACTACGCGATTGAAATTAGAAAAGGTTTCTTTTACTTGGCCTGGTGGAAAAAAGGCTTTGGATAATTGCAGCTTTTCTATACCAGGTCCAGGCTTGTGGATGTTGGTAGGCAGTAATGGCAGTGGTAAAAGTACTCTTTTTCGTTTGATTAGTGGAATGCTTCAAGCTGAGCATGGGCAAATTTTTTGCGATTTGAAGCCAGCATTAATGTTTCAAAACCCAGACCATCAATTGCTTTTGCCGAGTTGTGGCAGTGATCTTCTTCTGAGCCTTCCCCATAACTTAACCTCGCGACAGCGAAGAGAGCGTGTGCAGAATGTACTGCAACAAGTTGGTTTGGCTGGAATGGATTCTCGTCCGATTCATACACTTAGTGGTGGCCAGAAACAACGTTTAGCTCTTGCTGGGGCTTTGCTCAGTGAAGCAAACTTGTTGCTGTTAGATGAGCCCACTGCTCTTTTAGACCCTTTCAGCCAGCGGACGATTTTAGATATTGTCAAAAAGTTATGTACTCGTTTTGAAGACCCCATTACGGCATTTTGGATAACCCATCGACTGGAAGAACTTGAATTTGCAAGTGGTGCGGCAAAGATGGAGAATGGACGCTTAGGGCAATGGCAAGCAGGCAATTTGCTAACTAATCAATTAAACCCACTTGCCGGTCGGAGGGTATGAAGGTTAGGTTCTTCGAGTTGCAATCCTCGGTAGCTCAGCGGTAGAGCGGTCGACTGTTAATCGATTGGTCGCAGGTTCGAATCCCGCCCGGGGAGCTTTGAAGAACCACAGTCCTAATCTGTGGTTCTTATTGGTGTTTAGGAAATCCACAACAGACCATGGCAAGATTTGGAAGACTTTCTAAAGACAGCTGATTGGTTTTTTTGCCTTCAATTTAATGAAAGCCACTGCCATACTTAGGTTTTGAGCAAATTTGGAAAAGCTAAGCCTTTAATTTATATTCTCCATTCCTAAGCAAATCTTGAGAGAATCCGTCAAATAATCAAGTAACAGCATTTAGCTGTCTACGTATTCCTCTCGAACTCCGATCTAATGAAGCCTTGCATCTTGCTGATCGAAGACGACCAGGACATGCGTGACCTGGTAGGTGCCCACTTGGAGCACAATGGTTTTGATGTACAGCGTGCGGAGGATGGGATTAAAGGACAGGCACTTGCATTGCAGTACTCCCCAGACCTCATTGTCCTGGACCTTATGCTCCCAAAGGTCGATGGATTAACTCTGTGCCAAAGGTTGAGGAGAGATGAAAGAACTTCTGGCATCCCAATTCTCATGCTTACCGCTTTGGGAGGGACTAAAGATAAAGTGAGCGGATTTAATTCAGGGGCAGACGATTATTTGACTAAGCCTTTTGATCTTGAAGAATTGCAGGTCAGAGTGAAAGCATTGTTGCGTAGAACTGATCATGCACCTTTAGGTTCTAGTAGTCATCAGGAATTATTGAGCTATGGACCGCTAACAATAGTTCCAGAAAGATTCGAAGCTATTTGGTTTGATCGTCCAGTTCGATTAACTCATTTGGAGTTTGAGTTACTCCATTGTTTATTGCAAAGACATGGGCAGACTGTCGCTCCTTCTTTGATACTTAAGGAAGTTTGGGGTTATGAACCAGATGATGACATTGAGACAATACGTGTTCATGTTAGGCATCTGAGAACCAAGCTGGAGCCAGACCCACGTAAACCTCGTTTTATAAAAACTGTTTATGGGGCTGGATATTGCCTAGAGCTGCCCACTGGAGGTCAAATTAAAGATCTTAAGGATTTGCTAGTGAAAGCTCGCCAAGAGCGTTCGAATGAAACTAATGAAGATGAACGTGAGAGTGCCTAGCTCTATTTACTAATCATTTCTAATAAAGCAACTTCCCAAGCAAGTCTTGGTTGAACAAATCCTAATAGTTGATTGCGAAGCTTTTCGAGTCGTTTAAGATGAATAGGGTTTAAACTTTCTCGCCATAAATTATGTTGTAACCAATTAATTACCCAGAGTTGTTGCTCTCCATTTAAAGATTGTGTAAGGTCTCTTGCTAGTGATAAAGCATCTATAGGCTTTGTTGGAAGATTCTCAAGTCTTGGCCATAGATCATCAGGTATTTCTTGCTTAATTTTACGATGATGGATTAATGCTCCTGGCGATCCACTCGCAAGATATGTTAATTCTTCTTCATTGAATTCATGAGGAATTGTATTCGTATTTTCACTCCTGATATGATCCATAACTGTATATAAGTCATCACACCTAAGGCGTAAGAAAGGTATCTGTTGACATCTTGATTGAATTGTAGGTAATAAGCAATCTGATCTTGCCGAGAGTAAGATAATAAATCCATTTCCTGGCTCCTCAAGAGTTTTTAGAAGAGCATTTGCTGCCATTTCTGCCATCTCGTCTACTTCTTCAATGACAACCATTCCTCGTCCTGATTCGATTGGTTTTCTTGAAAGAAATCTGGTAACTTCTCTAATTTGCTCTAGACGAATTTTTGGGTAGTTTCGTTTACCCATTAATTCTTTTTCTGCGATTGATTTTGGGATCAGTTGCCCCTCTTTTAAGTAAGTAGGTTCGACCCATAGCAAGTCTGGATGGTTTTTGCTTTTTAAGCGTCGTCGTTCACGTAAAGAAGGGAGCCCGCCTGTAATTACTCCTTCTAAAAAACGAAGCGCTGCAAGTTTTCGGCCAACACCGTTTGGCCCATTAAAAAGATAGGCATTATTAATGCGTTGCTTGTTTAGTGCTGAACTAAGTATAGAGACAGCAGCAGGTTGACCAATGAGATCTTCAAAAAGTTCCTGAAATTTATTAGAGGCATTCATTAATTTAATCTTTCCAATCTTTACAAAGACGATGAAGTTCAACCTCAATCTTTTTGCTAATTGATTGAGGGTCAAGCTCTCCAGGAATTTGAACCCATGCACGTTGCTTTGCGAGAGTAGCGAAGCCTGAAGCTACTTGGATGAGGAACTTTTCCCCTTCGGCTTCGATTCGATCATTTGGCTTCTTTTGTCGTCTTAAAATGCTTTTGGACACAGATAGATCTAACCAAATTGTTAAATCTGGAACTAATCCCTCAGTCGCAATTTTTTCAAGTTGGTTGATTACTTCGAGATTGAGTTTTCTCCCATACCCTTGATAAGCGACTGTGGAACCACTGAAACGATCACTTATTACCCAATCTCCTTTATCTAGAGCCGGTCGGATTACTTGGGAAATATGTTGAGCACGATCAGCTGCATATAAAAGTAGTTCTGTGAGTGGGTAAGGCGATTTTTCACCAGGAGGATCAAGCAGCAGTTGCCTTAGGGCTGAGCCTAAAGATGTTCCCCCTGGCTCTCTAGTTATTTGTAATTGTGCATCTTTTGGCATTAATCCGCTGAAAGGCAACCATTGAGCAAGATGATTTATTTGAGTGGTTTTACCGCATCCATCAATACCCTCAAGCACAACCAAGCGACCTCTCATGAGGTTCGCAGGGAGAGGGCATTCATGACTACTGTGATTGAGCTGATTGCCATCAATAGTGCTGCAATAGGTGGTGAAAGTAGTAATCCGAAGCTTGGCAATAAGAAACCAGCTGCAATCGGCAAGGCAATCATGTTGTAACCAAATGCCCAGGCTAGGTTTTGCTTGATTTTACCCATTGTTCTCCTGGCTAAGAGAAGGGCTTCAGGAAGTCCTTCAAGACGATCACCAAGTAGCACAAGGTCAGCAGACTCTTGGGCGATTTGAGTCCCTGTTCCTATTGCAATGCCAAGGTCTGATGCTGCCAGAGCAGGCGCATCATTGATGCCATCACCCACCATTGCTATTGGACCATTAGTTTTTAGTTGCTCTAATGCGCTTAATTTCTTTTCAGGCAGAAGTTGCCAACCCATTTGATTCTCCTTGAAGCCAAGCTGTTGCCCAAGACGTTGAACTGCTTCACGCCTGTCTCCGCTTAGAATGCGGAGAGTTAACCCTTGCTCTCTCAATCGATTAAGTGCTATGTCGACATCTGTTCGCAGTTGATCATCAATTATGACTATGCCGAGAAGTATTTCGTCTTGAGCTACAGCTAAAATTGATCTTCCTTCTAGTGCTGCTTCATTTATGGCACTTTGACTAAAAGAATTCCAATTCACCCCTTCTGCTGCAAGCCACTCTGGCTTGCCTATACGAATAAGACCATCAACTCCTTCTAATTCTCCTGCTAGGCCTTGCCCTGGATAAGTCCTAGCATTGTTGGCTGAGAATAAACTTAATTTTTGTCTCTGAGCTTCTTGTAAAACTGCATAAGCAAGTGGATGTCGACTGTTTTGTTCCAAGCTGGCAGCGAGTTGCAACATTCTCTTGGGATCTTGTTGTGCCTTAATCCCAACTACTAAAGGGCGTCCAATAGTCAGAGTGCCAGTCTTATCGAAAACAATTTGGCGAAGAGAGGCTGCCATCTCAATGACATCTCCCCCACGAAATAACCAACCTAGGCGGGCCGCTTTGCCTGATGCCACTGTGATCACTGTTGGAGTGGCGAGCCCTAGAGCACATGGACACGCAACTACTAAGACCGCAATTGATAGTTGCAGTGCGAGTCCTAAGGGAGTTTCAGCTGCACTTCCAAGATGTGAATGCAATCCATGCGCATGACCATGCAATAACCCTTGCCCTGAAGCATTCAAGACATGAGGCCATATACGTGTGCCAAGTTGCCACCAGAATATGAAGGTGCCTAAGGCAAGGGTCACAACTCCATAGCAGAAATTGCCAGCGACTTTATCGGCAAGCCCTTGAATAGGTGCTTTCCTGGCCTGGGCTTCTTCGACTAAATCTATAACTCTCGCTAACGCTGTCTCGGCGCCAACGCGAGTTACTTTGAGTATTAAAGTAGCTTCTAAGTTGAGGCTGCCGGAAACTAGCTCTGTCCCTGGAGAGGCTTCTAAAGGTAATGGCTCCCCTGTGAGGCTTGAAATGTCTACTGCTGAGTTGCCTTTAACGACTATTCCGTCTACTGGGATACGATCTCCTGCTAATAATTGAATTTTATTACCGGCTTGCAATGTACAAATTTTGACTTCTTTGGTTTCATTATTGTTGAGAATAAGCTTTGCTTTGTTTGGTTGTAATTGGGCTAATTCTTTGATGGCTCTTCCAGTACGAAAACGCGCTCTTTCTTCTAAAAATCTACCAAGTAATACAAATCCTAAAAGCATTACAGGTTCATTGAAGAAGCATGGCCATCCAACCTCAGGCCAAATTAACGCTGCCAAACTTGCTAAATAGGCACTACTAACTCCAAGCCCTACAAGTGTGTCCATGCTGGGGGTCAGATTCAGAGCTGCTTGGGTTCCACTTTTAAGAATTGGCTTGCCTGGCCCAATTAATGCCACTGTGGCCAGGCAGGCATGAAACGGTAATGATCCCAGTATGGGTAGATCTAGTTTCCCTCCCTCAGCTAGATGTCCTAAGACAGAAAGAAGCAGCAATATCAGGGCAACCATTAATTGGCGCCATTGATGCCACCAATTCTCTGTTTGGTCAATTTCTGAGGGAGATGCTTTTTCTAGAGCAGACTTTTGCTTGACTTGCGCAGAGAAACCACGAGCTGCCAGAGCTTTTAAGATCGAATCAATGGGTTGAGATGCATCCTTAAAATCCAGCCATGCAGTACGAGAAACAAGATTCACACTTGCATTTGCCACATTTGGCTGTTCCAGCAAGGTTTGCTCAACAGCACGCACGCAACCGCCACATTTCATTCCATCGATGTCTAACAAGATGGATTGATTGCTAGAAGCAAAGTTGCGGCGGTTCACAGATCTAGAAGATGCTTTCTTAAGCTAATGATCATTTGGCTAAAATCTAATCACCTGAGGTCAACTCAAATTTCAATTTAGAGTTTATGAAGCATCTGTCTCGAAATACAGGCAGGATGGTTAGTAACTAAATCAAACTCCAGCAAAAGTGCCCTTAAGTCAAAAGAAGGACAATTTCATCGATAAGGCCTTCACGGTTATGGCTGAGTTGATCGTGAAGGCTATGCCGATTGGTGAAAAGGAGAAGAAAGCCTATATCTATTACCGAGAAGGACTGTCTGCTCAAGATCGTGGAGACTATTCCGAAGCTCTCGAATGTTATGAGGAGAGCTTGAAGCTTGAGGAGAATGCGATTGATAGAAGTGAAACACTTAAAAATATGGGAATTATTTTTATGAGCAATGGTGATGAGGATAGGGCTCTTGAGACTTATATGAAAGCCTTAGAAGAGAACCCTAAACAGCCTTCTTGTTTGAAGAATATGGGATTGATCTATGAAAAACGTGGCAGGTTGGCTCAACAAGCCGGCAATCATGATGAAGGGGATATTTGGCTAGACCGTGCTGCTGAAGTATGGACAAAGGCAGTAAGGCTTTACCCAGGAGGGTATTTGGATATTGAGAATTGGCTGAAAACTTCTGGCCGTAGCAATGTGGACGTTTATTTTTGATTTGAGACCTTATTCAGGAATTAATTAATTCTCGATCTATATCTAGAGCCATTACTAGGGCTTCAGTAATTGATGAGGCTTCAAGAACTTTTAAGCTTGTTTTGCTAATACAAGAAGCTAATCCACTGTTTTTTGGGATAACAGCTCTTTCAAAGCCTAAGCGTGTTGCTTCTTGCAATCTTTGTTCAAGTTGAGTTACTGACCTTAATTGTCCTCCTAGGCCTAGTTCTCCAATGAGCACAGTGCGTGAGGGAATAACTAGGTTTTTATAACTAGAGACTAGAGCTGCAGCTATGCCAAGATCTGCTGCTGGCTCTTCAACTTCTAAACCTCCTGCAACGGCTAAATAGCAGTCATAACGAGATAGACCTAAGGACATATGCTTTTCAATTACTGCAATTATTTGATGCAGCCTGTTGTTACCTACTCCAGTGGCTGTGCGCCTAGGACTGGAGTAGGTAGTTGCACTAACAAGCCCTTGCATCTCTACTACAAATGATCTGGTCCCTTCATAAGCAACGATTGTTGCTACTCCAGAGGCAGATTCACCACTCAGGAATATTTCACTGGGATTGGTGATCTCAAAAAGTCCTTTGCCTCGCATTTCGAACACCCCAAGTTCATGGGTGGCGCCGTAACGGTTTTTGACAGCTCTGAGAAGCCTATGGCTTGCGAAACGATCGCCTTCAAAAGTCAGCACAGCATCTACAAGATGCTCCAGCACTTTTGGCCCTGCAAGCATCCCTTCTTTTGTTACATGCCCAACCAGCATTAAGGCTGTGCCTTGCTTTTTTGCTAAACGTTGCAATATGGCTGAACATTCACGTACTTGAGCAACTGAGCCAGGAGTGCTGGACAGATTGGCATCATGTAAGGCTTGGATGCTGTCAATGATTGCCAATGAAGGCTTAAGGGCTTCGATTTCTTCAAGAATGAAGTCCAAATCAGTTTCTGCCAGTAATCGCAAATTGGACTTTGTGCTATGCAATCGTTGCCAGCGCAGTTTTACTTGTTGTGCGGATTCTTCAGCACTGACATAAAGCACAGATCTCTTTTGGGCCATTGATGTAGCGGCTTGCAAAAGGAGAGTGCTTTTCCCAATACCTGGATTCCCTCCAACTAACACTAGAGATCCAGGGACTAAACCACCTCCAAGAACTCTGTCTAACTCTTTATATCCAGTCTCTAATCGCTTAAGTTCTTTGTTTTCGATGTAGGAAGCTATTTCCTCTGACCTACGGGGGGAGGGCAGTTCAGAACTATTTTTTTGTGGGGAAAGCCGTTGTTCTCTAGAAGAGAAGCTCTGCTCAATTATTGAATTCCAGTCCCCACAGCTTGGGCATCGACCAAAAAACTGTCTGGTTTGAGCACCACAGCTTTGACAGATATAAACAGATGTAGGGCGTGCCACGTTGATAGGGTAGTTAAAGTTGGCTTTGCTTAAATAAAGATGACCTTGTGGGGCCTGCGAGGGTCTTGTCTAAGATCCAATTCTTTTTGCCGCCAAATCTAAATACCCAATGACGGCCATCAGTCAATCTAAGGAAACGATTCTCGTGGCTGACGATGAAGCCAGCATTCGTAGGATCCTTGAAACCCGCCTATCTATGATTGGCTATCAAGTAGTCACAGCTTGTGATGGGAATGAAGCGTTGGCGCTTTTCCGAAATTGTGAACCTGATTTAGTTGTGCTTGATGTGATGATGCCAAAGCTTGACGGCTATGGGGTTTGTCAAGAATTGCGCAAGGAGTCGGATGTACCAATCGTGATGCTTACAGCATTGGGAGATGTCGCTGACCGAATAACTGGCCTCGAACTTGGTGCAGATGATTATGTGGTTAAGCCTTTTAGTCCAAAGGAATTAGAAGCGCGAATTAGATGTGTGCTTAGACGTGTAGAGAAGGAGCACATAGCAGGGATCCCAAATTCAGGAGTCATTCAGGTAACGAATTTACGGATAGACACTAATAAAAGGCAGGTTTTCAGGGCAGATGAGAGGATTCGCTTGACTGGTATGGAATTTAGTTTGCTTGAACTTTTGGTTAGTCGATCTGGAGAACCATTTAGTCGTGGAGAAATTCTTAAGGAAGTCTGGGGCTATACCCCGGAGAGACATGTTGATACTCGTGTGGTGGATGTCCATATTTCCAGGCTTCGTTCCAAATTAGAAGATGACCCTGCCAACCCTGAGCTAATTCTCACAGCACGGGGAACGGGTTATTTGTTCCAGCGCATAGTGGATTCAATTGGTTCCGAAGGACTCTGATCCCTCCAAGGCCTATGGGCCATGGACTAAAACCAATCGCTCAAGAGCTATTCGGCGCTTGGTCATTTGGTATCGCCGAAATGCGGCGGTTACTTCGCTTGTAGATACAGCAACTAGCTCGGCTTCAGTAGCGGGGAATGTTGCAGGAACAGTTGTTTCTAGTGCTGGTTCTGTGATGACCAATGCTGGATCAATGGCAGGAAGTGTCTTGCAGCCCCTTGTGTTTGACCCTTTGCGTCGTTTGCAAGGTGGTATTGGTACTGAACAAGTATCAATACTTGATTCTGATCGCTTGTGGGTAGCTGTTGATGGCATGGGTGGAGATCATGCCCCTGGCCCAATTTTGGAAGGTTGTTTGGAGGCTTTGCAACGCTTACCTTTACGTATCAAATTTGTTGGTGAGTCGGCAAAGGTTATTGAAGCTGCAAAATCAAAAGGTCTAAATGAACTCCTTGAGGCTGCTATAAAAGCTGGTCATTTTGAGCTTGTTAGCAGTGGCGTGTCTATAGGAATGGACGAGGAGGCTACTGCTGTTAGAAGGAAACGTGATGCAAGCATCAATGTAGCGATGAAGCTTGTTAAGAAGGGCGAAGCTTTGGCTGTTTATTCAGCGGGAAACTCTGGAGCAATGATGGCTGCGGCGATTTTTGGTTTGGGTCGTCTTGCTGGAGTAGATCGCCCAGCTATCGGTGCATTATTCCCAACTAAGGATCCTGGTAAACCTGTTTTGGTTCTGGATGTAGGAGCAAATATGGATTGCAAGCCCAATTATTTGCATCAGTTTGCTCTTTTGGGAAATATTTATTCTAGAGATGTCTTGCAGATTTCAAAGCCTCGAATAGGTTTGCTAAACATCGGAGAAGAGGCTTGTAAAGGTAATGATCTTTCTTTAAGAACATATGAGTTATTAAGTAGTGAAGAACGTTTCTTTTTCGCTGGAAATTGCGAAGGAAGGGATGTACTTTCTGGATCTTTTGATGTTGTTGTTTGTGATGGATTTACAGGCAACGTACTTTTAAAATTTCTTGAATCAGTAGGCAGTGTTTTGTTAGATGTGTTGCGAGCAGAATTGCCTAGGGGTAGGAGAGGGAAGGTTGGATCTGCTTTTCTTCGTAGCAACTTAAAACGTATAAAGAAACGTCTTGACCATGCTGAACATGGGGGTGCTCTATTGCTTGGTGTAAATGGAATTTGTGTAATTGGTCATGGAAGTAGTAAAGCGCTTTCTGTTTTGAGTGCTCTTCGCCTTGCTCATTCGGCAGCAAGCCATGGAGTTATGGAAGATTTGGCGGCTCTTCAAAAACCCCAGGTTTTAAGAGAATAAATTGGCTGTTGTTATTGGCTGTGATTGACTGACTCAACCTGTTAAAGCTCCTTCTTTGCCTGAAACGTTCTCAAATTTTGGCGGAGTGGCTTTGGTAGGTAGCGGCAGCGCCACTCCAAACCAAAGCCTCAACAATGATCAGCTCGGCCAGAGGGTTGACACAAATGATGATTGGATAAGAACTCGAACCGGAATTCGTTCAAGGCGAGTTATTGGTCCTAATGAAACTTTGACTGGCTTGAGTCATTCAGCTGGATTATCAGCCATGTCAATGGCTGGTTGGGAGCCAGAAAGTGTTGAATTAATTCTTTTGGCAACCTCTACTCCTGACGATCTTTTTGGCTCCGCTCCTCAGATTCAAGCAAAACTGGGGGCATTCAATGCTGCATCTTTTGACCTCACTGCTGCTTGTAGTGGGTTTCTTTTCGCTTTGGTCACTGCAGCTCAATTTTTGCGCAATGGATCGATGAAGCGGGCGTTGGTCATAGGTGCTGACCAATTAACTCGTTGGGTTGATTGGGACGATAGGAGAAGTTGCGTCCTCTTTGGAGATGGGGCAGGAGCTGTTGCTCTAGAAGCAACAAGCTCAGAAAAAGACGGGTTGCTTGGGTTCAAACTGAAATCTGATGGCAGTAGAGGTGACTGTCTTAATTTGCCTCAGGTTCAGGATTACTTACCTTTGGTACCTGGAACAAGTCATCAACGAGGAGGCTTTTCTCCTATCCAAATGAATGGGAAAGAGGTTTATAAATTTGCAGTTAGGGAAGTGCCTGAAATTCTTGAAGAGCTTTTGCAAGTGAATGAAATTCTTCCAGAGAATTTGGATTGGCTCCTCTTGCATCAAGCAAATCAGCGGATACTTGATGCAGTTGCTGATCGCTTTGCTATCCCTCAACACAAAGTACTGAGCAACCTTGCAATGTATGGGAATACCTCAGCCGCAACTATTCCTCTGATGTTGGCCGAGGCTGTCAATGATGGGCGTGTGAAGTCTGGAGATTTGATTGCAAGTTCTGGTTTTGGAGCTGGATTGAGTTGGGGAGCTGCATTAATGCGTTGGCAAGGACCGATCTAGGCTTGGACTTACTTGTAAATGGGTTTTTATGTCCATAGCCTGGGTTTTCCCTGGTCAAGGTTCACAGAAGCTTGGTATGGCTGATTCTCTTCTGGGTTTACCAGGAGCTATTCAGCGTTTTGCATTTGCCTCTGAAATTCTTGAGCGTGATTTGTTAGAGATCTGTAGGGGTACTAGTCCTAAAAAAGGCGAACTTTATGACCTTAATGACACTCGAAATACTCAATTAGCAATGTTCGTTGTGGAGTCATTGTTGGTAGATGATCTACGACGTCAAGGTCGGTTGCCTTCTTTAGTTGCTGGTCATAGCCTCGGTGAGTTTGTTGCGCTTTATGCGGCTGAAGTGTTTACAGCTGAAAAGGCTCTGACTCTTTTGAAGCGCCGTTCTGAATTAATGGCTGCTGCGGGGGGCGGTGCAATGACCGCTGTTATTGGATTTGATCGTGATCAGCTTGAGGGGCTCGTTGGAGCCTCTGAGGGAGTTTTTATTGCCAATGACAATAGCGATGCTCAAGTAGTTCTTTCTGGATCGCCTGAGGCTGTTCAAGAGATGACTGGTCAATTGGCTTGTAAGCGCGCCATCCCTTTGCAGGTTTCAGGTGCTTTCCATTCACCTTTTATGGCAGATGCCGCGAAAGCTTTTGCTGAAGAGCTGGAAAGGGTCGTTTTTAATGCTGCAAGAATTCCTGTAATTAGTAATTCAGAACCAACTCTTAGCTCTGATGCGCAGCTTCTTAAGCAACGATTAAAGCAACAAATGGTCACAGGAGTTCGTTGGCGCGAGACTATGAATTTGATGCTAAATACTGGAGTTAGCAATCTTGTGGAAATTGGACCAGGGAATGTTCTTAGTGGTTTAGCTAAGCGATCTTTAAAGGGAGTCAACGCTAATCAAATAGCAAGTGCTAGTGATTTAGGCCATTGAGATTGTGATTTTATTTTTATAACCTGATTGTTCTGAGCACTCTTTTCTAATGAAGCAAGAACCTAGTTTCATTTACCGTCTAATTAGTTATTTATTGGTTTTGCCAATCTTTCGCGGAATCTTCCGAGGTTATACATTTTGCAATTCAAATGTTCCAAATAAAGGGCCTCTGGTTGTTGTAGCAAATCATGGTTCTTATTTGGATCCACCGCTTCTTGGTCATGCTTTGGGTCGGCCAGTTGATTTCATGGCCAAGGCTGAACTTTTTTCAATCCCTCTTTTAGGCCAAATTCTTAGGGCCTGTGGGGCCTATCCAGTTAAGAGAGGTTCTAGTGATAGGGAGGCAATAAGAACGGCGACAGCTCGACTTTCTGAAGGTCGGGCCATAGGTGTTTTCCTAGACGGGACTCGCCAGAAAGATGGCCGTGTGAATAAACCAATGGCAGGAGCGGCTTTGTTGGCTGCTCGAAGTGGCGCAAATTTGTTGCCAGTTGCGATAATTAATAGCCACAGAGCCTTTGGCGCTGGATCAAGATGGCCACGTTTAGTGCCGATTCATTTGCGAATTGGCAGGTCAATTCCACCTCCATTAAGTAAGCGCAAATTAGACCTGGAATGCACTACAGAAGAGCTTCAGAAAAATATTAACTTTCTACTGGATCAGGGCCTTGTAACCCGTAGCGAAAGATTGTCTTCAAACCATCCTTGATTGTTACTTTTAGACTTTGTTGAGTAACAAGCTTGGGGTCTGTTCCTGTTGCTACCCATGTGAGTGCACGTATTAAATCAAATATTTGCTTTTGCAAATTTTCTTTCTTGCAATATGGATCGCAAGGTACTGAGATGCTTGTAAGACGGATACCTCTGCTGCCAGCAATCACATTCCCAACTGCCATTGCTCTAGGCAAATGATCTTCGCTTGTGATTAGCAAAGAGTGTCTAATGCCTTCTTGAAAAAGTTCATCTATTAAGGAGGTGAAGTTCCCAAAAGTATCTTTAGCACGATAATCAAGCTTTACTTGAGTAGATGGAATCCCTTCTTTATTAATTAACCATTTTGCATGTTCAGGATTGCTTCCTCCACTGACTATTAAAGGGAGATTTAAGGCATGTGCCATCCTGACGCCAACATATTCTCGTTTAACATCACCTCCAAGCACTAAGATTAATTGTGGAGGGATGTTATTAAATATGGCTTCTCGATAAAGTTTTAAAGGGCTAAATAAAACTAACCAAATGAATAGTCCTCCAGTCAGGCTAATGTGTTTAAGGCGAGAAAGATTCACTTAATATTCCCTACAGGGGAAGTTGGGTATATAGGTAGCACGTCACTCCAATTGCTTTTAACACCTTTTTGGTGATATAAATAACTGAGGTTTAGAAGTTGAATCACATCAAGGTCTACAACTTCTTCTGCTTGGATTGCCGGCTCTAAGTTGAGGCTACTTTTAATAAGGCTTGGGGTTTCTAGCTCTAAAGCTTCATGAGTGCAATTTATATTAGTCTTGTTTTTGATTAGATATTTGCCAGCTACTATTCCTCGACGATGTAATTCCTGAATCACCCAAAAGGGTTTGTTAATCTGAGTTTTGCTCAAGCTTTTGGCAAGTCTAGGTGCCATTAATGCAAAGCTACTAATTCCATCTAGAGGGCAATTGAGTTCTTGTGCAAGCGTACGAGCCATAACAATAGTTAGGCGTGTGCTGGTAAATTTTCCTGGCCCAGTATTGACGGCTAAACGAATTAATTGTGGCCAATACTTTGCTGGTAGAAGTTCTTCAACACAACTCAGAAGTGTATTTGAAAGTAGTTTCCCAATTTGAAAGGTTGAACTTCTTTTACTTTCTTTAGGATTCTGCAAGTTGAGAACAGCTATGCCAAACGTTTCAGATGAGCTGTGTAAAGCCATTATAAAACTAGGCATTCCTTCAGTATCACTAAAACTGGCATCATTCATGTTGGGAGCTCCTGGCCAGGGCATAGTCGAAGCCAACGGCCATGATCTTCGATAAAACTTGCGCAAGCTCTTACGTCCCATTCAACTTCTGAACCACCATCTTTTGTTTCAAGCACACTGATATGAATTCGTGGATTCTTTGGTTTTAAGTCAGGGTTTTCATTGAGATGAGCTACTCCATGCTGTCTTTCCACAGAGTGATAAGCCTGACACCGATCGACCCATCGGCAATCAACACATATGCACATGCTTTCACCCCTAACTGATCAGTCCATTCTGGAGGGTGATAAGGCTCTAATGGCTAGCTCACTCTCTAAAAGACTTCATCAAGAACGTTGGCCATTCTGTCTTGATGATCTTCCCACTGGAACTGTATTGGTTGGTGGAGCTGTAAGAGATGGGCTTTTAGGCAGGCTTGAGAAACAACCTGATTTGGATTTGGTGGTTCCAGCTAAGGCAGTTGAACTTGCCAATAGTTTTGCTGAGAAACTGGGGGGCAAATGTGTTCTGCTGGATGTTGAGCGAGATATTGCTCGCTTAGTTTTTCGTGGGTGGACAATTGATTTTGCTAGACAGATTGGTTCCAGTCTCGAGGACGATTTGTGGAGTAGAGATTACAGGCTGAATGCAATTGCCTTAACTCTTGAGCCTGAACCAATCATTGTTGATCCAACAGGAGGAGTTGAGGATTTATTTCATAAAAGGCTTGTAGCAGTAAAGGAGAAAAATTTAGTTGAGGATCCTGTGAGATTGCTTAGAGGCCTAAGGCTTATGGCTGAGCATCATTTATTGCCCGACGCACAAACCATTGATTGGATTCAGGCTAATTCTTTACTTTTGCAAACATCTGCACCAGAGCGTATTCAGTATGAAATTCAACGATTAGTAAATGCTTCATGGGCTGACAAGGTCATACCACTGCTTCAAAGTATTGGGTTATTGGGTGCATGGGAGAATTCATTAAAGGTTGTGAATCAAGGTTCCATTTTCTTACAAGATGCGAAGAACTTATTTAGCTCTAAAGAGCTTTCTTGTGCCTTACCTCTTGCTCGGTTAACGCATCTTTTAAGTGATGAAGGTTTGTTTAGTTTGCGCTTCAGTAGGAGACAACGTCAACGTTGCGCAACCCTAAGAAAATGGCAGAAACGTAATGATGGATTGGCTTTTGGGAGCCTGTCAGAAGCGGATCGCTTGCAGTTGCATAAGGACTTAGAACGAGATTTGCCCGCTTTGATTTTTGGACTATCTGCAACTGATCAGGTCATTTGGCTTAATCGTTGGCGGGATTTGAATGATCCTCTTTTTCATCCTTCTTCTCCCGTAAATGGGCACACTCTGCAAAAGTGTTTAAATCTTCCCTCTGGCTTTGAGCTAGGGCAATTAATGCGTCATCTCTGTCAAGAGAGAGCCTTTGGCCGACTATTGAATCGAGAGGATGCTCTTAAGGAAGCACGTGACTGGTGGAAACAAAATCAGACCTTGCTGTGATTAACTTGCACAAGCAATGAAGATTATTTCGGCCTGATCCGGATCATTCCTTTCTCCCCTCTTTTTCATGAGTGTTCGCCTTTACATCGGCAATTTGCCGCAAACCTTCGAGAGCAAGGAGCTAGAGGCTCTATTTGCAACTATTGGAGAGGGGATTCGTTTTAAAGCTGTTTTTGATAGAGAAACAGGTGGCTGTAGAGGATTTGGTTTCGCAAATGTCAACGATGAGAAAATTGCGGAAGCAGTTATTGAACAGCTCAATGGGCGTGAATTTAATGGGAATAATTTGAGGGTCGAACGTTCAGAACGACGTGATTCAAATTCTGGGGGTGGGCGTAGAAGTGGAGGCCATAATTCCAATTCGAAAGGTTCAAATCGAAAAGAATCAAAGAAAGTTGTACATAGCGATGCTCCTAATTCTGAAGCGCCTGATCCCCGTTGGGCTGGTGAACTATCAAAATTAAAGGATCTCTTGGCTAATCAAAAAACCCCAGTTTGATTGACTTCTGACTCCTATGGAGGCGGCTTTTATAATTTCATTGCATTCTTCTATTTATCTGATTTGGGCTATTAGATAGGAAAGTGGAAGGTCGAGCATTTTTACCCACTTATTTACATAGGCTCGATTGTTGAAAACGTCATAATCAACTCTTTCTATTGCATCCAATATCCCTCTATAAAGCCTTAGGGATGTCCATACTGGCCATCTAGCATCAGCTGATAGCCATCTCACGCCAGCTTCTGAACGAGCGAACCAATCTCTTGCTCGTTTTAATTGAAAAGCCATCAACTCTTTCCATTGCTCATTAAGCTTCCCCGCTAGTAGATCTGATTCTGAATAATCAAATTTTCTGAGATCTTCTTGAGGGATATAAATTCGACCGCGTCCTCTGTCTTCTCCAACATCTCTGAGGATATTGGTTAATTGATTGGCTATGCCAAGTGCAATGGCTGCTTCTGAAGGGTCTGGCGAGTAGCTCCAAGGCGCAGTTGTATAAGCAGGGTCTAATCCCATTACCCCTTGGGTCATAAGACCAACAGTCCCCGCAACCCTGTAGCAGTAAAGCTTTAGATCTTCAAATGTTGCATATCTATGAAGATTCAAATCCATTCTTTGGCCATCGATCATATCCAGATAGGGCTGGATTGATTGAGGGAATCGACCAAGGGTATCTGTCATGGCTGCATCCAGCTCATTTTTTACTTCGCCTTTAAACATTGCCCTCGTATGTTCTTCCCATTGATCCAGTCGCTCAGAAAGCTCACTAATAGGGAGTGCTTGTGCCTCAGGACTATCCATGAGTTCATCAGTTCTTCGGCACCACACATATATCGCCCAAATGGCCTTTCGCTTCATTGGAGGAAGCAACATGGTACCTAGGTAGAAGGTCTTTGCCCATTGAGCAGTTTCTTGTCGACAGACTTCATAGGCTGCCTCAAGGCTTGCTTCAGGCTGAGTATTCAGGAATGTTGAATCAGATGAACCTAGGGCCATTTCTAATTTCTCGATCCCTCATTAGGGGAGTGATCTTGAGGAAATAAATTGTGTGAATTATTTATTTCTTGTGCACAGAGCTTTCCGCTTAAGACAGCTCCTTCCATTGAGGCTAAGTAACGTTGCATAGTGTAGTCACCTGTTAAAAAGAAATTGCTTATTGGAGTCTTCTGACTGGGTCGTATCGCCTGGCATCCAGGGATAGCCTTGTAAACCGATAAAGGAGTTTTGACTACTTTAAACTTCCTCAACTTGGCTTGATCTTCTCCAGTGAAATGGGTTGGAAAAAGTTTTTCTAACTCATTCATTGTGGCCTCGATAATATCCTTATCGCTTCGACTAATCCAATCTTTTGCAGGGGCAAAGACTAGCTCTAGCATCGATCGATTAGGGTCTTCATATTCTTTGCAAGTGATACTCATATCTGCATAGACACTGAGTAGTTCTGAGCGACTGAATAGTAAATGATCGATATCGGTTAGTTTCCGATCAAACCAAAGATGAATATTGATAACAGGAACTCCTTTAAGACCTTCTAGTCTTTGGAATATCTCCATTTCTTTCCATTGCTTAGGCAGCATTAATTTGAAAAGATCTACTGGTAAGGCACTTACGTAAGCATCTGCCTTTACTGACTTTAGTTCTTTACCATTAAGTCCACCAACACTATAACTAGCAACGGTTCCATCATTATTTAAATTAATTCCTTTAAGTGGAGTATTTATGTTGACCTCTCCACCACATCGCTGAATATACTCAACTATTGGCTGGCAAAGCCTCTCTGGAGGCGCTCCGTCGAGGAAGGCCATCTTTGACCCATTCTTTTCTTGTAAAAATCGATTTAAAGCAGTTAGTAAGACAGTAGATGAGATTTCGTCAGGGTTAATGAAATTTAATGCCTTACTCATTGCGATAAAAACTTCATCATTAACTCTTTCTGGAATGTTTTGTGAACGAAGCCATTCAGTCCATGATTTGCTATCGCATTCTTCTACATATTCTTGACCACGAAGCATTGCTGGGATTAGTCCGATCCCAAAAGAGATTTTTTCAGGCCAAGTCAGCATATCGTTATTACTAAGGATGGCTGCTACCCCATTTAGCGGAGCTGGGAGGTCTGGGAAATCAAATCTGCTGTAAGTGCCGGGTTCTTCTGGTTGGTTAAAGATCATGGAGTGGCTTTTCCACTGCAATCGATCCTCAATTCCTAGTTCCCTAAATAATTGCAGCATGTTGGGATAGGCCCCGAAGAAGATATGTAAGCCGGTTTCATACCAGTCTCCATCTTCGTCTTTCCAAGCTGCGACTTTCCCTCCCAGGACATCGCGAGCTTCGTAAACGACGGGAGTATGCCCCGCTTCAGCAAGGTATTTTGCGCATGACAGGCCTGCGAGCCCTGCTCCTGCGATAGCAACGCGCATGCAAATATAGAAGGTGAATTTCAACTGTAATGAGGAATCCTCCTCTTTTTCTCTATAGAGTCATTTCATCTTTGCTCAGTGTCAGCTGGTAGGCCCAGTTAATTTGATGACAGAGACCCAACTGAAGTGCACAACAAGACACGTCCGTTTATTTACGGCAAGGGTTGAGAATCAGAATCTGGTTCAAGACTCAGATCATCTCACTCTGGATCTTGATCCAGATAATGAATTTATTTGGACTCAAAATGCTTTAGACAAAGTGCATAAGTGCTTTAGTGAATTGGTTGAGGCTCAAGCAGGCTCTGAACTCAGTGATTACAACCTTCGGAAGATTGGTTCTGATCTTGAAGGCACAATTCGTCAATTACTTCAGGCAGGGGAACTTAGCTACAACTCAGAAGCGCGAGTAATGAATTATTCAATGGGACTGCCTCGAACCCCGGATTTGTTGTGACTCGATCTCCCTACAATCGATCATCAGGTCGAAAGAGCTTGACGGGTTCTAATCGACAGGGGCGCTTTGATTCTCGAGCCCCAGGCAGAGAAAGTGCAAGTTATGCTCGTCCTTCCCGATCTGTCCCCTCAGCTGGTTCAAGTGGAGGGGGAGGGGGAGTGAATCTAAATAGAGGCTCGATAGCGGTTTTGGCTGGGGTTTTGATAGTGGGAGTAGGCATAGGGAGTGCAGTGACAAGTACTACTCAAGGCGGACAAGGAAATATCGCTAGTCAACAACAATTGGATATGGCTGTTCCTGATCCTGAGTTCTGTAGGCAGTGGGGTGCGAGTGCATTTGTTATTGATGTTGAGATGTACACGACTTTGAATCCATCAACTAGCTTCGTAACGCAGCCGGCTCTTCAGCCAGGATGTGTGATTCGTAGAGAAAACTGGACAGTACTTCAAAAGCAAGGAGCTATTACAAATGAAGACGTTAGGGAGTGTAAACAACGTATGAATACCTTTGCCTATATAGGATCAATCAGGGACAATCCTATTGTTCGTTGTGTATATCAGGCGGATGTTAATGAAAATAAATTTATAACTAAAGGCGTCGCTGAAGATGCAGTTGGAGTAAACCAGGAGGCTATTCAGTTTTGATTATCTTTCTGAGCCTTTTTCATGATTTAATTGCCAAATCTTTTTGATTTGGCTATCAGCACTGGCAAATACTGGAAGAATGTCTTCCCTAAAAGTTTCTGCAGCCCTTGAACAATATCTTGCTGGATGTGTGATTAATTTTAATTGTCTTTTAACTTCTAGGTCTGCTACTAGTGGCTTATGAACTGTTCCAGCAGCTAATTCTCTTTCGATTGAGATTACTGGCAGGAATGCTGCACCTAAGCCAGATTGGACAGCATTTTTTATGGCTTCAAGGGAGTTGAGCTCCATTTCTATTCGAAGTCTTTGAACATCTAAACCTGAACGCGCAAGAAGTTGGTCAACTACTTTCCGAGTAGTTGATTGAGAATCTAGGCTGACAAAACTAAGCTTATATAGGTCTTCCTTGGTAAGTTCTGCCAGCCGCGCTAATTGATGTTTTATTGGTAATACTAGAGCTAGTTCATCTGTGTTGTAAGGGGTGATTTCAAGTAGCTCCTTTAGTTCGGTGGGCAGCTCTCCTCCAATTATTGCTAGATCCACTTGGCCATTGGCCACGCTCCAACCTGTTCGACGAGTGCTATGGACTTGTAGTTGAACAGAGACGTCTGGAAACTTTTGACGAAAAAGGCCAATCATCCTAGGCATTAAGTAGGTCCCAGTTGTTTGACTCGCTCCAACTACAAGAGAGCCCCCTTTGAGATTATGAAGATCTTCAATTGCTCTGCATGCTTCATGGCATTGGCTGAGGATTCTTTCGCAATAGTTAAGCAAGAGTTGTCCTGCTTCAGTGAGCTGAGCTCTGCGACCACCTCGATCAAACAGTGGAACTTCTAATTGCTTTTCTAGATTCTGGATCTGTAGGCTGACTGCAGGTTGAGTGACATAAAGACTATCGGCAGCTTTTTTGAAGCTGCCTTCTTTGACAATTGCGCGAAGTATACGCAGCTGATCGAGTGTGAAGGGCAGATCGGCCATGGGACGTCCCCACCCGTTAGCTCAACAGAGCAAAACTTTAAGCTGGAACCGTCTGAGACTCAGAATCTAATAACTATTGCGATGACCATATGACACAAGTTGCCTTTGGAGGTATTCATCACAGCAGCTTGGTGATGTTTTGCCTTTTGGTTTTGTTCGCAGTTATTCATAGTGGTGGGGCGGCAATGCGTACTCGTGCCGAATCTTTAATGGGCGCAAGGGCTTGGAGATTGATTTTTGCTGCAGCCAGTATCCCTTCTGCTGTGTTGTTAATCGCTTACTTCCTAGCGCACCGTTATGACGGCATAAGGCTTTGGAATTTGCAAGGATTTAATGGTGTGATCCCATTTGTTTGGCTCCTTAGTGCAATAAGTTTTTTGTTTTTGTATCCGGCTACATACAACCTTTTAGAGATTCCTGCGCTGCTTAAACCTCAAGTTCGCTTATATGCGACAGGAATCATTCGCGTGAGTAGACACCCGCAGGCAATAGGTCAGATCCTTTGGTGTTTTACCCACGCGCTTTGGCTAGGGACTAGCTTCACATTATTGACTTGTTTCGGACTAATTGCTCATCATGCTTTTGCTATATGGCATGGAGATAGAAGGATGAGAGCTCGCTTTGGAGAATCTTTTGAAACACTGAGGGATCAAACCTCAGTGATCCCTTTTTTAGCAATCTTTGAGGGCCGTCAAAAACTTCTTTGGAAGGAATTTTTAAGACCGTCTCAGTTGGGCATTGCAATTGCAGTGTTTGTCATTTGGTGGGCTCATCGATACATCCCTTTGGCAACGAAAGTATTTCTTTCTTCTCGCATAGGAGAACTGCTTAGCTGACCTGAGATGCGTACACTCCCAGAAGATTAATGAATTAGATGCCCTCGGCTGCTGAATTTGCTTGGTTAATACCAGTGCTTCCACTGATTGGGGCAGTGGCCATTGGGCTCGCTCTAATTAGTTTTAATAGGACCATTAATCGACTGAAGAAGCCAGTAGCAATAACTCTTTTGACCTGTGTAGGGGCTGCAACAGTTTTGAGTTATGCGGTCTTAATTGAGCAGTTGGGCGGTGCTCCGCCTGTAGAACATCTTTTCGTTTGGGCCAGTGCTGGCAGCTTTGAGTTGCCTATGGGTTACATGGTGGACCCTTTAGGTGCGGTAATGCTTGCACTTGTCACCACCATTGCATTGCTAGTGATGATTTACTCGCATGGTTATATGGCACATGACAAGGGTTATGTGCGTTTTTTTACATATTTAGCTTTATTTAGCAGCTCGATGCTTGGGCTCATTGTGAGTCCGAATTTGCTTGAAATATATGTTTTTTGGGAGTTAGTCGGAATGTGTTCATATTTGTTGGTTGGTTTTTGGTATGACCGGGAAGGAGCTGCTCATGCTGCGCAAAAGGCTTTCGTGGTTAATCGGGTAGGTGATTTTGGATTGCTTTTAGGGATCCTTGGTCTTTTCTGGGCGACAGGCAGTTTTGACTTCCAAGGGATTGCAGCAGGTCTTTCGAGTGCTATTGAGAGTGGGAGTGTGCCTCTTTGGGCGGCTCTAACGCTTTGTCTCTTGGTGTTCATGGGGCCTATGGCGAAGTCTGCTCAATTCCCGCTGCATGTATGGCTTCCAGATGCAATGGAGGGACCAACCCCTATCTCTGCACTTATCCATGCAGCAACTATGGTTGCTGCAGGAGTTTTCTTGGTAGCTCGCTTAGAACCCCTCTATAGCCAGTTCCCTTTTGTAGGACTTGTGATCGCTGTAATTGGCACGATTACATGTTTTCTGGGAGCGTCAATTGCTCTCACTCAGATGGATCTAAAAAAGGGGCTTGCTTACAGCACTGTCTCTCAACTTGGATACATGATGCTTGCCATGGGCTGTGGAGCTCCTATCGCTGGGATGTTCCATTTAGTTACTCATGCATTCTTTAAAGCAATGCTTTTCTTGGGTTCAGGTTCAGTTATTCACGCGATGGAAGAAGTTGTTGGCCATGAACCAATTTTGGCCCAAGATATGAGGTTGATGGGGGGATTGCGTAAGAAAATGCCTATTACTGCAACCACTTTTCTTGTGGGATGTATTGCTATTAGTGGAATCCCTCCATTAGCTGGATTTTGGAGTAAGGATGAAATCCTCGGTCAGGCATTTAATACTTTCCCTTGGTTATGGCTCATTGGCTTTTTCACTGCAGGTATGACTGCTTTTTATATGTTCCGTCTTTACTTCCTTACATTTGAAGGTGCTTTCCGGGGAGAGGATAAAGCTCTTCAGAGCAACTTGCTAAATGCTTCAGGTAAAGCAGTTGATGAGGATGAACATTCACACTCAACTGGTGTAATTCACGAATCAGCTTGGCCAATGACGTTTCCTTTATGCGCATTGGCAGGGCCCTCAATTTTAATTGGCCTACTTGGGATGCCATGGAATAGCAGATTCGCAATTTTCTTGAATCAGGAAGAAGGCCTTTTAATGGCTGAAAAATTCAGTTGGAGTGAATTCCTTCCTCTGGCTGGAGCATCGGTAGCTATCTCTAGTGCTGGAATAACTTTGGCTGTACTTGCTTATTACTTAAACCGTATAGATATTGGACAAGTAATAGCAGCTCGCTTCGGAACAATTAATGATTTCTTGTCAAATAAGTGGTATTTAGATGATATTAATGAAAAGATTTTTGTAAGAGGCAGTCGAAAACTTGCTAAGGAAGTGCTTGAAGTGGATGCGAAGGTGGTTGATGGAGTTGTTAACCTAACGGGTCTTCTTACTTTAGGCAGTGGTGAAGGGTTGAAGTATTTCGAGACTGGTCGCGCTCAGTTTTATGCATTAATAGTTTTTGGTGGGGTTATTGCTCTGGTGGTACTTTTTGGTGTCCTTGCGCCACCTCCTGTTTGAGTTGCCTTTACTTGTTCTGTGTGTCAACGCCTATCGAGGTGATGCGCGGTCGCTCAGTATTTCTACACTCCGACCAGTGCTGAGAAGTCTGATTCGTGCAGGAGCTTGCTATAGGGGCCTCTTTATATCCAGGAGTAATGCCGTTGGTTGAACCGGTTAGCTCTGATTTCCCCTGGTTGAGCGTTTCTATCCTTTTCCCAATCATTGCTTCTTTACTGGTTCCCTTCATCCCTGATGAAGGCGAAGGGAAACAGGTGAGGTGGTTTGCTTTGGTCGTTGCACTAGTCACCTTTTTGATAACGGTTGGTGCTTATTTGAATGGTTATGACCCCAGCCAAGAGGGCCTTCAACTTTCTGAGCGGGTCAATTGGTTGCCTGACTTAGGCCTTACTTGGGCTGTAGGGGCAGATGGCCTTTCAATGCCATTAATCCTTCTCACTAGTTTTATCACCGCATTAGCTGTATTGGCTGCTTGGCCAGTTTCTTATAAGCCAAAGTTATTTTTCTTTCTTCTCTTGGCTATGGATGGGGGCCAAATAGCGGTTTTTGCTGTGCAAGATATGTTGCTCTTCTTTTTGGCCTGGGAGCTTGAGCTATTACCTGTATATCTCTTACTTGCTATTTGGGGTGGGAAAAAACGTCAATATGCCGCTACCAAATTCATTATTTATACAGCAGGAAGTTCTTTATTCATTTTGTTGGTAGCTCTTGCAATGGGCTTTTTTGGGGGAGGAACTCCCAATTTTGAATTCACTCACCTTGCTCAACAGGCTTTTGGTACTGGGTTCCAATTGCTTTGTTATGCAGGCCTTCTAATAGCGTTTGGAGTCAAGTTGCCAATAGTACCTTTGCACACATGGTTGCCCGACGCTCATGGAGAGGCAACCGCGCCAGTGCATATGCTTTTGGCGGGAATACTTTTAAAGATGGGAGGTTATGCCCTCTTAAGATTTAATGCACAACTTTTACCTGATGCGCATGCTCAGTTTTCTCCATTATTAGTGATATTGGGTGTTGTTAATATTATTTATGCGGCGCTGACTTCCTTTGCCCAAAGAAACCTAAAGAGAAAGATTGCTTATAGCTCAATTAGTCATATGGGGTTTGTCCTGATTGGCATCGGCAGTTTTAGCTCATTAGGCACGAGTGGAGCGATGTTGCAAATGATTAGTCATGGATTAATTGGGGCAAGTTTATTTTTCTTGGTGGGCGCAACTTATGACCGAACTCATACACTTCAACTTGATGAAATGGGAGGTGTTGGTCAAAAAATGAGAATTATGTTTGCCCTTTGGACAGTCTGTGCACTGGCTTCTTTGGCTTTGCCAGGAATGAGTGGATTTGTTTCTGAGTTAATGGTGTTTGCAGGATTTGTAACTGATGAGGCATATACATTGCCATTTAGAATTGTGATTGCCTCTTTGGCTGCTGTAGGGGTAATCCTGACGCCTATTTACTTGTTATCCATGTTAAGAGAAATCTTCTTTGGGAAGGAGAATACTGAATTGGTAGCCCATGCAAACTTGGTAGATGCTGAACCTAGAGAGATATATATTATTAGCTCACTTTTAGTCCCGATAATTGGGATAGGACTTTACCCTAGGCTTATGACAGATAGTTATAGTGCTTCTATTGAGGCTTTAGTTAATCGGGATATGATTGCAAAAGAAAGGTTAAATAAATCTGAGGCATCTCAATTAATTAAAAGCAACTTAATGCCTGCTTTTATTGTGGCTCCAAAATTGGAAAGTGTCTTAATAAGCACTCATTGAGTTTGGCATTAGGTGTTTTGAATGTTTGGACATTTCTATTTTTGAATGAATTGGATTGAAAATTTTGTTTTTTTACTGGCATCCTTTCTTTTGTATTGATACTTTGAACAAGCTTCGCGGTTGATTTGCAAGATGATCGATTGAAAACGGGTGCTGATGCTGGAGCCCGGCTTGCTATTCGACTTCTTCAAGATGCTGCTCAACGCGGTGACTTGGATCCGTGGGATGTGGATGTGATATCAGTTGTGGATGGATTTCTTGATCAACTTCGACAAAGGATTGAAGTCCCTCGACAGATTGCTGCCCAATCAAAGAGTTATGGAGGCAGTTTTGAAAGGGATTTGGCTGAAAGTAGTGAGGCATTCCTGGCTGCTTCCGTATTGGTTGGTTTAAAGGCAGAGGTTCTTGAAGCAGATATTTTTCCACCAGAACCTCTTGAAGAAGACAGCCTGGAATTAGATTTTTCAGAACAGGCTTGGCTTGACAATAGTTTTCAACTCCCCAAGAGACCGGAACGTCACCTTTTTCGTCGCCCTGTAGCTCCCCCCCCGCTTAGAAGACCAGTGACTTTGGGGGAGCTGATAGAACAACTTGAATCTATTGCTGAACAGCTTGAAACGGATGCATTGCATCAACGTAGACGCAACCGGATTAAGAGATTTAGCGAAAAGGAGGCAATTGCTCAGGTGACTGCTTTGGCTCATAGGGAGAAACTCCCTGAAACCACTGCAGCATTGGGAGTCTTTTTAAATGGTTGGGATCAGGCGCTGCATTGGGTTGATTTTGAGTATTTAGTTGGTCATTGGTCAAATATTGCTAATGCTGATTTAGACACTGATCGGGTAGGAGTTTTTTGGGCCCTTTTGTTTCTTTGCTCTCAAGGCAAAGTAGAGCTTGAACAGGATGGATCTATTTACGCTCCATTACGACTCAAACGGATACTTTCGCCAGGCACTATTGCTCAACTCCCCCTGAAATCACTGGAGTTGCCAGTTGCAACGCCGGCGGCGGCTTAGTTGGCGGCCTTAAAGGGGTCTGGTCTATGTTGGCTGCATTAGATGAGGCCTACAACGCCAATGAAGGCGATGATCCTGGCGGCCGGTAAAGGAACTCGAGTCCAGCCGATCACTCACGTGATCCCAAAGCCGATGATTCCAATCCTTCAGAAGCCTGTGATGGAGTTTCTGTTGGAACTCCTTAAGGAGCATAATTTTAAGGAGGTCATGGTGAATGTTTCTCACTTGGCTGAAGAAATAGAAAATTATTTTCGAGATGGTCAAAGATTTGGTGTTGAAATCGCCTATAGCTTTGAGGGCCGCATAGAAGATGGAGAATTAATTGGAGATGCTCTTGGCTCTGCAGGAGGCCTGAAGAAAATACAAGATTTTCAAGAGTTTTTTGATGACACTTTTGTTGTACTTTGTGGCGATGCGCTCATTGACCTTGACCTTACAGAGGCTGTTAAGCGCCATAAGGCTAAAGGTGCTTTGGCTAGTTTGATTACTAAAAGAGTTCCTAAAGATCAAGTTGGTAGTTATGGAGTAGTCGTCACAGATGAAGATGATCGAGTAAAGGCTTTCCAAGAGAAGCCGAATATAGATGAGGCGTTGAGTGACACAATTAATACTGGGATTTATTTATTTGAGCCTGAGATATTTGACCATATTCCTTCGGAAAAACCTTTTGATATTGGATCTGATTTATTTCCAAGATTGGTAGGAATGGGCGCACCTTTTTATGCTTTGCCAATGGATTTTGAGTGGGTTGATATAGGAAAAGTTCCTGATTATTGGCAGGCAATTCGAAGTGTGCTTCAAGGAGAGGTTCGCCAGGTTGGGATTCCTGGAAAACAAGTTATGCCAGGGGTTTATACAGGTCTCAATGTGGCTGCAAATTGGGATAAGATTAATGTTAAGGGGCCTATTTATGTAGGTGGAATGACACGCATTGAAGATGGGGTGTCAATTATTGGTCCTTCCATGATTGGACCTAGCTGTTGCATTTGTGAAGGTGCAACAATTGATAACTCTATTATTTTTGATTATTCCCGCATTGGTCCAGGGGTTCAGTTATTAGAGAAATTAGTCTTTGGAACTTATTGCGTTGGAAAAAATGGCAATCATTTTGACCTTCAAGAAGCCGCTTTGGATTGGCTTATCACTGATGCAAGAAGACAGGATTTGGTTGAACCATCTCCACAGCAGAAGGCTATGGCTGAATTGTTAGGAACAGATCTTACTTCTGCTGCAAATTGAGTTGTGCTAGATCCAGAATTTCAGGTATTAAGTGTTCAGCCTTAATGGCCATTAAGTGAACTCCTTGAGTTAACCCTAAGAAGCTTTTAACTTGCTCAGCAGCAATTTTAATCCCTTCCGATGAGGGGTTTTCAGCAGCTTCGAGTCTTGCAATAAGTGAATCTGGTATGCAAGCACCAGGAACTACTCGATTAATGAATTGAGCATTTTTAGCTGATTTTAATAGAAATACCCCCGCCAGTACAGGTAGCTCTAAGGGATTGGCTACTTGTTTGCAGAAGTATTCGAGAGTTTTGGGGTCCATGACCATTTGCGTTTGCAGAAAACGCGCGCCTGCATCTCTTTTGCGCTCTAGTCGGCTAATTAGGCTTCGCAGGCTGCGGCAATTTGGGTCTGCAGCAGCTCCTGAGAAAAATTCAGTTGGACCATCTGGCAAGATTCCACTAACTGGATCTTGTGCCAAGTTCAATGCTTTGACTTGCTTTAAAAGCCTGACTGATTCGTACTCGTTCACTGATTGAGCATCTGGTTGGTCCCCAACACGGACTGGATCTCCAGTGAGGCAGAGAATGTTTCTTATCCCAAGAGCGTGTGCTCCTAATAGATCAGCTTGGAGTGCAATCTTATTGCGATCTCGACATGCCACCTGTAAAACAGGCTCTAATCCTGAGTCCACGAGTAATTTGCAAACGGCGATACTGCTCATTCGCATCACTGCTCGGCTGCCATCTGTAACGTTGATGGCATGAACGCGACCCGCAAGCCCTTTAGCCATTTTCAAGGCATGAGAAGGATCTGCTCCGCGAGGAGGCATGATCTCAGCGGTAATTGTGGTTTCGCC
>QCJM01000017.1 GCA_003216035.1 Prochlorococcus sp. AG-409-B13
CCGACATTACATCAATAAAGCTTGAATAAATCAACAATATTTGATTAGAGTAGGGAGGTCATACTTCTAGGTCAATGATCTTCGCAAAGAAGGCTTTCATTCAGTTATTAGTTTGAGTCTGTCGTAATGAATAATAAATTCAAATATCTACAAGATCAAGATATCCAAGCTCTTATACAAGCAATAGATAAAGCAGTCTTGCAATATTGTGATGAAAAGACTATCTCTGGTGAAACAGCTTGGGCTTTAATACAAGGATTAAGTGATGTACGTCTTGAGCAATTTCGAGATTCAATTGATTGATAAATATAGACAATTAGATTCTGAAAGAACAGTGCAGAAATATCTCTTTTATGTTGATGATTCAATGCTAACGGGAAATACCATTTCTGTTACTGTTCATAACACTTGTTCTATTGTTAATTCCTTGGGTGGTTGATGTAATAAGGGTACAGGTGCCCAACTTGTAAATAGGTAGGATTCGTTAACCAGCCATTGACTTATAATCCTAACTATAACCTCTAATCAAATTTAAATGGAGTGAGCAATGAACATTAAGAAAGGGTTCCATGCCTATAAAAAATACTGGGAAGATCAAGCAAGTTTCATGGATAAATCTCCATGGAATCTGAAGAAGATCTTAAAACTAACTATCTCAAATGATGTTGATGGAAATTTAGAAGAACTAGAATTTTCCAATCACTCCATTTCAAGAGAAGAGGGGCAATTAACCTTACGGGTAAATGTTCCTTACAACTACTTTGAACTTGATAGTTTTGAATTAAACGCTATTGAACTCCTTGGTATTGATAAAAATTGGTTAATAGATATGAGCTTAGAAGACTCTAGTTGTACCCATCAATTAACAAAGTAGAATGACTATTGAGTTAAATAGAAGTTCTTCTAGAATCTTGTGAATCACTGAGACATATTGCCACTAATTAGTATATTTACTTATCAATATGAACGGTTTTACTGATTGGGGTATCGTTCATTAGCGAGGGCAACAAGAACACCAATTAATGCCTTGAAGAAGACAATGTTGTTGATATTTTAAAGAGTTGATCAATTAAAGTCAGATCCTATAAGTACGGATTAAGAACAAGGCTTTGCTGCATTCTTACAACTCTTTTTCAGATCAGCTATCCAATCTTCTAATAATTGCAACGCTTTTAGATCCAATTTGTAGTACACCCAACGTCCGCTTTGACGGTCTGTAATTAATCCTGAATCTTTTAGAACCTTGAGATGAAATGAAAGGCGTGATTGCGCAAGACCTGTCTTTTCCATCAGATCACAAACACAACACTCTCCTTCTGATAAAGATTGAATGACTTCCATACGAAGAGGATCGGCTAAGGCCTTGAGAAGCCCACTTGCTTGACTTGCCGCAAGCACATTTTTTTCAGCAATGACTGCTCTCATGAATCCAAATGATCTACAAAGGTTTTTGCTATCAATTTTTGAAGCAATCACACAATAGCTTGCATCAAGCAGGGTTGATACATCAAAATAAATTGATGCGTTCTAAGGTAGCTTTTCTTTCAAGCCCAGAGCGTTCTTTTTTTTACTGCTAGTTGGTTCAATGCGCATTGGTATTAATGGTTTTGGTCGGATTGGCCGCTTAGTTTTTCGTGCCTTATGGGGTCGTTCCAATATTGAACTAGTTCATATCAATGACCCAGCAGGAGATGCTCCAACAGCAGCTCATCTACTGGAATTTGACTCCGTTCATGGTCGTTGGGACCAGCACATTGATTCCGACTTAAAAGGGATCAAGATTGATGGTCAATTTCTTAGCTACTCGCAAGAGAGTGCTCCCACTAATGTTCCATGGGAGCAAGCGGGTGTTGACTTTGTTCTGGAATGCAGTGGAAAGATAAAAACACCAGAACTATTAAACCCTTACTTTGATCAGTGTGGCATTAAAAGAGTTGTTGTTGCTTGTCCCGTGACAGGTGAAGTGGCAGGGACAGAAGCTCTAAATATCGTCTATGGAATCAACCATAATCTTTACGACCCTAAGATTCATCGACTAGTCACAGCTGCATCGTGTACAACCAATTGCTTGGCACCAGTTGTCAAAGTTGTCAATGAAAACTTTGGAATCATGCATGGAGCCATTACCACTCTTCATGACATCACCAATACACAGGTTCCAATTGACTCTTTTAAAAGCGACTTAAGGCGAGCACGCAGCAGTATTCAAAGCCTCATCCCCACTACAACTGGTTCGGCTAAAGCTATAGGAATGATTTTCCCCGAGCTTCAAGGCAAATTAAACGGACATGCTGTACGTGTTCCACTGTTGAATGCATCCCTGACTGATGCCGTTTTCGAACTTGAGAGAAAGGTCTCAGTTCAAGATGTTAATGACGCTTTTCAACGTGCAGCGGAAGGAGACTTAAAAGGAATTCTTGGCTATGAAGAAAGGCCCTTAGTCTCCATTGACTACGTCAATGATTCACGCAGTTCAATTATTGATGCTTTGTCCACAATGGTTATAGATGGGAATCAATTAAAAGTTTTTGCCTGGTATGACAATGAATGGGGTTACAGCTGTCGTATGGCAGACCTAACTTCTTATGTCGTGAATCTAGATAGCAAAGGTTAAAAGATAACCAAATGAAATTGTCGTCTCTGCAGCAATACGGGATCGTCACAGCCAACTATTGGGCGTTCACTCTTACTGATGGCGCTCTGCGTATGTTGGTGGTCTTTCATTTCCATCAGCTTGGATATACAGCTTTAGAAATTGCCTTTCTTTTTCTCTTTTATGAGTTCTTTGGCATCATTACCAATTTGTATGGCGGCTGGATTGGTGCTCGCTATGGCTTACGACTAACCCTATGGGCAGGAACTCTTCTGCAGATAGGTGCTCTACTGATGTTGGTTCCTGTTGCTGCTAGTTGGCCAAAGTTGTTAAGCGTTAGTTATGTCATGGTTGCGCAAGCAATCAGTGGCATCGCCAAAGACCTCAACAAAATGAGTGCAAAGAGTGCAATCAAAACAGTTGTTCCTGAAACGCCGGAAGAAGAACAGAAAGGTAAAAAGCAATTATTTAAATGGGTTGCGGTTCTAACAGGTTCCAAAAATGCTCTCAAGGGTGTGGGATTTTTTCTGGGTGGAGTTTTGCTGATTAGTTTTGGTTTCAATAAGGCCGTTGAGCTAATGGCATTTGGCCTGGCTCTGTCTTTTGTTTTGACTCTGGTCTTGCCTGGTGATATGGGGCGTATGAAGAAGAAGCCGATGTTTAAAGATCTATTTTCAAAATCCAAAGGGATCAACGCACTTTCTATGGCACGTTTTTTTCTCTTTGGAGCTAGAGATGTGTGGTTTGTCGTTGCATTACCTGTTTTTCTAGAGACATCTCTTAACTGGAACTTTTCAGAGATTGGAGCTTTTCTAGGACTATGGGTGATTGGTTACGGTTTTGTGCAGGCGTTAGCGCCCACTTTAAGGAATGCCTGGGGCAAAAAATCCAGTCCAGGAGTTTCCACAGTTAAGTTTTGGAGTGCTGTTCTTACTGCAATTCCTGGACTCATCGCTATTGCGTTGTGGAGGCAGAGTGATCCAGGCATTGCTATTACCGCTGGCTTAATTGCTTTTGGAGTGGTTTTTGCAATGAACTCATCTATCCATTCCTACATGGTGTTGGCTTATACCGATGCAGACAGCGTGAGCCTGAATGTTGGTTTCTATTACATGGCGAATGCAGCCGGCAGGCTTCTAGGAACATTACTTTCAGGAGCTTTATTTATGCTTGGAGAGAATGCAACTATAGGGATGCAACTTTGTTTATGGTGCTCCAGTTTACTCGTGCTCTTCTCATGGCTAAGCAGCTTACGTCTACCAGCATTAATTAACTCTGTATCGCTTAAAGGAAGTTCGCCATAAGTCCAAAATCAAATGATTTGAACTCTATATTCTTAGCCTCTAACTCAACTTATTTGAATGCAACCTTCATTCCCTGAGTTGATTAAAACCTTTCTAAAAATAGGACTTCTCGGATTTGGTGGTCCATATGCCCATATAGCAATACTGAAAGATGAGATTGTAAAACAGAGAAATTGGGTCTCCAATCAAGATTTTGAAGAAGGATTGGGTTTATGTGAGGTATTACCAGGTCCAGCCTCTAGTCAATTAGCGATCTATCTTGGGATGAAGATTCGTGGACAAGCAGGCGGCTTCATAAGTGGGATTTGTTTTCTGATTCCTGGCCTTCTAATTGTTCTACTATTGAGTCAACTATGGCGACAAGGACAGTCTATTGATAGCTTTGAAGACATTGTTTCCATTACTCAAGTAGTCGTTGCTTCAATTATATGGGCTTTTGCTTGGAGACTTCTTCAAAAGCGTTCTCATTTGTGGCAAATATCAATAGCAAGCTTTGTTCTCATAGGCACATTGATTGATCAATTTACGTCTATTCATTTACCTGTTATTATGCTTTTATTATTAGCAGGTCTGTTTAATTTATTTAGATATAAATCTAAAAACTATATTGGACTTTTTATTTGGCCTTTAGGATTAGATCATATACATTTTGGTTCAAGTGTTATCTCACCCTTTAATCTTCTAACTATTTTAGTTTTAGGAGAAGAAAAAGAGGATGTTTTTATTTTTCACTTGAAATTATTTTTACTTTTCCTTAAGGCAGGATTATTTGTATTTGGTGGAGGTCTGGTAATTATTCCTTTATTACAAAATCAAATTATTGAGATGGGATGGCTAAATATTCAAGGTTTCCTTGATGGATTAGCAATAGGGCAATTATCTCCTGGACCTGTTGTACTTACAAGTGCATTTGTTGGCTATCAAGCTGGATGGAATGAAGGAGGATTGCTTTTGGCACTCTCTTTAGCAGTAACAGCAACTTTTGGAATCTTCTTGCCAAGTTTCATTTTTGTTCTTATTGGTACACCTTTTCTTGAGGGTTTAAAAAGAAAAGTAAGCGTGAATATCTTTCTAAATGGTATCCTTTCTGGCTTGCCAGGTGCAATCATTGGAGCAGCAATACCTATGACTTCGATTGCATTGGAAGTAAATAGTATGATTGAATTAATACCCAGATTATTGTTATTAATGATCACAATTTTACTGATAATCACTAATAAAGTAAAACCATTTCAATTGATCGCTACAACTATTGGAGTTGGTTTGGTTGGCACAATTCTCCCAAAATAAGCCCTAAATATGACCAATAAAAAGAGGGGTCAAGGACCCCTCTTAAGGTTATTGGGGATGAATGGTCCTCCTTTAGATCAGTTTCCAATCCTCTTTACGGCAGCACGTGCCTTGTTAAGGATGTCACCCTTCAGAGGCACAAAGCCAAGTGTAGGGGCTTTGTTTTGAGCCTTATCACTAAGCAAGTAGTTTAAGGACTCTTGTATGGCTTTTGTTTTAGAGCCGTTACCGGTCTCATAGGCCAAGATCCAAGTAAGCGTTGCAATGGGGTAGGCGCCACGAGCAGTTGGATTTGGATTTTTACCTGCAAGATTTCGATCCAATCTGATTCCGTTTAGAGCAGCAGCACCTGCTTTTGTACTTGGCTTCAAGAATTCACCTGAAAGGTTTTGAAGAGCTGCAGCTCTTACCTCTCCTCTTATGTAGGACTGGTTGACGTAACCAATTGCACCAGGTGTACTTCGGATAATTCCAGCAACACCAGCGTTGCCTTTGCCACCTATACCTGCTGGCCACTTCACTGATTTACCAGTACCTAGAGACCATTCACCGGAGTCATTTGAGAAAGCTTCCATTGAATTGGTGAAAGCTTTGGTCGTTCCTGAGCCATCAGACCTATGAGCCCAGGTGAGCTTTCCTGAAGAGCAACCTAGCTCGCTCCAGTCTGTGATTTTGCCCATTGCGACCCTGACTGCTTGCTTTTGAGTCAGCTTGAGATCACAACCAGGCTTGTTGTATCCGAAAGCAATGGTTCCACCCACCATTGGGATTTGAACCAATCCTCGAGTGACTTTGGCGATGTCTTTGGCTTTCATCGGGTCATCCGAGGCTCCAAAGTCAACGGTTTGATCAATAAATGCTTTACGCCCAGATCCAGACCCAACGGCTTGGTAGTTAACCTGTGGCCCTCCAGATTTAGCGAGATCAGAGAACCATCGGGTGTAGATCTTTGCGGGGAAAGATGCTCCAGCACCACTTAGGCGCACACCGGAGGTTGAATCAGTTGATCCACAAGCAACAATACCAACCCCAAGGGTGGCAATAGAAACGAGGGAAGTCACCTTCCTTGCGAAGGTCATGGAAGCGATAAGACATCGGCCCTCATACATTAATCAAAAAACCTTGATAAGATCAAGTAATCTTGATTTGTGGCTTACAGAGTGCTAGCAAAAGAAGCTCCTAAAAGCCTGCAATCGCTAAGAAGTCAGGTGCTAGAGCTGTCTCAGAAGGTTAAGGATAGATCAAGAAATGTTGATGGTTTGCTGATATTGGGCTCTCTTGCCATCCAAATCAGTCAAATTATGCACGATTCCGAAATGATTGGAACTCAAAAGTGAAGACTCTCTCCTCCGTTTCTTCAGACATTAAAGAACCTAGACTTCTTCTAGTTGAAACTGACAATAACCTCTGTCAAGCCTCGATCACTATTTTGAAAAAAGTAGGCTTTAGGGTTGTGACATGCAATACAGGAAAGGAAGCTCTAAACGCTCTAAATAATCGTCAAATCTCAAATCCTTTTGATTTAGTCGTGCTCTCTCACGAGTTGCCAGATATAAAAGGGCTAGGAGTCTGTCAAGAGTTACGTGACAAAAGCAACAACATCCCCATACTTTTAATCAGCAATTGCGGCCACGAATCTGATCGAGTCCTGGGGTTAGAGATAGGAGCTGATGACTATTTAGTAAAGCCTTATGGGGGGCGTGAATTAGCTGCTAGATGCAAAGCTCTTTTTAGAAGAGTAGAAAAATCAAATCAAAGGGTTAATAGCAAGAAAACATTGAGTGGGGGAGATATTTCTATTGACCTCGAGCAATACTCTGTCATTAAAAATGGGCTACCACTAAAGCTTGCCCCAAAAGCATACAAACTTCTCAAATACCTAATGAGCTATCCAGACAAAGTTCACTCGAGAGACGAGATTCTTGAAGCAGTCTGGCCGAATAATCTGGAGATAGATCATAAGACTATTGATGTTCATATTCGTTGGTTACGCGAAAAGGTTGAAGACGATACTTCAGTCCCTAGATATATACATACAGTAAGGGGATTCGGTTATATGTTTGCTTATAGCTCATAGAAGTAGTCAATCAGATCTTTCCTTGTAAGGATCAAATAGTGATTGTATGGATAATAAATTTAAAATTAATTTGCAATTTTTTGTATGTACTTTTAAGCCTTAAGTAATTAATTTTTCCTTTCATTTCTATTCAAGTAAGATTCAGATATTTTTATAATTTTAGAAGTTTTGCTAGCTACTTGATTAAACCATTAAGATTCAATGTAATTACTGCAGAGAGTTGACTAATTTGAAATGCTAATTCTCTCTAAAGTATCTAAGACAAATTATGATTTAATAGTAGTAATTCTACTGCAGCAAGAATTATAAATTAATAAGTATATTGGATTCTTATATCTCCTATATTTTTTATTGTAAAGCAACTATAATTACCCCTTTCTAATTGTTTCTTAGCATGTGGTGATATGATGATGAAAAGAAAAGATTGAATTTTTATAGAGCCTACTAGGTAAGTGTAATTTAAAAAGAAATACATGCTTGGGTTGAAGCAGCATTGGCTGATTTCTTATTACTGATTGCAATGCAGCCAATCTCAGAAAGAGGAAGACCTGCACCAAGGCAAGCCAAAGTGGACAAAACATATCTACGATCTCCTGTTTCAAAAGTAATAGAAGCAGCTGTATGAGTTCCAAATATTGTGATCATAAGCCCAAGAATTTTGCATGATTCCCCAACAAGTGACTTAGTAGATTTAAGATTCAAAATATCATTTATCAATGCTTCAAACTCTTCCTTGAAACTTAAACGATCACTATCAGATTCTTGTTGTAAAATCATAATTAAGTGATCAACTGCTAAAAATGTAACTGGATCCCACTCCCCAGTAGTAACTTACTGTTGTGTGAGGACAATAAAGTTGAATCTGGGGAGGTTGCATGTGGGATAGCAGCAATCCCACATAATTATTTTATTGCTCAATTATCTCAGTGCATGTCATTCAGGATACCAGTGATTCAATTGAATTAATTAGTCACAAAAGTATTATATTTTTTTTACTATTAATCCTTAAGAATCTCTGCTTCTTAAGTAAACCCATGATACGTGTAATAGTAACTCTTGTCGTGCCTAAAGCATTTGCTAAATCTTGGTGTGTTAATCGAAAATTAATAACAATTCCATCTTCAGAAACTTGTCCATAGTCTTTGGAAATTGATTTCAAAAACTCTTTAATGCGTTCTTCTATTAGATTTAAACCAAATAAACTAAGAAATATCTCTGATTGTTTATGACGTTCAGAAACTCCTTTTAAAACTGCTAATGCTAATGAAGGAGAAGATTCAATTTCAAGGCCATCAAAACATTGGAGATCACAGTCTGAAAGAGCTTTAACTTGGTAAGGAAGAACCTTAGTAAGAGAATTACCGAATATCTCATTTGGACCAACTAAGCCAAGAAGTTGTTGGTCTCCATGCATTGTTATAGATTCAAGCTTAACCATTCCCCTTATTACCATCCAATACTGATTCTTCTTAAGAACAATGATGCTCCCTCGTTTTTTGTGAATAAGTTGACGATTTTGATAGTTTTTCTCTAGACAATTCCTGAACTTAAGGCTTGGGAGGAGTTGGTCGGGCGATTCAATCGGAGGCATATGGATCGATTAACGCCCTCAAAGTATACATCAAAAAGACTTGATGCATCTACAGGTAAGCCTGGTATTTATAGGGTTATCATTCGTTTAAGGACAGGTTATTAAAAAATTAACATGTATGCTTTTAAGCCTTATGGTGTTGCAGATGACATTCAATATTTAGAGGCAAAGTAAAAATATGCTAGTGGGAATCTACCCACTCATTTAATAATTCCGTGTGAGGAATCTCAATGAAACTATTCCAGCAATTGCTGGTAGCACCTGCTGCTTTGGGCCTTTTGGCTCCAATGGCTGCTAATGCTGCTGAGCTAAACATCAATGGTGTTTCTAACTACTCCGCTTCCAGCGAAGAAGTTAAGAGCATCTCTCAGTTCTCTGATGTCTACCCAACTGATTGGGCTTATCAGGCATTGACCAACTTGGCCGAGCGTCATGGCTGTGTTGCCGGAAGTCCTAATGGCAGCATGACCCGCTATGAGGCAGCTGCACTTCTCAACTCTTGCCTTGGCAATGTTGCCCAGGTCAACGAAGAAGAGCGTCGCCTAATCAACGAGTTTGGCCCTGAGCTCGCTGTTATCAAAGGTCGCATCGACGGCATCGAAGCCGGTGCTGGTGCATTTGAAGCAGGTATGTTCTCAACAACTACCAAACTGAATGGTAAGACTGAATTTGTGATGGGTGGTGTTGATAGAGACAATGCTACTGATACAGCTACTACACTTAATTACAGTACACGTTTTGATTTGAAAACCAGTTTCACTGGTAAGGATCTTCTATATACAAGGATTAAAGCAGGTAATTTTGATAACTCCTCATTTGCTAGCAAGAACTATGGGGCATATTTAGGCGCTACTCACAAGAGTGCAGATGCTCTTGAGGTTGACAAAATTTGGTATACATTCCCAGCTGGTGACAACATCACCGCATGGGTAGGTCCAGCGATCGAAAGTGATCATATGCTGGCAAGTAAGCCATCTATTTATAAGAGTATCCTTAAGGACTTCGGCAAAGGTGGTGCTGCAGGTGCTTATGGAGTAAGTACTGGGGGGGGCTTTGGTGTCGCTTGGACTCAATCTGTTGATGATAGTTCTTCACCTAGATTCGCTATTAGCTCTAACTACGTCTCTTCAGGAGCTTCCAGTGCTTCTGATGGTAAAGGAATGTTGACTGACAACCAGTCAAAGTGGCTTAACAAAATTGAGTATGGCTCAAAACGTTGGCAAGTTTCATTAGGTATTGCAAGAGACATGTGTGACTCAGTTGACGGGACTGAATCATGTAAAGGCTGGACTAGTTATTACGGAACTGAGAAAGGCAAAGCAGCCGGTACTGGAAATGCCACCAGTTATTCTGCAAGAGCCTATTGGAAACCAGAAGATGCAGGTGCCGTGCCATCTGTCCAAATTGGCTATGACATACGTCAAATTGATGATGACGGAGCATCTGGTTCCGTTGAAGAGCAAACAGGCTGGATGGTTGGATTGACATGGAAGGATGCTTTCATCGATGGCAACAAACTTGGTATGGCTTACGGACAACGTATGCATGCCAGTGAGATTGTTGGTGGTACAACTGATCCTGCAGAGGACAACTATCTTTGGGAGGTTTACTATTCCCACAAAATATCTGACAGCGTAAGTGTAACTCCAGCCATTTTCGGCGGAGAGGACACCTACAACGGTGCCTCAGATGGTAGTGATGACATCTTGGGAGCAATCGTTAAAACCACCTTCAAGTTCTAATTCTGTAACTTTATTTCTGCGATACAAAGCATCGCCTACTTCACACAAGAAAAGAAATTAGAAGCCCTTCATAATGAAGGGCTTTTTTTATTTCTCCATCAAAAATCTTTGGCTGGTGATCTAGATGACATGCGGGTTAGGTCATCTCCGATTAAAAGTAATCGTTGTGCTTCTAATCACTGCACCACACATGCTTACAAGGATGAGTGCATGATTTTGGATTTTTCATTACTGTTCATCACATTGATAGCTTTTGCAGCAGTAATGTTTATCAGAATAAGTTTGTTGGTTTACTCAAAGAACTATCCTTCTTCTTCTGATAAAAGGATGATCTCCGTAGATGCAGCAATCATGGACTAGTTTTAAATGATCTGCATAAAAGAAATAGATATATATAGGTATAGAGGAAATGGGTTTGCCCAGAATAGGTGAGGTACCTGAGGCAGAAATCTTCAAGGCGCGATGAGGTGAATGGTCGTGATGATGCTGAGCAATAGAAAGAGTGTTTTCTGTTTGCCCTTGAGGTCTTTGATTATTGCGTCTTGCTGATCGACTAACTCGCAAGCAGCGGTAATCACCTCGTCCTTACGGGACGTTTCAGTGATGTTCATTAGATTGGAAAAAGACTGCTTATGTCGATGGAGTGCCAAGCACTGCGCTGTCGACCTCCTTATTTTATGCGCCGTTTACTGCTTGCACCATTAATACTTGCGCTTGCTTCCCCTGCTCAAGCTCATCTAAAAGGAATTTACAAGACCCAAAATGAAGCTCGCCAACAGTCAGTTAAATTGCAATGCGAGGGTATTCACAAGAATGGAGACTATTGGATGCCTTGTGCTAATGAAAAAGAGCTACACAAAGCACTTAGAGCAAGATAAACATGAGAGAAGCCTCACCAGTAAGTCGTTTTTGGCATAGGAGAATTGCTTTTTTTCTAGCCATTCCACTCTTATTAACAATTCTAAGTGGATCGATCTATTCAATTCTTTTAACAGTTGGCATAGATGCTTTTTGGTTAATTAAATTACACACTGGGAATTTTGGAGTAATTAATTTACAGTCCGTATATTCACCATTGATCGGCATATTTACCTTGATGCTTCTTTTAACAGGTGTTTCGTTGTTGAGACTTCCTCAAGGAAAGGGTCCTTCCTAGGAATTTGATTGTGGGTCATCCGAAGGGTCGGAATTTTCCTAGCGTCGAGAGGTCGAAGTAGAGACACCTCCTAGCGTCCCTTAACAACTCAGAAGTTGTGATAGCAAGGATTTAGCTGTTTTAGGGATTAACTATTTTTGTCTTTGCAAGGCGTTCTGCCTCTTGCTCTATATAGACATCAGGATCGAAATCAATGATCGTTTGCAGTCCTCGCCATTGAGTGTTGTGCATGATGTGCTGCGCCAGAGATAACTTTCCTGTGGGTTTCATATTGAGGTAAAGCTTCCCTTGTACAGCTTCTAAGTACTCGTCTAAAACACCGAGATCTTTCATCTTGTATAGCTGTGATCGGCTGGAATAACCCAAAAACCTGGCCGCCTCTGTGAAGGTGCAAAGCATCATTTAAGTCGATTTAATTAATTGCAGTGAATTCAGGTTAATTCGCCTCAATCCTTTTTATAAATAGTTTCTCGCTTGATCATGCCTGTTTGTCTCTAATTATTTTTGCTGTCTCTGGTTAATAAAAGAGGCCCGAATACACCCGCATACTTTTCGCCAGTAAGGACCCAAGAGAAAGTTGGTATACCCCCTATATGCACTCATGTAGGAAAACCTCGTTTTCTGCGATAAACCCATAACGGCCTACCTCCTACTGCAAGACCTAATTTTTGTTGTTTACGCTCAATTTCATCTTCCACAAAAAGATCTACTAAGACTCTTCGTGTGTGTTCCGGGCTCTTGTGGAAGTGAGTAGCAATCTCATTGATTGATCTCCATTGATCAGATTCAGATAGATATTCCTTTGCATATGTCTTCAAATCTTTCCTTTCAGATGGAGGTAACTCATCCCCACCAGCACTCTTAAATGTCCAAGTGAGATCTTCTTGATTGCCGGTGAGACTCCATGTAGTTCCCACTTCGCAATTTCGTGCCTTATCTAAACAGGACAAAACAAACTTGAACTCTCTTGGACTGGATTGAGGCTGTCGCCAAATAGCCCAAACGTCAGACACTGCACCAGCTTGAGAACCAGCGCCTAATACATCGTGCATAGTCACGCCATTTCGCGATTGGTTTCTATCAAGCTTTCGTAAGTGGGAAGTGATTACAACCAGAATGTTTTTGCGGCTTGCTAGTTGATTTAGGGCATACAAAGGATGAGCAAACTCAGGATCTTTCATGGAGATTCCTTGGTTTCCTAAAAGCGTTGTCACGCTGTCCAACATCACGACGCCGTAGTTGCCTCGATCAATCGTTTGTTCAAGGCGTTGAAGATCAAGAGTGTTCCAACCGTCTTCACCAAAGACAAAGTCAAAAGCATCAGGATCTAAACCCATCAATTTGCATTTACGCCAACAGTCGTTTTTGGGTTCATCGGCTTGGACATATAAGACCTTCTTTTTCTTTGTTTCTAATTGCCCAATCCCTTCGTCGTTTTTTAAGAAGGGTTCACCCTTACTAATGGACGAAGCTAGTGAATAAAGGAAGGTTGTTTTGCCTGTGCCTACATCAGCAGACAACATCACAGTTGCACCTTGAGCCCCAAATGAGTCAACAATCCATTGAGCTTTTTCCCTTGACTGAAGCAGCTCTCCTACTGAAATAGGTTTTCCTACATACGCGTGTATAGGGGTTGGTGGTTTCTCTACACGTTTCCCTACATGCTTTCCTATACGCATGGGGATAGGGACTGTTTCCTTTTCCTCTCGTTCTCGTTTTCTTAGAGCAACCTTTAAATCAGTTTCGTAGTCATACCCATCTACTTGCTTACTGTCTCGTGAAAGCTCACCTAGCAAGACAAGACGTTCAAATGCTCCTTGTTGATCTTCAAACATCGAACGGCCTCCAAACATGGACCTGTTCGTAGAGGGTTAGATCACGTTGTTGAGCCAGAATATTAATGGCACTAAGCAGAGCTAATAGTTCAAAAAGTGGCTTCTCGTTGTCATAGACAACTCGCGGATCCTCTGGCATTTCATTCGACCAATTCAGATCGAAAGAAGACGTCTCAAAAGACTTTGATTTGGATGTCTCACCCATTAGATTGGCTTTAACTTGAGTCTCTTGAGCCGCCGCGGGAACGGTGGCTTTTTTCATGTCAGGCCCTCTTCAAAAGAACTTTTGCTTTGCCTGAATAGGTTTCCATTTCGTAACTCGGTAGTCGTCTAAAACCTGTGAAAGCAGCTTCGGTTTTGGCTTGATGCCATTGCAAAGTGCCATTGCTGGTTATTCCTCCCCAGCGAAAATCAATCCCCTCTCGAAATGGAGAGAGTTTGCTTCTGCGCAATTTCAGAATTGTTTGTGGATGGACGCCAAGGTGCTCGGCCATTGCAGCCGTGCTGACCCACTCTTTTTTTGTGTTCATCTATTTAATTCTCGGTTTGTCCTAAAAATTTTTTCTGAGAAGCTTCAACACCGATCTCAGGATCAACCCAAAACGCACCAGAAACTGTCGTGAAGTAATCACGCTCCATGGCTTCTGGAGCCAGAGCAAAAGTGGCTGCTCGCTTTTCAGGAGTCCAGCTTGAGTCGACTAAATTTTGTTCCCCTAATGAAACTCTGGCTATACCTTTTTTGATTTGTTTTGGTCGATCAGCGTATTTATCGATCGATCGAGACTTGCCTTTTTTTGTCGGCATGAAAAAACCTCCTTGGATTGTTGGAGGCTTGGTTCTCTGCATAGCGCCCTCAATTTGGAGAGTGCCACTCGGTCAAGCTTTAACAGCTTAATGCTTTTAATCAGTTTCGCAAACTTTCGGACGCTATCTATAGAGTAGTTATCCTAAGATTTGTCCTAAGTTTTGTCCTAAACCTATCATTATGCTTTTAGTCAGGAATTTAAAACTCCTTCTCTTGCAATTAAAGAGGGGGCCTTCCAGCCCCCATGAGTCATTTGGGTGATAAGGCTGACTTGACCCCATCTCCCTTAATAGGGTCAGGCAGCAACAGGGGCTGTCTGACGGGAGAAACGAACGATGTTGTTCGCTGTTACGGGTTTTGCTCTTACCGAGCAGGCTTCAGTCACCCTCCTTTTGCCCCGTCGAAACCATTGCAGCCCCATGATTTTTATAAATTAATGGAGCTGAGCGGAATCGAACCGCTGTCCGAGACACTGGTTTGGATCACCTAGTCCAAAAGATTTGGACATTAATATTTTGGCAGGGATAGTGAATTTGAGAGGGCTCACTCTTGTTCTTATTCATTCATTGGAGTTATTCATCGTCTAGCTGAGGTGTTTTTTTAATGCAAGCGATTGCTGTATTGCCAGAAGGGCTTGAATTTCAAGGAGCGGAGGAACTATCAGCTCTTGGAGCTAAATCCGTCCTTCCGCGAAGACGCAGTGTTGCGTTTCAAGCTGACATGAGTTGCTTTTATCGCCTTCACTTAAAGGCTCGATTGCCTTTTCGTCTTTTACGCGAAATGGCTAGATTTCAATGTGATGGACCAGCTTCGCTTTATCAAGAGGTACAGGTTGCTCTCGAATGGGAACGTTGGCTGCACCCTTCTATGAGTTTTCGGGTGGATGTTTCTGGTAGTTGTCAGGGTTTAACTCATAGCCATTTTTCGGCTTTGCAGGTCAAGAATGCAGTAGTGGATTTTCAAAGGAAACTTTGGGGGGAAAGGTCTGATGTGAATCTTGAGCATCCAGACCTTTGTTTGCATTTGCATCTAAGCCCGCATGGGTCAGTTTTAAGCTTGGATGGTTCTGGTGGCAGTTTGCATAGGCGCGGCTACAGGGCAGCTATGGGGATCGCACCTTTAAAGGAAAATTTGGCTGCTGGTTTGATTCGCTTAAGTAATTGGGATGGATGTGTTCCATTAGTTGATCCACTATGTGGATCAGGAACTTTTTTGATAGAAGCTGCGAGCATTGCACTTGGTTTGGCGCCAGGCCTCAATAGAACTTTTAATTTTGAGGGTTGGGCTGATTTTGATAAAAACCTTTGGGAGAAAGAGAAAGCAATATCCAAGCTTCAAGAAAGATGGGATAGATCGTTGCCAGAGATAATTGGATGTGAGAATGATTTGGATGTTGCTCAACAAGCTCAGGCCAATGTTTGTGCTGCAGGACTGGAAGAAATTGTCAAGATTCAGCATTGTCATTTCAGTCAGTTAAAGCTTCCAAATCAGCATGGATTAATTGTTTGTAATCCTCCTTATGGAAAACGTATTGGGTTGAATGACGACTTGTCGTTACTTTATGAAGAGTTAGGTTTATATGCAAAGCATGGTGCCTCTGGCTGGCAATTCTGGATACTTAGTGGAAATCAAAAGCTCACTAAATTCTTAAGAATGAAGGCAAGTTTAAAAGTCCCAGTGAACAATGGAGGTATTGATTGTCGTTGGTTGCAATATTTAATTAATTGAATGATCAGTGTTTTCCAAGAACAGCTTTGGTTGTGCGCGAAATTCCTTCAAGGGTTTCAGGAAGATAAGGCCCTTTAGAGAGTTGTCCGCCGATTCTTAAGCTCATTCCAGCTAGGGTGATATCAATTAAGGCCATGATGAATAGTGACCATTCGAAATTCCAATTGAATGATGACTTCATCCAAAGAACAATTGCAGTTTCTACAGCCAGTAATGCAAACAACATTAGGCTGCCGCCAATAACTAAGAAAATACCTCCACTGATAAGACGACGCTTTTCGCGATCCATCTCTTGGAGAGCAATTTTCACGTGCAAGTCCATTACCGAACTAGCCAGAGCTGTTATTCGTGCTGCGGCGCCTAATCCACTAGGACGTTGCGAGTCGCTCATGAAGACCTACGGCCTCCTCGCATCAGGATGCCAATTAAAACTCCGATACCTGTAGCAATTCCAAGAGCAAGTAAAGGTTTTTCTCGAATAGGTTTTTCAAGGCGAGGTCTAATGGTGCTATTTAATTCATCGAGAAGTTCTTCTAGTTGCTTTTCTAAGGGTTCCAAGCTTTCTGCAAGGCCTTTAGTTCGTTCACTAGCTGAATCCAGAAGCTCTTCGAGCTGCTCTTGGACTCCATAGCTTGTTTTACCAGTGTGTTGGGAAATTACACGAATGACTTCATCCAGACTGCCTCTGGTGGCTTCTAGGGTCTGCTGAGCTAAATCTGGCCATCGCTCTTGAATCTTGGGCAGCAGGCTTTCAAAGTGCTCGCTTAACCATTGATCTGCGAGCTCTTGATACGGAGGAGGAGCAGTCTCGACTGTGGCTTGAGGCTCGCCGGATGCGGAATTCGTTGATTCCATAAAATCCAGACGGTTCTTCAAAGCCTAGTTAGCCCTTTGCATTAGGGAAACCCCTGATTTTTTTGATCTTGCGTAGAAGTTCGCTCAAGTCTTGCTAGGGCAGGGATATCTCCTTTTGCCCACTCATTGGATGAATGCCTTCGGGCGAGATAAGAGTCGTCTTTGCTTACATTTATTGCTATATAAATGGTTCTTCTGCTAGACGTTCACTGTCTTTTACTGAGAGATCATGGACGTCGGCTTGTCCTCAATGATTTTTGCGTCCAATACCATCCCAACTAGCTTCGGCATACTTGCGGCAGCTATTGCAGGTGCTGGGAGCCTTTTGTTGATTGCCTTGAGATTTGTCCCAGAAGAAAATTAAATTCCTCTAATTCATCAAGAATTAGTTCTATTGGATTGGTGTGGGGCTTTCAAGCAGTAGGTAATATACTGCTTGAAATATTATGCTGAAGTTTTAATCTTTCTTCTAAACTTTTACTTTTTGATTTTTATTCAAACTTTAAGAAAATTAAGGTGTCAATCGAACAACCAATAGAGCCAAGCTTGCAATCTCGCTTTGAGGCTGAAAAATTGGGTCGCGCAATTCAAGAATGTAGTGATTTAGATATTCTTAGGGGCATAGCAATGCAATTGTTGGAATTACATCAAAAAAAAACTGCTATAGCTGAATGGGCTACAAGAAGAGCTGCTGAGGCAGAACTAAGTAGAATGTCTAGGTAAAATATACTTTGAGATTAAGATATCAATTTTCCGAATATTTCCAGAGCCATTGTTTTTGCTTTTTTTGTCATTATTTAACTTGACCAATTCTTATGGCCAAAAAAAATCGTTGGGTTTTATTAGAACATATGAAATCTCCCAACGATCCTAGTGGACGCCATTTTGACCTGCTCTTGGAAGATGGAGTTGAGTGTCGTTCTTGGCGATTAGACAAGATTCCAACTCTTGATGGTCAGCTCTTGAAAGCTGTGCAAATTTCTGCGCACAAATTGGAGTGGTTGGAAATTGAAGGGCGTTTTGTTTCAGGTGGACGTGGTTGGGCACAGCCTATTAAAAAAGGGTTTTTTCTTGGCTCTTTACCTGCTGACTTGGCTGCTCCAATTGATGTTGAGCTACATGGATCTGATCTGGTTGGGATTTTGGCCATCAGAAACGGGCTTTGTAATTTGCGATCAAGTCTTTAATGAAAGTTTTCAACTGTGAGGGAGACCCCTTGAGCTTTTTCCAGTTTTCGCTAATGTCTGTCTGCTTTTAGCTTGCCTCCTGTTGGTTCATATCAATCAGGTCGAGCTGACGCATTTCAAGTCCTTCGGGGGGGCGATGACAATCCCTCTTGATGAGGGTTTCACAGTTGTTACTGGTCCAAACGGCTCAGGTAAAAGCAATATCTTGGACGGAGTGTTGTTTTGTTTAGGCCTAGCTAACAGTAAAGGGATGCGGGCAGATCGTTTGCCAGATTTAGTTAATAGTGGGATGTTGCGTGCGGGTAAATCGGCAGAGACTGTAGTTAGTGTTCGTTTTGATTTGAGTGATTGGCAACCTGATCTTGCGGAAGAAGGTTTAGAGGCTTCAACAGAAGGCCCATGGATAAATTCAGAACAAAAGGAATGGACAGTGACCCGTCGTTTAAGGGTTATGCCAGGTGGTTCATATAGCTCTAGTTACAGCGCAGATGGAGTCCCTTGCAATCTTCAACAATTACAGACTCAATTTAGACGCTTGAGAATTGATCCTGAGGGTAGCAATGTTGTGATGCAAGGAGATGTGACTCGTATAGTTTCGATGAGCAATCGAGATCGTCGTGGATTAATAGATGAACTTGCAGGTGTTGCGCTATTTGATCATCGCATAGAACAAACTCGAGCAAAACTTGATGAAGTACATGATCGGCAAGAGCGGTGTCAAATAGTTGAGCAGGAGTTGCTTAACTCTAGACATCGCTTGGAAAAAGATTGTGCAAAAGCTAAAAATTATCAGCACTTAAGAGAAAAGTTAAATTTAGGTCGTCAGCAAGAGTTAGTGCTTGCATTTGAATCTTCGAAAAAGGATCTTAGTGATTTAAAAGTTAAAAATCAAAAGTTAGGCGAGCAAGAGCTGCATGATGCAACTTCACTTTTACAAGTAGAAAAGAACCTAGCCAAGTCAGCTCAACATTTAAAGTCACTTCAGGACAATGTTAAGGCTTTAGGTGAAGATAAATTACTCGCGGTTCAGGCAGAACTTGCAGGTCTAGAAACTCAATCTCGTGAATTAGATCGTCAGGCAATTCTTCATAAACAAGAAGGAGAAAAACTGCATGCTTTGCGACAAGACTTGCTTAATCGTCGAAAAGAAATGCAAATTGAAAGTAAGTCAAAGGTTGAGGCTTCAAATGAAAAATCTATAGAAGTTGCAGAGCAGGTTTGTAGAACTGCTCAAGCTGCGGTTGAAGTTTCACGAAGAAGACTTGCAGAAGTTGCTCAGCGGTCAGGGACTTGGTTGGAGGAGCAACGCAAGAGAAGTTTGCGAAAACAAGAGCTTCAAGATTTACTTATACCTTTAGAAAAGGAGAAGCAAAAGATTGAGGAAAGCTTGTTAAAAGATGAAGTGACTAAAAAAGAGCTTAAAGTTGCTCAAGATCGCGATCTTGTGGAGAACCAACAAGTTCATCAACAACTAGATCGCTTAGAAGCCGAATTCAATGAATTGCTAGAGAAAATTCCGACCCAGAAAAAAATTGTTAATGAAAGACTTGATGAACTTTCTGTCCAGAAACGTACTACTAGTCGATTAGAGACTGAACAAAGCAGGCTTGAGCGAGAAATTGCGAGGTTGGAAAGTCGAAAAGAAACTCTTCAGGAAAGTAGAGGAACTAGTGCATTAAGGCTCCTTTTGGAGTCTGGTTTAGATGGTATTCATGGATTAGTAGCTCAATTAGGTGAAGTAGATAATTGTCATCGACTAGCTCTTGAAGTTGCTGCAGGTTCAAGACTGGGTCAAGTTGTTGTTGATGATGACAAAATAGCAGCGAAAGCAATTAATTTATTGAAGACGCGAAAAGCTGGCCGGCTAACATTTTTACCTCTTAATAAGATTAATAACCCTGTACATAAAGTAAAATATGCTCTTCAGAAAGGAAGCGCCATAGATAAATCTATTAATCGAAATGGACTTATAGGCAAAGCAGTTGAATTAGTAACTTTTGAGCCTATATATAGAGAAGTATTTGCTTATGTTTATGGTGAGACCTTGGTATTTAAAGATATAGATTCTGCACGTATTCAGCTTGGCTTGAATAGATCTGTCACTTTAGATGGTGAGTTGTTGGAAAAGAGTGGTGCCATGACAGGTGGTAGTTTTTTAGGTAGAAGTCTTGGCTTAACGTTTGGAAGAACTGCTGATCGAGATGAGGCAGAGCCTATTAGAAGCAGATTGTTGGAAATTGGCGAAACTCTTGTCTCATCTAGGCGTAAAGAGATCAATTTAGGAAAGTCCTTAGAGGAAGGTCGCTCTTTATTAACTAAGTTTGAACAAAGGGATGCTGCCCTGCAAGCAGAGCGCAGTGCGGCTCAACGTTCACATGGACCACTTCTGGATCGAGGTAAAGAATCATCCATACGTTTGAGCTCCCTGATTGAGACTATTCAGAAACATCAAAAAAGATTGAAGGAACTACTTAAAGAAGTCGACCCTTATATTAATGAATTAAATCAATTGGAAGAAAGAGAGAATCTTGTCCAATTAGATGATAATGCAAAGAATTGGCAGCGGTTACAAGCTGACCTTGAATCTGCTGATGCTGCTTTAGGTGTTGCTAGAAGTGAAAGAGATATTTTGCTAAATGAACAGCTTCAAAGACAACGAGAGATAGAGCGATTAGAGGATAATCAAAAGATACTTTTAGCTGAAGAAAATCGATTAAAAGAAGCTGTCAAAGAACTGTCTAATTCTCATTCGGAATGGAGAATAAATTCTCAAGATTTAGGTAAAAAGAAAGAAGAATTAGAAAAACAACAAATAGAATTGCAGACTCGTTTTGGAGAAGAGCGTCGAGCTAGGGATGTTGCTGAAGCTGAATTAGCTAATCAACGCCAAAAGTTTCAAGAATCCCAATGGAATCTGGAACGCTTACGAGAAAATCGTCAGGCTTTGGCTGAAGAAATTCGTAATGCAGAGGTAAGACTCAAAAAATCAGAGCAAGATCTCCCAGATCCCTTGCCAGAAATTTCTACTGAACTACGTACAGCTGGATTGGAGGGGCTTCGGTCTGAATTAGAACAAATACAAAGTCGAATGGAAGCTTTAGAGCCAGTCAATATGTTGGCTTTAGAAGAATTGGAGCAACTTGAGAATCGACTAGCAGATCTTGAAAAAAGATTGCAGGTCTTGAGTGAAGAGCGTTCAGAACTTTTACTGCGCATTGAGACAGTGGCGACTTTGCGCCAGGAAGCTTTTATGGAGGCTTTTGAGGCTGTTGATACACATTTCCGAGAGATTTTCGCGAGTCTTTCGGATGGAGATGGTCATCTTCAATTGGATAATTCTGAAGATCCTTTAGAAGGAGGATTGACACTGGTTGCACATCCCAAGGGAAAAACAGTAAGGCGTCTTGCAGCAATGTCTGGAGGGGAGAAATCTTTAACAGCATTAAGCTTTCTTTTCGCTTTACAGCGTTTCCGTCCTTCACCTTTTTATGCGTTAGATGAAGTGGATAGTTTTTTAGATGGTGTGAATGTCGAGCGATTGTCAGCTTTGATTGCTCGCCAGGCTGAGCAGGCTCAGTTTTTGGTTGTGAGCCATCGTCGCCCGATGATTGCCGCTTCTCATAGAACAATCGGTGTCACTCAGGCTCGGGGAGCTCATACTCAAGTTGTGGGTTTACCTAATGCCGCTTGAAATGGTTTGATTTAGCCCTTGCGCCACAATGATTCGATTCGCCCAAGTCTGAAGGCTTTCGTTTGACAACCACCCAATCCCCAAACGATCCACTTGAAACAGTCCCTAGCGATAGGCTCTGGCTTCGATCTGAGCTGATGGGCACTCAGGTGATCACCCGTGATACTGGGCGTCGTTTAGGCGTGGTTGGTGAGGTTGTAGTTGATATTGATCGCAGAGAGGTTGTAGCACTAGGGCTGCGGGATAATCCCCTGACTCGTTTCTTGCCTGGCTTGCCTCGTTGGATGCCTTTGGATCGTATCCGTCAGGTTGGAGATGTCATCCTTGTTGATTCCGCTGATTCTTTAAGTGAAGGTTTTACTCCAGAGAGATATAGCCGAGTAATTAATTGTCAAGTTATTACTGAATCGGGTCAACAGCTAGGAAGAGTTCTTGGATTTTCTTTTGACATAGAGACAGGAGAATTAACTAGCTTAGTTATGGGTGCTTTGGGAGTACCTCTTTTAGGAGAAGGAGTACTCAGCACTTGGGAAATTCCGGTTGAGGAGATGGTAAGTAGTGGTGCTGACCGAATTATTGTTTATGAAGGGGCAGAAGATAAATTAAAGCAGTTAAATAGTGGATTTCTTGAAAAACTAGGAGTAGGTGGAACTAGTTGGGAAGAGCAAGAAAGAGAGCGTTATCGAGTCAATCTTGTGCCTGTTGAGAACCAATTGAACTCTGGCGAGAGTAAAGAGCCAGTTCGACGAGCTCTTCAGGCTTCTAATGTTGAGACTCTTCAGGAGGAAGAAGAATTGGAATATGTTGAATTAGATGATTTGCAGCAGGATGACAGTCAACAAAGACGTTACTTAGATGACCCTAGAAGTGGATATTCTCCTGATAATAGAGTTTTTCAAGAAGACCAAGATATTTTGCAAGAGCCCTTTGGATTGAAGAAAAAGCCTCCTTATCAAGAAGAACTTACTTTGAGAAATAGGCCTGCTGCAAGAAGGCCTGTTAGGAAGATTGAAGACCCTCTTGATGTTGAACCTATAGATCTTCCTGGCTCAAAAGATGATGTTTTAGATAAAGATAAGTCAACTTCAAATAGATTTGAGTTGGAAGATCCATGGTGAACTCTGTTACTTTGGCTCTTTAATAAAAAAAAGAGATGCACTATTTACACAATAACGTTTACCAGTAGGTTTTGGCCCATCTAAGAATACATGCCCTAGGTGTGCATTACATTTAGAGCAATTAATTTCTGTCCGCAACATTCCATGGCTGTAGTCATCACATGTAGAAATTGCTGATGTATTTATGCCGTCCCAGAAACTTGGCCATCCAGTGCCAGAATTAAATTTAGCTTTTGAACTGAATAGAGGAGTTTCACAACAAATACAATGATATGTACCTGACTGCTTGTGATCCCAATAGGCACCAGTAAATGCTCTTTCAGTATGCCCCTTGCGAGTTATCTGATATTGCTCTGGGGTCAGTTTCTTTTCCCACTCTTCGTTATTGAGCTTGAATTCTTCATCATCAGATTGGGAGGGTGACTTTTGAGACATGATCTTTAAGAAGCTCTTCTTCAGAATCTATCCAACTATTAGAAAAAAGAGGGAAATGATCCTTTCAAGCCTTTCTTAAGAGATTAATCACTTCTTCAGTAAGTGCTGCTATTGCTCCAGGCTTTCCTCGCAGACTTCTTAAATCTTCTCGTTGACCTTTTAATCGATTTGGAGATCTGATCCAGCTGGCTGTTTCTTTGGCAATCTCTTCCGGGGTAATCTCGCCTACTTTTTCTGGGACTATCATCTTACCTGCAGTGATATTGGGCCAGGCAAGAAACCCATGATTTCGGAGTCTCCATGTGCTTACAAGGACACTTAGAAACCATTTCAACCCAGGAAGCCTTGCCAATAAACCTATAAATCCATCCCAGGCTTGCATTACTTCAAGATGTTGCGTAGGGACAATGACAATCATTGGGACTCCTAGTGCACCTAGTTCTGCTGTATTTGCACCAACAGTTGTTAAGGCCAGATCACATTGGCTTAGTGCTCCATGGGCAGGATGAGTTTCTATTAAATGGATTTCAGCACCCGCTTGTGTGATTAATCTGCGCCATGGTTGACTAAAACTCGCTGGTAAGACTTTGACGATGCGAGATTCATATTTTGCAGCAATAGGGTTTTGGAAACTGCTAAAAAATTGGAGTTCTGAAAGGTTTGTGGTTGGAGCGAGTGGTAGCAAAAAGTTAAATTCAGGTAGAAGTTTTGTTATGTGATCCGCTACATCAAGAAGAAAAGGTACACCTACACATAACTTTGCTTTTTTAGAGCCGGGCATTAGCGCAATCCAATTATGTTTGGGAAGAGGCTCTTCTTGCTTTGCCAAGCGATTTATATCTGCCATCAAATCTCCTACAACTATGCATCGTTTTCTTAATTTGCGAGGTAATTTATTTTTGACGTTTGGAGACATTACAGCTATTCGATCATTCCAATGCGGCCATCGCACTATCCATTCAGCATAAGTTAGATGTTTATAGCCAAGCCTTGCAGATAGCAGCACACTCCAGAATTGATCGCCTCCTAGAAAAATGACCAAACCTCTTTTAGGCCAAAAACCAAATCTATCGGGATTTAATAAAAGATTCCAGAAGGATTTTGCTGGTATTATATTTTCGAATTGATCCATTTTTCTTGCAACTTGGTATTCTTTTCCAGTCGCATTGGGACACGGAACTAATACCAGATTAAGACTTGGTTGCGAGCCTTTTGCTTTTTGAGTTATTGAAAACTTTGTTTTCAGTTTTTCTACAAGTGGCCTGACCCAAGTAGATAGTTCTCCTGGACCATTAGTAATTATTACTATTGCCAGAGAAGCTTTCTTAGATTCATATGGTTTAGTTGCAGTCAAGTTTTAAGGAAAGAATGCGGATGGCGAGACTTGAACTCGCAAGGCCGAAGCCACACGCCCCTCAAACGTGCGTGTCTACCAATTCCACCACATCCGCGTGGGCAACTCAGTCTCTCGGATTAAGTTGATTGAGATCATAACGGTCAACCTTCCAAGCTTTTAACAGGCTTGGTTAGGAGCGCTGATACTATCCGGCTGCATGCCGGACAATCCTGGATGCCTATAGGAAAAGTTTTAATAGCCAATCGGGGCGAGATCGCTCTAAGGATTCTCCGCAGTTGCAGAGAGTTGGGCATAGCAACGGTTGCTGTTTACAGCACCGTCGATCGCAATGCACTGCATGTGCAATTAGCAGATGAGGCAGTTTGTGTAGGTGATGCTCCTAGTAGCAAAAGCTATTTGAATGTTCCAAACATTCTGGCGGCTGCGACTTCAAGGGGTGTTGACGCAATTCATCCTGGTTATGGATTTTTGGCCGAAAACGATCGCTTTGCAGAAATTTGTCGTGACCACGGGATCATCTTTGTCGGGCCCTCTCCGCAAGCTATTCGATCGATGGGTGATAAATCCACAGCAAAATCAACAATGCAGAAGGTAGGCGTCCCGACGGTGCCTGGGAGTGAGGGTTTGCTGCCTAGTCCAGAAGAAGCGGCTCACCTGGCCAAGGAAATGGGCTATCCAGTAATGATTAAGGCGACTGCAGGTGGCGGTGGCAGGGGCATGAGATTAGTCAATGCTGCAGATCAGCTTGAAAATCTTTTTAAAGCTGCTCAGGGGGAAGCAGAGGCGGCATTTGGTAATTCGGGGCTTTATATGGAGAAATTCATAGATCGTCCTAGGCATGTGGAAGTGCAGGTTTTGGCTGATAGGCATGGGAATGTTGTGCATCTCGGTGAAAGAGATTGCTCTATCCAACGTCGCCATCAAAAGCTCTTAGAAGAATCCCCGAGCCCTGCTCTAGACCAATCTTTAAGATTACGCATGGGGGAAGCTGCAGTGGCTGCTGCAAAAAGTATTCAATATGAAGGGGCAGGAACTGTTGAATTTTTGCTTGATCGCGAAGGACATTTTTATTTCATGGAAATGAACACTCGTATTCAAGTTGAACACCCTGTCACTGAAATGGTTACCGGAATTGATTTAATTGCTGAACAATTGCGAATTGCTGGGGGCGAAGAAATCAGTTTGAAGCAGGAGGATATTCAACTTCGTGGTCATGCGATTGAATGTCGTATAAATGCTGAAGATTCAACTCATAATTTTCGCCCTTCTCCTGGACGTATTACAGGATGGTTGCCACCAGGTGGCCCAGGAGTCAGAGTAGATAGTCATGTTTACACGGGATATGATATTCCACCTTTCTATGATTCGTTAATTGGAAAGTTGATTGTTTGGGGTCATGATCGTGACGCAGCTTTGAAGAGAATGAAACGAGCTTTAAATGAATGTGCTGTTACAGGAATACCTACCACCATTGACTTTCACTTGTTTCTTCTTAATCGTGATGAATTCCTAAAAGGTGATGTACATACTAAATTTGTAGAGCAGGAGATGCTAGGGTGAATTGTTAGATATGATCATTATTCTTGTTAACTTATTGCTTGGCTATTAATTATTATTTGGGATAAAATTCCTTGTTGACCTACTAAAAGCTCTCTTAAAAGGCTGGTAAGTCCAACCCAGATAACTGGTGTAATGTCAACACCTCCAATAGGAGTAATAAATTTCCTGGTTAAGGCAAGAAATGGCTCTGTTGGCCAGGCTAGTAAAGGCCATAAACCACTATTCAGATTCACCGCTGGATACCAGGTCATAATGATTCTGATGAGGAATGCCAGAGTTAAGCCAGCCAAGCCAACCCCTAGGAGTAAATGGAGCATTGGCAGGGTTTCAAGAATCAGAGGCGTCACAAAGCTCAACGCATTAATACTTGCATCGTAGAAAGTGACCATTTTTTCGTAGGATTAGAGAGGTTTGGCCCCTAAAAACAGCTGTCATGGCACTCCCCTCCATAAATCTTTTGCTCACCGTTTCACTTGAGGCTTCGAGACTTTCAGCTGAGGCTGCAATAGGTAGCTTGTTTGCGGCAGCCTTCCTCATTGTTATTCCAGCTGCATCGTTATTGATTTGGGTTAGTCAGAAAGACGCATTAGAGCGCAGTCGCTAGGCAACACTTCCCCACTCCTTAGACTGAGCAACAAAGAGGTTGGTCTTCAGCCTCCTTTCAGGTCGTTTTCGGGGGCTCAACTTTGGTCAATGCCAGTCTCAATTGGGCCAGCATTGTGGGCATTGTCCTGGCCGTATGCGGCGCAGGGCTTTATTTCATGCGGTCTTTTAAACCTGCGCTTGCTCGTGATTACGACGTCTTTTTTGCTGCCATAGGATTACTTTGTGGCGGAATACTTTTTTTTCAGGGTTGGCGCCTCGATCCCATTTTGCAATTTGGGCAATTTCTGCTTGCAGGAACCACTGTATTTTTCGCGTATGAAAGTGTTCGCTTAAGAGGAGTGGCGACAGACCAGGCTCGCCGCTCTTCATATTTTGATGAAGAGTCTGGTTCTCCCCGTATGCCTAGTGGAGGACTGCGAGGTGGTTGGGATGATTCTTTTGATCAGTTTGGCGAATCCCAACCGGTTAGACGCAGATTTTCTGGTCAAGAGAGTGATAGCTCTGACAGATTAGAAGAAGATTTGTATCGTCCCAGACGCGTTTCTAGGGCGGCAATTCCAGAAGAAGCCGCTAGTCGAAGGCGTAGAAGCATCAGAAATGAGGATTCTGATTGGAATCAAGAATCAGAACAATCCAGAAGAATGGACCGTTTTAGTCAAAACGATCCAGAACAAAACAGTAGATCTACGTTTGGCGAACGAAGAAATCTTCGTGAAGATCAGCGAAGGGGTACTCGCCCTTTGGCGAATGACCAAACTTCCAGCACAAGAGTAAGGAAGAATGTTGATTCAACCATTACAGACAGAATGGGTTCTTCTTCATCTCGCCGACCTGGTGTTCCTAAAGGGACACCAGTACAAACTGAGGCTGAAGATGTAGCTTTTTCCCCATCAAGATCTAATCCATCTAAGGCGTCTTTGAACAGGTCATCGGCTAGCGATGGTTCATATACTTATTCCTCAGAAACTAGGTCTGCTCGACCTAGGTCAAGAAGTTCTAGGCCTAGTTCGAGAACTAGAGATAACAGTTCTCGTTTTGATGATTAATTATCTTTTATAACTAGTTGAAGCGTTTTTTTCTGCTTATTGCATTCCTTTGCCTTTCTGGATGTATGGCTAAGGTTGATAAGATTTCTAATCAACCGCTTGGATTGAGTCAGCAGGATCCTGCTCTGAGTGGTGATGGTGAGAAACTTGCTGTAATAGTTGATAAAAATAGACGTCCCAGTGTTCAGTTGAAGGATCTTCGTAATGGAAGGATTATCCCTTTGCGTTATCTATCCAGACATCAGCCACATAGTTCTCCTTCTTTGAGTTGGAATGGTCGTTATCTGGCAGTGATAGCTCAGCGAGGCAATAGAAGACTACCTATTATCGAAGACCGTATTACAGGAAGAATTCATCAATTAACCATACCTGGAGAGCATGTGCCCATTCGCTTAAGCTTGGCTCCTGATGGAGGTCAGTTGGCACTTCAATATGCAGATAATGGCACTTGGCGGGTAAGGATCTTTAATTTGACCAACATGCTTGAACCTGATCAACCAAGTGGATTCATTCGTTCAAATACTAAGGAAGATATTGGGATATGAAGTCTCGCCTATTAGATAATCTAGGCTGTTTATGTTTAATATTGACCTTGTTAGGTTTGGTGTCTTGTAGAACATCTCAGATACGACCTTTGAATAATTTGAATGGAGTCTTTTTCCAATCAGAAAATAGTTATCGTGAGCCAGTTTTGGGTAGTAAATGGTTAGTTTCCTTAGTGAATTCAAATGGAAAAGAAAAGATTGAATTGATTGACCTTCGTCTTCGCAGAAAAGTTAATTTACCAGGAATTAATCGCTCTGACTCTCAACCTATAAGCGTTAGTGTTAATGCAAATGGTGATCGTATCGCGTTTATTCGCCAACGCTTAGATAAAACTGAGATATTGATTTATCGGCGTAATCTCGGCACAACTCAATTGATTCAACTTAATCCTAAAGGTGTTCCTAGAAGAGTTAGTCTGGATGGGTCTGGAAGAATATTGGCTGTACAAGTAAGTCGAAATGGACGTTGGGATATAGATTTAATTCGTTTGTAAGGCTAGGTATTCAGGCTTTCACTCTTCATGGAACTAAGCCTGCCCAGTGAAGAAAAATGTCCTGACTCAAAACCTCAATTAATAATATTGCTGCGAATCCGATCATTGCAAAGCGCCCATTGACTCGTTCGGCATAAGTACTCCAGCCAAATTCAGGCATATCTGGAGTTGTTGCACTCTTATTAGGTGTTGTGTTTGCAGGAGGATGCTTAGAGTCTTTGGCTGGATCTTCAGAGGGAGTGTCCACGTCTGGTAAGTCTTTATCAGTTGAGTTCATGGAACGATGATTTTAGGATTTATCAAAGTCATAGCTACTAGTTGGTACTAGATGCCAGTTCCCGTCTCCAACAAGTTCAAGCACTGACGAATGAAATTCTATAAGGGTTGGCCTATGCCCAACACTAATCACAGCAAGCTCACGCTTTTTAAGTAATTCATAGAGATGTTTTTCGGTTTTTACATCTAAAGCACTAGTTGCTTCATCTAAGACAGCAAATCTTGGTGAGTTTAAAAGAAGACGACCAAAAGCTAATCTTTGTTGCTCCCCTAGAGAAAGTATTCTGGGCCAATCTTGCTTCACATCAAGGTTTGGATAGCGATCTACAAGTTCATGCAACTTTACTTCTGCAAGGACTGATCTTAGATGATCATCACTGAACCTATCTTCTTCAGTTGGATAGCATAATTGCTCTCTTAAAGATCCCAATAACATATAAGGTCTTTGTGGAATAAATAATAAATCTCCAGTTTCTGGCCTTTCTATCATTCCTTTGACTGGTGTCCATAAGCCACTAATCATTCTTAGTAAGGATGTTTTACCACATCCTGATGGACCCACTACAAGTACTTTGTCAGATTGATCTATACTTAGATTGAGGTTTTGAATTATAGGCTTATCACATCCTGGGGGATATAGATCAGCATTCTTAATAAGAATCTCATTTTTTGTAGAAATGGTAAGACTAGAATTAATGTCATTTTTCCGATTAACTTGCTCAACTTTGGATTGAAAACCTTCTAAACGACTTATTCCAGCAGTGAATTTTGCTAGTTCTTCAATTTGATTGACTATGAAGAATAGTGAGCCTTCTACCATCCCAAAAGCAAAACTAGCTTGAATAAATCTTCCGTAATCAATTTCACCTGCAAAATATGGCACTGCCATGATGAGGTATGGAAAGAAGTTTCCTGCATAATTAATAGAACGTCGCATCACATCGATGATGACGCGCCATATTATTAGCAGGTTGAAATTTCTTACTACTTCATCAAGTCTTCTTTGAGTTTCTAATTTCTCAGGCTCTTCGCCTGAGTAGAACGCGATTGACTCTGCGTTATCGCGAATGTGAACCAGTCCATATCTAAAGTCTGCTTCATAACGTAATTGATCAAAATCAATTCTTACAAGATTCTTTCCAGCTATAAGTAAAATTCCTGTTGCAAAGGCTGCATAGCCGAATAAGGATAGGGTGAGGTTTGTGCTGATACTCCACAAAATAATTATATTTAATGAGAATGTAAGCAATGCATCAAAGATACCAAGTGTAAATTGAAGACTTTGACCAGTAAAAGCTCTTGTATCATCAGTTATGCGCTGATCAGGGTTGTCTATATCAGTTGCTTGTTCATCGTTTGGGTTTAAAATATAATATGCTTTATTATTCATATAGTCTGATATTAGACTGCTCGAAAGCCATTCCCTCCAGATAATACCAAGCTTGTATGTGAAGAATATCTGTGATACTCGAATAGGCAAGGCAACAACAAAACAACAAGCATAGATTCCAAGAATGCGATAAAAACCTTCTTGTTGCTTTTGAACTAAAGCATTTGTCAAATCTCTAGCGATAAATCCGATTCCTGCATTAATGCCATTCACAGCTAATAGCATTAGTACAATAATTCCTAGTAATAACCAATGCACCCAACGTTTATTTCTTAGCTGTTGACGCAAACTAAAGAAGCTTGCCGATCCAAGAATAAATAACCCTGAGAAGAACCAGCCCCATAAGCCGCCCCAGATCTTTTCTATGGTTTGAACAATTCCACCAAAATATTTTTGTGTAAGAATTGGTTGGAGTTTTTCCAGTAGCCCAATTAGGCCTGTTAAGCCAACTAGAACTAAGCCACCAACGCAAAACAATAATGAAATGAGTAGCCAAATAAATTGCCAACCATTTACTTGATCTAAAGGCAAGAAGAAAGGTTGAGCTAGACGTCTGAGCTTGCCAAGCTGAAGACTTATTCCTTTCTGTGTTTTGCTAAGGGTTTGTGTCATGATGACTTCGCTAATTTTGCCTCGCTATATATCGTTGTTTTTTTTATGTATTGGATAAGCATTATTGTTAGGGATTAGAAGATCTTGCAATTAAGTAATTTAGTCATGGCTATGTTTGTTAGAGATTTCATAGATAAATCTCTTTTTATATTTTGGATGGTTAAGTTAGCTCAACCCTATCAAGGACTCTAGCCAATTTGGTAAAGGTAGGGAGGCTAATAGAGCTAAGTTGAATTGGTGGACTGAAGGGATGGTCTTATCCAGAACCCATATGATCATGACAGGGGAATTTATAGCGATTTGCCATTGCCATTTGTAGGTCAGAATTCTCCAGAAGCTCCTAGCTAGGTTTTTTTGCTTTTCAGTAAGATTCTCCCATTTGTGTCCAAAGAACTGTTGTATCCGATCTTGAAGCCCTGCTTCTTTAAGTCCAGCTTGTGATTGCATCTTTATTTTTTAATAAGGAGTCCTTATAGCGCAGGAACTTGGGCTTATGGGCCTCCTAGAAAGACAGTGTTTGAACCGCACC
>QCJM01000018.1 GCA_003216035.1 Prochlorococcus sp. AG-409-B13
CCGGGGCCACAGTTCAGCGTTTGGAACGCGAATTGACCAGCCTTAGCCTTAGATGGGCCGCTTTTGACGATCTTTTATGGCAGCTTGCACGTCGACTGACTGACTTCACAGGCTTGATGAGTTTGATTACTAGACCGGCAAGAACTGAAACCACTCTTCAGGAGTTGCGTTTAGTTCAAAGTGGCAACAGGCTTTTAGTGATGCTTGTAGAAAGTTCAAATCAAGCTAGCCAATTGAATCTTCGGTTGCCGCTTGAAGCAGCTGCTGAGTTGGAAGCGATTGAAGCTTGGGCACGAGATCAATTGGGTCAATCCGGTAATGGGAGTCTGGATTGGTCGAGCTTGCCCCCTCAACTACGAGTAAGTGGATCTTTGTTGCGTGATGCTATTAAGAGCCATAGCAAGTCAAATGCAACGGCTGAAGCTGGTGCTGTTTTTCATGGGATGTCGAGATTAATAGCTCAGCCTGAATTCAGTAATAGCGATAACTTAAGACCCCTTATGGAACTTATGGATAGTCAGCCAGCCGCAGCAGTGCCTATGAATGAAAATCTTTTAGGAGGAGTATGGATTGGTGAGGAACATCCGCACAGTGCTTTTATGAATTGTTCTGTTGTGCAGGCCTCATATCGAAGCTCGAGTGATGGTATAGGGCAGGTTGCTTTGATCGGCCCTATGAGAATGGCCTATGCAACAGCTTTGGCAGCAGTCAGAAGCGTGGCTAACCATCTTGATAGGCTTTTGTCTTGAGTGGGCTACTTAAAGCTCCACTCCTAGCTTGGATGCGACAGTATTTACATCTTTATCGCCACGACCAGAACAATTAATAACGATTTCATTCCCTGCATGAAGGGTGGGGCAAAGTTTTTCTAGCCAAGCAAATGCATGAGCGGTCTCTAGAGCAGGGATGATTCCTTCCAGTTCACTTACTAATTGCAGCGCTTTTAAGGCTTCTTGATCGGTGACAGCTACATATTCGGCCCTGCCGATTTCAGATAAGTAGCTGTGTTCTGGCCCTACTCCTGGGTAGTCGAGACCTGCACTTATGGAATGTGCCTCTTGGACTTGCCCGTCTTGATCTTGTAGAAGAAGGCTCATGGCTCCATGCAATACGCCTACTCGTCCTTGGGTGATTGTTGCTGCATGATGTCCTGTTTCGACTCCATCACCAGCAGCTTCTACCCCAATCATTCTGACCGAGGTGTTCTCAATGAAGGGATGAAAGAGTCCCATCGCGTTTGACCCTCCTCCTACACAGGCCAGAAGCACATCAGGCAGCCTGCCAAAGGCTTCCTCGCATTGGTTTTTGGTTTCTTCTCCAATTACGGCATGGAAGTCCCTAACCAGCATCGGATAGGGGTGTGGACCTGCGACTGATCCAAGTATGTAGTGAGTGGTTTCTACATTTGTAACCCAATCACGAATTGCTTCGCTAGTAGCGTCTTTCAGGGTGGCTGTACCCGCAGTTACGGGACTAACAGTTGCTCCAAGAAGTCTCATCCTGAATACATTTAGAGCCTGACGATGCATGTCCTCTTTGCCCATATAAATCACACATTCCAGTCCAAATCGAGCGCAAACCGTGGCGGTGGCAACCCCGTGTTGACCAGCACCAGTTTCAGCAATGATCCTTTTTTTGCCCATTCTTATTGCAAGGAGGGCTTGCCCAAGAGCATTGTTAATCTTGTGGGCACCAGTGTGATTTAAATCCTCTCGTTTGAGCCAAATCCTTGGCCCATTTTTTTGATGGTTGTAATGGTTGGAGAGTCTTTTTGCTTCATAAAGAGGTGTTGCTCGGCCTACGTAGCACTGCAATAAATGATTAAGTTCGTCTGTAAATGCTTTGTCTTTCCAGGCAGCAGCAGCAGCAGTCTCGAGTTCTGCTAGAGCAGGCATTAATGTTTCTGGCACATATTGACCGCCATACCTTCCAAAACGTCCATTTGGTGAGGGTCGGACATTGATCGCTAGATCCACATCCTTAGGTTGGGAGGGGAATGTGCTTTTCACGGCAAGGAGCGGAAGATTTACCCAGATTAAGAATTAGTGCAATGGCAAAAGGAACCTGGCGTGAATTTGATGACTCTGAAGCAATTTCTAAATTTGATTTGCCATCATTTTCAAGTTCACCCAAAAATCAACGGAGAGTTCGTGTTCAAAGGACTAGGGGGGGGAAACGAGGTAAGACTGTCACGCTGATCTCAGGGTTAGAGCTAGGCAAAGCTGAGGCCAGTGTTTTGCTCAAATGCCTAAAAGCACGATGTGGAACTGGCGGAACACTTAAAGGTGACTTTTTGGAATTGCAAGGAGATCAAGTTATGCTTGCGATCGAGATTCTGAAGAAAGAAGGCTATCGACCAAAACAGTCTGGTGGTTAAGGCGTAAGAAGGTTTGGTTCCATTGCCATGGAGAATGGGCTTCTAATATAGTTATTGCTATGAATGAATCTTCTAAAAGAGATACAGCTTCTAAAGCTAGAAATATTGTTTGGCATCAAGCATCTGTCAATCGTCAGGCAATTTGTGAAAAGCGAGGACATCGTAGTGTGATTCTTTGGTTTACAGGCTTATCGGGTTCAGGAAAAAGCACATTGGCAAATGCTGTTAACTCTGCTCTTTTTGAAAGAGGGCTTTCCACATATGTCCTAGATGGCGACAATATTCGATATGGTTTATGTAAAGATTTAGGATTCTCTGATTCAGATAGAGAGGAGAATATTAGGCGAATTGGTGAGGTGTCAAAATTATTTCTTGATGCAGGGGTAATAGTCCTAACAGCCTTTGTTTCTCCTTTCCGTGCAGATAGAAATCGTGCTAGAGCATTAGTTATAGAGGAAGATTTTATAGAGATTTATTGTGCGGCGGATTTGATTACTTGTGAACAAAGGGATACAAAGGGATTATATGCGAAGGCAAGGGCAGGTCAAATAAAAGAGTTTACAGGGATTTCTAGCCCTTATGAGGCTCCGGAAAACCCAGACTTGAGAATTGATACTGGGAAGGAAGAGTTGCAGAAATGTGTTGAGGATGTAATTAAGGAACTTATTGCAAGGGAAGTGATTCCTATTAGCAATTAATTAAGAGTTTGATGTAGGTGTAAGGCTCTTGGCTAAAAAGAAACCTTCAAAGAGGGAAGTTACATTGGTTGAATTATTGGTCTTTTCACATTTGTTCTAAGTATGCGTTTGCACCTAGTTTGATAAGAAGTTGATCTTTGGCTCGCACCTGATCATGCAGTGATTGGCGATAAGCTTTTACTTTCTCTTTTATGTCTGGGCTACCTGTTGCCAAGATTTGTGCTGCCAATAGACCTGCATTGAGTCCTCCACCTATAGCAACAGTTGCTACTGGAATGCCTCCAGGCATTTGCAATATTGAATGCATAGAGTCCACTCCAGAGAGCGATTTGCTTAGGACAGGAACTCCAATGACTGGAAGGGTGGTGAGTGCAGCCATCATCCCAGGGAGGTGGGCTGCTCCCCCAGCTGCTGCAATTATTACTTTCAGGCCCCTTGACTCAGCTTGTTGAGCAAAATGAACCATTTCCAGAGGTGTTCTGTGTGCAGAGAGCACTCGCACTTCTGCAGTGATACTGAATTCCTGTAAAACCTCTATAGCTGGCTCAAGAGTGGCCAAATCTGAGTCGCTACCCATTACGACTGCTACTTGCGAGATCGGTTCAGCGTTTGCTGAAGACACATTTCCTGAAACAGAGGTCACTATTAATAATGACGAGACTTTGATCGTCCCGCACTAGTCATCTGTTGTCTAATTCAATGCGCCGGATAAACCACGTTCGTTTTCCAAAGCCACTAAGTGAATCTTCTGAAGCCAATCTGTGGTCTATTCAGCTTGATCAGAAAGATGTTGTTATTTCTATTGAACCTATTTCAGTTGTTTCTGCCGCTTCAGAAGAAGACTGGGCAGGAGATTGGCTAAGTCCTATGGGTGTAGATCTGCAAATAAATGGAGGCTTGGGATTGGATTTTAGTGAGCTTGATTTTGAAGAAATTCCTAAACTTCTAAACCTACTAGATCGACTTTGGACTGATGGCATAGAGGCAATTGCTCCAACATTGATTAGTTGTGACTTGCTCCAATTACGTAAGTCGCTTGCAGTTTTAGATGCAGCACGTCAGCAACATAAGTTACAACGTTGTGAATTACTTGGAGCTCACTTAGAGGGTCCTTTTCTTTCTAAAAAGTTTCACGGAGCCCATGACTTGAATTATTTGTGTGAACCCAGCTTGTCTGCTTTAGAAGAACGAATTTGTGGTTTCGAAAATGTTATAGCGCTCGTGACATTGGCACCTGAATTACCTGGTGCATTGGATGTAATTAAACAGTTGAGGAGATATGGAATTGTTGTTGGATTGGGACATTCTAGTGCTGATGATGAAGCATCTAATATTGCTTTTCAGCAAGGGGTGAGCATGCTTACTCATACCTTTAATGCTATGCCTGGCTTGCATCATAGATTCCCTGGACCTGTTGGTGAAGCGATTAGAAATGGCAAGATTTCGATGGGGTTAATTGCTGATGGAGTTCATGTACATCCTCATATTGCGGTTTTATTGCAGCGTTTAGTGCCAGAGAAAGTTTTCTTGGTCAGTGATGCTCTGTCTCCTTATGGCCTTTGCAATGGTAAATACAAATGGAGTAATAGGTTTTTATTTGTAGATCAAAGTGCATGCCGATTATCTGATGGTACTCTCGCTGGAACAACTTTGCCCTTGTTAGACGGTTGCAGCCGACTAGCTAGATGGAGTGGTGAACCATCTGCTGCAATTTGGTCTGCGACTATTGCACCTCGTTTGGTATTAGGGAAAGTGAAAGATATTTCTGCCTACTTGATTGGTCGACCATTGAAGAACCTTCTTCGCTGGAAGATAAATTCTTATACAGGTGAGCTTAGTTGGCAGCAAGCTGATTAAGATCCACATCTATAGACTATTTGTCCATGGCCACTGAAAAACTTAAAGAGCTCAAACAGGTTGAGAAGGCTGAAGTAGCTAGCTATTTCAATGGCATGGGTTTTGATCGTTGGAACCGAATTTATAGCGATAGCGAGGATGTCAATAATGTCCAGCGAAATATTCGGATAGGTCATCAGAAGACAGTTGATGATGCCCTCTTGTGGTTGAAGGAGTTTGGTGGTGTGAGTGAGATGAGCTTTTGTGATGCTGGATGCGGAGTGGGAAGCCTTTGTCTTCCTTTGGCGGCCATGGGGGCAGGCACTATTGCTGCAAGCGATATTTCTCAGTCAATGATTAGTGAAACGCAACGTCGTGCAGAGGTTTTAGGCCTTGATTTGAGCCGGCTTAAATTTTTTACTTCGGATTTAGAAAGCTTGCAGGGCTCTTTCCACACAGTTATTTGTTTAGATGTATTTATTCATTACCCTCAAAAGGCTGCAGAAGAAATGGTTCGCCACCTTTGTAGCCTTGCAGAAGACAGATTAATTGTGAGTTTTGCTCCTTACACCTTGTTTTTGGCAATATTGAAAGGTATTGGTCAACTTTTCCCAGGACCTAGTAAAACTACTCGTGCATATACACTGCGTGAAGAAGGAATAATCAGGGCAGCGAATGATTGTGGGTTTGAATTGTGTCGTAGCAAGTTGAATCAGGCACCCTTTTATTTTTCTAAATTAATAGAATTTAGAAAGATTCACTCTAGTAAGACTTTATAGCAAATATCCTTATATTTACCTTGGAGATCTACTTTATAATCTGGTTTATGTTTTTTGCTCTTCCTTTGACTGAAGTCTCCAGGGTAGTAATGCTTCGAATGTGTGAATTCTCTCTTCAATTACAATTTTTTCTAGCTTATGGGCATGTAATAGGTAACCACCTTCTCCAGGAGTAGCCAAATCTGAAACTTTGCCACCTGTCAAATAAAGAGGATCTCCTATAAGTGGTGTGCCTAAATAAGCAAGATGTATTCTGATTTGATGTGGCCTGCCCGTGCCAATGACAACTTCTAATAGATCGGCACCCTCTTGCTTCTCTAATAATTTTATTTTAGAGAAGGCTTCTAGCTCGGCATAGTCAGGACCCTGGAGATTGCCTTTATTTTTTACAGCGCTATTCCAGATGTATCCCATTATTGGGTGAGGAAATTTTTTGATTGGAACCCTGATTTCTAGGGACCCTTTTGGAGGCAGATTAGAATTGGGAATAGTTAATGCACGATAAACTTTTGAGAAATTAATTTTGCCGGCACTTTGATTTCGGAAAAGGCATGAAAGCCTGGCAAGGCTTTCTTTTTTTCGAGCACAGACTAATATTCCTGAGGTGAATCGACCTAGACGATGGACTGGCTTGGCTGGTAGGCTTTCGCCAATTTCCTTGGCTTGTACATACAGTAATTCAGTAAGAGTATGTCTTAAGAAACCTCCTCCAGGCATAACTGGCAGGCCTGAAGGTTTGTTTATGACCATTACGTCTCCATTGTCAAATAGCACATCCCAATAGCAAGGAATAGCAGCTTCTTCCCAAGGAGGTCTTTCCCAGGAAATGATGTCTCCTGTATTAACAATTCCCCAAGTCTTTGCGAGGCTACCGTTTACCCTTATTGTGCCAGAAATTACCCTTTCAGCCCATTGCTTATGTGATGAATGAGTGTACTTGTAAGAAAGAATATCCAATAGCTTCATGCCATTATTTTCTGGCATAACTTTTTCTTTATATATCCATCCTGTATTTAATTTCGCTGGCATCCAGCTAGGGTTATCCTTGCAATTATTTTTATGCAAGACTTACTTTACGAGGTTATTTTCTAGTGCATAACGCACTAGCTCTGTACGACTTGATGTTCCTGTTTTTATGAATAACCTGCTAACATATTTCTCTACATTCCTTATAGATGTTTCAAGCCTTCTTGCAATCTCTTTGTTCATTAATCCTTCAGCTACTAGTTGAAGGACACTGGCTTCTCGAGGTGTAAAGTTGTGGAGTTGTATGTCCTTTGCAGGAGTTGAGTCTGCTTGGGTGAGCATGGAACGAATTTCGGTTATTTGTCGTGCCATTTGCCCAACATCTGCATCCGCAAACTTGGCTGCTTCAGCGAGCAACCTGTCTTGGCGTCTTACGACATTTCGAACTCGAGCCACTAGTTCATCTGGATCAAAAGGTTTAGGAATGTAGTCATCAACTCCTGCTTGGTATCCTTGAGTTCTATCAATTGTCATCCCTTTTGCAGTTAGAAATATTACTGGGGTTCCTCCTAGGCGCTCGTCCTCTCGTATTCGCGAAAGAAGCGTATATCCATCACATCTCGGCATCATGATGTCAGTGATGATTAAGTCTGGGATTATTTGTTGAGCTTTCTGCCATCCTTCCTCACCATCAACCGCAGTAGTCACATCAAAACCTTCGTCTTCTAGGTAGGCCTGTACTGCGGTACGTAAACCAGGCTCATCGTCGACTAGTAACAGTCGAGGCGTTTGGGAAACTTCGGGATTTTGGGGACTAGGCTCATTCATAAAGCAAATTTAGAGTGGTGACTAAAATTTAAGAAGGATTTTATGGTGCCTGGAGATGTTTAAGGCTTGCCTAATCTAAGTCTGCAATGCTTCATGTGAGAAGTGGTTGCTTTTATGAGTTCGGCCTACATGCTCTTCCGTACAATAATCAATATTTTAGATTGAATGGCTTTAGTCAGTTTTTATACTTGGATTGAGCTTAGTTTTAATCTTTTGTTTAACTCTTAGATTAACTATGTTCTTTACAGGCTCTTTCAAAATCACCTAACACCACGTAAGAATTCAAGCAAATGGTGTCAAACTCTCTTGCTAAAACTCTTAAAACTTCTCCTTTAGAATTTGATTATCAAGCAACTACACCTTGCTGTGCAGAGGTAGTTGCTGCGATGGAGCCTTATTGGAGTGATTGTTGTGGTAACCCATCTAGTCGCCAGAGCCGCGCTGGGTTAATGGCATCATCAGTAGTAAGTCTCGCAAGAGATCAATTAGCAGCATGCCTAAAAATCAACCCTGAAAGATTGATTTTTACTAGTGGTGCAACTGAGGCAAATAATTTAGCTTTACTTGGTCATGCTCGTGCCCGTGCAATTGAGCTAGGTCGTCCTGGGCATTTGATCACACTTCGTACCGAACATCGGGCAGTCTTGGACCCTTTGCAACAGCTTCAACGAGAAGGTTTTCGCCTTACTGAAATTGGCCCAGATTCTGAAGGCTTGATATCTACAGCTCAATTGTTAGATGCTTTCGAGGATGACACCATTCTGGTGAGTGTCATGGTTGCAAATAATGAGATAGGAGTAGTACAACCTATTGGAGATTTGGCAAGAGCATGTAGGGATAGAGGAGTGACTTTTCATACTGACGCTGCTCAAGGGTTTGGTCATTTATCTCTTGAACCTGATGGGCTTGGATTAGATCTTGTAAGCCTTAGTGGACATAAGTTCTATGGCCCTAAAGGTATTGGTGCTTTAGTAATTCGTTCTGGAATTCCTATCGTCCCTTTGCATTGGGGAGGTGGACAAGAGCAGGGTCTTAGACCGGGAACCATTCCAGTTCCTTTAGTTGTTGGTTTTGCTAAGGCTGCTGAGATGGCAATTCAGGATTTAGATAGTCGTCAGCAAAGGCTTCTTAAATTAAGAAATCAACTTTGGGAGGGTTTGACAAGTCAATTGCCTGACTTGATTTTGAATGGTTCTTGGTTGCATCGCTTGCCTAATAACCTCAATTTCAGTGTCCCTGGTGTTAACGGTAATTGTTTACATCAAGATTTAAGGGCTTATTTAGCATGTAGCAGTGGATCTGCATGTACTAATGGCAAGCCGTCTCATGTTCTTATGGCTTTGGGGCGAACAAGGGGTGAGGCATCTGCTTCTTTGCGAATGAGTTTAGGGAGGGAAACTTCTATTAGTGATGTTCAGCAGGCTATTTTGGCAATTGTGAATGTGGTAAGAAAGCTGCGTAAAACCTATTAAATTTTTCCTATGTGATTGGAGATAGGTGATTTAATCGGCATTGGTGACATGGAGGTAGATTTTAAAAGGATTTATTTTGATGTGGAAAGACTTTTCTTTCTAGCGATTCTGTACTTTGCACTTCTACTTCGAGGGTTAGCAGAGATCTCATTTCCAGAAGCTGAAAGTGGTTTCCGACTAATGCGTTCTAACCGCGGATCATTTAAAAAAGCAGTTTTTACTCGTCTATCTTCAAGTGAGTGAAAGCTAATTACATTTAGCAAGCCATCATCAACTAGCCAATCAGGAGATTTTGCTAGAAAGCTTTCGAGGGCTTCTAGTTCATTGTTGACTGCAATTCGTAATGCTTGAAAGGTACGAGTAGCTGGATGAATGCGACTTTTTCGCATTTTTGGGGGGTAGCACCCTGCGATTGCATAGGCCAATGCTGTTGTACCTGAATACGGCCCATGCAAACAAAGGTCGCGTTTAATTCGTCTCGCAATTCTTCGAGATCGTTTTTCTTCTCCATAGTTGTAGATGAGATCAGCAAGGTCATTTTCTTCATAGCTTTCTATTATTTTTTTTGCTGTTAGTTTTGTACTTGGATTCATTCGCATATCCAAGGGACCGTCTAGGCGAAAACTGAAACCTCTTGCACCAATATCTAATTGTGGACTACTTACTCCAAGATCGGCTAGAACGAAAATTGCTTTTTCTGGTGGTTTGAAGTCAGCAAAGTTTGTTTCCAAGATTTTGATTCTTGACCCAAAAATTGCCAAGGCTTGAGCTGCTGCTTGTCTGGCACTTGGGTCTTGATCAAGACCGATTACTCGCAAATTGGGGTGAGCTTTTAGGATTGACGCGCAATGACCACCACCTCCAAGAGTTGCATCAACCATCAGGCCCCCATCAAGCATCTTGGGTGGAAGATTGTTGATGGATTTCATTACCTCATCTGTCAAGATAGGTGCGTGGTTAAAGGATGAAGTATTACGGGCCTTTTCGTCTGGCATGGGTGCTTCCTAAGATCTAACAACAAAGCTCGAGAACTTTTGGTCCCATGACGCAGCTTGAAACGCGCACGGAGCCAATGGTGGTTAACTTTGGCCCTCATCATCCTTCGATGCATGGAGTGTTGCGTTTGGTAGTGACACTTGATGGAGAAGATGTAGTGGACTGTGAGCCGGTCATTGGTTATCTCCATCGAGGGATGGAAAAAATTGCCGAGAACCGCACAAATGTGATGTTTGTGCCATATGTAAGTCGTATGGATTATGCGGCTGGGATGTTTTATGAAGCGATTGTGGTTAATGCTCCTGAACGATTAGCAAATATCTCTGTTCCAAAGAGGGCTAGTTACATTCGTGTGTTGATGCTCGAATTAAATCGGATAGCTAATCACTTGCTTTGGTTGGGACCATTTTTGGCGGATGTTGGGGCTCAGACGCCTTTTTTCTACATTTTTCGAGAAAGGGAAATGATTTATGACCTTTGGGAAGCGGCAACAGGTCAACGTTTGATCAATAATAATTATTTTCGTATTGGTGGGGTGGCATGCGACCTGCCTTGGGGTTGGCTTGTTAAATGTCAAGATTTTTGCGATTGGTTTGGCCCGAAGATTGATGAGTATGAAAAATTAATCACTAACAATCCAATCTTCAGGCGTCGCATTGAGGGACTTGGAACAATTGGAAGAGAGGAAGCTATTAACTGGAGTTTGTCAGGACCCATGTTGCGGGCATCTGGGGTACCTTGGGATTTAAGAAAAATTGATCATTATGAGTCTTATGATGACTTCGATTGGGATATTGCTTGGGAAAAAGAAGGAGATTGTTATGCAAGATATAGGGTTCGTATTGAGGAAATGCGGCAGTCTCTCAAAATTCTTCGACAAGCTTGCAAGATGATACCTGGAGGCCCTACAGAAAATATAGAAGCACGCAGAATTGCAGAAGGTAAAGAAAGTATTTTCTCAGGATTTGATTATCAATACGTTGCGAAGAAGGTGGCACCAACTTTCAAGATTCCGAATGGCGAATTGTATACACGTTTAGAGTCTGGCAAGGGAGAAATTGGAGTATTTATTCAGGGTACAAATGATGTTACCCCCTGGAGATTTAAAATTCGAGCGGCTGACTTAAATAACTTGCAAATCCTTCCCCATATTCTCAAAGGGGCGAAGGTTGCTGACATCATGGCCATACTTGGCTCTATAGACGTCATCATGGGATCAGTTGACCGCTAATTCTCTTGTCTGCTATTAACCCTGAGAATTGGCTCTGTTCCAATCGTGTTGTTCGTTTTGGCGATACAGATGCAGCAGGTGTAATGCATTTCTATCAATTATTTCGGTGGTGCCACGAGTCTTGGGAAGAGAGTCTTCAGTCGTATGGCTTAAAAGCATCAGATGTTTTCCCAGGTTGTAGAAATATTGGTGATGACCCAGAGATTGCCTTGCCAATATTTCATACTCAAGCAGATTTTTTTAAGCCAATAAGAACTGGAGATTATTTGTCGATAAGACTTCTGCCTACAAAAATAGATTTATGTAGCTTTCAGGTTCAAACTACGTTTGAATGTTCAGGAGACCTTGTTGCTACTTCGCTTGTAAGACATATTGCTATTAATGCACAAACAAGAAAAAGGTGTGCTTTGCCCCATAATATTGATCTTTGGCTAGAAGCATCATCAGTAAATGCTCAGCCCAGACCTTTATGAGTTTATTAGATTAAGTGACAAGGGAATTACTTCTTGTGCTTCTCTTGAGATGAAAAGTATACATTTAATGCTGCTTATAATTTTCTCTTAGCCATCTACTCCATCTTTGACGTTCCATTTTGCCAGCAGAATTTGGGCAAAGTTCTTGGCATTTAAACCAAGCAACTGGTTTTTCTGCTGGCTGCCAAGTTTCAATAAGCTCTTTTAATAGAATTAGTTTTTCGGTTGATTTATTTTGCAAAGACTCTCCTCTCCAGCAAACTAGACCTACTAGCCTTTGGCCCCATTCTTTATCTTCAACTGGTAATAATAAAAGATGATCTATTGGGAGTTTAGCTGCTTTAGCACTTTCAAGTAATTCTGCCTCTAATTTTTCGGGAAATACAGTTTCTCCACCTGAGTTGATTGCTGTATCTATGCGACCAATAACTCTTAACTGTGGGGCATGACTTGCACCAATTAATTCGGCTCTGTCTCCTGAAATCCACCAACCTTTGTTATCAACAAGAACATCTACTGCCCCGTTTTTCCAGCGATATTTTGCAATCCTAGGAGTCCGGACTTTTAACTCTCCATTGTTGCCAAGAGCTAATTCCACATCTGTCAATGGGCTTCCACAACCAGCTTGTCCTTTTAGGAATTCTTCAGGTGTAAGAGCTGTAACCATTGCAGCTGTTTCAGTGGACCCATAACAAGGGGCTAGGCGCAAATTCTTGTTTCTAGCTGTTTTTCCTAAATTTTCTGAAAGACTTGCACCACCTACCCAAATAACATCAAATTTTTGTAGCCATTGCCAACCTGCTGGATGGTGAATTAGTCGGCTTAGTTGTGTCGGTACTAATGAAACTAAAAAATGCTTGTTCTTTTCCTTGAATAATCGCTGGCAAGATCTTTCTAATTCAACTGGATCACGCATTAGGGATGGTAGCAGCCATGTATGTTGTGCTTCCCATTGCCTACTTCGCCACCAACTTATAAGGCCACTAATGTGATTTAGCGGTAGTGGATTCAGTATGGAACATTTGGTTGGTTCAATCCCTTGTGCTTGAAGCCATAAGCCAGTTGATAAAGCCGATTGGTCTAGATTTGAGCATGGTTGGAGGCATTGGTGTGGTCCTCCAGAGCTGCCTCCACTTGAAATAACAACTCCTGGCCCCTCTTTTAAAAGGGACTTTGGGATGGACTCTCTTTTTGTATTGGAGCCTAAAAGCTGAACCAATGCTTTTTTTTGCAGATCATTGGAAAGCTTTTGTGCGCATTGCAAAGCTCTTGAAGGATTACATCTCAGTAACTGAAGTTTTGTCATGCTGAAGCCCAGACCAATTTTGGCTCATTACTAAACAGTGCGCCCTTAGGACGCCAGCCTGGCGCGAGTCCTGGTGCAGTCGGTGTCGGCCCCTTTTGTTGTAAAGCGGCTAAATGATTTACCCAGCGGCTTCCTATTCCTGTCTCAAATGCCGTACTGATCATTCTGAAGCCAATGTGATCATTGAGTTCTTTAAGCAAAATTCTTGGGTCTCCTTCTAGGATGGGCCTACGAACTTGCCAACCTTGCCAATATTTAAGTAAAGATGTATCTGCTAAAAGAGATTCATCTAGGGCTATCGGTATTTGTTTTGATAATTCCATTAGTCCATCAAGATCATCAGTAGGGAGAGGTTGCTCTAGCCACTCCAGTCGAGGTTCACGAAGGAAAAAATCTATTAATTGATCTGCTTGATTTCTATCCCATCCACAATTGGCATCTAATCTCAGACGCGCATTTCTAGGTAGGTGATCTAATATTTTTTTAAGAAGCTCTTTCTCTGTGCTGATTGGTTGCACCGCAACTTTCCATTTTAATGTAAGGGGATAACTTTTGCTTTTGAATTTATTCACTATTAAATCAACCTCTTCTAATATTGATCCATTTGAATGTAATAAAACAGCTGATTCTGGAGCATCTAGCCAACCTTTTGGAGTGCCAAAACCAATTAGAGAATCAATTTCTGCTAAAGCAGAACCTATGCCAAAGGCCAATGCTTTAGGCCAAAATGGTAATGAGGCTTCCAATTCATTTCGAGTAGGCCTTCCTTCTAATTTGTATAAAAGGTGCTCACACCTTTCCAGTTCTAAAGTTTCTATGGGAGCCACTTCTCCCCACCCAACATTGCCGTTTTGCTGTTCTAAATGTATTAACCAACCCTGCTTCTTTCTGAGCAATCCTTGTGATGTTTGCAGGGCTTTAGTAAGATCAAAAGAAAAAGGTTTTATTTCTAGGTTGAGACGCATTAACTCAAGCCTGACTTTCTGAGACAAGCCCCAAAATAGGAGCGATAGCAAAACCAAGACTTAATCCTAAACCATTTAAAGCTTGAAACTTTAATGCTATGAACTTGCTGTGGCTGATTAATTCAGGGTAATTGTGATTTTTTCTAAGTAAGCGTATGAGATTAACTCCCGGGGGTAAACTGATTAACGAAATAAGAACTGTTTGCGGCCAGTCTCCATGAATTACAGGTGTTAATTCTAAAGCAAAGATAAGTGCTAATAACCAAGGTACTAGTTGTGCAGATTTCTTGGTTCCTAATAGAACTAAAGGTGATTTTTTACCATGAGCTGCATCCCCAATAACCTGATGGAAATGTGAGCAAAAAAGCACCAGAGTTGTTGCTAAGGCAGGACCTGCTCCAAGAATTATTGCGGTTCCCCAAGGGATAGATGCTTCGCCATTTGTATTGGGGGAAAGGACTAGTAATGCTGAAGCTGTTGCAAAAGGACCAAAGGCGATCCAGCACAAGGGTTCACCTAGGCCTTGATATCCAAGTCTGAAGGGGGGACCTTGATAGAGATAGCCAAGAAAACAACTTCCTAAAACTAGATAAAGGACTGCAGGACTGCTTCTTAATGCCAGTACAAGGATTATTGATAGTCCCAGAAATAGTGCGAGGTAGGCAATGCGACGTATTGGTTGTCGGTTGCCAACAAGTGCGACCACTGAATGCGGCTTGTTGAATTCATCTATGCCCGTGTCAGCATCAAAAAGATCATTTGTGAGGTTTTCCCATAGCAAAAGCAAAACGGAAGCTATAAGAAAACCTACTAATTGTTCAATTTGGACATTCTGCCCTTTCCAAGTCTTCCAGCCTGCTGCCAAAACCACTGGCATCACTGCAACTGAGTACAAAGGCCACTTGATTGCTTTCTTCCAAAGACGTCGTTGTTCTGGATTTGAGGCGTAACGGGATGCAACAGCCTGGGGGTCTTGTATCGAATCAGCCCCCGTTCGCTTGCAAGAAGGTTTATACATTTGATCAGTACCTTTAATCAGCTTGTACTTCGGATGAAGCCTGGCCCAAGCTTCAGCGATATTTTGAAGGCAACAGCTAAGGGCTGGTGCAAAAGGAAAGCGGATGATTGTGTTTTGAGCTTGGCTTTACCTCTTCATGAAGTAGATCCTCTCAAACAGTTGGCTTTATTAGCTGAAACTCAGAAATTTCGTTTCCTTTGGGATGCGGCGCCAGGCTTTTGTCTTGCAGCGGCTGGCAATTGTCAGACCCTTGATTTGTTGGGTCCAAGGCGGTTTGAGCTCGCTCAACGCTTTTGTGATGCAACTTTTGGACGCCTTACTGATCTAACTCCAGAGGTGCCTTCTCAGGCTCGTCCAAGGATTCTTTTGGCTTTCTCGTTTTTTGAGCAAAACTCTGAGAGAAATGGCAACTTTGGAGTTCCTCCAGCCGTTCAGTCTGTACTGCCTAGGTGGCAATTGACTCGCCAAGGCCATTTTGGTTGGTTGCGGTTGAATGGTGTAGCTACTAATGCAGCAGACGCAAGAGAGCTTGCTGAAAAGTTGTGGTTAAAGCGCGAAGATTTAATCAAAGCTAATGAGTTAAAAGAGCCAGTTGCGATTAAACCTGTCTCAGGCATATCAGCGCCTCAAGAATGGCAGAACTCCTATAGACCTGCTCTTATTCGAGGAATTGATTTAGTTAATAGTGGTGTTCTTAAAAAAATAGTTCTTGCAGTTCGACAGTCAATTTTGCTGGAGGTACCTTTAGACCCTTTGGCAGTGCTTGCTCGCTTACGTCAGCAACAAGCAGGCAGTTGTCGGTTCCTTTGGCATCGCAGTCATGATGACGTTTTCTTTGGGGCGTCACCTGAAAGACTTCTGTCTCTGCAACGGGGGCAATTATGCAGTGATGCTTTGGCAGGGACTGCTAGAAGAGGTGATAATGGGGAGAATTTGCTTCGATCAGAAAAGGATCTGCGAGAACATGAATTGGTAGTTGCCTCAATTACTAAACAATTAATGAGTTATGGGCTGAACCCTCAACGTCTTAGAAAGCCCAGGCTTGCAAGGCATGGGAATTTGCTTCATTTGCACACCCCAATTGTCGCGGCTGTGAAAGGTCAATTACCTCTTTATTTGGCTGATGTATTACATCCCACCCCTGCTGTGGCAGGTCTTCCTAGAAGGGAGGCAATGAGTTGGCTTAGAACTTTGGAACCATTTGAGCGTGGTAGTTATGCTGCCCCTATTGGCTGGATAGACAGCTCTGGAAATGCAGAATTTAGAGTTGCAATTCGTTGTGGAAATATGCGTGGAAATCAATTGGAATTAACTGCAGGTGCCGGATTGGTAAGGGGGTCAGATGCTGAGCAAGAGTTGGAGGAAGTTGGGCTTAAACTTGCTGTATTAGCTAATCAGTTTGATTCGCAAACTAATTTTCAATTCAATTCCAGTAGTAATCGATCTATTACTTGATCAGCTAACGGAATACCCATAAGTGTTTCAATCTCTCTAATCCCAGTTGGACTAGTTACATTGATTTCGCTCAGCATCCCTCCAATTACATCTATCCCAACGAAAAATAGTCCCTGACCTTTTAATTGTGGGGCAAGTTCCTTACATATTTCTTCTTCCTTGCTAGAAAGTAGTGTTGCTTCAGGTTTCCCTCCTAATGCGAGGTTGCTTCTGAAGTCTCCTTTCTTTGGCCGACGATTAATTGCGCCTAAAGGCTCGCCATTTACTAGCAAGATCCTCTTATCGCCTTCTACCACTTCTGGAAGAAAGCTTTGCATCATCACAGGCAAAGTTTCTTGATAGGTAATTAATTCGAGTAGAGCTTCTAAGCCAGGGGCTTCTTTGGCAATCCTTACTACTCCTTGTCCTCCTTTCCCCCCAAGAGGCTTTAAAACGACTTCGCCTTGCTTACGTGCAAAGGCAGCTAACTCTGTCACTCGACTAGCTACTAGAGTTGGAGCCATAAGTTTGCTGAATCTAAGAGCACCAAGCTTTTCATTCCAAGCTCTTAGAGATGATGGTTTGTTTAGTACTAGAACACCATCTCGTTCAGCTACTTCAAGTAAATGAGTGGCATATAGAAAGGCTTCATCAACTGGTGGATCCTTTCGCATCCAGATGCAAGAGAAGTCAATGAGAGGTTTACTCGTTGGCTCTTCGATATTGATCCATGGCAAAGGAAAGACTTTGCTAGCAACTACCCATGCCTTATCCCCTCTAGCTTGTAAATCGGAGGGGGTGCAAGCCCAAACCTCAATTTCTGCTCTGTGGGCAGCTTGCATTAATGCTGCTGAGGAATCTTTGCTGGGATTGATTTGTTCTATTGGATCTAGAACGAATAGTTGTCTCATGGATTTAGCTCACGAGGCCAAGCATTGTGTCTAGCTGATTGCTTCTATCCAGATCATGTAGTTCATCGCAGCCTCCAATGCCCTTGTCATCAATGAAGATTTGGGGGACAGTTCTGCGCCCTTCTGCCCGATTAGACATCGCCATATGAGCACTTTGATCGCCATCGATTGAATGTTCTTCATATTTAACCCCTTTCTTGTTAAGAAGGGCTTTTGCACGTATGCAGAAGGGGCAGGCTTGCCACGTGTAGATCTCAACCTTGGCCATTGGGCATTGTTAATTAATCATGATCTTATTCAGGATCTTTAGCTGATAGCGTCAGACCTATTGATCAACACTTTGTTTTGCTTGACCTGATCGATTTTAAGAGAGACCTTTCTGTACTCACTGACCGCCTGGGCAATGCTCAGGACTGTCTTTGACGTTCCTGCACTTCAAGCGAGGCAGAAGGATTTAGAGCAACTCGCAGCACAACCAGAATTTTGGAATGATCAACAGAATGCTCAGACGCAGATGCGTCATCTGGATGAAGTGAAGGCTCAATTGGCTCAGCTTGTGAGATGGAGAAGTTTTGTAGATGATGCTAATGCCACTGTTGAGCTTTACGAATTAGAACAAGATGAAGAGATGCTCGCTGAGGCTAAGTTAGGCCTAAATCAGTTACTTCTGGATCTAGATCGATGGGAGCTAGAGCGCCTTCTTAGCGGCCCTTATGACAAAGAGGGGGCAGTGCTCTCAATTAATGCTGGAGCTGGAGGGACTGATGCTCAGGACTGGGCCCAGATGCTGCTAAGAATGTATACCCGTTGGGCAGAAGATCATGGTATGAAAGTAAATGTGGCAGAAATTTCAGAGGGAGAAGAGGCAGGAATTAAAAGTGCAACTGTTGAAATTGAAGGGCGTTATGCCTACGGATACCTGCAAAATGAAAAGGGCACACATCGTTTGGTAAGAATTTCTCCTTTTAATGCAAATGACAAACGTCAAACGAGCTTCGCAGGAGTGGAAGTGATGCCCAAACTTGATAATGAGGTTGAGCTGGATATTCCTGAAAAAGACTTAGAAGTCACTACGAGTAGATCAGGTGGAGCAGGTGGACAAAACGTTAACAAAGTCGAAACTGCAGTTCGAATTTTGCATATACCTACTGGCTTGGCTGTGCGATGTACTCAAGAACGCTCACAGTTGCAGAATAAGGAAAAGGCGATGGCTTTGTTGAAAGCTAAGTTGATGATCATTGCGCAGGAACAAAGAGCTGCAGAGATTGCTGATATTCGAGGAGATATTGTTGAGGCGGCTTGGGGTAATCAAATTCGAAATTATGTTTTACACCCTTATCAGATGGTTAAAGATTTGAGAACTGCTGAAGAAACAACAGATGTACAAGGAGTTATGAATGGAGATTTAGACCCATTCATTCAGTCGCTCTTAAGACAGAGTGTAGATCGTCCAGGTATGGATTCAGTGAGCTAATTGACATCTCATGACTACTAAATCAAGTCCTAAGGAATTGCCCTCTAAGCGAATACCGCCTCCTAGCTTTGTGAAATTGGCGATGCGCAATATGGTTCGTAAGGGGAATCAAAGTTTGATGCACTTTGGATTAACTGCTATTGGCTTTTTAGGTTTCATCCTTTTAGTCGCTTGGCTTGGACGCCCTCATATTCCCTCATGATCACATTATGAATGTTAATTTGGGTGCAGCATTGAAAATCCAGTTAGACCTGGCATTTGATGGTGCTCCTGAACATTTAGTGCTTGGAAACTTTGATTCGACTACCAGGTTGAGACTAACAAAAGCCCAACCTTGGATTGAAGATTTGACAATGTGGATTCACGCTATTAGTTCTGATCAAACGCTGACTTGTCCTGATGTGGTAAGAACAACTACTTTGTGCAGTATGGGGTTGCAATTTACTGATGATGAAAGAATTACTGCTTTGAATACTGCATGGCGAAAGAAACCAGAAAATACTGACGTTCTTTCATTCCCTGCAATAGATGAGACAACCATTGTGCCGAGGGATCAATGTGTAGAGCTAGGTGACATTGTTGTGTCAGTCCCTACAGCACGTCGTCAAGCAAGAGTTCACAACCATTTGTTAGCTTTTGAACTTCGGTGGCTCGTTAGTCATGGTCTTTTGCATTTGCTGGGCTGGGAACATCCAAATCAAAAAAGACTTAGCCTGATGCTTCGATGCCAAGAGCAACTTTTAGGCATTGAAGGTAATCTTCAATCTTCTGGTGACCTTTGATGCTGCCTGAGCCAACAAATTCGGCACTTGATAAGAAGATCACCCCATTTTCTCGTCATGGATCAAGGTCTACTCGTCGAGGTGCCTGGCGGATAGCCAGTGATCTGCCATCAAGTTTCCGTTATGCAGCACAGGGTCTTGTATATGGCTTTTTGAGTCAACGTAACTTTCGTATACATGTAGTTATTGGGGCTGTTGTTTTTACTCTTGGGCTTTGGTTGAAATTAAACTTCAACCATTTAGCTGTATTAGTTCTTACTGTTACTGCTGTTCTAGTTTTAGAATTATTGAATACTGCTATTGAGGCTGTAGTAGATCTAGCTATAGGCCGTCGTTATCACCCCCTTGCACGTATCGCAAAGGATTGCTCTGCTGCAGCGGTTTTAGTAGCTTCCATAAGTTCACTATTGATAGCAATGCTTTTGCTTTTGCCACCTTTATTAATTCGAATGGGATTTTAAAGGCCCTTTAACTTCATGCTTCTTGTAATTGACAACTACGACAGCTTTACTTTCAATCTTGTTCAGTATCTGGGAGAGCTTGCAATAACTTTTCCTGTTGCCCAAGCAATACGTGTCGAAAGAAATGATGCGCTTACTCTCTCTGAGATAGAGGCCCTTAACCCAGCCGCAATTCTTTTGTCGCCAGGGCCTGGAGATCCAGATCAATCAGGTGTTTGTCTCGAGGTGTTAGCGCAGCTTTCGCCTACTATTCCCACGCTTGGTGTTTGTCTAGGTCATCAGGCTTTGGCAAAAGTTTATGGAGGGCGGATAATTAGAGCCAAGGAGCTGATGCACGGCAAAACATCTCCTGTTTTACATAAAGGGGAGGGTGTCTTTAATGGTTTGCCTCACCCACTTATTGCTACCAGATATCACAGCTTGATCGCGGAACGAGATAGTTTGCCTGACTGCTTAGAAGTAATTGCTTGGCTTCAGGATGGAACCATTATGGGGCTTAGGCATCGAGATTATCCCCATTTACAGGGAGTTCAATTTCATCCGGAAAGTGTGCTTACTAATGCTGGCCATGAATTGCTGAGCAATTTTTTGCAGTTTACAGAAACAACTTAAATCCACTGCTAGTTTTTTAATCTCAAGGTTTTTTTTATGCTTGCTCCTTTTAAGAACTTGAGGATCTATCTATTGAACTTAATATTAGGAGTGGTCTTTGGTGGGCCTATTTTAGCTAGTGCTGGTGGAGTGGACATTACTAATTTTGGTCATAGTGCATTATTGATAAAAGGAGGTGGACATACCATTCTATTGAATCCATTTAAGGCAGTTGGCTGTGCTTCTGGATTGAAAGAGCCTCAAGTCAATGTGGATGTGATTCTTGCTAGTTCTGAGCTGGCTGATGAGGGAGCGAGAGTTGCTAAAGGAATTTTTTTAGTTCAACCAGGTTCATACCGAGTTAACGGATTGAAATTAGAAGGGTTCTCAGGTGCCCATGATCGTTTAGGAGGGCGGCGATTTGGACAAGCTACTCTTTGGCAATGGCGACAGGGAGGCTTGAACTTTGCTCACTTAGGAGGCGCTGTTGCTCCTCTTTCTAGTGAAGATAAGATTTTGCTTGGACGACCTGATGTATTGATTATTGCCGTAGGAGGAGGCGACAAGGTTTATAACGGAGCGGAAGCTGCAAAGGTAGTAAAGGATCTCAATCCTAAACGTGTTATCCCTGTTCAGTTTGTGAAGGGTATTGCACCTAAGGGGTGTGATCAAACTGGAGTAAAGCCATTTTTGGATGCTATGGATGGTATTGAGGTTCAGGCAACTGGGAGTAATTTTAGCTTGTCTAATAAAATTAATGGTCAGATAGTTATCAACTTTATGAAATAAGGATGATCTATATCGATTCAGCTTTTTTGAAGGCTTCCCAGAAGATTTTCATTTGATCAGTTGTACCTATGCTTACCCTTAATGAACCATCAATTAGGTCTTTCCCGGCCATATCTCTAACAAGAATCTTCTCTTTTTTAAGGCTATTATTAATATTTGAAGGAGCATTTTTTGGCCATATTAATAGATAATTTCCTCCGCCAACATGATGACGCACCCCGTTGATTTTTAGCTTGGCTTTAAGCCAATCACGGGCGCGTAAAACTTCTGTGACATAGGCATCCACATACGCTTGATCTTTGAGCGCAGCCAATGCTGCTGTAACGGCAAAACTATTTATATCATAAGGACCTTTAACACGATTTACCCGATTAATAATGTTGCTATTCCCAATCGCAAATCCAATTCTAAGCCCTGCCAATCCTGCAGTTTTAGAAAGGGATCGGAGTATTAACAGATTGGGTAAAGAGTTGAAATCCACAATTGGTAAGACACTGTCACCAGTAAAGGCTTCGTATAGCTCATCTACTACAATTAAAGTTTGAGGTGCTAATTCTGCTAGCTTTATTATTTTGTCTGCAGTTAGTTTGCTACCCGTGGGATTGTTTGGATTACAGATTAAAAGTAACCTTGGCTTGTTTTCTAATAAGCTTAGACGAATTTGTTTTAGTGGGAAATCGAAATTTTTACCAACATATGGGATTGCAATGATTTGCATACCCTGCATTTGCGCGCATGGTGAGTAGTAACCGAAAGTTGGAGTAGTTGTAAGCAGTGCATCACCTCGGTCTCCAAAAGAATGAAAAATGGCGTGTATTGCAGCATCAACTCCATTGAATAAGCCTATTTGCTGAGGCTTGAGATTTACGGCTAGAGGAGAAGAGTTTAGACTATTTATTACAGCCTCTGTTAGTTGGTTGTACTCAGGATAAATCGAAATGTGATTGGCAGGAATTCTTCTAAGGGCTTCTACTACTAGTGGACTTGGGCCAATAGTATTTTCATTGAAGTCTAGCCTCAAAAGATTCCTTCTCCCTTCGAGTGGTGCTGTGTAGCCGCGCATTTCCTCTACTTCAATGCGAGGTTTAGGCCAATTTATAGGTATTTTGGGGAGATTAGGTTCCATTACATCCTCTCCAGGGTGGGTATACCTAGCAATGTCATGCCTTGCTTGAGCGTGTCTGCAGTAAGGCGACAGAGAACGAGCCTACAATTTCTATATGGTTCATTTGCTTTCAAAATAGGTACTTGATCGTAGAAACGATTAAATGTTTGGCTTAGTTCAAATAAGTAGTTACAGAGACGATTCGGTAATAACTCCTCTTCGAGATTGACAATTACTTCGTCGAATTTCAAAAGCTCTCTAATGAGCTCCCATTCTTGAGCTTCTATAAATAGGAGTTCATTCACTGCAGCATTAAGATTGCCTCCTTTGCGAGCAAGACCAGCTATTCGAACTAATGCATAGAGTAGATAGGGTGCTGTATTCCCTTGGAGAGATAGCATGCGATCAAAACTAAATTGGTAGTTACTTACTCTATTTTGGCTTAAATCGGCATACTTTATTGCTGCAATGCCTACTGTAGTTGAGACGTGTGCAATAAATTCTTCGGTTTCGATTCTGCCTTCGTCACTGAGACGTCGACGAAGGTCTGCTTCTGCTCTGTTTATAGCTTCATCAAGAAGGTCTCGGAGTCGAACAGTTTCTCCTGAACGGGTCTTAAGTTTTTTGCCGTCTTCTCCTTGTACTAAACCAAAGGGGACATGCTCGACGCGAGCACCTTTTGGGATCCAATTTGCACGCTCAGCTATTTGAAATACTCCTGCGAAATGATTTGCCTGCCCTGCATCTGTGACGTAAATTAATCGACAAGCTCCATCACCTTTAGGTGAATTATTAAACCGGTATCTAATTGCTGCTAGATCAGTTGTTGCGTAGTTGAATCCTCCATCCCGCTTTTGAACTATGACGGGTAGTGGTAATCCATCTTTACCTAATATGCCTTCAAGAAAAACACACTTTGCACCATCATCAATAACGAGAAGGCCTGATTCATTAAGACTTTCTATGACTTCTTTTAAGTAAGGGTTGTAAAAAGACTCCCCACGCTCATTTAGATGAATATGAAGACGATCATAAATCTTTTGGAACTCTTCACGAGACTGATTACAAAGTAAGCGCCAAGCTTTTAAAGAGAGCGGGTCTCCATTTTGTAATTTTACTACTTCCTCTCGGGAATTACGTTGAAAATTTTTATCCTCGTCAAATAATTGTTTTGCTTCGCGATAAAATTTGACAAGGTCACCCAAATTGATTGCATTTACAGTGCTGAGTGCTTCTGGTGCTACTTGCTTTAAGTGGGTAATTAACATCCCAAATTGTGTGCCCCAATCGCCTACGTGATTGAGGCGAAGTACTTGATGCCCACGAAACTCAAATACTCTAGCTAAGCAATCCCCAATAATTGTGGATCTTAGATGTCCTACATGCATTTCCTTAGCAATGTTTGGACTTGAGAAATCTATGATAACTGGGGGATTAGATTGCCCCTCTAATGCGTATTTAATTGAGGGAACTCCTAGGCGGTTATCATTAATTCGCTCTTGTAATTCTCTGATTAGACATTGAGGCTTTAGAGTAATATTTATAAACCCTGGACCAGCTATTTCAGGTAGCTCACAGATTTCTAGAAACGTTTCATCTCTTATTAGTTCTTCGACGATTGCATTAGCAATATCTCGAGGAGGTTTTTTTAATATCTTTGTTAACTGTAGTGCTCCATTAATTTGAAAATCACCAAACTCTGGTTTGCTTGCAGATACCAATTGTGGATCAAGAATATATCCTGACTCTTTTGAACTGTAAGTATCCTTTGGGAAGGCTCTGCCTAGAGCAGCTTGGACTCGTCCTCCTAGAGATTGGTATATAGTGAGCATGGGTTTTGATTGATTTTTTCTTGAATACAGGGGTCTTTGATCAACTTTAAGGATGGTTATGGGACATTAGTTTTTTGCTCAAAACGCATGCTGATGTCTATCCAGGAACTTTTCGTTATGGGTGCACTGCTTGAAATGAAATCAACTCCTGTGTCAGCATATTCTTTGAGTTCAACAGGGTTGACTCCTGAAGCTTCAATTACAATTTGCTTAGATCCTTTATAGGTTGCACGACTAGAGGCTAGATCACGTAAGTGAGGGATAAGTTTATGAAGAACCTGAGGTGATAGTTCATCTAAGAGGATTCCATCGGCCCCTGCTTTTACAGCTTCTTCGGCTTGCTCAGGAGTTTCAGCCTCAATGATGATTCTTGTCGGCCAAGGGGCCGACTCGCGTACAGATTGGAAGGTTGTATTCATATCATCACTCCAGGCAAGGTGATTTTCTTTAAGCATGGCGGCATCATCCAGTCCGAGACGATGATTAATTCCTCCTCCACAACGCACAGCATATTTCTCCACAATGCGTAGTCCTGGGGTGGTCTTTCTAGTGTCGGCAAGTTGGACTCCTGTTCCTTTCAGTTGTGAAACTAGTTTGGCTGTCTCGGTTGCAATTCCTGAGAGGTGCATTGCGATATTCAAAGCTGTCCTTTCACCTGCTACGAGAGTTGCTGCTGGCCCATGGAGAGTTAGGAGCTTTTGATTGGAGTCAAAGCTTTCACCATCTTCGACAAGCAAATTAATTTGCACGGATTCATTGAGTCGCTGAAAGAGTTTTTCTACTAAGGCTCCACCGCAGAAAACTCCTTTTTGCTTGGCAACCCAGTGCGCCTGGCCGTGAAAGTTTTGAAGAGCTTCTTTGGTGAGATCGCCACGACCTATATCTTCATCAAGCCATGTGTCTAATAGACGTTTTAGTGCCGGGGTATTTAAATCCAAGATGCTTATTCAGCAGAGGAAGTCTTAATAGAGCCTATTTAGGAATTCAGGTTATTAACCCAAAATTTTTACTTGCCAATACAGAAGCGAGAAAAGATGCGATCTAACACTGCTTCTGTAATCTCTTCCCCTGTGATTTCTCCTAAGTTGTGGATGGCTTGTCGTAAGTCAATGGTCCAGAAATCCCAGGGCAACTTTTGTTTTGCCACTTCTTGTGTCCTGGCCAAGGCAGCATCTGCTAAGGAAGCAAGGTCTCTTTGTCTTGCATTAAGTGCGACCACCAAACCTTGTACGTCACTAGCTCCACATTTTTGCAATAATGATTTAATTAACTTTTTCTCACCTTCACCAGTCTGGGCACTAAAGATCACCTCAGGCTGATTCTTTGATGGTTCTATTTGAGATAGATTAACTTTTGACGGGACCAGAAGATCAGCTTTGTTCCCTACAAGAAGCTTGGGAATCTCTTTAGGGATTGAAAGCAGTAGACATTCATCATCTTGTGTCCATCCTGATTTCAGATCAAAAAGCAAGACAACAACATCAGCTGCGATAAGGGCTTGATGACTTCTTTCAATACCAAGTTTTTCGACTACATCATTTGTTGAGTGTATTCCTGCTGTATCCAGTAGTGTGATGGGAACACCTTCTAAGACGACTTCGCTTTCTAAAAGATCTCTAGTTGTTCCTGGTAGCTCCGTCACGATGGCTCTTTCTCGTCGACTGAGTCGATTAAGGAGGGAGCTTTTCCCAACATTTGGACGCCCAATAATCGCAACTCTTAGGCCTTGCCGAAGGAATTCACCTCGATTTGCATCATCAATTAATTCTCGAAGGGCTTGCCGCACTTGTTGAAGTTCATTTAATAATTTTTTTTCTTCCAAGGCAGGCAGTTCATCTTCAAAATCAACTCTGGCTTCGATTTCACTTAGTTGATCTAGGAGAATTAGCCTTAGTGAATTGATTCGTCGTTGGACTCCTCCATCGACTCCAGTCATGGCAATTTGTGCTGCTTTTCTGCTGCGGGCTGCGATTAAATCTCCTATAGCTTCAGCTTGTGTGATATCGATTCGCCCATTTAGCACTGCTCGTTGAGTGAATTCCCCAGGGAGTGCACGCCTCACTTCAGGATGTACAAGGACTCGCTCCAGTACTTGTTGGACAGCTATTAATCCTCCATGACAGTGGATTTCTACAACGTCTTCGCCAGTGAAGCTTCTGGGCGAGTTCATTATGAGCACTAAAACCTCATCTATTCGCTGCGTACCTTGTGTGTCCATAACATGTCCATACAGCACACTGTGGCTTTCCCAGGCTGGTTCTCCAGGAGTGGAAACGACGGTTCGCACAACTTTTTTCGCAGCTCTGCCAGAAAGCCTCACGATTGCAATTCCCCCTTGGCCTGGGGCGACTGCCGTTGCAATTGCCGCGATGGTTTCTTCATCGGGGGAAGCCAGAGCCATTTAAGTTGTCTTTTAGCCCTTCTTACTATTAATTCAGTCGGTAATGCTGCAGTTCAATTGACTATTTAATGAATCAATTTCTATTGAGTTGGATTTCTCGATTAAGAAGACTGCTCCTTTGGCTTTGGCAACAGGAAGGAACTGCAGCACAGCGGGCGAGAGGTCTGGCTGTAGGGGTTTTTAGTGGATGCTTCCCTTTGTTTGGATTGCAGACAGTTTTTGGAATTGTTCTGGCGAGAATATTTAGAGGCAATCATTTGTTAGCAGTTGTAGGGACTTGGATCAGTAATCCAATTACTTATTTGCCTCTTTTTTGGCTCAACTACAAGGTTGGATGTCAATTCTTAGGTCAAGAACTTAACGTTCATGAATTGGTCAATCTAGATATCAGAGAGGTATGGACACAAAGTTGGATATTTATTGGTGGATTATTTTTTGGATCTTTTTTAGTAGGTCTTCTTTGTGGATGTGTAACAGGTATGACTATTTATATTTTTCTGAGGCGAGTCCCAAGATCAAAGAATTTAAAAAATGAATAGCTCGGATTACTTTCTATTAATTAGCAGGGTTTGAAAAAAATTTAGTTTAGGCAGACTTCTTTTAGCCATTGCTGAAAAGGTTCCCAGTTATCATCATCTTCTATAGCTTTCCAAAGGCCTTCAATAATTAAACGTGTTGGAATTTGTTTGAGATTCCATCGTTGTAATCGTGCAGGAATTTGCGCTTCTTCATTAGGGTCACCGTTTACGGCAGCATGTTGATTGAACCACCAGCTATCTCTCCAGTTTATCCACTGAGCCCGAGGAGGTAAGGACTCTAGCTTGCTTGGGTCTAACGCTTCTGGCTCTGGAGGCAAACCATCCCTTTTGACTTCAGTTGTTAACCATGTAAAAAAGGAACCATATTCAATTTGCCAATTACTTAAGAGATCTAGTGTCATTTTTATTAGATCATTATTGTGTAGATCTAAATTAGTATTCCTTTTTATTGACTTTGTATGATCTTCAGGTAATCCAAGGCGTCTTTTGAGACAAAATCGGAAATGATTTTGATAGGTAGAAGAAAAACATTCTAAACTTTCTTTCATAGGCTCTCTTGGTAAAAGCATGGAAAATGGTTCTTGAAGAAGACGCAGGTTGTCATAACAAGTTGCAGGTTGACGACCAAATGAATAAAGCCCTATTTCATCAAAGTAAGCAGCTGTAAAGTTTGGATCCCATTCATTCAAAAAGGCGAATGGGCCGTAGTCGAAGCTTTCCCCAACTAGAGACATGTTGTCTGTATTGAGTACGCCATGAGTAAAACCTGCGGCCATCCACTCTGCTACGAGTCTGGCTATTCGTTGAACTAGTTCTGAATAAAAAGCTAGAAGTTGAGCTTTTATTTCTTCGGAAGAATTGTTTCCTGTTATTGGATACTCACTTGTAATATTTGGATAATAGTTTTCGACAACATGACGCAATAAACGTTCTAGGTGTTGGGCATCACGTAGATAGAGCAATCTTTCGCAGGTGCCAAATCTTAAATGAGTGCGTGCTACACGAACCATCACAGAACTGCGAGTTGGGGATGGCTCATCTCCACGCCAGAGCTTCTCTCCAGTTTCTATTAATGAAAGAGTTCGGCTTGTACTGACTCCTAGTCTATGGAGAGCTTCACTGGCGATAATTTCGCGAAGACCTCCTTTAAGTGTGAGACGTCCATCACCTCCACGACTCCATGGAGTCGTGCCGGAACCTTTAGTACCTAGGTCTTGAAGCTCACCATTGCAATCACGAACTTGCCCATATAGAAAACCTCGACCGTCACCTAGGAATGAGTTGTAAGTACCAAATTGATAACCGTGATATCTCAGTGCTAAGAATGGATAATGTCCCTTGAAATGACCGTAGGCTTCCTCGAGATTACTGCTACTTATTGACTTAGGGTCGACTCCAAGCTTTTTTAACATTGCGTCGTTTCGAAAACGTAATTTTGTTCTAGGGAAATGAGCGGCCTCAACTACATCCCAGTAGGAGCTTCCTAGGCTTTCTATTGATGATTCGAATTTGAGAGAGAGTAGAGGGTTGCTCAAAATCTTTAAAGTAAAGCAGTGCTATTTCTGGAGCATTAACTCAATACAGTACGCGCAATATCTAGAACATCTGCCATCGTTCGAATTTGATTCATTGTCGTTTCTAATTGAATAGCACTGCTTAGCTCTACTCTTAGGTCAATACAAGCTGGCTTGCCGTAAGAAGTTTTTACACGAGCATCACTGACATTGATATGACTATCAGAAAGGCGCATCAAGATATCTTTCAGAATGCCTACCCGATCAATTACTTCAATTCGCAATTGGACTGGGAAGCGTTTTTCATTCAAAGAAGAAAAACTATTCCATTGAACGGGCAGTCTTCTTTCAGTTGGAATTGGAGTAACATTTACACAGTCTTGTCTATGAATTGTTATGCCATGATTCCCTAATGCAACAGTTCCAATAATTGATTCCCCTGGCAATGGACTACAGCACCCTCCTAGGCGGTAATCGAGACCTTCAACTCCAAGGATGGGAATCACATTAGAAGTAGGTTTAGGTGTAGGGTTTAATTCAGTTTTAGCTACTAATTGCTTGGCAACATCAGCATTCGTAAGTGTTTGTTTTGGCGCAATATTCTGTAGGCGAATTTCTTCTCGTAAACGATTTATTACTTGTTGGAGTGTGATTGCACCAAAACCTAGCGCTGCAAGCAGATCTTCAGTGGTTTGTAAGTTGCATCTTTCTGCAACTTTTGTCATGGCATGACTATTTAGTAATGACTCAAAGCCATCCCTCCCCATTTCTCGTTGTAATAGTTCTTTCCCGCGTTGAATAGTGTCATCGCGATGACTTCTTTTGTACCATTGGCGTATTCTGTTCCTGGCTGTAGGTGTGGCAACAAAGTTAAGCCAATCGAGGCTGGGATGAGACGTTTTGTTGGTTAGAACTTCTACAAAGTCTCCGTTTTCTAGGGTGGTTGATAAGGGGCAAAGACGATCATTGATACGAGTTCCGTGACAATGATTTCCTATTTCAGAGTGAATCCGATATGCAAAATCTACAGCAGTAGAGCCTTTCCGTAGGCCGACTACATCTCCATTAGGAGTGAATACAAACACCTCTTCATCAAACAGGTCTTCTTTGATTGATGCAAGGTAGTCATTATGATCAGAATTGCCTCCTTCCTGTTGCCATTCAACTAATTGGCGCAGCCAATTAAAACGCTCGGTGTTTCCTGCGGCAGGAGAGCCTCCTTCTTTGTATTTCCAGTGAGCAGCTATTCCAAATTCTGCTACTCGATGCATTTCTTGTGTTCGAATTTGAACTTCAATTGGTCGGTGGCGACCAATGACGGCAGTGTGCAAAGACTGATAGCCGTTTGGTTTAGGTAGGCCGATGTAATCCTTAAATCGGCCAGGAATGGGCCTGAAGGTGTCATGGACAACTGCTAGTGCTCTATAACAGCTTTCCAAGCTTGGCGCGATGATTCTTAAAGCCGCTACGTCAAATATTTCGTGGAAAGCTTTTTGTTGTCGTTGCATTTTGCTCCAAATGCCATATAAATGCTTAGGTCGGCCACTCACTTCACAGCTATCAAGACCTACAGAGGTAAGTCGCTCATTGAGTAACTCAACTGTGATTGCTAATCGATCTTCTCTTTCACTACGCTTTGTAGCTACTTGTTGTTGAATCTCACGATAGGCTTCTGGCTCTAAAAGTTTAAAAGCTAAATCTTCCAGCTCCCATTTAAAA
>QCJM01000019.1 GCA_003216035.1 Prochlorococcus sp. AG-409-B13
TATTCTATTCCATTGCCCTCAAAGACCTCTCTTCCATCAGGGTCCAAACCACTAAAGGCTTCAACAAGATGGTCAACATATTGCATAGACCTTTTAGGGGACATCCAAGCATGAGGATTAGGCTTACCTGCATAATTGTCACCTTCTATAAATAAAGGATTCATTCCTTTACTCAAAACAACTGAAGGGACATTCCCTGCAGTTGCAATAAATTTTTTCGCCCAAAGTTCTAACCCCAAGCCATTCTCAATAATAAGATCTGCACCAGAAGCTTTTACAAGATCGCTAGGGGTAGGTTGATAACCATGAATTTCAGTACCAGTTTTAGTAATAGAGTTCACTATCAATCTATCCCCTGCAACATTCCTTGCCATATCAGCTAGAACTGTAAAAGTAGTTAGGACAAGAGGCTTTTCTTTTATAAGATTATCTTCCGACTCTTGTCGGTCTTGAGAGCAAGAAAAAAATAAACCTAGGCAAGCAAAACTTAGAAGGGAAATACAAGTATTTTTAATCGCTAAATATATTTTTTGTTGATGCGAAAAAAAGTAAGTTCTCATAAGTTGTTTATGCTAAAGAAAGAAAATCTTAATCAGAGGATCAAATCAGCCCTTACTCATTGCAAAAAGTGATGGCATATTCAGTACTGAATGATAAAGACAAAGACCATCTGCATAACTTACAAACATAATTTCAAGATTCTTCTATGAGCTGGGTTTGCATTCTTAGTTCTGGTGTTTTCTCATCGATCCAAGCACCTGCTTGTTTCAAGAAGCCAGTCCAATCGACACGTTCATCCTCAGCTGCTTTTGCAACTAAGAGAGGCGCCTCTCTTTTTAAAGCCTCCAAGTCTGGTTCATGGACTCCATTATTAATAGCCATCCAATCTGCCATTGAACGACCCACCACCCTTGTCAAATAAGCCGCGCTCAATGCTTGCAGAGTCCCAGCAGCCACCCAACTACCACCATGTAGTTTGGCTACACCGAGAAGTGCATGACCACTCCATTCCACTACACCCTGAGCCACTGCTGCTCCAGCAAGCTGTCTAGCAACAACCTGCAGAACTTCAGAACGAAGTGGACATGACCAAAGCTTCGCCATCTCTTTAATCATTAATCCATTCACTACTGCTACAGCAAGCAAATCAGTCGAGGCAACAGGGGAGGCAAATACAGCACCTGCCACTACCCATTGAGTTCTATTTTGAACAAATCGAAACTTATTTCTTCGTAACTGCTCCAACTCAATCTGCCAAGAACTATGAAGTTGTGACAACAACCTTTGACGAGTTTGATCAATATTTCTACTTGGATGCTCTAAAACCTGACGCACAGGATTAAGAACTGAACGCAATTGCTCATTATCTTCATTAAATCTAAGAATACGATTTGCCCATCTTTCAGGTAATTGAGCTTTTAAACCATTTAATTGGTCCAGCCAATTAGTCGTATCTTCCCAATCAACCATGACCCAAGCGGGCTGATCTTCAGGCACTTTCTCAAGCCACAAAAGATCTGCAGCCCTTAAAGGGAGGGGTAAAGAGTAAACAAGGATATCTTGCTCATAGAGGGCTTTTGGCCAGATCCATGACTTATCTTTTAGTGATAAAGAAGAAGACCAGGAAAGAGCAAGCGGATGAGAGCCAGCCAGCGCAGACTGAACTTTAGTTTTATTTGGCAACATACCTCCATTTGAACTAACAAAAGCAATTCTTTGAGGCTCAGATCTTTCAAGCACTGCCTCTAAAGCTTCTACTCGTTCCTTCTTACACTTCAGGTAGTCATTACTATCTTCCAACGTTTCAAAGTCATCAAGCACGTCCTTACAACGCCGTATCCAACCATCAACAGTTTCAGGAGCATCAAAACCAACTGCAACAGGTTTTAAAAACCACCAGATCCCCACCCCAGAAGCCAACAGAGCGATCCCTCCGCCAGGGACATGAACAAGCTCTGTGAATATCCACTGACTAATTACTAAAGATCCAAGAACAAATCCAATCCTCCTTAGAGGGATTGAAGGGCTTGACAATTGAAATGGGGTAAGAGAGGGAATCTTCACAGAATTATTACGTATATATTCTTCTTAGCTCACTGAGCTACCTAGGTAAATTCTCAAAAGCTCAATCCCTAGTAAATACGTGCTTTTTAGAGGTAAAACCTCACAAAGGGTTACCAAAAAGTTCAGATTTTCTCTTTTTTCAACTCGCAAATGAATGTGAGTCTCCTGAAGGAGAGTCCACATTTCACCACATGATTACCGACGATGCGGCACACTTGCCCGTGAAGACAGGCAGAAAGCCATGAGTGATTCCTACAGCGATCCTCAACAGAACTCAAAGAACATCAATGGGACTAGAGACACTAGTCGGGGTGGAGCTCGAGGTGGACGTGTCCCTGGCAACAGGGATTCAGGTGGATTCCGAATCCGTCTAAGCGACAACGAGATGCGTGCAGCACGTGCTCTTCAAGAAGCTTTTAATCTTCGTTCCACAGTGGCTGTTTTGGGGTTTGCCCTTAGAACTCTTGGGCAAATGCTTGAAGATGGCAGGCTAGATGAACTAGTCAAGGAATATCGCGCCCAAAGTGGGCGAGGGGGCAATCGAACAGAAGAAAGAGGCCAAGGAGCACGAAGGGATCGATTTAATGTTGAGAAAAAAGGATCTACAGGGAAAGGTCCTAAGCCAAATCCCTTTGCCAGACCTGCCAAACCCCAAGCAACACCAAAATCATTAGATGAAGGAATAGAAGAAACCCAACCGAGCAATTCAGATCATGGTCAAGAGCAAATTTCAAGCCCAAAAGACGAACATCCACCTGAAATAACTAATCAAAACGAGACTTCAAATTTGGACGAAAAAGAACCAACGGCATCCCAACCTTCAATCGAGAGCTGAACCAGTGGAGCGCAAACGGGTCCTTTCTGGCGTACAGCCCACAGGAGCCCTCCACCTGGGCAACTGGCTCGGTGCAATACGCAACTGGGTGGATTTACAGATTTCTCATGAAACTTTTTTCTGTGTAGTTGATCTCCATGCAATAACAGTTCCACACGATCCTGCTGTACTAAGTGAAAACACTCTTTCAACAGCTGCTCTTTATATCGCATGTGGAATTGACCCCAAAGTCTCTTCAATATTCATACAGAGCCAAATAGCAGCTCATAGTGAACTCTGTTGGTTACTTAACTGCGTAACCCCATTGAATTGGCTTGAAAGGATGATCCAATTCAAAGAGAAGGCAGTCAAGCAAGGGGATAATGTTTCTGTTGGACTGCTTGACTATCCCGTCTTAATGGCAGCTGACATTCTTCTTTATGACTCAGACTTAGTTCCAGTAGGAGAGGATCAAAAGCAACATCTTGAACTGGCTAGAGATATTGCTCAACAAAGAATAAATTCTCGTTACAACAATACAAAAGATAGGCCTGTACTCAAAATACCTAAGCCATTGATAATTAAAGAAGGTGCAAAAGTAATGAGTCTTACTGATGGCCGCAAAAAAATGAGCAAAAGTGACCCAAATGAAGGGAGCCGGATTGGACTATTAGACCCGCCAGAGCTAATTACAAAAAAAATAAAACGAGCCAAAACCGACCAATACATTGGATTAGAGTTTGACAATCCTGATAGACCTGAAGCTGACAACTTATTAACCATTTACTCAATCTTAAGCGGGCTTGGGAAAGAAGAATCGACCAACCAATGCAAAGAAATGGGATGGGGAAAATTCAAACCGCTTCTTGGAGATGTAACTGTTTCAGCCCTTGAACCCATCCAAGCAAAATATAAAGATCTAATGCAAGAAAGAACAGAGTTAAGAAAAATACTACAGGCAGGAAAGTCTGATGCCGAAGAAGTTGCACAGGCCACCTTAAAAAGAGTTCATTCAGCACTGGGCCTCACCTGCAGAGAATAAACAGAGCCAAAGGCAAGAGTTAATTCAAGGAAATGATTAAATTAGTTTATATATAAAAATGGATAGCGATAATACCTTATGATCTAAATTTAAATTTCCTAAAATTAGGACTCAAAACAAATAATCAGTGCCCAAGTGAATCTAGTTTTCTCACTTAAGATACATTTTATGGCTAAAGTCAACTAAAAAAGAGTATGTTTGAGAGATAGACTCCATTAAAGATCAAAGATCTTTGTATGATCTAACAATGCGAAGTATCGAATCAGAAACCTACTATCGATACTTTTATATCCTAAGAATGTGAACTCAGCTCTTTAAGCAACCATTGGGGCCTATCTTTTTTCTCTTTTCGCCAAGCAATACCAAACAGAGCCACTATTGCCTGTTGTTTCCTAGGTAATGAACAAGACTTTGGAAGAAGGATGCCATTTTGTTTTTGATTAACGTTCATGCAATTACTCCATCAATAGAAATAAATTGAATACAACTTTAAGCAACCAACTCATGAAAAGTCAGTCAGCTAACCCTATTTACTATTTAGATCTATCTTTATTTTTAATCCGAAACAGAATCACTGTCTATAGGGGAAAGCACCTATGGAGGGAATACCTACGAAAAACCACTTTTTAATACACCATGTATTGCTAATATGTAGCCAAACCGCATATAGCCTTAGATAAATAAACTCTCTTGTCAAATTAAATTTCTCTTTACTCAGGGAAATATTTTCAGGAAACAACAGATTTTTAGATACTAATTCCCCTACTAATACCTTTCATACCACCATGGAAAATGCAATCCCAAATGTCCAACCAGCCAAACACCAAGGGCTACTTTAAATCCTGTAACCAAAAGCCCCCAACCCAGCAGTTGCCTCTTTGACAATCCAAACAACATTTAGTGACTACCAATCCGTTTCACTGTTCTAGCGCATTAAATGGATACTTTGTAAAGTTTGTTTCTAAGAGCACTAGAACTAAACAATTAAAAGCCTAAGAAAATGTTAATGCTATACCCAAAAAAGCAGTAAATGAAGCAGAAAAACTTAAAAAAGTCAAGCTATCTCTTTCCCTACTAGCTACAAGTAATGATATGACAGGTGTTGTACTTAAAAAAGTCACCCCAAGCCCTAGAGAAACATTTTGAAATACAATTTGCTGAAGAAGTATGGCTAAATTAGTACCTAGAACAGTAGCTATAAAGATGGAATTTAACCCTGAGCTACTTCTTTCTTTTATACTTAAGAAGATATTTTTCCATTCTAAAGGCAACAAAGTTAATACAAGCAAGCCACCTAATAACCTAATAGAGGATGTTTGAATTGGCGAAAGTATTTCTTGCGAAAGAACATACCTTGATATCAAGGCTCCAGCGACTCCACATATTACCGCTGTGATTGCAAAAATTATCCCAATCAGTTGATATCTTCTCTGAAAAGCCTTTACTCTAAAGGGGATTGCTGGAAGTTGAATTGCAACAATCCCAAGAGAGAGAGAAACTAAACAAACCCCAAACCAAGACTTGTAAGAGAGGACTTCTCCCATGAAAAGACAACCTACAAGACTCGCCAAAACAGGAGCCATTGAATCAATGGTTAGAGTTCTTCTAGTACCAATTCTCTTCAAGGCTGAAAAGAAAAGAGTATCCCCAATGGCTATGCCAACAGTTCCAGAAATAAAAAGAAGAAATGCAGATTGCCATTCTAACAACCAAGGGAATCTTATTAGGACAGGGAGGAAAATAATTGTCGCCAATAAATTTTTAATCCCATTTAATTCCAACGAATTAAAAGATTTTGTCTCAGCCCTCCATGTAAAACTAGCTAATGTCCAAGCAAAGGCCGCTAACAGAGCAGCTATTACTCCAACCATCTCTCAGACAAATCCTTAATAAGGATAATTAGAAAAAATTGATACTGATCTATCAAATGGGTCGCCTGAGATTCGAACTCAGGACCAGCCGGTTAAAAGCCGGATGCTCTACCGCTGAGCTAGCGACCCGCTCTATGGTGTGCCTTACGGCCCGCATGAAAATTATCATGCGGGCCATCTGAAGATGACAGCATCTGCATTTTCCAACACCTAAATTGCAAGCTCAACGTCCATTTTCAGCCTCTATTGACTGAGAATTCTTAGGCTCTAAAAGGTTTCATGACTAAAACCTCGGGCCACTCCACTCCTGTACTTGTAATAGGTGCTGGTCTAGCTGGCACTGAAGCTGCCTGGCAGATAGCAAAAGCTGGAATCAAGGTCACTCTTGTGGAAATGAGACCTCATAAAAAATCTCCAGCCCACTACACAAGTGACTTTGCAGAACTGGTTTGTAGTAATAGCTTTGGTGCTCTTAGTAGCGATCGAGCATCTGGGCTTTTACAGGAGGAACTTAGATTTTTAAAATCAATAGTAATAGCTACCGCAGACTCTCATGCAGTGCCTGCAGGAGGAGCTTTAGCCGTAGACAGGGAGATATTTAGCATTTCTCTTACTAAAACTCTTACAAGCAACCCACTGATAACTATTGAAAGGCGTGAACAAAAAATTATTCCTCAAGAAGGACAAATCACAGTAATTGCAACAGGCCCCCTAACAAGCGAAGCACTAGCCAATGATCTGAAAAGATTCACTGGGCTAGAAGATTGTCATTTTTTTGATGCAGCCAGCCCAATAGTTGAAGGAGAGAGTCTTGATCTTTCAATAGCTTTTAAAGCCAGTCGTTACGACAAGGGAGATGCAGATTACATCAATTGCCCGATGAACAAGGAGCAATACATAGCCTTCCGTGATGAACTCATTAATGCTGAACAGGCTTTAGTAAAAGACTTTGAAAAAGAAAGCGCAAATTACTTTGAAGGTTGTCTCCCTATAGAAGAGCTCGCTCGCCGTGGAGAAGACACTATGAGATATGGCCCACTAAAACCAATCGGTTTATGGGATCCACGCTGGGGTGATGTAAAAGATTTAGAAACACGTAGGGAAAAACGCGCATATGGAGTTGTTCAGTTACGCCAAGAAGATAAAGCAGGCCGTCTTTGGAACCTAGTTGGGTTTCAAACCAATCTCAAATGGGGAGAACAAAAGAGAGTTCTTAGGACCATCCCAGGCCTTAATAAAGCCGAATTCGTACGTTTTGGAGTAATGCACCGAAACACATTTTTAGAGTCACCAAAGCTATTGAAACCCAGTCTTCAATTCAGAGAACGAACTCATCTACTTGCTGCCGGTCAAATAACTGGTACCGAGGGCTATGCTGCAGCGATTGCTGGAGGTTGGCTAGCTGGTACAAACGCCGCTTTACTTGCCAAAGGACTGGATCCAATAACACTTCCAGATTCAACAATGATCGGTGCACTTACACATTTTGTAAGTGGTCAGACCAAATCCCAAGGAGGCAAAGGACATTTTCAACCCATGCCAGCAAATTTTGGACTCTTGCCAGAACTTTCTGAGCGAGTGAAAAACAAACGAGACCGATATGGGGCTTACCGGGACAGAGCACTTAAGGACCTATCGAAAACAGCTCAAGAGCTCTTCCCTCAAAGCGAGAAAATTCTTAATTTTGCAGTAAAGCAGTCACATTTTAATAAAAACTAAACAGCCTTTAAGTTCAAATAGAGCAACTCGACATAAATCACATGAGTACCGACCCGACAAAACTTAATTGGGATGCATTAGTAATTGGTTCTGGAATAGGGGGGCTAGTCACTGCTAGCCAACTTGCAGCAAAAGGAGCCAAGGTGCTTGTTTTAGAGCGTTACACAATCCCAGGAGGGAGTGGAGGATATTTCAAAAGAAATGGATATACCTTCGATGTTGGGGCCTCAATGATCTTCGGATTTGGGGAAAAGGGGCATACCAATCTACTTACCAGAGCTTTAGCGGATGTAGGAGAAAAGTGTGAAACAATTCCTGACCCAGTTCAGCTGGCATACCATCTACCAGGAGAGTTTAATCTTTCTGTAAATAGGAATTACGAGCAATTTATATCTAAATTGACCTCAAAATTTCCTCAAGAAGAAAAGGGAATCAAAAAATTCTATGGAATTTGCTGGCAGGTTTTCAACTGCCTGGATGCAATGCCCTTACTTTCTATAGAAGACCCTTCTTACCTTGCAAAAGTATTTTTCAGAGCACCTCTAGCATGCTTAGGGCTTGCTCGCTGGCTACCAGTAAATGCTGGAGAAGTAGCAAGAAAATATATAAAAGATCCTGATTTATTGAGATTTATTGACATTGAATGCTTCTGTTGGTCAGTAATGCCCGCTATAAAAACTCCAATGATAAATGCAGGAATGGTATTTTCAGATCGTCATGCAGGTGGCATCAACTACCCATTAGGAGGAGTAGGAATTATTGCACAAAAACTTGTAAAGGGACTCAAAAAGAATGGAGGCGAAATAAGATATAGGTCACGTGTAACTAAGATATTAATTGAGAATAAAAAAGCTATTGGAGTAGAGCTGGCAACAGGTGAGAAAGTTTATTCAAAGAAGATAATTTCAAATGCCACCCGATGGGATACATTTGGAGGAGAGGGCGCCAAAAAACCTTTAGTCAGTCCTAACCATACTCCAATTTCGGAAAAGAAATGGCTTAAACGTTATAAACCTTCCCCATCTTTTCTATCTATTCATCTTGGCGTTCTAAATGAAGCAATCCCACCAAATAGTCATTGCCACCATTTAGTTTTAGAAGATTGGAACAAAATGGAAGAGGAGCAAGGGGTTGCATTTATATCAATCCCAACACTATTAGACCCCTCATTAGCACCCACAGGGCATCAAATCATTCACGCCTTCACACCATCATCTATTCATGAATGGCAAAATCTAAGTCAGCAAAATTATTTAAAGAAGAAAGAAGCTGATGCCGATCGATTAATTAGAAGAATTGAGAAAATCTTTCCAAATCTAAGTAAATCAATAAGTCATAAAGAAATTGGCACCCCTCGCAGCCATCGACGTTTCCTAGGACGATTCCAAGGCAGCTATGGACCTATTCCATCCACTCAACTAGCAGGACTTCTACCAATGCCATTTAATTCAACGGGTATCAAAGGATTATTTTGTGTAGGAGACTCATGCTTCCCTGGTCAAGGACTCAATGCAGTTGCATTTAGTGGGTTTGCCTGCGCTCACAGGATAGGAGCAGATTTAGGCTTAAATTCTTGGGCGCTTCCAAAATGAACAAATTAATAAGTGGCAAATAAATTTCATTTATATGTGAAATCATCACGAAGAGTCAAGGAACTCGCAAAGATAAATTTATAAAAAATGCGAACTTTAAAACTTACATACCTAGCTAATATTATCAACGATAATGATAGGGGATAAACATCTGATTTTAACAGAAAAAAGCTATATATATTTTTTCAAATAATAAAAACTAGCCTGGCAATGTATCAAGGCTGAACCGATAACCCTGCTGACGAACTGTAGTAATTCCTCCACCTTCTCCCAATCCAGCCTGCTCAAGTTTTCTCCGTAAAGTCAATACTTGTGTATCAACTGATCGAGGACCTCCACTAAATGGTGGCCAGGCCATCCGAAGAAGCTCTTGCCTGCTCCTAACCATCCCTGGAGGCATCAACAAGGCACAAAGCAAGGCGAACTCTCTTGGACTCAATTCAACAGGCTTTTCGCTCAAGGTCACCTGACGTAGCAATAAATGAACTTCAAGTGGGCCAACCGCAACTCGCTCCTGCAAACCAATGCGTCCTCTTTTCAAAAGAGTTCTACAACGGGCAGCCAACTCCTCAAGGCCGAATGGCTTTCGAAGAACATCATCAGCTCCTTCATCTAGAAGACCCACGACCGGCTCAACACCCGACCGAGCGGTAAGAACTATCAAAGAGCAACCTAGACGCTGAGCCAAGCGCAAAGCAGAGCTTTTCTCGAGCAGCTCCGCACTCACCAATAAATCAGGAGATTGGTCACGACAAAGCTCCACTGCCTCTTCAGCTGAGCCAACAGCAGCAGTTAAATGGCCGTCTTGACGAAGGCGCTGAACAAGAACAGTCCTAAGCGTTGGGTGAGGCTCTACGACAAGTACCTTTGAAGGGCTTGGTGTGGTTGCCTGCATAAGAAGTGAAACCGAAGAAAGTTCTTGGCTGTGCTCGTTTGAAAGAAGGTCTGAAGGGAAGGAGGTCACAAGCCATCACAGTGCCGTCTTAAAGTAAAGCAATTCAATGACATGCTGTTAGCTGAGGCTTTGGTCCTCTCACATCATGAGAGATCTTCACTGTCCTGAATCTATAAGACACTTTCAATCACTGTGTGATGCCTGCCAGGAACTAACAAGCCGTCATCACAGCCCATCAGAGCTCAGACTCTATGCGGATGGGTATTTACATGCACTTAGGCGCTGTGGTCAATTAGAAACCAGAGAGCAAGAAAAGCTAGAAAAGCTCATAGAGCGATGGATACTTGACCCCTCAAGTTTCATAGGGCCTGATGGAGATGTCAGGAACCTCTTTTACAAAAAAGAAGCTGGCTTTTAACATCTTCTTGTAACAATCAGAACATCAAGAAGCCAAGGCGATTTCTAGCTTTTCGCGCAGCTCACCTGAGTTATACATCTCAATCAAAATATCCGAGCCGCCTATGAACTCCCCTTTTACGTAAACCTGAGGAATAGTTGGCCAGTTCGAATAATCCTTAATCCCTTGACGTATTTCCATATCTGAAAGCACGTCAAAAGTTTCAAATCTCATTCCAAGGGAATTCAAAATTTGAACAACATTATTTGAGAAACCACATTGAGGCATCAACTTTGTACCCTTCATGAAAACCATGATCGGGCTTGAATTAACCAGGGACTCAATCCGAGTTCGAGTATTTGGATCCATTTTCAAGTGAAATTGTTAAGGGTTCAGTCAGGGGTGGATGTGTTCAATGCCAAAGCATGGATAGCCTCACTGGCCAACTCATCCTTAAGTGCGCCATAAACCAATTGATGTTGCCTGATAAGGGAAAGGCCAGCAAATGCTTTTGAAACAACACTGACCTGCAAGTGATCGCCACCTCCGCTGAGATCCTCAACTGTCACTAGTGCATCAGGCAAAACACGCTTTATTGCCAAGCCGACTTCTTCTGAAAAGACCATAAAAAATAAATAATTTGTAGCTAAAGGATGATGTTGACAGATCAGGAACCGAAATTGATTTGTTTATTTAAGATTTCGAGCTGCTCCTGCATATGGAGTTTCAACAAAACCTAATTCAAGCAAGCTCTGATAGGCCTTCTGACCTTCTTTCTTGGCAGGAGTCACAAGCTTTACTACCTCAATAAGTAGAGGTACTGCCACTTCAGGCTGATTCTGTTTACGGAAAAGGGCGGCCAATCGAAGATTCACCTTTGCAAGAAGCTGCAAAGTCATTCGCCCCTTCGAATCCATCTCACGTGGGATACGAGCATCAAGTCCTCGAAATGCTCCACTCAGGCCTCGATAAAAAGAAAGCAATTGATTCGAAACATCCCGAGCTTTGTCGTAGCTCTTTCTTGCCTCAACCAAATCACCCTTTGAAACCGCTTTATCTCCTTTATCAATAAGGTTTTGAACAACCGTGACATTGAAACCGCCTTGTTTTCCCGCTAGCACCTTGAAGCTAGAAGTAGATGGATTCTCAGCAAGCGAAGAAACTGGAGAGAAAAGCAAACCTGCAAATAAGGCACAGGCCGTCATCGAGAGGCGGCGACTCATCTAAGTAATAAAAAGAAACGATCAAACTTTAAATCGCTTTCTGCATACGGCCTACAGCTTTAAGCGCAGATTGTTCAGCACATTTCATCCTTTCGGCTAATTCACTATTAAAAATCATAGAAGCTTCTCTACCTAAACCTTGTACTTTCATAGGCTCTTCAAAGCAAATAGCTGACTTTCCAAAAGGGTTCGGAATCGCTTCGCTATAGCCCAGGCCAACTGGCACAACTTGGACATTGACACCTTTTCTATATGCGAGTTGGGCCAACCGAGCCAGACCCTGTTTAAGCCTTATAGGTTTTTGAGTCCGATTAATCCTTCCTTCTGGGAAAACAACAAGCTGCTGCCCATCAACCATCAAATCAATAGCAAATCGCAAAGTTGTTAAGGAAGGCCTTAATTGATCTACAGGGAAGCAACCGAGGCGCTCTAGAAACCAACCTTGCAATCCCTTCATTTCTGTAAGAGTGACCATAAAGCGGCAATCCCGTCTGGTTACCCTCCGACCTGCCGCCATAGTCAACATCAATCCATCCCACCTAGCACGATGAGTTGGAGCCAACAAAACGGGCCCTGCCATTGGCAAATGATGCACTCCTAAAACAATCCGCTCACGAAAATAATTTCTCAAGACCATGTCTTGAGTCGTCACCATGGCAAGTGGGCTCCAAAACGGATCAACACCAAGACCAAGCTTGTTTTCGCGTGTAGCGAGCGCCGAGGGCACCTTTACATAAATCTGTAATGTTCTGAACTTAACTGTGAGGAAGATGTTTTACCTTTAAGTATTGGGCACTTAACTCGGCGGCTAAACGAATCAAAGTGACATATGGAGTCAGACTCCTTAATAAGATTGCAGCCAATTCTGAAAAGCCATGGCAAGCCTAGGGGTCAACATCGATCACATTGCAAATGTGCGCCAGGCTCGTCAAACAGTTGAACCAGATCCTGTTCCAATGGCCCTTCTTGCCGAACTTGGTGGAGCCGATGGGATTACTGTCCATCTAAGAGAAGATCGTCGCCATATACAAGATCGTGATGTGAAATTACTTAGAGAAACTGTTCAAAGTCGTCTAAATCTTGAAATGGCGGCCACTACCGAGATGGTTCAAATAGCATTAAACAATCATCCCGATTTGGTTACAATAGTTCCTGAAAAGAGAGACGAAATAACCACCGAAGGAGGGCTTGATGTTGCCTCTAATGAAGAATACTTAAAAAGGTTCGCAATGAAAATCCAGGCTGCTGGCATTCCAGTTAGTTTCTTTATTGACCCTACTCATGAACAAATACAGGCATCCTTGAAAGCTGGAGCAAATTGGGTTGAACTTCACACTGGAAGTTATGCAGAAGCATCATGGACCAAACAACCAAAAGAATTTGCAAAGATAGAAGAAGGGACTGCCATTGCAAAAAGTATGGGTCTAAGAGTAAATGCAGGGCATGGATTAACTTATCAAAACGTTGAACCTATTGCAAAAATAAAAGGAATAGAAGAACTCAATATAGGTCATACAATAATTGCAAGATCCTTAGCCGTTGGACTTAAAGAAGCTGTTAGAGAAATGAAGAATCTGATAACAAATCCACGAAATGAAGAATTATTTGGGTTGCACAGCTAATGATCAGACTGTTCTAAAAAGCGCATTCAGAATAATTATTTACCAAACCAACTAAATAAACGGATACTCCAGGAGTCCCATCTGGTTTTTCCAGAACTATCTTGCTGATGCCTAGGTGTTCCACTACCAAGAGTAACTAACGCCTCCTTGTTCTTCCACCAAATCCAATCACGGATCGGGGGGGTTTTCATCAAGTCATCTCTGGTGAGGCCTAGACCCAATTTTGAAGAAGCACCTAACAGTACTTCCAACATGGCCTCACCATCCTCACAACGAGACAAGGCCTCATTAGTTTTTTCGGCACCATCAAGTGACTCAACTAAAAATGTCACCTTTCTTTTTACAGTCATCGTCTTTGGATCCATACCAATCACTTGAATCGGTTTCAAGCTACTCAAAAGGGATAGAACTTAAAACCAATTCGTGTGAATATTGAAAAGTCAGTATTTAAAATGTGATAGATCAGCTCTCTTACTGATCAACCAATAGATTTTCCAATGCATTTTTGAATTTTGCTCACTGTATATAGAAGTAATCGGGCTGAGTGGTTGGCAAGCATTTTGTCAGAAGAACTACGACTGGAGCCACCAAAACTCTTTGAGACAGTTGATGTAATAGTCAATACCTGGCCCACAAGCCGATGGTTAAGCGAACAATTTGCCATGGTCAACGGGATAAGTGCACTGATTAAATATCCTTTCCCAAGTTCACACCTCAAAAAGCTTTCGGGGCTGGTTCTCGGAACTGAAGAAAACTCTAAGGATCCGTGGAAAGCAGATCGACTGGTCTGGACATTGTTGGACTTATTGCCTGAGCTTCTAGAAAAAGATGAAGCAGCTCCATTAAAAGAATGGTTAAGTCGACAACCATCAATCTCAGGACAACTCAATCAAGCCTTATGGCAACTTGCCCACAACATCGCAAACGCATTTGAAGACTATGCCTTATTTCGCCCAGAATTAATGACTAAATGGTTGGAATCCGTTGGGAGTCCACAAGCCAACTCACTATCAAATTTACCCGCCCATCAAAATTGGCAAGCAATTTTAATCAGCCTCCTTGTGGAGAGGCTTGATATTGAACCATTTGGATTACAATTTAAAAAAGCTATAGAGAAGTTAAAGCGAGGAGAATCTCCAGCCCAAAAACTCCCTAATCATCTGCACATTTTTGGACTAAGCAGTCTTGCTCCAATTCAAATGGAGTTAATTCAGGCCTTATCAGGATTAATGAGTATAAAAATATATTTACTTACTCCATGTCCAGATTTGTGGAAACGTTGCAAGGAACGTCGAGAAACGCTAGGTAATCAATGGAATACGTCACTGGATGGCAACTGGTTACGACAAGCTCCGCGACTAGAAGCTAACCTTGGCCGTATGGGTGCCGAGTTCCAGCAGCTCCTTGAAGGGAGTGGGGAAAGCCAACTTGGAGAATGGAAAGAAGGAGATCTCTTCGCTGCACCTGCAAACATTGCTATTCAATCGGGTAGAAAGCCTACTTTCCTAGAACAGCTCCAACAGCATCTAGTCAATTCAGAAAATGACCAAGTACTTTTTCGAGAAGAAAAAGATAACTCTTTAATATTTCTTTCATGTCCCGGCCAAGCACGTCAAGTGCAAGTGATCCGTGATCAGATTCTTCAATTGCTTGCAAAAGATAAAAGCCTCGAACCTAGAGACATTTTAATAATGACTCCACAAGTACAGAGATTTGCACCCTTAATAGCCTCTATTCTCAATGATAAAGATGCCACAGGCGTTGATCTTCCTTGGAGGATAACTGACCGTAGTCAACTAAATAACCCTGGATTAATTCGTTTCATGCTTGATCTACTGAAACTTGCAGGCAGTCGATTGACATCAATATCCCTAGATTCACTTTTATCAAATCCAGCATTTCAAAAACAACAGAAGATAAGCCCAGGTGAAGTAAGCCTAATAAGTAATTTTCTACAGCTGACTGGATTCAGTTGGGGACTAGATGCTCATGACCGCAATGGAGATGAAACTCACAGTCTTAGTTGGTGCTTAGACCGCTGGCTGCTTGGATTAATCCTTCCAAGTAAGCCAGGTATCAAAACAAAAGGAGCAGCACCCTTCTCTGAAGGAATTAAACCAACCGAAGTAATTAAATGGTGGAATTTACTTTCACTCATATGTAATCAACTTAGAGACATGCGTCATCCCCATCGGTGTGAGGAATGGGTGAAGTTACTAAAATCATCAATAGATCTGCTATTCCTAGATGGTGGCGCATGGAATTGGGAACGACAAAGTTTTCTAGCTGCTCTTGAAGATTGGCATAAAGCCGCATCAATTAGTAAATTAAAAATTGAAGCTAAAGTTGTTGAGGATGTACTAAATAAAGCCCTAACGGTAAATATTGGTCGATTCGGTCATCGTAGTGGTGCACTGACGATTAGCGCACTTGAACCAATGCGTGCCATTCCGCATCGAGTGATTGTTTTAATGGGACTAGATGCCGATATCTTCCCTAGACATAATGATAGGCCTGGCTTTCATCTTTTAGAGCACAATCGTCTGCTAGGTGACCCAAGTGACAGTGACCAGGATCGTTACGTGCTATTAGAGGCCTTGATGTCTTGCAGGCAGCACCTCTTAATTTCATGGAATAGCACACACGAAAGGACTGGTGAGTTCAGTCCTGCTGCAAATCCAGTTCAACAATGGCTAGGACAATTAGAAGCTAAGCTAGAACCTAAAGAATTCAATGGATTAATTAGACAACCTGAAGCAAACCCACTTAATCGAAATAATTTCCTAATACATAAACACCACCAACCAATCAGTTGTGATCGTCGTAACTTAGAAGCAAGACTATGGCTAGAAAAAAAATTAATTCCTAAACCTTTAGCCCTCGCATTACCATTGGAATGGGATACACCCAAGCCAGGGTCGGACCCTGAAATCACGCAAGAACTTCTAAGAACTTGGCTCATAGCTCCTCAACTTACTTGGCTTCAACAATTCCAACTCAACCCAAGAGAATGGAGTAGCCCAATAAAAGAATTAGAAGACCTTGTTTTGAATGAACTACAGCGCCATAAGCTTCTGAAAAGCCGTTTTGAAGAGTTATTAGACTTTCTTTCCACCAGTCAAAACAAAACCCTCAAAAATTCGATCAAAGGAAATTGGGAACATGATTATGAAGGGCAAGGCAAATTCCCCACTAAGGCTGCCGGTCAACTTGAAATGGAAATTCTAGAAAATCGATGGCAAGATCTTCAATCAACTCTTCTAAATCTAGGCCCTTGCAAAAAAAGTCTGCTTGATATGAAAAATGATTCTAGAGAAATTCTTTGGGCGGGAGATTATGCAGTAGTAATTGAGCTTGGCAAACTTAAAGCTAAAAGTGTTATGGGGGGTTGGCTAAAACATTTACAAGTCTGTGCATATAACTCAATTCCAGTAGAAACTATTATTATCGCACGCAATCTAAGTCCTACAAAAAAAGATCAATTCCATGTAGCTCTTAGATGGAAGCCTATTAAAACTGAGCAAGCACAATCTCATATAAAAACCCTTAAATCTATAGCCAACCTTGGACTTCGAAAATGCTGGCCGATTCCTCCTGAAAGTGGCTGGGCACTGGCCAAAGCAAAGCATAAAAATCCTTGCAAAGGATTAAGCGAGTTCCAAAAGAAATGGAATAGTCAATTCAAAGTCGAAGGTGAACGAGAGAAAGCTGAAATGCAACTGTGTTTTGGGACAGATTTTGAAGCAGAAGATTTTCTTCAAAATAATGTCTTTAAAGAAGCTTTTACAAGCCTTTATGACCCATTAATCAATTTACTTGCATAAAGGCTAGAATTAACATATCACCATTGAGAAAAGAAAAGTTGTTATATAATAAAATGCTCCACATAGCATTTAAGGAATTAGTATTGAATGAGACCCTCAAACCATAAATCTATATTAGAGAATATCTCTTTGGCATTGTCAGGGTGGGAGCTTAGCTGGAAAGGGATACTTGACAACCGCAAAGGCGAATGGTGGTTAATAGGTCAAATCATTCTTATTACCGCACATCTTTCACCTCACTGGCCTTTAATAGACAAATCAAATTATAATTACCCTTTAGCTTTCAAGCTTATTGGATTTATCTTACTTTTTTCAGGAATAACTCTTATTATAAGGGCTTTTTTGCACCTGGGAGAAAGTCTTTCGCCACTACCAGATCCTAAGCCAGGAGCGAAACTAATAACAACTGGAGCATATAGACAATGTCGCCATCCTCTATACCAAGGACTGGTTATAGCCTCAGTTGGTTTATCAATTCTTTATGGAAGCATATTTCATATATTATTATCAATCAGCCTATGTACCTTACTAAGAGGAAAGGCTCAAAGAGAAGAAAGGAAATTAAAAGCAATTCACCCTGAATACAGAGAATACATCCTGAATACACCAGCCATTATACCTAGTTTCAGACCCCTTGACTGGCGGAATTAGGCAATTAACTCTAAATAAATCAACCAAGCTTGAGAGAAAGAATTAATGTATACACATTTAATGAGAAAGCCTGATAATGAATGAGAGGAACGGTACTTCAAGCTTGGCAAGAATGAACAATAAAGACCCAAAAGCTCTTAAAGAGTTTAATGCTAATAAATACCCATTAACTCCTGGGCTTCGTCTATTAGAAGCTAGTGCAGGTACTGGAAAGACGTTCGCATTAGCCCATTTAGTATTACGTCTAATCACTGAAGAAAAGCATTCCTTAAAAGAGCTATTAGTAGTAACCTTTACTGATGCAGCAGCAGCAGAGCTTAGATCAAGAATTAGCAATCGTTTAGAGGCTGCATTAGAAGGTTTAGAAGCATTAGATAAAGGTCTTAAAAAGCACGATGCAGACGTCATTCTTCAGGAATGGTTAGAAGTGAATGCGCAAACGGCAAAAAAACGTTATCAATTAGAAAGTTTGCTCTTACAAGCCTTAGAGGATATTGACCATGCTCACATAACCACAATTCATGGTTTCTGCTTGAGAAGCTTAAAGCGTGAAGCCTTAGAAACAAAAGAAGTAATGATTCCTCATTTAGAAGGAGAAGATAAACAACTAATCATAGAGGTTATTCATGATTACTGGAGTCAACAAATTTTGGCTCTACATCCTAATCACCTAAAAGGAGCTCAAGATGCTGGTATAAATATTGAATCTATATCAAAAGTACTACAAAAAATAGATAGTGACCCTAGCCTTAGTTTCAAGGTTAACTCTGAAGGGATAGATAGTTCTGAACCACTTGTAAATCAATTCGATATCTGGTTTAAGAATTCATGCTGCAACTTTTTTACTAATTGGGAAAGAGAAGGGCAGCTGTTAGAGAATGAACTATGCAACATGGCAAAAGAATGGAGATCTCTAGGGGTAAATGACACTAAACCCTTTAGTTCAAACCCAAAAAAAAATAGATCCGAAATCATCACTAAATGGATGGAGGGCCTTAACCTTAATCACATTAAAAACAGCCCTCTTCCGAAACCATTTTATGGAGATATCCGCAAGCAAAAATTGCTAAGGGAGTATTTCCATCCAGGGATTATATGTGAGTTGAATAGGAAATTAGGTATAGAGAGTCCTTTATTAATAAAGCCTGAGCTGCAAAAATCCATTGCAGATTTATGGGATGGCCCTAGTCAATACATTTGGGAGCATGCACTTAGTTGGGGACTAAATGCCCTCGAGCAACGGAGGTTTCAAAGAGGTGCAATTAGCTATGGAGGTCTAATAAAAGCTCTAGACCCAGACACAAATAATTCCACCAAAGACAAAGTTAACGTTAATCAAGTATCTCCACTAATCAAGAAATTACGTCGACGTTATAGAGCAGCATTAATTGACGAATTTCAGGACACTGACCCATTGCAATGGCGCATACTTAACCAGACATTTGGAGTTAGCGAAGAACATCTCCTACTAATGGTTGGGGACCCCAAGCAGGCCATCTATCAATTTAGAGGAGGTAATTTAAATACCTATTTGCAAGCACGTAAAAAAGTTGAGCGAATAGATATATTACTAGAAAACTATCGAACCACGCCACCACTTCTTATTGGACTAAATCAATTAATGAGCTCAGGGCTTATACGTTCGAAATTAAAAGTTCCATCATTAATTCCATGCACTGAACAAAAGAAGAAAGCTTCTCTTGATAGACACCCACCTCTTCAAGTTCTATGCCTTGACCAAAACATTAAAGAATCTACAACCGACTCTAGCTATTTAGAGTCAAAAACCAAAGTCGAAAAGCGTGTCCCAATTTTTGTAAAGAATGCAGTGTTAAAAACACTCCATTCTAACCCAAAAGAATTAATCCCATCAGATATATGCATTCTTGTGGGACGTCATGATCAAGCAGCCAATATACGAAAAGAACTAGCTCTTGCCGGTTTAGCAAGTCGACTAGTCACTCAAGGAGATGTTCTGACAAGTGAGGCGGCAAAAATTTTACAGTTATTCCTAAACTGCCTTGCCAGACCAGGACATTCAGGAGAGCTACGACTTATTGCATGTTCTCCCCTAATGCAATGGACGGCAGAGCGACTTGCTTCTTCAGAAGCCAACGGAGAGCTAGACCAACTAGCAAATCGCTTTCAAAACTGGGCAAATATTATGCAAAGGCAAGGCCTTCTTGGGTGCCTTTCGGAATTGTTAGAAAGCCGAAATTTAGCTGACCTATCGGAACGAGGAAGAATGCTAGGAGATATTCAACAATGTGCTCACCTAGTACAAGAAGCAATACATCTACAAGGGTTAGATGCAACAGGTGCAGCGAAATGGCTAAGACAGCAAAGGCTTCAGCATGTGGAGTCTGTGCCTATAAATCGACAACCAAATAGTGATGTATCAGAAAATGCAATCAACATTGTGACCATACATAGAAGCAAAGGCCTTGAGTATGAAGTCGTTATATGTCCATACCTCTGGCAATCTCCACCTTTACCAAAAGGACCTCTTTGGCGCTCAGAAAAAGATGCAAGTTGGCATATCGCCTTAAATAGCAACTGGGGGGCAGGTCAAACAGCCATTAAGAATGCAAAACAAGCTTCCCTCCAAGAAGCAGAAAGGCTTTCCTATGTAGCACTTACGCGTGCTCGCTCTCAATTGATTTTATTATGGGCTAGAGGAGCCCATCAAGAAGGTAACCCACTCACATCCTTTCTATTCGGAGCTGACGCAATTAATTCAAAAATCGAAGAATTAACTCTATCAAGAATGAACAAAAGAATAAAAGAAAGTAATATGGACATCTATATCTCTAATGCAGAAATAGATGGGTCTAATAACTACTGGCACCAGCCAAGTCCCGAGGGAGAACTCAAACTAGGTCCTATTCCCCAACGAAAACTTGACTCAATTTGGGGAAGGAGTAGTTACTCATCATGGATTACAAGTGGACAAGTAAGAAACAACACTACTTTAACTGAGTCAATTGGATTAGAAGAAGGAAGAGATATTGACGAATTAAGCAAAGCGCATCGACAAACCAATGAGAACATTCAGCTTGAACATATTAAGCAATCCATTGCATCACAACAAAGTTGGGCTTCCAAAGGACCACTCGGGGAATTCCCGAGTGGAGCAGTCGCAGGCGATTGCCTTCACAAAATGCTCGAAAGACTAGAACTGCATGAACCTCTAAACAGCCCAAAGGCAGTAACAGTAATTGAAGAAGAGCTTCTCAGGGCTGGGATTAATACAGACTTTCTTCCTTCAGTTCAAGAAGGACTTACAAGAGTATTAACGACAGCAATGAGAGGGCCTCTTGGGAACCTATGCCTAAATCAACTCAATAATCACCGCCGAATTAATGAATTAAGTTTCGACATCCCCATTGCTCATAAAGGAAGCGCCATTAATTCTATTGATTTAGCAAATATCTTCAGGCAAGACCCCTGGGCTCGTTTTGGTTCTTCCTACGCCAAGCAACTCAGCGATTTAAATTTTTCCAGTAGAGGTTTCTTTACAGGGTCAATTGATTTGGTTTTTAGTGATAATAAGGATCCTTATAAAGCACGTTGGTGGGTTCTAGATTGGAAAAGCAACTGGCTAGGAAGTCCCAGTAAAGAAGAAGGCATTTCAATGTGTGGTCCAATTCACTATTCTGAGAAGGCAATGGATGAGCAAATGGTGCTTCACCACTATCCATTGCAAGCACATATTTACCTTCTAGCGTTGCATCGTTACCTTAAATGGAGACTACCTAACTACTCACCGAATAGACATTTAGGTGGTTACGTCTATGTTTTTCTTAGAGGTTTACCAGATAAAAATGAAATCATGAATAACCAAAACCCAAACAAAATTCCTGGTCTAATTATTGAGGAAGTTCCCTTAGAACGAGTAATGAAAATGGATCAATTATTCAAGAGTCAATAAGAATGTATTCTTCAAACCTCATCAATTCTTTCCAACAAATAAACCATGGACTATACAAAACCTTATTGGCACGTATTCCACCTTATGAATCATCAGAGTATTTGGAAGATATAGTTAACGCACTTATGGATGCATTTTCCAGAGGAGAACTAAAAATAACTCTAAGCCATTCATCTAGACCTAGTCAACTAAAAGGAACTGGGTGGCCTGAGGCACATTTAAAAGCTCTTCTTGCTAGTGGATGGCTAGAGGGTGATTCCGCACCAATAGTTCTAGAAAACAACCAAATAAGTTGGAGCAGATGGCATCATGAACAGAATTTAGTAATCAAAGATTTAATTAATAGGTCAAATTTGATTAAAGGGAAATCAGATTTCATACAAAAAGAAATTCATTCGGTTTATTTTTCTAATCTAAATACAGAGCAAAAAAATGCTGTAGATGCAATATGCCATCGAGGTGTGGTATTACTTAGTGGGGGGCCGGGTACAGGTAAAACAAGTACAATTATTGGTATTCTTGAAAAAGCCTTAAGCTTAAACCCTAAAATCAGAATCGGTTTATCTGCTCCTACAGGTAAAGCATCTCGACGTTTAAAAGAAACAATTCAAAAAGGTCTAATTTCAATAAATGCACCTCAGCGAGAAGCCATCTCAAAAATACCTTGCGAGACTCTGCATAGATGGTTGCATTTAAGAGAAGGAAAATTCGGTAGAAACAAGCAAAATCAGCTCAAAAGCGATCTATTTGTAATTGATGAAATGTCAATGGTCGATATAGTATTAATGAAAGGAGTACTGGAAGCATTACCTAAAGGGAGTCAACTTGTTCTAGTAGGTGATCCTGCTCAATTACCTCCAATTGAGAGTGGAGACATATGGAATAAACTACTTGAAGTGGGCACACTCGAAGCCTTTGGCCAAGGTGTCATTAAACTCCACAGACTTTATAGGAACCGAGGTGCTCTTGCTTTACTAGGCAAAACCCTTCGTGAAGAAGGGCTAAAGACTTTCTGGAGTCAAGTCTGCGACTTACCACACTCATCGAATTTCACAAAGCGAGAGGATGAGTTCGGCGAGATACCATCTTTGATCATTCAACGTCTTCAGACAAACTCCAAACTTCTTAAGAAATTAATCCACCGGCTTAAAATTGAAGATTCAGAATCCACGGAACACAACCCCTCAGAAAGAAGAGAGTTAGAGAATACCTCTAAGAAACTATTTGAGTGCCTAGAAAGATTATTGATACTTTCCCCTAAGCGAAGAGGTTTATGGAGTGTTGAGCATGTTAACAAGACTTTGTTAGGGAACATGCTTGATGATGTTTTTACCAACTGGCCAGAGGGGACTCCTATAATGTGTGGTGAAAATCAGCCTGAACTTGGCCTTGCAAATGGAGATATTGGAATAACTATTGGTTCAAAAGATAATCTGCGTCTAGTCTTCCGTATTTTCTCTGAAGAGCAACAACTAACAACAACCTTCCTTCACCCAGCACGACTAAGGAAGATAGAGCCAGCCTTTGCGATGACAATTCACAAGGCTCAAGGGAGTGAAGCAAATGAAGTAATTCTTCTATGGCCTGAAACCCCTAACCAAAGTTCTTCTTCGAATACACAAGAAAACAACCATGAAGCAAGATTGCTATATACAGCAATTACTCGTGCAAGGGAAAAAATGCATTTGATCACACCTCAAACAGATAAGAGTTAACACATAATCCAAATTTTCACTGACACAGCTTAGAGAACGTCTAAAGAAGACTACAGTGGGACAAAGGCATAAGAAGCTCTACCTCATAGGGTGATAAATTGTCCTTTCAACCTTTAAAAGGGCGAGTCAACACAGCACGGTTATTTACCGATTGGGAGTTGCCTGCCTGATTTGAAGGATCAATCAGGTCAATGCAATCGCTAGATGAAAAATACCAAGTCGGATGAGGTTGTCTCGTGCTCAGTTGATCTCACGAAATCTGAGGTATCTTCTTCAATAGGAGAAGATATTTCTATTAAAGAGTCATCTCAGCATCAAGCAGACTCCCATATAAAAAGTAAAGATACCTCTGCAGAAGCCACTGCTAAAAACAATAAGCATTCAGGTTTCGAAGGATTCGGTTTTAGTGACGCACTACTTAGAACCCTTACCTTAAAAGGCTACAAGGACCCATCACCAATCCAAAAAGCTGCGTTTCCTGAACTAATGCTAGGCCGTGATCTGGTTGGTCAAGCACAAACTGGAACAGGGAAAACAGCAGCCTTTGCACTCCCTCTACTGGAGCGTTTGAAAAAAAATAGTAAGTTGCCACAGGTGCTGGTTCTAGCTCCGACTCGAGAGCTAGCCATGCAAGTGGCGGATTCATTTCGCGCGTATGGGGCTGGGCAGCCTAATCTCAAATTCCTAGCAGTTTATGGCGGTGCTGATTTCCGCTCGCAAATAAATGCCTTAAAGAGAGGGGTAGACGTAGTTGTAGGGACTCCTGGGCGCGTGATGGATCACATGCGACAAGGGACCCTAAATACCAGCGAATTAAAAACTCTAGTGCTTGACGAAGCTGATGAAATGCTTCGAATGGGCTTCATCGATGACGTCGAATGGGTCCTTGGACAGTTGCCTGAAAAACGCCAGATGGTTCTATTTTCAGCAACCATGCCTGCTGAAATAAGAAGATTGTCGAAACGCTATCTAAGCGAACCAGCAGAAATCACCATCAAGGCAAAAGCTCAAGAATCACATCTAATACGCCAACGTTATATCACGCTGCAAAATAGCCACAAACTAGAAGCTCTTAGAAGAGTACTTGAAACAGTAACTGGGGAAGGGGTAATTATATTTGCAAGAACCAAAGCTATTACATTAACAATTGCTGAAGCTCTAGAAACATCTGGACATGAGGTTGCAGTCCTAAATGGTGACGTACCTCAGAACCAACGGGAACGAACAATTGAAAGGCTAAGGAATGGAGGCATTAATGTTCTTGTCGCCACTGATGTTGCAGCCAGAGGGCTAGATGTCGACCGTATTGGGCTAGTAGTCAACTATGATATGCCATTTGATAGCGAAGCATATATACACCGCATTGGTCGAACAGGTAGAGCCGGTCGTAGTGGAGAAGCAATACTATTTGTCAACAACAGAGAGCGCAGATTTGTAGGAAGCCTTGAACGAGCTGCAGGACAACAAATTGAACAAATGGAAATTCCAAACAATGCTCTTATAAATCAAAGTCGACTACACAGACTCCGTCAAAAATTGATTAAAGCGGCACAAACTGGAAGAGATCACGAGCAAGAAACCTTACTTCTTAAAGAACTGCTTAAAACAGTAGGAGAAGAGCTCAATCTAAATTCAGAACAACTTGCTATTGCAGCTATAAATCTTGCTGTTGGTCCAACGCCACTTTTAGCTCAAGGCAACGAAGATTGGCTCAAACAACAACACTCCCACAGGAACAGAAGAGATGACCGCCGTGACGAAAGAATAAGTAATAGACGCCGTGGCGATAGAGAACCAATCTCACCTGAAGAACATATGGAAAGATTTCGAGTAGAAGTAGGACACCGCGATCGAGTTAAGCCTGGAAATTTAGTTGGTGCAATAGCTAATGAAACCGGCCTTCAAGGAAGAATGATCGGACGAATTCAGATTTACGATTCTTTTAGTTTACTGGATCTTCCAAAGGGAATGCCTGAGAAAATTTTCAAAGAATTGAAGAAGCTCAAAGTCATGAACAAAGAGTTACAGATTCATCGGGCAACCTAGAAAGATCTATAGAAGTTTTTTTTCTTCACATGACCTGTCAACATATTTACTTTTTTTTCATGAAATAAATTCTATCAAATTTTCAACCAAAACGAATCAATACCAAACCCAATTCAAATCTCCGATATGAATACTTCAAGCCAGTCATGAGCAACAGAAAAATTTAGCACTTGAAAAATAGAGGTTACTTTACATATCAAGATTTCCTGAATGTACCATCTCAAGTGAAATCAAAACCTAAAGCCAAGGAGATCTTCTAAGCAAGAGCTCATAATAAGTCCACTTCCTAGAAATAAAGCCTAATGAAATAGTATTCTGGAGCAGAATATATAAACATATAAGTAAATCCAGGTTCTAATTTTAATTCTCATAAAGGCAACCTGAAAATTTCACCAGCATTAAAAATAGAACTATTTCATCCTTAAAGGACCATAACCAACCCTTCCACTTTTATTAATTCATAAAAATCCTTTTATATAATTGACTTTTAGCAACTTGATAACCGGCTCCCCTGTAGCGTAGTGCGGCATCAGCTTCAGCTATCAGGCCCCAAACGGCTCGCTCCCCAGGCTTCAGCTCCCCGGCTCCAGCATTCAAGGACTTTCCTTTTCGGACCAAGGCTTCACTGATCACATCCCATCAGTCCCCTTAGGAATGACCATTTACATAGGAAACTTGTCTTTCCAGGCGGAACAGGAAGACTTATTCGACCTGTTCAGCCAATACGGTGAAGTCAAGCAATGCAGTCTCCCTCTTGACAGAGAAACTGGAAGGAAGCGTGGTTTTGCGTTCGTAGAAATGAATAACGATGAAGATGAACAAAAAGCCATCGACGATCTTCAAGACGTGGAATGGATGGGACGCATGATCCGCGTCAACAAAGCAACTCCTCGTGAACGTTCAGGTGGCGGTGGCGGTGGCGGTGGCCGTGGTGGTTACGGCGGCGGCGGCGGCGGCGGCGGCGGACGTTGGTAAATCGATCAATCAAGCCAAGAAATAGAGCATCCATTAAAAATGGTCTTTTTCTTGGCTTAAATACTTAACCTAAACTCAAAAAATCTAAAAAAATCTCTTCTTGCCTAGCCTTCTGGCGTAAAGCTTTTGCTTGAGAGGTTGATTCTGCAACGCCAAACGATTCTGACTCAACACTCAAACTTGGCACCAGAGCACGTAGCAGGCGCCTCCGCCTCTTTGCTGTCGCACGATTGAATCTATTAAAAGCTCGAGAACGTGTCATCCAGCCTCCACATGATCAATTCCTTTCTAGCAACCTGAGAGCTAATTATTTATAGAGCATCTAAATCCAAACCTAACTTGACCTAAGCAAAGCTAATAAGAGCATTCAACGCTTGAATAAAACAAATTGCCAAAGAACATGGCTTCCAGCCTCAAGCCAACACAAAACTCATTAAAACGACTACTCAGCAACCTCCAGGCACAACGCCGCATGATATTGGCAGCAACAAGCTGCTCAGTTTTAAATAAATTCTTTGATCTTGCGCCGCCAGTTCTGATTGGACTTTCAGTTGACGTAGTGGTTCAAGAGCAAAACTCATGGTTAGCAAACCTTGGCTTTAAAAGTGTTCCTAGCCAACTTGGAATTCTTGCACTGAGCTCATTTCTAATTTGGAGTGCGGAATCTTTATTCGAATACCTTTATGGAATTCTTTGGCGAAATTTAGCGCAAACGACTCAACATACCCTTCGAATCAAGGCTTATAAGCATCTACAGCGTCTAGAAATGTCTTTCTTCGAAGAAGATAGCTCTGGACGCTTATTAACAATTTTAAATGACGACATAAATCAACTCGAAAGATTCTTAGATCACGGAGCCAATCAGATTCTTCAACTATTTATCACAGTATTACTTGTAGGTGGAGCCATGGCATTCCTTGCCCCTGGGATTGCATTATTCGCATTTCTACCTATACCTTTAATCCTAATTGGGTCAATACGTTTTCAACGAATGCTTGCACCTAGGTATCGTGAAGTAAGAGAGAAAGCTGGTGACCTAGCGTCTAGACTTTCTAATAATCTTGGTGGAATATTAACAATCAAGAGCTTTGCCACAGAAGATTGGGAGCTTGAGCGTCTAAGTGGCAATAGTGACTCTTATAGGCGTAGTAACAAAAAAGCAATCAGACTTTCAGCTGCGTTTATTCCACTAATTCGTTTTGCAATACTTTTTGCATTCCTTGCTATTCTAATAATAGGAGGCATAAATGCTTGGAAAGGTGACATCGCCATAGGGACATATAGTTTCCTTGTTTTTATTACTCAAAGGCTCCTCTGGCCTTTAACAACTCTTGGCCATACTCTAGATGAATATCAACGCTCAATGGCATCAACCAATAGGGTCCTAGATCTAATCGATACGCCAGTAACAATTACCAATGGGATAAAAACACTTAACCCTGATAAAGTTAATGGGCAGATACTCTTCGAAAAGGTTTCATTTAACTATAAAAATCGTTCGCAGCTGCTAGAGAACTTTAACTTATCTATCCCTGCAGGTACAACCGTTGGAATCGTAGGTGCAACAGGGTCAGGCAAAAGTACTCTCATGAAACTATTACTTAGACTATATCCTTTAGATAAAGGTAAAATACTAATTGATGGAGAATCAATAGAAAACATTCGCCTTCAAGACTTGCGAAAATGCATCGCCCTCGTCAGCCAAGAAGTTTACCTATTCCATGGTTCAGTTGCTGAGAATATTGCCTATGGCAATCACAACGCAAATTTGAGGAAAATTCGTCAAGCAGCTGAACTTGCTGAGGCAGCAGGATTTATCGAAGAACTTCCTAATGCTTATGAAACCCTTGTCGGGGAAAGAGGACAAAGACTCTCCGGTGGACAACGTCAACGTATTGCTCTAGCTAGAGCAATACTTAAGAATGCGCCTATTCTTATTTTAGATGAAGCTACTGCATCTGTAGATAATGAAACGGAAGCTGCCATCCAAAGGTCACTTTTAACCATCACAAAGAATCGCACAACAATTGTAATTGCCCATAGATTAAGCACAGTAAGACATGCAAATCAAATCATTGTTTTAGATAAAGGGCGCATTATTGAAGTCGGAAGCCATCAACAACTCTTAAAAAATGGAGGCGCATATACAGATCTTTGGAGAGTCCAAGCAGGATTGCGTGAAAATGAACTTTTAAAGATCTAAACGAAACTAATCTCGATTAATAGTGGGATAATGATTACTATCCTATTTTTGCTTATAATTCTAATCCCTAACATATACTAAGGGAATAGCTATATGAGGAATGTGAACGACTCAATAACATGTTCAAACATATTATCTACCTTCTTCCATCTAACTTGATTAGTTCCAGCCGCAAAAGTATATAAATAGCCTCGATCAACAACAACCGTTGCCAGCTCATGACGATCGCGATCTGGTAGATGAACTACATATTCCAAATCATAAAAAACATGTGCAGAAGATTTTCTCTCCTTAGAACCTAATAATTCAACCTCCCTG
>QCJM01000020.1 GCA_003216035.1 Prochlorococcus sp. AG-409-B13
AGATTTGAGGAATTGATTCTCTGAGAAGACACTTGGTTCTCATTCGATGGCTATTTGCAGGGCGTCACCTTGAAGAGATTGTCCCCTTAAAGGCTGCAAGACAACGCAGAATTGAACTTGAAGCACAAGGAGCGGTCGTATTCTGGAGTGAAAGGCTGCTACCTTCCAACTAAATCAATCAAATTTGGTGAGTAGCTCTAAGCTGGCTAGAACTACATCCTCAATAATGTCTGTGCTATTTCTAGGTGCAGGGATATTTGGAATGCAAAGCTGTCAGGCAAATAGAAATTCTGGAATAAATAGCTCATCTTCTATAAAAAAAACAATCGCACAACTAGAGCTTCGTATTAAACAACTTGAAAAGAAAATAGAACACAAATCAACCTCTAATACTTCTCGTGATATCAAAGCACCTTCTGGGCCAGTTAAATCACTAACGTTCCGCCTTGGCACTAAAGATGACAGGTTAAGAATTTACTGGGCAGACGGGAGGTACAGCGACTTGCCCTGCACAAAAGAACAATCCATATGGGCATGTGGTTAGAAGACAAGAAAATCTTTAAATATCAACCAAATCATTTAAGGCGAGTTGCCATTCCATAGAAACAGTCCAAACTTCTCTTTTTGTAAGGCTCATAGATATTTTTTTCTCTGCATAAGCCGCCTCATTTATAAAAACAGGTATTGGCTGATAATCACCATCAAATCTAATAATATCTCCATTTCCCCTTACAAATAAAGGGTCTCCGTAATTCAATGGATACCAATCCTTGCCCTGCAAATCCTGATGAATACATGCTTGCAACTGACCTTTTACATCACGAGGGAAATCAAGACTCCCTAAATGCAAATGAACCACTAATTCATCAGGGAATAAGGGCTGCCCAGAATTGACTTTGGCAATTTCCTCAAAGCAAGCTGATAAAGCTAGACGAGTCCTCTGAACAATTGAATCTTGAATTACAGCCTGAGGGACTGGGCCTACTTCAATTACCAACCCACAAGGCCATGCCTCAACCAAAAAACCTTTTTGTTCCTTGTCTCCCTCATGAAGGTATACAGGCAATCCCAAACGAGATTGAATCAAAGACGCAAAGGCTAAATCAGTAGGCCTACGACCATAAACAACAAGACTGCTCCCCATCGAAGAAGTAGTGCTATGTAAATCAATAACTATTTGATGAGGATGCACTCCCTGGGGGCCATATAAAGACACAAGCTCCCTTGCTCGAACAACTTCATGGTCTGCATTTAAAGGGTCACCTAACAAGTCGGCAGAAAAGCTACGGTTCAGATCCCTATCTAAATAACGCCTACAAGCTTTTAATGCAGAAGGGTTCCCAATGACAGTAGAAAACCTGACATCATGATTATTGATAAGGTCAGGATTTTTCGCCCACTGATTTATGAGCCAAGGTGCATTCATTTCATTCCCATGAGTGCCTGCAACCAAAAGCACTGGAATCCCTGACATCAAAATTCAATAGCAATTTTCAGCCTGGCTCAAAAGCACTGAAAAAGAAACCAACATGTCAATTCCACCTTTTGTTGTTAATTCCGCCCGACTGGGGTGGCATTGGCAATGGCAACAATTAATGAATGGCCTTGCCCCTGCAGACGCCCTTGGCAATTATCAACGCCCAGAAAGCCAACACCAAAATGCAATTTTGCCGGATAAAAAAAGTCTTTTAAATAGATCGAAAGAGCAATTCCCTCGCCTCATAATTGGCAGAAGCTGCCCTTGGGCTCATAGAACCTGGCTGGTTTATGTGCTTCGCAATCTACAAAGCAGCCTAACTTTGCTACAAGCAAAAGCTGACCATAAAGCTGGTCGATGGCAACTGGATCCTCCTTGGATGGGCTGCGACTCCCTGCTCAGTGTTTACAAATTATGTGGAACTCCGCCTAGCCATCGAGCAACAGTACCTGCACTTATTGATCCAGGAAAGCTTAATACCCTACGCCCTAAATTCCTTGGCAATGAAAGTACACAGCTAATCGAATTACTTAACCAATGGCCAACAAATTCACAAGCTCCAGACCTAGCCCCCAAAGCCTTAAGAGACAAAATCAAGAAATGGGAACTTCTACTGCAAGCAACAGTTAATGACGGTGTTTATCGCTGTGGTTTTGCAAGAAATCAAACTGCTTACGAGAAGGCATGCAATGAACTATTTAACTCGCTAAAGATAGTGGAAGATGAGCTTTCACATAAAGGCCCATGGCTCTGTGGGAATGACCTTACTCTTGCTGATATCAGATTATTTCCAACTCTAATTCGATGGGAAATGATCTATATGCCATTGTTCGGATGTAGTCAACAGCCTCTTTGGACATTCCCAAAGATTTGGGAATGGCGTCAAAAGTTCCTAAACCTGCCAGAAGTTTTAAATACCTGTGATTCATTTGGTTGGCGTCAAGATTATTTTGGAGCTTTATTTCCATTACGTCCAAGCAGCATTGTCCCCAATGGGCCTAATTTATTCAGTATGGTTAATGCCACAGTTCCTCAACTGCAATGACCTACAACAAACAATCTTTAAAGAAAGGCAACATTGCACTTCAAGAGGAGCCTGAATTTGAAGGTGTTTACGGTCATTATCGAATCACAAAAGCAGATCAAATCGAGGTACAGAAATATCGAATAGCAGTCCTTACCTGTGGCATTTCCTTTTGTATAGGACTGGGGCAATGGATCTTCTTAGGTCCTACTTGGGCGTGGGTTTGGCTAATACCAATGGCAATCGGACTGGGTCTGGCGCTGAAATGGATTCATATCTATCTCCGTCCACTGCACAAAGCTCTGCAGATTTTGTGGCTTCTTGGCTGCCTTGGTATTGCATTTCTTGCATTAACCCAAGGGCCTGAAAAGATGCTAACCAGCTTGGTAAATCATCGAATTTGGATATTAGCTATAGGTCCTCTTTTCGCTTCAATGACAGGCTTAGGCTTTAAAGAATTCTTCTGCTTCAGAAGACCTGAAGCAGTTGGCCTAACACTATTAGTTCCAATTTCGTTACTAGGACATTTATCTGGAATTATCAGTACGACTTCTGTAATGATATTACTAATAAGCGCTGCATTTTTATTACTAATCTTAGCCATCCGAAAATTCGGAATGGATGCAGCTTCAGATATTGGTGACAAAAGTGTTTTCACTTATCTAGAAAACAAAGAAATAGCTGGTACTCTGTGACACTTATAAGTTTAATAACAGCATCTAAAGACTTTGGTATTAAAAACCTATTTAATAACCTCACTCTCCACATCAATGAAGGGGAAAGGCTGGGGCTAATAGGAGCCAATGGGGCTGGGAAATCTACTCTTTTACGAGTCATCGCAGGTCTAGAACCACTATCCGCTGGGCAGAGAAGAAGCTCCTCAAAACTTCGTCTATCAATTGTTGGGCAAGAAAAGGTTGTCGAGAAAGGGAAAACCGTACTTGAAGAAGTACTTGAAGGTTGTGGAGAGAAGAGAGAGCTTTTACTGAGATTTAACGAATTAAGTGAAGCCGTAGCAACACATCCTAAAGACAAAAATCTCCTGAGCCAACTTGGCCAAATCAGCGAGCGCATGGACGACGCTCAGGCATGGGGGCTAGAGCAACAATGTCAAGAAATTCTTCAACGCCTAGGAATAAATGATCTTCATCGACCCGTTGAAGAGCTCTCTGGTGGCTATCGGAAAAGAGTAGACCTAGCAGCTGCACTAGTAACAAAACCAGATTTAATGCTACTTGATGAGCCCACCAACCACCTTGATGCAAGAGCTGTCGAATGGCTCCAAAGTTGGCTCGATCAATATCCAGGCGCGTTAGTACTTATCACTCATGATCGCTATGTCTTAGACCGTGTTACAACGCGCATGATTGAAGTAGACCAAGGCGCAAGTCATGTATATCAAGGAAACTACACTTATTTTTTGCAACAAAAGGCCGCTAAAAAACAATCTGAGGCCTCATCAGCAAAGAAGTTCAAGGGAGTCTTAAGAAGAGAGTTGGAATGGTTAAAACAAGGTCCTAAGGCTCGAAGCACAAAACAAAAAGCACGACTGCAAAGAATCGAAGATATGCGAAAAGAGCCCAAAAAGAAATCTCATATGTCATTAGATATAAGGACAATGTATAGAAGAATTGGCAAGTTAGTTATCGAAGCAGAATCATTGCAAGCAACTACTACTGGCAGTAAAGATGCACCAATACTACTTAACAACTTCTCCTACAGTTTCAGTCCTGAAGATCGCGTAGGAATTATTGGTCCAAACGGCAGTGGAAAGTCCACTCTTTTAGATATGATAGCAGGGCGAAAGAAACCAACAAGTGGCAATATTCGTCTTGGAGACAGCGTGCATCTTGGTTATCTTGATCAACTCAACAATGACTTAACTAGTGGCAAAGGGTTGAACCGAAAAGTTATCACCTATGTAGAAGAAGCTGCTTCAGAAATTAATTTAGGCAACGAGCAGATAACAGCATCACAATTACTAGAAAGATTTCTTTTTCCACCTTCCCAACAACATAGCCCTCTAAGCAAACTATCGGGTGGTGAAAAGCGTAGGCTCACTCTTTGTAAAATGCTAATACAAGCGCCAAATGTCCTCCTACTTGATGAACCCACTAATGATCTTGATATACAAACCTTAAGTATCCTTGAAGACTTCCTAGAAGATTTTCAAGGGTGTGTAATCGTGGTATCTCACGATCGCTATTTTCTTGACCGCACAGTTGATCGTATTTTTAGCTTTGAAGGAAATGAATTAAAGCAATTTGAAGGTAATTACAGTTCCTTTCTAGAAAAACAACGCGTTAAAGAACAAAAACTGAACAAAACAAATCCTGAAAAAGCCTATCCAAGTAAATTAAGCAAGTCTAATAAGGTTAAGTCAAACCTAAAGAACTCAAATAAACCACGGAGACGTAGCTTTAAAGAATCACAAGAACTTGACGAGCTAAACACAAAGTTGCCCATACTGGAATCAAAGAGAATTGATCTAGAGAAGGCTCTCACTACAAGAGGTACAGATTTAACTCTTTTAAGTCAACAACTGGCTGAACTTATAGAAGCAATTAAAAATGCAGAAGATCGCTGGATAGAACTTAGCGAGATGGGTCCATAACTCTGCGACGTCGTCTATTTAAATGCAAAAGTTCTGTATTTTGATTTAATCGCGCATCAATCGTGTCCAAAGGAGATCTTGACAATTGACAAAATGACCCCTTATACGAAAAGTTATCGACAAGTTTTAAGGCGGATTCCAAGGAGCTATGCGAAATGGTGCCCCTTTAGCCTCAGCCTCCTTCATAAAAGTAGGTCGATAATCTTCGGCCGACCGATGCATAGCCATCTGCTCACCCATTCGCCGAATGGTATAAATCCTGAGACCAAATAATTCAATTGTGCTCAAAAAGCCTCATAAGCCTCTACAACAGAGCCAAAGCTTTGGCTGAAGTTGCCAGAAGGCGCACATTGCTTCCACTCAATCACCTGCAAAAACGTCAGCCCTTTCCGCCATTGACGCAGCTCTGAGAGATAACAAAAGTCTTCAGGGCCATTAATCCAAAACATTCGTCCAGAATCATCAATGAAATGTCGATCTTGCCGATTTTGAATCCGCGCAATTCTTCTGCGTCAAGCTCTCTTCTCAGCTGGTAGCTACCGATACGCAATTTTGGCAATGGTGTTGTAAAGCAAACGAAGTGTCGGTTACACCCATGGCACAACTGTTCAACGGCCGTATGGTGTGCTTGTCGACCTAGGCCGGCGTAGGCCAAGACCCAATGAACACTATCGACGAACACATTCAAAAGGATCAATCAGAGATCCAATCCGCTAAAGAACAGGGCGATGCCGCCAAGGTTCGTCATCTCACTGATGAACTTCATTCCCTTGAGGAGTACAAGGAGCACCATCCTGAGGACAAACACGATCCAAATGCTCTGGAATTGTTCTGCGATGCCAATCCAGACGAACCAGAATGCCTTGTTTATGACGACTGATTGAATCCCACCAACAGTCATTTGAAAGAAAAGGCTGGAATTATCCGGCCTTTTTCAATGAAATTTTTTCATTGAATCCAATCAGAAATCTTCATTGAAGTCAGAAGGGCTACCAGTAAGAGAACAAACAACTGCTTCCTCTTTCTTCATCTCCAGCACTTGTGAAATTGGGCGTCCCATCCTTCTTAAGACCTGAATTTCCTCGTGGGTCTGACAACGAGCAATCACCTTCCCCTGCGAATCAAAACAGCTATAAAAAGTCATAATGTAAATAGCTTCTTACCATTTATCCCCAATAAGAGCGAGAGAAACAAGTGCTGATTGGAACCCAAACACATTAATCCTCAAGCACTTTCCATACTTTTGACAGCAACTCATCCAAACCTTTACCCATTGCGGCAGAAATAAGAGTCAATTTTCTCCCACTAGCTTTTTCAATAGACTCAATTAATCCTTTTTCAGTCTTTTTGTCCAAAAGCTCTCTCTTATTGAGCACTAAGACTCGTTCCTTCTTTAAAAGTCCATGACCATAGGCAGCCAATTCCTTCTCAATCACCAATAAATCTCTAAGCGGATCTTCTGCGGCACCATCAACCAAATGAATCAGCAATTTAGTTCTCTCTATATGGCGAAGAAAGTCATGCCCTAAACCTGCCCCCTGAGCAGCGCCAGCAATCAATCCAGGAATATCAGCAAACAATATCCCATCACCACTTGGCCTTCGCACCACTCCAAGATTAGGAGTCAAAGTGGTAAATGGGTAATCAGCAATCTTTGGGCGGGCTGCTGACAATACAGCAATCAATGTGCTCTTGCCTGCATTTGGTAAACCGATAATTCCAACTTCTGCCAATAATTTGAGCTCCAACTGAAGTAACCATTCCTCCCCGTCTTTCCCTTCGGTGCACTTCTCAGGAGCTCGATTTCGATTACTGAGATAGTGAGCATTACCTAGCCCCCCTCTACCCCCAAAAGCAACTAGAAGAATTTCGCCATTGGTAGTTAAGTCTCCAAAAATAACCCCTGTGTTGAGATGTCTCACCTCCGTACCACACGGAACTTTAATTACCAAATCGCCACCTGAAGCACCAGTGCATCGACTAGGTCCTCCTCTATGGCCATCATTTGCAAGAAACAATCTCTTGTACTTGAAATCCAAAAGCGTCTGAAGATTCGCATCGGCTTGGAAAACAACATTGCCTCCCCGCCCACCATCTCCTCCGGAAGGGCCACCTGCTGGAACATATTTCTCTCTTCGAAAAGCCACAATTCCATCACCACCTCGCCCAGCTCTAACGGTTATGCGTGCCTGATCTATGAACTGCATTTTCGTCTAGTGGTGGGAAGGGATCTTGAGGAAGCAAAACTATCTGGGACTACATCTAGTGAACCGTTCTTGCAAAGAATTAGATAGTGATTTCATTCTAATCGTTTTTTACCAATTAATTAATTTAAAACAAACCTATTAGTAATTACGAAACACCAGCAATTTTGAGTTGCTCCATAAATTCCTGACATAACTATTTCATAAGTAGTTGAGCGCTTTATTTTGATATGAATTATCTCAATGGCTTTGCCATTGCCTTAATATTTCCTTGGCTCTCTATTAATATTTAATAATATCTTTTAATCCAGTCAATGATTAATATAATATCAGCTCACATCTATATTCTGTATTGTGGAAAAACCTAGCCATAATAAGAAAAATGCTAAAATCAAAACAAGAAATATTAGTGATCAAGAATTTGATCTGAGTATAGCCGAGAATGAATGTTCGGAGGAAATGTCTCTAGAGATTAATATTGACTTAGAATTCCAACCTGATATTGAAGAAGATAATGATTATTGTGATTCCTATAAACTATTTTAGATTATAATCCACTCAATTCTAGTAATGATTTACCATCTAAGTACTCGAGCTATTCCTTAATTAATAGCTCCACAAAGACATTTCATTGCTGATAGTAATAGCCCCATCCCAGAAATTGACTAAATCCGGATCACTCTTTCCAATTCTCTTTGTCTAATTGAAGAAATTTAAAGAATTTCATTTACCAAATAGAAAAATATTTCTTTGATCTGGTAAAGACGTATAATCAAAATGTAACCCTTTAACGTATGAACTCAGAATCACCCGAATCAATTGCTAAAAAGTTTATAGAGATTGCTGCAAAATACAAATCAAATATGAGACTTTATTATTCACCCTATATAGATTACATAGGCTATATGTTTGATAAAAAAATATGTAGCTATGATGATCATCTTATCAGAAACACTTTTAATGGCGAAGAGAAAATAGTAACTAAAGAAGCTATGCTTAACCCACGGACAATTTTGCTAACAGGCAGTTCGGCTGCTTGGGGAGCTTGTGCAAGTAATGATAAATATACAATCGCCAGCAAACTTTCTAGTAAACTAGATAGACCTATAATTAACTTTAGTTTTGCAGGTTCTACTATATTACAAAATGCACTAATGCTATCATCTCTTTTAAGAGAATATTCTACCGAAAGTAGTTGCCCAAAGACAATAGTATTTTACGGATTTGCAAATGATATAGGATTAATATTCAGGGAAAAAAATCCATTCTATTACCCTAGTCAAGAGGTTTTACATTATGATATTAAAGCCATTATGCGCTTTGCTGGCCTAAGACCTTTACATACATATTATATAGAAGACATATTGCAGAGTTCACAAGCAAAAAGGAAATTAGGTGATGACTATAGAATGAAGAATCTTTTTCCATATCTTGCTGGAGAATATTTACATACTTTCTCAAATTTAAAAGTTATCCACGAGAATATCATAATGCGAAAAGCATATGATATTATTTTTTCGAAAGTAAGTGAGAATTCCATTTCTAAGCTTTTAAATGAAGACATATTAAATTCATTTTTTAAATCCATGAATATAATGAAAGAGATTGATGAGTTAAATTATTACCTAAATGATGAATCTATTTTCAATAAGCTATATGAACCAATTGGAAGATTATTAGAACCAGCTTCAGCTATTTTATATGGAATCAAAAAAAAATATAAAGTTAATTTTGTATTTATTAATCAAGCAAGTTACCTCGACATTGGAAGAGATCTTGATATCCCTTACTATCAGAAATTAGTTTTCAATCAATTGTTTAAGAATAGAGACAGAGATTTCCCTAAAGGGGCAGCCATTTTCACAATATCATCTCTCTTATACTCGAAGATACAAAATAATATCATATCTGACTTCAATAAGTTATTTCGGGATATAAGTTACTTTGATATGAATCAAAGCGAAAGTCTGCGTAAACAAATTGATAGTAACGAGTATCCAGTTTTTTGTGATGACCTTCATATGAGTGATTTTGGATATCATTTAGTAGCATCAGATATAGCTAATTTAATTAAATAAGAGACTAGTATCTATGATCTCTATAAATATAGGCACTTAATACGTGCCTGATCTATGAACTGCATTTTCGTCTAGTGGTGGGAAGGGATCTCGAGGAAAAGAAATCATTCAAAACGACATAACTTGAACCACATAAAAAATACCCAATCTTGAGGGGTAGAAGATTTGAGCCAATTCGTTAAAAGCTTGGATCTTAAGGGCATAATGAAAATTTTTTTCTTAGCCGAATAGAGTAATCCACATTTATAAGAGTTGGAGTTTTTCAGGTTCCATCAATAATCCATTGAGTCCAAGCAATTATTATGGGTTGGGTTAAATTTAGATAATTTTTGATTAGGCCAAGTAATGCCTTTAGTTTCTAATCCATCTCAGAGTCTCAAAAAGACAGGCTCGTATCAGAAAAATCTCTTATTTCTAGGAAGGATTACAGATGGCAGTTTAATCGCCTTTGGAATTGTTCTAATTTTTACAGTCTTAGCGAGGCTTTTAAATATATTTGACTCACCCTTATCTATGCCTCAAATATTTCAAGGATTATTAGGGTTACTGCTTTTTATCATTGGATATCTCAGGAAAGTCACACTTCTATTAAAGGCGTCTCAAGAAACTAATTACACAATTTTGAAAAGGATTCTATTAATATTCCCTTTTGTCGCCTTTTCTTTGTTCCTTATATATCGAATTCAGCTAGAAGATATAAAAGCTTATGGAAGACTTGTAGAAGAAGGGAGCCTAGTGGAATGGTTGACATTCCTGTTCCTTTTATTATCAGCTTTCCTATTTTTTATTACAGGAACTAAACAACTTAACAAGCTAGCTAATAAATTCACTCTAGCAACAAGCAGCTTGGCTTTTGTTCTCGCAATGGAAGAAATTAGCTGGGGACAAATGATCTTCAATTGGCAATCTCCCGAGTTCTTTTCCCAATTCAACTCTCAACAAGAAACTAATATTCATAATATTATATTTATTAGTGGCGAACCTAACACCTTATTAGTAGCTTTAGTACTTTTCTCTTTAAGTATCTTTTGCTTATTAAATTGGCTTTTAGGAGTTAAAAATAAAATCAAGCCAAATACAATCGCAGATGTCATCTTCCCTCCTTTTTTTCTGATAGGTTATTTTTCTCTTGGCGCATTAGTATATTTCGCCCTTCTTCTTCAAATAAGAGGCACGGAAATACCTATTTTAATTCCTCGTGACCAGGAAATTATTGAATGTTTTTTTGCTTTAGGTGTCTTACTGCATTCTTGCCGAATCTATCTTCGGTGGGGACACAATTTACCCAGCAAGGAAACATAGTTATTGACACCGAAGTATTGCAATACTTATATATTACCTTATGGTTTTACCTATTAAGCTCCCAGTTCTCGAATCAGATGAGCATTCAGGAGAAGTTTATAAGAATAAAATTTACACCTACCGAAGGATTAAATCTTATTTGAGAGTGTAAATTTCTACACTTTTGGGAATACACTTTTCTGACACTTTATGGCCTGCATGCTCTCGTGTCATGAATGCAGCACAAATCCAACTAAATGAGATTCTTTGGTATTAGATTCTTTGCAATCTGGGTTTTCCCAATACCCATTACAGGCACTCTAATAGAGTTTTTATTTATAATTCCATTAAGGGGCATAAGTCCATTCAGATGATCAAGTTAAGGCCAATATTTATAGCAATTAGTCCAATCAAAGATACTGGATAATGCAATAAAAGCTACTAAAGATGAAAAGTTAAAATCTGAATATCAACTAAATCTCTAACGCAACCAAACGACACTACAACCAGCTCCTCCATCATTCTGATCAGCATCACTAACTCGATTCACATAAGGAACACTCTCAAGCCACCTTCTTAAACCTCGCTTTAATTTGCCTGTCCCAATGCCATGAATCACCCACACACACCCATGAGCATGTCGCAAATACTCCTCAACCGCTACTTCCGCCTCATGCACACGTAGACCTCGCACATCAACTGTGTTTTTGACAGTTCTTACTTCTGAATTCACCCAAGAAACTTCTTTTGCTTGTACCTTCACTTGCGGTTGAAGATCTTTAGGACTAAGTCCATCAAGACTTTCAACCCCAGCCAATTCAACTGTACTCCTAAAAAGTCCACATAAAACTGTTAGCTGTACGCCATCATCAGAAATTGCAAGCACCTCTGCTGATTTACCAAGAGCTAACAACCTAATTCTCTCTCCTACTTTGGGAAACCAGCCTTTTTCAAGTTCTATCTCTCTCCTAGAAAGATGTTCTTGTTCCATTCGACGTAATTGCTGCCCTACTTGCCTTGCTGTTTCCCCATTTGCTCCTTCCTCACGCAAACGCTTAATCAAACTGCGTACTTCTTTTTGCCCCTCTCGAATAGAAATTTCTAATTTTTTGCGGCCAAGCTCCTGCAATTGTGCAGACTGCTGACATTGCTTTTGCCAACGATCTAGTAACTCCTCATGGAGCAATTCAGTTCGCGCCAAAAGAGCGGCAGCATCTTCCGCTGCATCTTGTTGCCGCTGGCGTTGCTGCTCTAACCCCAAAATTATTTTGTTTACCTCCTCTCCAGCATTTGGGCCAACTAATTGTTGGGCTTGATCAATAAGAGCCGGTTCAAGGCCTAATCTTTTTGCAATAGCAAGAGCATTACTTCTTCCAGGTATTCCCCACTGAAGACGAAAAGTAGGGGCCATGCTGTCGATATCAAAAGCTACAGAAGCGTTTTCAAAACGAGAATCACTGTATTTAAGAGCTTTCAGCTCTCCAAAATGCGTGGTGGCGATTGTCAATCTTGCCCTATCAGCCAAAGTCTTTAGCAAAGAAATAGCCAATGCAGAGCCTTCACTTGGGTCAGTGCCTGCACCTACCTCATCTAAAAGGACTAATGCATTACCAGTACTCCCTGCTAATGCATCGAGAATGCGGCCAATCCGAATGATATGCCCACTAAAAGTGGATAAATTCTGCTGGAGGGATTGCTCATCACCTATATCAGCCAAAACATTTGCACACCAAGGCAATGAAGGGCTGCCAGTACATGGCAACAAAAGTCCAGCCCTTGCCATGAGCGCAGCCAAGCCAACACTCTTAAGAGTGACAGTTTTCCCCCCCGTATTAGGACCTGTAATCGCAACCACTCTCAAATGATTAGGAACTTCAAGGCTGACTGGAACAACTACATCCCCTTTCTCATGGCGTTGTTGCCAAATTAATAATGGGTGACGTAAATCATGAAGAATGAACGGGGCATCAGGCTCGCCTTGAAGACGAGGAGGTACCCCTCCTAGCCAACGGCCATACCTTGCTCGGGCCATAGCTAGATCAAGTTGCAACAACACATCAGTTAAATGACTAAGAGAGTAAAAATTTGCTCCAACAGCTTCACTCCACTTCTTTAGCAATAATTGCTCCTCTTCAAGAATATGAGCTTCAATTTCAACGATTTGATTCCCTAAAGGAATAACAAGTTGAGGCTCTACAAAAACTGTATTTCCTGAAGCAGAGCTGTCATAAACCATGCCTTTGACCTGCGCAGCCGCTCCAGCCTTTACAGCCAAAACAGGCCTACCTTGGCGCTCAGCCACAACAGTATCTTGAAGAATTTGAACATATCTCTTTAGAAGACCTTGAAAACATTCTCGACGCTCCAATCGCAAAGCTTGCGACTGTCGTCGAAGTCTTGAAAGTCTCTCACTAGCCCTATCAGCGACCCGGCCACCTTCTTCCAATCCAAATCTCAAAACTTTCTCTAACTCAGGCAAAGTAGACAAATCACGAAGCAGATTTGTAGTTTTTGGTCGAAACTCTGGGCTGTCAATCTGGCGGCGCAAACGCCTAGCCGCTGAGAGCGTTTCAGCAACTCTTAGTAACTCCTCCCCAGAAACAACAGCTCCCTTTTGGCAAAGCTGCAAAACATTGGATAAGTCATGCACCCCTTCAAAACTGAGTCCACCCTCAATCAAGTCATCCAAGGCCCTCATCTCCATCGTTTCAGCCAAAAGCAAACGACTAGTCTCCAAGTCCTCAGGCAGAGCAAGAATTTTGCATGCTCTAAGCCCCTGAGGTGTGCTTGCAAATTGTGAAAGATGTTCGCCAATCCTAGGCCAATCTAATAATTCTAACGTCTCCTTAAATGCAATCTCAGCAACTAAATTCTTTCCATTATTTTCTAAAGAGCTCATTCCATCCATACTCTTCAAATCTAATAATTACTAGGTATTCCACCTGGTGGGTGATAAAGCATTTCTAGCCAATTACCTTCTGGGTCTTTTAAATAAAAGGAAGCTGTGCCATCTCGATGATCATGAACAGAACCAACATGAATGCCAGCTTCCTTCAATTGATGATGAACCTTATCAATTTCAGACCTATCAGTGAAATGAAAAGCAAAATGAGGACCCGCTGCTTTATATTCTGGCCCCAACAAAGCAAGACCATCTTTCCCTGGTCCTGCTTCTAAATAGCACCAATCTTTATCCTCCCAGACAAGGTGCATCCCAAGACTTATATAGAAAGACTTGGCTCGATCCACGTCCTCCACACGTATGGCTATATGGCCAAGTCTTTGGACATTTGCGAGGCTAGCTAACAAAGTGTTTTCTGCCATTCTTAGATCTAGGTAGACCTTACCTACAGGAAGATTTACTCTAGGATTTTCGACTAAAAATTGAAAACATCCTAACCCAATACATTAAGCTTCATTTCTTGCTTGAGCCAACCATTTAGCTGCATCACATGCGTGATAAGTAAGTATTAGGTCCGCACCTGCTCGCTTAAAGCTCAATAAAGTTTCTAACACTACAGATTCCTCATCTATCCACCCACATGCTGCTGCTGCCTTAACCATCGCATACTCACCACTTACGTTATAAGCCGCGATAGGCAATTCAGACTCTTGTCTCAATCGATAAATAATATCTAAATAAGCCAGCCCAGGCTTGACCATTAATATATCTGCTCCTTCCTGCTCATCAAGTTGAGCTTCTGTAATTGCCTCTCTGGCATTCGCAGGATCCATCTGATAAGTACTCTTATCCTTAGGAATTGGCTTATCCGTCTCAGCTCTTGGGGCAGAATCCAAAGCCTCACGAAATGGACCGTAGTAGGCAGACGCATATTTGGCTGTATAGCTAATAATTCCAACATTTTCAAAACCCTCTTCATCTAGGGCCTCTCTAATCGCACCAACCCTTCCATCCATCATGTCACTTGGCCCAATTAAATCAGCACCTGCTTGAGCCTGAACTACCGACTGACGACAAAGAAACTCAACCGTTTCATCATTAAGGACAATGCCCTCTGAGCTGACTATTCCATCATGGCCATCACATGAGTAAGGGTCTAAAGCAACGTCAGTCATGATTGTCATTTCAGGCAAATCCTGCTTTAGACGCCGAATTGCCCTAGGAATCAAACCATTCTCGTTAAAACACTCAGCCCCATCTTCTGTTTTAAGGGATTCAGACACTTTCGGGAAAAGAACCACACAACGTATACCTAAATCCCAAGCCCTTTGAACTTCTCCAACCAAGTGGTCCACACTCCAACGATTTGCACCTGGCATTGCCCCAATAGATTGGACATCAGAACCCTCATGCACAAACAAGGGGTAAATGAAATCCGCAGGGCTCAGGCTGTGCTCTCTCACCATGGCTCTAAGCCCAGACGAACGGCGTAATCGGCGAGGGCGATACGTGAGATCCATATGGATTAAAAAAAGCAGATGATGATCGTAGATCGCTCTATAAACGAGCTTCCTCAATCCAAGATTTACGGAGGTCATGTCTTCGCACTCTCTTTAATTCCCCAAGGAGTCTTAACTCCTCAGTTGACCATTCATTTGGAAGCTGAATTTTGACAGTCAGGATCAGGTCTCCCCGGCCATTAGTCAGAGGCCACCCCTTGCCTTTGAGTCGCAAACTTCGCCCTGGGGGAGTCCCTGCTGGAATAGATAACTCTGCTTCTCCATCTGGAGTCATAGCTGTAACAGTTCCACCTAAGGCAAGCTCGTCTAAAGAAACTGGCAGATCTGCACTCAATTGATCTCCATCAAGTCTCCAAACAGAATGAGATTGGACATCCAGCTTGAGATAAAGGTCGCCTCGCCTTCCAGTTCCTGGTTGTAAGTTTCCTTTACCTTTCAAGCGAAGTTTCGAACCTTTCTTAACACCACCTGGAATACTTACCTGTACACGTTCTTCATTGACAGCAAGAAGACGTTCTGTACCGTGAAACGCCTCTGCGAAACTAACTTTCAAATTAATCTCAGCATCTAGATTTAATGGAGAATCAGAAGAGCTCCTAGGGAAGCCGCTAGCTCCAGAGAAGCCAGAAACACCCCTAGAACCAGTGAACCTACCTAACAGATCATTTATGAATTCATCAAAATTTCCATACCGACCAAAATCAATGTCAAAACCATCGCTACTTCCTGTTTGTTTCCAATATTGACCAAACTGTTCATATCGCCTACGTTTCTCAGGATCAGAAAGAACTTCATAAGCCTCATTAACTTCTTTAAATCTTTCCTCGGCCGTTGAATCTCCAGGATTTACATCAGGATGATATTTACGAGCCAACTCCCGAAAGGCTCGCTTAATATCGTTGGAATTGGCATTTCGCTCAACACCAAGAACCTTGAAGTAATCGCGATAACCGCTCTCACTCATAGAATGGTTTGGGATGTAGTCCAAAGATAAGTTTATTTTCCCAGCTTAAATAAAAACATGAAGTCTTTAAGATGTAGGGAAGCCCGAACGCTTGAGCTCGATCAAATAGCAAGTGATCTATCAACATTAATAGCCATGAGTTATAGCTATAGTAGAACAAGATTTTCTCAATGTTTGAATATTTTTAATGGGGTTCTTTACCCTATAGGGGTGTTTTGAATTGGCTAGATGAAAATAAACTCAAAGCCTACTTCCCAAAACACATAGAAATAGATTCACTGACAAAACCCCGGAGGAAACAATCAAATGCACTTAAAAGTTAACTAGATAATTAATAGAAGCCACTTTCGGCAAGAGCACCATTCGATTAATTCCTTACTGAAAGTTCGCTAAATCATAAGTCCTCACGATGATGCAACGTGTGCAGAAGGTCAAGGAGGCCTTGCTCAGAGGCAAGGCTTCCAATCCCTAAGTTTTCTCCAGGATTGCTGCCAAGAACCTGCTTAAAGGCAGAAAAAATCAAGATTTTATGACTTGTTTCATTGCAGCAGTCCTACTTAACACACAAGGTTTCAAAGATCACCTCAAGCAGATAGGATTTTCCTAATTAAACGCTAAATGGAGAAGACTCTGTGGCCTTAATTCACGGGTTTCATCTAAGAAACATTCGTGGTGATGTCTTAGGAGGAATTACTGCAGCAGTTGTAGCCCTGCCCCTAGCACTGGCATTTGGCAATGCTGCACTTGGACCTGGAGGGGCAATATATGGCCTATATGGGGCAGTAGTAGTTGGCTTCATTGCCGCATTGTTTGGAGGCACTCCCGCTCAGGTAAGCGGCCCTACTGGACCTATGAGCGTTACCGTTGCCGGAGTAGTGGCAAGTCTTGCTGCGGTAGGAGTATCAAGAGAACTATCTGCAGGAGAAATTCTGCCGTTAGTCATGGCTGCAGTTGTTTTCGGTGGTCTTTTCCAAGTTTTATTCGGCCTTCTAAGACTTGGTAAATACATCACTTTAGTCCCGTATTCAGTTGTATCAGGATTCATGTCAGGAATTGGCGTGATCATCCTGGCTCTTCAATTAGGGCCATTACTAGGGATTAGCACCCGCGGGGGCGTCTTGGAGTCATTAGGCACATTGAGTGCCAACTTTCAACCCAATTGGGCAGCCGTGGCAGTTGCGGTAATGACTCTAGCCATTGTTTTCCTTACACCACGTCGTATCAGCCAATGGGTCCCTTCCCCTCTGTTGGCATTATTGATAGTGACTCCTTTATCAGTAGTCCTTTTCGGGGATGCAGACCTAGAAGCAAAGGGACTAGCTGCACTCCCTCGAATCGGAACCATCCCTGAGGGGGGGCTGGCATTCACCATGCCTAACTGGAATGAACATTTTCCAGTGATTCTCAAAGCAGGTTTAGTGCTAGCAGTTTTAGGCGCAATCGATTCACTACTTACTTCACTTGTAGCTGACAATATTTCACAAACAAGACATGACTCAGACCGAGAACTAATAGGCCAAGGTCTTGGAAACAGTTTGGCAGGCCTGCTCACAGGGCTGCCTGGAGCAGGTGCGACCATGAGAACTGTTATCAATATCAAGTCTGGAGGCCGTACCCCAATTTCTGGGATGGTTCATTCCATAGTTCTTCTAGTTGTATTAGTAGGTGCAGGACCACTCGCAGCCGAAATTCCAACTGCCCTTTTAGCAGGAATACTTATAAAAGTTGGTCTTGACATTATTGACTGGGGATTTCTATTAAGAGCTCATCGACTTTCTCTCAAAACTGCAGCTGTAATGTATGGCGTTCTTTTAATGACAGTCTTCTGGGATCTTATATGGGCAGTTTTAGTAGGGGTATTTATAGCGAATATGCTCACAATTGACTCAATAACTCAAACACAATTAGAAGGAATGGAAGCTGATAACCCCATAGAAATAAATGATAGTAAAGATGTTTCTTTACCAGCTGAAGAACAAGCTCTACTTGATCGCTGCTCAGGAGAAGTTATGTTATTTAGACTTCGTGGCCCACTGAGCTTTGGTGCAGCCAAAGGCATTACTGAGCGAATGATGCTTGTTCGAAACTACAAAGTCTTGATTCTGGATATAACCGATGTACCGCGATTAGGTGTCACAGCAACCCTTGCTATAGAAGATATGGTTCAAGAGGCAAAGGCAAATTCAAGGGTTGCATATGTTGCAGGAGCCAGCGGCCGGGTAAAAGATCGTCTCGCAAAGTTTGGAGTAGAAGGTCTAATAGGGAGCAGAAAAGAAGCCTTAGAAACAGCAATTAATTTAATTAAGGCGTAATTTTAAGCCTTTAAATTTCAATTCATCATCAAGGCAACCAGGATTACATGGATACAAGCCTAATTCTCCAAAACGTTTTAACCCCTCCGGTTCTCTTTTTCTTCTTGGGGACAATAGCTGTTTTTGTGCGATCTGATCTTGAGATTCCAGCACCATTGCCAAAGTTATTTTCCTTATATCTTTTGCTAGCAATTGGCTTCAAAGGAGGATTAGAACTACAGGATAGTGGGCTAGGAGGAGCGGTTATGCCAACGATAGGGGCTGCAATACTTATGTCTTTATTAATACCACTAATTTGCTTTGCTGTACTTCGCATTAAATTTGATGTCTTCAACTCTGCTGCAATTGCTGCAGCCTATGGTTCAATCAGTGCAGTCACATTTATCACTGCAGAGAGCTTTTTAGAGAATCAAAATATTTATTTTGATGGGTTTATGGTTGCCCCTCTAGCCCTAATGGAGTCTCCAGCCATAATTGTTGGCCTACTTTTGGTCAAATTAGGAGCACCAAAAAGAAAATCGCATACAAAAGGGATTAGATGGAGGGGCATTCTGCATGAAGCAATGCTAAATGGCTCAGCCTATCTTCTTTTAGGAAGCCTATTAATAGGATTTATTACTGCCGCCCACAACCCTGCTGCCGTAGCAAAAATGCAGCCCTTTACGGGGAAACTCTTTTATGGAGCAGAATGCTTTTTCCTTCTAGATATGGGCATCGTTGCAGCTCAAAGGCTGCCCAGCCTTAAAAAAGCAGGGGCATTTCTTATTTGCTTTGCTATTTCAATGCCAGTATTTAATGCTTTCTTGGGCGTTTTAATGGCTAGAGCTCTATCATTAGAACCTGGAAATGCTCTACTTTTTGTAGTGCTATGCGCCAGTGCTTCATATCTTGCTGTACCGGCTGCCATGAGGATGACAGTACCGGAAGCAAAATCAAGTTATTACATATCAACAACCCTTGGATTAACTTTCCCTTTCAATATCGTTATTGGGATACCTGTATACATGGGTTTAGTAAACAACCTCATCCCAATCGCCACTTAATCGATGAAAAGACTAGACCTTATCTTTGGTGAACGTGAGCTAGATGAAATTCTTAAATGCCTTGAAGCTGCTGAAGTACCTGGTTACACAGTAATGAAGCATGTAACAGGAAGAGGGCCAGAAAGAATTGTTTCAGAAGACATGGAATTTACAGGATTAGGTGCAAATGCACATGTAATTGTCTT
>QCJM01000021.1 GCA_003216035.1 Prochlorococcus sp. AG-409-B13
ACCATCAGAAAACTAAACTCCGGAACATGACTTATTGGAGAAAGATAAATCAAACATGGTGCATATGGCCAGCCCGGCCAAGAGGCCTTGTTGAAATGATTGGAGGTAGTTATCTTGCTGCAAGCCCCCAAATAAGTTACAGAAGACTTCTTGAAGCACTTAGCAAAGAAAATCTGGCAATTCACTCATGGGGATACTTACCAGGGTTTGATCATCAAGCACAAGCCAATGAGGCCTGGAAAAACTTACGTGTATGCCGCGAACTATTACATAATCGAGTTGGATCAATCCCAAAATCAATACGCCTTGGTCATAGTCTCGGCTGCAAATTACACTTACTTGCACCTGATGGAGGGCGCAATAGCAAAGGGCTGATTACCTTGAGTTTCAACAATTACCCAGCCAATCGCTCCATTCCTATGTTAAAGCAAATTGGGCCAAAATTAGGTTTCGAAACTGAATTCAGCCCAAGCCCAAATGTAACGCTGCAATTAATCTCAAGAAGGTATATTCAACCTAAGAATCTTCTTATTAGATTCAATAATGACAAACTCGACCAAACTCAGATACTCGAAAGGTGTTTACATGAAAGGGATGATGATAATTCAAAGATATTGCAACTTCCAGGAGACCACCTAACACCAGCAAGTGCTGGCATTCGTCAAAACATAATAGGAGAATGGGCCGACGACCTATCAAAAGCTAAGCATTTAGAGTTATTAATTAAAACGATATCAAACTGGTCATCCGATGAATACTCACCCCCTAAGCTTATCTAACACTGAACGATCCTCAAGGGTACTAGTGTCTCCACTGACTTCCTTACCAGCAGCAAGGGCTCTAAGTATTCTTCTCATTATCTTTCCGCTACGTGTTTTAGGAAGGGCATCGCTAGACTTTATGAGATCAGGCCTAGCAATAGGCCCGATTTCCGAGCCAACGTGTGCTCTTAAATCCTGAACAAGTTGATCATTAAATTCTCTACCACTTTCCAAAGTGACAAAAGCCACAATAGATTCACCTTTAAGCTCATCTTGACGTCCAACAACGGCAGCTTCAGATACAGCAGGGTGGCTAACTAAAGCAGACTCTATCTCCATGGTGCCAAGACGATGACCAGAAACATTTATGACATCATCGACTCTGCCCATCACCCAAAAATAACCATCCTCATCACACCGTGCTCCATCTCCAGCAAAGTAAATGTAACTGCCATCAGAAGGTCGGAGGTATTCCCAATAACTCTCACGAAAGCGCTGTTCATTTCCATGAACAGTACGCATCATTCCAGGCCAGGGATCACGAATCACAAGGTACCCTCCTTCATTAGGCTTTACTGAATTACCGTTGGCGTCAACAACGTCTGCATCAATACCAGGCAATGGAAAAGTTGCTGAGCCAGGTTTAGTAGGTGTAGCGCCAGGCAATGGACTAATCATTACCCCGCCAGTTTCAGTTTGCCACCACGTATCAATCACTGGACAAAGGCCACCTCCAATTACTTCGCGATACCACATCCAAGCCTCAGGATTTATTGGTTCTCCAACTGTCCCAAGCAACCTCAAACTGCTCATGTCGAACTGATCTGGAACCGAGCGGCCATTCTTCATAAATGCTCGAATAGCAGTAGGGGCTGTATAAAAAATCGAAATCTTGTGCTTTTGAATAAGCTCCCAAAAGGCACCAGGTTTAGAGGGACGAGGTGCCCCTTCATACATAACGCTGGTAGCTCCATTTGAGAGTGGTCCATAAACGATATAACTATGTCCTGTTATCCAACCCACATCAGCAGTGCACCAATAAATGTCTTCTTCGCGAATATCAAAAATCCACTTAAATGTCAGATGAGCCCAAAGGTTATATCCAGCAGTGGTATGTACAACTCCCTTTGGCTTGCCAGTAGATCCTGAGGTGTATAACACAAACAAACGATCTTCACTCTCCATCGGTTCTGCACTGCACTCACTTGACTGATCAGTCACAAGCTCGTGCCACCAGTGATCACGCCCTGATTGCATAGCTGTAGGAGTATTAATCCTTTGAACAACCAAAACAGACTGAACACTTGGGCAGGCACCATTACCCAAAGCGGCATCAACTGCAGGCTTTAGAGGGACAGACTTGTCTTTGCGGAAACCTCCATCAGCAGTAATAACGGCTTTAGCATTTCCGTCAATTAATCGATCACGCAAAGCCTCAGCAGAAAAACCCCCAAACACAACTGAATGAGGCGCCCCAATACGAGCACAGGCAAGCATTGCGATAGCAGCCTCTGGAATCATCGGCATATAGAGCGCAACCAAGTCACCCTTCCCGATACCTAATGCCTTCAAAGCATTAGCCGCACGACAAACTTCAAGATGAAGTTCTTTATAAGTAAAACGCCTAACATCCCCTGGTTCACCCTCCCAAATCAAAGCTTCCTTGTCGGCCCTTGAAGTCTCAAGATGGCGATCAAGACAATTAAAAGAGATATTTGTTTGGCCGCCATCAAACCATCTTGCGAAAGGAGGGTTGCTCCAATCCAGAACACGATCAAAAGGCTTAAACCATTTCAGCTCCTTACGAGCCAAATCCCCCCAAAAGGAATCAGGATCATCTTTGGCCTTTTGGACCATATCCTTATAAACAGTCAAATTTCCAATCCTTGCTTTGTCAGCTAGAGCCTTAGGAGGCAAGAACACTCGCTGCTCCTGAAGCACTGACTCAATAGTGTTAGAAGAATCTGAAGACATAGAAAATAGGCGACCATTCATAGGTCGTATTCAAACCAGTTGATAGCAAAGCCCGCAGTCAGATGACACGCTTATTTAAATGAAAAGTGAGAAATCTCATGAATCGACCTGAAGCCTGCCTCTTTGACCTAGATGGTCTGTTATTAGATACAGAACCTCTTCATGGGCAAGCCTGGTCAAGTGCGGCAGCAATATTTGGGACAAAATTGAGTCCTGAACAATTAATGGCCTTAAGAGGAAGGCGGAGATATGACTGTGCAAAACAAATCATTGATTGGATAGGTTCTTCATTAGAAATCAATGACTTGCTATCAGCACACAAACCAATAGCAAGAAGCTTGCTAGGTAATGCAAAGGCGATTCCTGGAGCAGAGGATCTGATCAGCTGGTGTTTTGAAAACAAACTACCAATGGCATTGGTTTCAAGCAGTACCACAGAATCAGTAGCTTTTAAGAGTGCACCTCATGCTTGGCTGAAGTTAATCACTACAAGAGTCCTAGGTGATGATTCAGATCTTAGTAATGGAAAACCTGCCCCAGACCCTTTTTTATTAGCAGCAAAGAGACTTAAATCAGACCCAAAATCATGCTGGGCATTTGAAGATTCTCAATCAGGGACCAAATCTGCTCTATCTGCTGGCTGTCAAGTCTGGGTTCTTCAAAACAATGAGCATGATCACAATTCAAACAATGTACAGAAAAGAGGCAACCCTCGATTTATATCAAGCCTTAATGTTGTTCTTGAAGAACTAAAAGAAGTCGTTACTTAGTTGTTTTTATTTTCAATAAAGCCTGCTCAACACAAACTGAGGCAGATCTAATAATGCTCTACTAAAAGGCGAATCCTCTATCCAAAAGAGGGCATCTCGTGATTCCTTAGCAAAGTTCTCTGCTAATTCTCGTGTTCGAGGAATAGCCTCAGAGTCACGAACAAGTTCCAAAGCCTGTTGCAAATCTCCTTCATCTGCGAACTCTCTTTCTATTAATCCTGCAAGTGCAGGCCGCTCCTCAAGTGCGAATAGAGCAGGAGCAGTTAAATATCCACTAGCAAGATCACTTGCAGACGGTTTTCCTAATTGTTGATCACTAGCAGTAAAATCAAGAATGTCATCAACAACCTGAAAAGCAAGGCCAAGTTGGCGGCCAAAGCGATGTAGAAGTTTTAAATGCTCTTCAGATTGTTCACTTAAGACTCCAGCGGCTTGAGCACTATTAGCTATTAATGAAGCCGTTTTACAATAACTCTTTTCCAAATATGTAGAAAAAGACTGACCTGCGTCATAACGATATAAACCCTGTTTAACTTCACCATCAGCAAGATCCATTATTACTCTGCTAAGAAGCTTAACCACATCAAGGTTGTCAAGATTTGCTAAATGCCAACTAGCTTGAGCAAAAAGGAAATCTCCTGCAAGTACTGCTACTCGGTGATTAAAACGACTATGAACTGTGGGGACACCCCTACGAGTTGCCGCCTCATCAACAACATCATCATGAACAAGTGAAGCTGTATGAATCATTTCTGTAATCTCAGCCAACCTTCGATGCCTGGCAGAAAGGTCTCCTTCTGGAGATAAGGCTCTTGATATCAAAAGGACGATGCCTGGTCGCAATCGTTTTCCACCAGCACTAAAAAGGTGCTCTGCTGCAGCCTGAAGAATTGGATGACCTGCACCAATCAAACTACGAAGATCGTTGAGCAGAGTCTCAAGATCCAGCTCAACGGGTGTAAGAAGCTCGGTGACAGTTGCCATTAGAACGCTCTCTAAGTTGATCCTAGAAGAAACAGGCCTTAGATCGAAGAGAAACTAACTCAACTTCAGGACAATTACCCCACAAACCAGTTGTACGAGCGGCAAAGCTACCTGGATCGGCAGTCACACAAATTTGAGTATTTGCAAGCGACAAAGGGCCCTTAGCAGGAATGGAAGGTATCCCTAGAAATTTATCTAGGCGACGGGCCAAACCAATCGCTGGATCAATCAATCGAATGTTTTTGGGAAGTAGTTTTCTTAAAAACGGTTCCAAGATTGGGTAATGGCTGCAACCCAAAACAATTGATTCCACATGAGCATCCAAGAGAGGCTTTAAATATTCCATCAACAAAACAGGAAGCTCATCATTGCTAAGCTGACCTGACTCAATCAATGGAACCAAGGCTGGACAGCCTTGTTCAACAACAATAGTTCCAGGCCTATAAGATTTAATTTGATTCCCATACGCGCAAGAAGAAGCTGTAGCAGGAGTTGATAGGACCCCAACCCTATCCTCAGAGATCATCTCTACCGAAGTTTCGATTAAACCTATAACTGGAACATCAGCGACCCTTTTCACTACATCAAGTGCTAATGAATTAGTTGTATTACAGGCAATTAAGACAATAGAGACATTTTTTTCCATCAACCACTGAACCACCTCCTCTGCAATTACACGAATTTCAGAAACAGTTTTCTCTCCATAAGGAACTCTGGCACTATCTCCTAAGTACAAACAAGGTAAATTCCCATGCCGCTCCAGGACTCTTTTGAGCACCGTAAAACCACCAACTCCGCTATCAAATATTCCTAATTTGGGTTTCAACGGACCCCCTGAAGATAACTAAGGATGCCCTTTGCAATAGCAAAAGCGAGTTTTCGACGATGATAAGAAGTCGCAAGTCTAGGGCCATCAATCTGCCCAGTTACAAAGCCTGTCTCGACTAAAGCTGCAGGCATATTTGTACGCCTAATCACGAAAAACCGCCCACGTCTAACTCCCCTATCTGGGCTGCCAGGTGAGACATTCAAAACTTCCTGCTGAATACTTTGAGAAAGCCTTAGTCCACGTAATCCAGAGAAATAAAAAGTCTCAATTCCATTTACTTTTAGCTTCTTATTCCTTGAGGCATTAGCATGAATACTAATAAAAGCATCAGCTCTTACCCTATTAGCGATACCTACTCTCGGTGGAAGATCTAAATCAACTTCTGAAGTTCTAGTCAAATTAACTTTTACACCTTTAGATTCAAGAAAACGAGCCACTTGAATTGAAATGTCAAGTACTACATCAGATTCACGAACTCCATTTATCCCAACAGCACCAGGGTCAGGTCCTCCATGGCCAGGGTCAATAACAACTCTAAATTTTCCTCTCTGAACCATAGGTAAAGCTGAGGAATTAATTTTAAAATTTAAAGTCTGAGGAGCTTCAATATTCCGGTTAGCCCATCGCCTTGAAGAAAATGCCGTCAGGTCACCCTCACCAATCCTGCGAAGACCTTTTGTAGGCAAGCCAACAAAACTTAGCTTCCACCGATCAGGTGAAGTTCCAATCAATTTGAGTCTCTGGGGATCTAAAAGAATTTGAGGATTGAATTCAACAACAAGTCTTGTTTTACCTTCTGAAGGTTTCCCTAAGCGAATTTCTTTGACGGGCCCAGTTCCCCTAAGTCGCCTTGGGCGAATAAGTTCGCCAGGAAAATCGATCCAAACACGAAGACCTTTTGAAAGATCAGGAGATTGAAAAAAAGCCTCCAATTTTGCTCCAACCGATGTACGCAGCTGCAATACACCATCTGTATCTAGGGCCCAGGCAGCTAAAGCACTGGCAGATTTCGATGGCAGTGCAGAACAAAAGAAAACTATTGGCAATAAGCCAGCAATTAACGAAACAACACGGCTGGAATAGGCCCTAGCCATCAATTCAAAACAAAGCTTCTTTTCTGTGCTTAAGACTTGGCATCTGTTCTCTAATTCGACCAACGTGAGAGTTATCTACTGGGGCTATAGCAGCGCCTGGTAGAACCCCAGCATCCCCTAAGACTGTTCCCCATGGATCAATAACCATTGCATGGCCATGGCTCTGCCTCCGACCGTAATGCTTCCCTGTCTGAGCAGGAGCAACTACATAAGCAGTATTCTCAATTGCCCTTGCCTGAAGTAATACTTGCCAATGATCCTTACCAGTAAATGCTGTAAAAGCAGCTGGGATCATTAGCAACTCAGCCCCTTCATCAACCAAGTGACGGTAAAGTTCTGGAAAGCGTACGTCGTAGCAAATAGATAGACCAACCCGACAAAGTCCAGGAACATCAATTACTGGAGGCAAATCTTGCCCGGATGTAATAGTTGCTGATTCTCTATATGTATTTCCATCTGGCAGATCAACATCAAACAAATGTATTTTGTCGTACCTAGCCAAAAGTTGACCATCTCTACCTACCAGCTCAGATCTGTTCAATGTCCTTTGACCATCTCCGAAAGGTACAGGGAATCCTCCACCTAGCAATACAACTTGATAACGCCTCGCCATTGTGACAAGAAAGTTACTGCATTGCTGAGCAAGAGATGAAGACAGCTCAAGCCTTTGCTGATCATCCCCCATAAAAGCAAAATTCTCTGGCAAACCGACCAGTTCAGCTCCTCGTCGACTTGCCAATTCAATTTGCTCCTCGGCAGCAGAAAAATTAACCTCAGGCTGAGAGGTACTTGTAAGTTGCAAAGCGGCCGCCAGAAAGTCGGACACAGGGTTAAACCAAATACCTGAACTTTAAGAAATCATCCGGCACGAAGTACACCAATTTCTTCCTGACAGGGCAATATCTCAAGGATATCGAGCTCAGAACAAAATCTAAAGTCATCATCATGATTACCAAGACCTACAAGTCTTTGTCCATGACTTGCCTTTCGTAAACATCCCTCTCGATCACCTTTCCATTTATCCCATAGGGCCAGAGCAGAAATTAGTTCGTCATTTGCAATATGAACGGTATCTTCATCATTATCTAAAAGAACGGAGGCAAGCGCCCCTGCAGCAAGTGAATCCTCCAAAGAATAGGAACCTTCCCAGCCACTACCAACAATCCAAATGTTCTCAGGTTGGTCACACAACAGCTTCTTCGCTACAGCCATCCGATTAGGTAAAGCCATTGTGTAAAGGCAAGATGCGTTCCTAACTCGATGTAAGGAGCGAGTGCCATTGGTAGTACTCATAAAAAGTCTTTTACCAGTAACCAGCTCTGGAACTACAGCAACAGGTGAGTTACCTAGATCAAATCCCTCAAGCCGTTTTCCACCTCTTTCACCCAATAACAACCTTGCAGATTCAGGCCATTGAAAAGCTCTCTCTTTAAGTTCATCAATATCAGCAAATGTCTGAACAGCCTCAGCTCCATTATTCAATGCCCAAGCGATGGTGGTTGTAGCCCGAAGCACATCAATTACGACTGCTGCATCAGGGATCAACCCATCCAACACATCACCAGCCACATGAAAATAAGAAAGTTTCATTTGAACCTTGCATTGACCCTGAATAAGAGTAACCAGCTCATCTAAGAAAATGCTGGCAAAAACAAAGACATTTGATGAGCACGGAAATAGCCTTAACCTCCTTACCTTTACATCAAATAATCTCTATAAAAGAAATCCAAGCTTAAAAAAGATGTAATCCACCTAAATCAATGGGTCATAGACAAAGAATTCTAATATTAGTACTTGCGCAATTTTAATTAACTTCTATTTTCAAATAAATTGAAAGGCGGTTATGTCACCTAAGCAAATCAGCCTCACTAATTCAAAAATCAGAATTGCCCTCAAGCAAGGTAATTTTAAAGAAGGTTCAAGGGAAATCCTTCAACTAGTTCAAGGGAACAGAGCAAAAGCCAAGCAACTCTCAAAATGGTTGATATTGGTAGGTAGAAGTTGCTTAGACCATCAATCAAGTATTTGCCTGGATAAAGTGATTATGCGTCTGTGGATGTTAGATATGATGGATTTCTCAGATATATCAATCAATGGACTACCTAAATTTCATTTCACATCGTTAGGCACAGAGAAACTAGAGTCAACACCTAAAGAAGAATGGCATAGGCTACTTCTTTGCAACGACAAAAATCAAGTTGCATAAAACAAAGCCATCCACATCACTTCTACTGCAAAATTCTCTTCATTGTGTAATACACAAAAACACCTAGGGAATTTTTGCAACCTAAAAAGAGGAATGAATTTAAAAATCTAAAATGATATTAAACTCAGCCTACTTCCATAGGCGCAACAAAATTAAATGTAAAAACGTTTTATATTTCCAAACCACTTTGATAAGAATTAAGAACCGTTTAACCCCGGAAATTCAAACTTGGGCTTGCATTCAATTAGTGATCTATCAACATACAGTCGGAGAAAGGCCTACAACTGTTTTCACTAAGCCACTTAAATAAAAAGGCTCTCTACCTCTTTCGAACTGGAACTGAAGCTTCAGTGGCCACCAACTAACACCAACCGCTAACAAAGAAAATATGCAATTCAAGAACTTGAGTTCCATTCTGCCCAGAGTGCCAGCTTCCAGGGACATGAGGGACTTCCTATCTCTTCTAGAAAAACGAGGGCAGCTGCGTCGGATAAAAGCGGAAGTAAATCCTGACCTTGAACTAGCTGCCATAAGTGACAGAGTCCTTGGGTTAGGGGGCCCCGCACTTTTATTTGAAAACGTCATCGGCTCTTCAATGCCAGTAGCAATAAATCTTCTGGGAACTTTGGAAAGAGTTGTTTGGAGTATGGGGCTAAAAAATGCCGAAGAACTTGAAGACATAGGTCAAAAACTTGCACTACTTCAACAACCACGCCCTCCAAAAGGACTAAACGAAACACGCGAATTTGCAGGTCTACTTTGGGACCTGATCAAGGCTCGTCCTGACCTCGACCTAATCCCGCCATGCCATCAAAAAGTACTACTCGAAGATGCTGTCAACCTTGACGAACTACCATTACTGCGTCCATGGCCAAGAGATGCTGGTGGAGTAATCACATTGGGATTAGTCATTACAAAAGACCCTGAGACAAATGTCCCAAACGTTGGTGTTTATAGGTTGCAACGACAAACATCGACAACGATGAGTGTTCATTGGCTAAGTGTGCGAGGTGGCGCTCGTCATCTCCAAAAAGCTGCAGCAATGGGCCAAGATCTAGAGGTTGCTGTAGCTATTGGTGTGCACCCACTACTTGTAATGGCTGCAGCCACACCAATACCTATACAACTAAGTGAATGGCTTTTTGCCGGACTATATGCAGGAGAAGGAGTTCGATTGGCTAAATGTAAAACAGTTGATCTAAAGGTACCAAGTCATAGCGAAGTAGTACTCGAGGGAAGAATCACTCCTGGAGAAACAATCCAAGATGGACCTTTTGGGGATCATATGGGTTTCTATGGAGGGATAGAAGAGTCTCCACTAATCAGATTCCATTGCATAACTCAACGCAGAGACCCCATCTTCTTAACAACATTTAGTGGGCGCCCTCCAAAAGAAGAAGCAATGCTCGCTATTGCTCTAAATCGAATATATACCCCAATTCTTCGTCAACAAATTCCTGAAATCGTAGACTTCTTTCTTCCAATGGAGGCTCTAAGTTACAAGCTGGCAATTATTTCAATAGAAAAATCATATCCAGGGCAAGCAAAAAGAGCTGCCATGGCATTCTGGAGTGCTCTACCTCAATTCACCTACACAAAGTTCGTTGTAGTTGTTGACTCAAATATCAACGTTAGGGATCCTCGCCAAGTTGTATGGGCAATATCAAGTCAAGTAGACCCACAAAGAGATCTTTTTGTACTTAAGGACACTCCCTTTGACAGTCTTGATTTTGCTAGCGAGCACATTGGGCTAGGGGGAAGATTGGCAATTGATGCCACCACAAAGATAGGTCCAGAAAAAAACCATCAATGGGGCGAGCGACTGACTCGGGACAAAGAACTCGAATCAAAAATAGATTCCAGATGGCATGAACTAGGACTCTCAGATCTAAAAAATAAAGAGCCAGACCCACACCTTTTTGGATATGTAATGGATCAGTTGGTTTCACTACAACAAACCCCTTGCAATTAATCAAGTCAAAAGTCACTCTGACCAATAAAATTAATTTGATATCCAGCGGGCTCCCTTCTTGAGCGATACAAGCAATGAGCCGTCACTACGCACCCTACGTTCTAGCGATGGCATATCCCTATCTGGATCAGTACGAGTACCTGGCGACAAATCAATTTCACACAGAGCGCTACTTTTTGGATCAATCGCTGAAGGTCTAACAACTATTGAGGGGATCCTCCCCTCAGAAGACCCCATCAGTACAGCAGATTGTCTACGCTCAATGGGGGTTTCAATAAGTCCAATTGTCAAAGGTCAAGTTGTAAGTATTCGAGGCGTGGGGCTTGATGGACTTAAAGAGCCGGAAGAAGTTTTGAATTGTGGAAATTCAGGTACAACTATGCGTCTAATACTAGGGTTATTAGTTGGGAGGAAAGGCAGACATTTCGTACTAACAGGAGACGCATCTCTTCGTAGACGTCCAATGCAAAGAGTTGGGCAACCGCTCAAATTAATGGGTGCGAGTGTAGAAGGTCGTTCAAACGGCAATTTTGCCCCACTAGCCGTTAGTGGAAAGAAGCTTCGAGGAGCAGTAATTGGCACGCCAGTAGCTAGTGCTCAAGTTAAGTCAGCTCTACTTTTAGCTGCTCTAACTGCAGAAGGATCAACCACAGTCATAGAGCCTGCACATTCAAGAGACCATAGCGAAAGGATGTTAAAAGCATTTGGTGCAAACTTAGAAATAGTTGGAGAAATTGGACGACAAATACGCGTATGTCCTGGAGCAATACTTACAGGCCAAAAAATAATAATTCCTGGAGACATAAGTTCTGCTGCCTTTTGGTTAATAGCTGGGGCTCTTGTACCTGGCTCTGAAATCACCATAAAAAATGTTGGGCTTAACCCCACACGCACAGGCATTCTTGAAGTCATGCAAAAAATGGAGGCTCATATAGAAATCATTAATCTCAGAGATATTGCAGGCGAACCTGTTGGAGATATCAATGTCAAATACACAGGCATATTAAAGGCATTCAAAATCAACGAAGAAATGATGCCTCGTCTGGTTGATGAAATACCAATACTTTCAGTGGCAGCCCTCTTCTGTAATGGAGAAACTCAAATTACAGGGGCTAGCGAATTAAGAGTAAAAGAGACAGATCGTTTAGCAGTTATGACTAGACAGCTCAAAGCGATGGGAGCAGACATACAAGAGTATCCAGATGGACTAACCATTAAAGGACCACAATCAATTAAAGGCTGTGCACTAAATAGCGAAACTGATCATCGAGTTGCAATGAGCCTTGCCATAGCTTCAATGCTTGCCAAAGGAACTTCAACTTTGCAAGGTGGCGAGGCTGCCTCCATTTCCTACCCTGAATTCTGGGAAGATCTTGAAAAGCTACAAACAAGAACCAATTCTTGATAATCATCCATTAGGAAAGCTTTCAACCTTTGAAACAAAAGATGGGAGTATAAGCCTACGTAGTAGTTACTTTAGGGAAGCTTTTCATAGTAAAGAAGGAGCCCGAAGAGAAGCCCTTGAGAAGTTTATTATTTCATCACAAATTGATAGATTTCACAAATTCAAAAGAATCAAAGTCCTTGATGTATGCGTTGGCCTTGGATATAATACTGCCTGCCTAATCGAAGCACTTTTAAGGAATTCAATACGGCTCAATTGGTTTGGCCTGGAAATAGATTCCAGGCCACTAAAGATTGCTCTTCAGACTGATAGCTTTAAGAGAAATTGGTCTTCCGAAGTTCTCAGCATCCTTCAATCTATCAATTCAAAAGGGAATTGGAAAAAGCAGTTAAGTGAAGGAAACTTGCTTTTAGGTGATGCAAGAGAAACATTGCTTTCTCTTCCTAAAAAACCAATTTTCGATTTAATACTCCTTGATGCTTTCTCACCTACTCATTGCCCAGAGTTATGGTCAGAGGAATTTATCCACTCTCTGGCCAATAGGCTAATTCCAGATGGAAGGATAATTACTTATTGCAGTGCCGCAGCCATAAGAGGAAGTTTTAGGAGAGCAGGACTATTTCTAAATTCTATTAAGCCTAATGAAGATAAAAAAAATGATTGGAGTGCAGGAACAATTGCAATACTTCCAGACCCTAATAAGCCGCCTCAACTCTCTGGACCAAACTGGCAACCTCTAACAATTATGGAAGAAGAACATTTAAATACTCGAGCAGCCATTCCCTATCGAGACCCTAGCCGTAAAGGGAGCTCAAAAGAAATCTTGCAACGCCGCAAAGAAGAACAACAACATAGCAACATGGAAAAAACCAAGTTCTGGCAACTTCGTTGGAGGAGAGTAACTTAAAACCAAAGCTGTAAATTCACGCCGTTCGCCAATCCCTCCATGCTCGCCGTCGCCATATTGGCCGCTGGTAAAGGCACCCGCATGAAAAGTGCCTTACCCAAAGTCCTCCAAACACTTGCAGGCACAACCTTGATAGAAAGAGTGCTTACCAGCTGCAACCAATTACAAGCTGAGCGAATGCTTCTTATTCTTGGCCACCAAGCAGAATTATTGGAACAAAAACTAGAGGCTTATACTGAATTGGAATTCATACTTCAGCAACCACAAAATGGGACTGGTCACGCTGTACAACAATTAGTCAATGCTCTAAAAGATTTCCAGGGTGAACTATTGGTACTTAATGGAGATGTTCCTTTATTGCGTCCAGAGACAGTTAAAAACCTTGTTGAACAACACCGTTCAAACAATGCAAGTGTCACCCTTCTTAGCACAAGAATCACTAATCCCAAAGGCTATGGAAGGATATTTACTAACAAACAAGGTCAAGTAAGTCAAATAATAGAAGATAGAGACTGTACCGTTCAGCAACTCAAAAATACCCTGGTAAATGCAGGTGTTTACTGCTTTGATTGGAATGCATTAGTTAATGTCCTCCCAAAACTATCTGCTAGAAATGATCAAAAAGAGTTATACCTAACTGATACAATAGATATGCTACCAACTGCAATGCATATAGAAGTAGACAATTCAGAAGAGGTAGTTGGTATTAATACTCGGCAGCAATTGTCTCAATGTGAGGAATTAATTCAGAAGCGATTACGCGAATACTGGATGGGAGAAGGAGTAACTTTTATCGACTCATCTAGTTGTACACTTAGTGAAAATTGTCAATTTGGTAGAGACGTGACAATAGAGCCTCAAACTCATATCAGAGGTCATTGTCAAATTGGCCACAGATGCTTATTAGGGCCAGGAAGCTTTATTCAGAATTCCGACTTAGGAGAAGAGGTTAAAGTACTTAAATCAGTAATAATTGATGCAAAAATTGGTAACAATGTAGCCATAGGTCCTTTTGCTCATGTAAGGCCTGAAACATCAGTGGCTGACAATTGCCGGATAGGTAATTTCGTTGAAATCAAGAAAAGTGTAATAGGTCAATCGAGCAATGTAAGCCACCTAAGTTATATCGGAGATGCAAAAATAGGCCAAGAAGTGAATATTGGTGCCGGCACAATAACTGCAAATTTCGATGGCATCAATAAGCACCAAACTTATATAGGTGACTTTAGTAGAACGGGCGCCAATTCTGTCCTAGTCGCACCAATTATTCTAGGTTCGGGAGTAACTGTAGGTGCCGGTTCAACTCTCACAAAAGACGTGCCCAATGGGTCATTAGCTATTGAACGGTCCAAGCAAATCACGAAGGGGAACTGGCCACGGCAACAAAAAAATCATTCCTGAGCTTCAGCAAGGAAAGGCAATAAACGCTCTAACCTGATATTCCGACTGGCCTTTAACAATAGGACATCTCCAGATTTCAGCCAATTATCCAATGGCTTTGCAGCCTCTTCCGGCGTTGAAACAATAACGAAATTAGGCAGTGAGGCTGCCTCTGTTGCCATTGCTGCCGCCTCGGGTCCATTAGCAGCAACAATTACCAAGCCATCCAAACCAAGCTTAACAACCTTCCTTGCGATGTCACGATGCAAATCAACACTATGTTCTCCAAGTTCAAGCATTTTGCCAAGTACCGCAAAGTGTCGACCTGGAATAGTGATCAAAAGCTCCAATGCCGCATAAACGGCTTCCGGAGAAGAGTTATAAGTCTCATCTAGAACAGTAATACCTCCTAGTTGTAGTTGTGAACTTCTCCCTGCCGGCATCATCACATTGAGTTCTTTTAACTTATCTAGGGACACACCTAGTTCTTTAGCTACGGCAAGAGCAAGTAATAAATTTCTTGCATTGTGCTTACCAGCCAGTGGAAGATTAAAAGACTGCCCATCAACAACAAGCAGTTCATTAGAGAGATCTAAACGTCCAATGAGCTCAACCCCAAAACTATAATCTCTGTCAATGGCAACATTAAAGTTATCTGAATCCTTGGCAGCAAAATCCTCTTGAAGAGCTACCCGAATCACGCGTCCATTCCAACTTCGCCTTAAAGCTTCCTCAAGAAGTAGATCTCCAGCTGGAATAACAACAACACCCGTAGAGGGTAAACCAGAAGTAATCTCACATTTCGCTTTTGCTATAGCAGAACGACTACCCAATCGACCCAAATGTGCACTGCCAATATTAGTAATCACAGCAATATTGGGTTGAGAAAAGAAAGAAAGCCGCTGTATTTCCCCAGTACTCCGCATGCCCATCTCAACAACCATAGCAGCGTGATCTGAGCTCCCCTGAAGCAAAGTAAGTGGAACACCAACATCGTTATTGTTATTTTCAGCACTACATAGAACATTACCAAGAGGTGCCAAGGCCGAACGTATTAACTCCCTAGTTGTAGTTTTACCAGTAGATCCAGTGACAGCAACGACTGGGATATTGATATGGAATCGATTTAACAGGCCAAGTTGTTGATAAGCCGTAAGAGTATCGTCAACAATCCAATGAAGGAACTCATTAGGGACTGAAAAACCACAATCACGAACTACAACAGTAGCTTGGGCTCCAAGTTCAAAAGCATGTTGAATAAATAAATGGCCATTAAATTTTTCTCCAATTAATGGGACAAAAAAATCACCTGGCATAAGCTTTCGACTATCAGTACAAATATGACCAATAGGAAAATCTAAATTAGGCATATAGGCACATTTTGGCTGTCCCCATAGTTCATTAAGAGTTCTTAGACTGATTGCCATTAGCCAACGCCTTTTTCAAACACGATCATGCCGTTGCCAACTCTTGAAGATCTAGCCAAAGTCTTATCTCCCAAATCCTTAATCTGAAATTCAGCATATCCAATATCTTCCAACAAAGCATTCAAATGATTAGAAACATCAAGTCTTTCATCAGTGGTCAAATCAAACCAATCATGGCTTACTCGTAGAATAACACCATTATCTAAGACATCTTTCTCAAAAAGTTGTTGAAGTTCCTTCGGGATTTCGCTAAGGGAAGGAACATCTTTAAGACTGAGAGTCTTAAGATCAACTGAAAGATTGAGCTTAGATTTATCCAATTGATTATTTATTTGAACCACTGAATCCTCCAAAGCTAAACCCGAAGGACTCTTCTCATCACTTAATAGTAGAAGCTTTTCTTCAGAACGAACATCAATTTCTTCAACACTATCTTGCTGTCCCAGGTCAAACTTAGATGGAAGATGTTCAAGGCTAAATCTAGAAAAAAAGATTCCTGATACAAATAGAAGAATTGGTAAACACACTAAAAATGGCCAGAAGAACTTGGCATGACGCTTTGGCCAAAGCTTGGGATACGGCAAATCCTCTTCTCTATTCCTACGCCAAATCTCCCTAACCTTTAAAATGAGATCAGAAAAGACGGCCCTCAAATCACTTCGAAGAGAAGACCAAGGACTTCTGTATAGAGCAGGCAAATAACTCGCCTTAATATCCTTCTTAGATGACTGATCCATACACCTAAAAACGAATTAGAAATTCTGTGCCCAGCAAATTATCAATCAACAGATTCATTTTAAAGAAAACCCCAACTGTTGTATTTACTACTGATTACTATCCTTTCGAAGAGAAGGGTCTGCATCTTGCCCAACAGACAATTTCTCAACTACTGAGGCATCTGGTGATGGTTCCTTTAAACCACAAACATCAAGGTACATCTTTTCATACTCACATGCAGATCTATCCCAACTATAAATTTCTGACATTGCTCTCAGTTGCAACTCGCGCCAACTATCCCTATGTCGAAAAGCCTCCCAAGAACGCACCAAGGCAGTATAGAAATCAATAGGTTCAAATCGGTCGAAACAAAATCCTGTCCCAGTATTCTGAATTGGGTCGTGCGGAGAAACAGTGTCAACAAGTCCACCAACATTTCTAACTACTGGAATAGAGCCATAACGCATTGCAAGTAGCTGACTAATTCCACATGGCTCAAATCTACTAGGCATTAAGAATGCATCACTACCTCCATAAATCAATCTGGAAAGTTCATCGTTATAAGTTAGAAACACGGCAAAACGACCCGGATGTTCAGTTGCTAACTGCCAAAGACCTGACTCCAGACTTCTATCCCCTGTGCCTAGGACAACAATCTGAGAATCTGTATAAGCAAGAAAACGTTTTGCAACCTGAAGCAATAAGTCCACTCCCTTCTGATCTACAAGCCTCCCAACCATCCCAACCAAGTATTTATCAGAATTAACTTCAAGCCCCATACTTTCCTGAAGAACCTTCTTGTTAACACCTCTTCCTGAAAGGTCCTCGCAACTAAAGTTAGATGGAAGAGCCTTATCCGTAGCAGGGTTCCATTCGTCAGTATCAATTCCATTAAGGATCCCTCTAAGCTTCCCTGAAATGTAATTCAACAGACCATCCAAATTCTCGCCATATTCAGGAGTACAAATCTCTCTTGAATAAGTAGGAGAAACAGCATTCACTCGATCTGAATACAACATAGCTGCAGCCATTGTGTGATCACCTGACATGTACCAAGGGCACCAAGTAATGCGATCAAGTTTCCATCTCCATGGGCCCTGATATCGCAAGTTGTGAATTGTGAATACTGTGCTGATATCTGGATCCTGGTGCATCCACACAGGAATCATTCCTGTATGCCAATCATGACAATGAAGTACATCAGGCTTCCAAGCATTCCATGCAAATTCAGCAGTTGCACTTGCAAAAAAAGTAAATCTCCAATCTTCATCATCACCCCCATAAATCCTTTCAGGATCAAAAACTGGGTGACCCACAAGATATAAAGGCAGGTTGTTTATAGGATGCTTTGTTTGATATATAGAGAAGTCTGCTCCCATCGTATTAGCACGAAAAATCGGTTCCTCTGGAATATCCAAAGAACTCCAAAGCTTGCTATATCCAGGAATAATCAGTCTGACGTCATGGCCAAGCTTTTCTAAAGATGATGGCAATGAACCAACTACATCCCCCATTCCACCGACCTTCACCATCGGAGCGCATTCCGCAGCAGCAAATAGCACTCTCATTTCAAATCTTCCAGTTCACGAGCGACTCTAAGAGGCAATGACTCCACTGCCTTAAGGAAGCCATCCAGAATCTGAAAAATCAGGCCTTCGCTTTTCCAAGAATGCATTCCTACCCTCCTGAGCCTCTTCAGTTCTGTAAAAAAGATGTGTAGCCTGACCAGCAAACTCTTGAAGACCTGACAAGCCATCAGTTTCTGCATTAAAGGAAGCCTTCAAACAACGAATAGCAGTAGGGCTG
>QCJM01000022.1 GCA_003216035.1 Prochlorococcus sp. AG-409-B13
TGGAAATACTGCCGCGATAGCTGATGCTTTAGCTCAAGGCATAAATTGTACAGGTATAAAAGTAGAAATTTTAAATTGCGAATTTACATCTACCAATGAGCTAGTCCATGCCATTCAAGAAGCAGATGCATATCTCATTGGCTCACCAACGCTAGGAGGTCATGCACCAACACCTATTGTTTCTGCTCTAGGAACTCTACTAGCAGAAGGAGACCGCAATAAATTAGTCGGAATCTTTGGTAGCTATGGATGGAGTGGAGAAGCTTTAGAGCTGCAAAAAGTTTGTCACTCATTAAAAGTCCAATGTTCTCTTCAAATGCAAGTAGACCTCCTGGCCATCGGGGTGTTGGAGCTGGGATTAGCTTTAATTGAGAGCCAGCATTTATGAAGAGTGTTTGTTCTTGTCTTACGGTACTAATTAGGGGTAAAGGGGGAATGGGTTGATGATTTTTGCTATCATTTTCACCATTGTTAGGTTTACGTTCATTCCAGAGTTCTTGAAGTAGTTTTTTCCCTGGGTTTGAGCTAATTAACTCTAGCTTTGGATAAATTTCTGCTAATTCTTTTAAAAGAGCAACTCGGTTGGGATTGACATGACCAACAACAACTTGCAGATTTATATCCTTATCAGGCAGCGCTATAGCCAGACTGGGTATGAATACTTTTGAATAAGTGCCTCCTGGCGGATGAACCAGTACTGCTGCTTTTGAACCTCTTTCAGAGTCTTCTTTATTAGTGAATAGAAAACTATTATCTGTACTACCCCTTTCTAGAGCGTATTCCAATTCAAACCGTAGACGCTTTGGACTTAGACCTCGAAGACTAATTATGTTTTCTTCTATAGGGATACTGATCATTTGCAGTTTGTCTGCGGCTTGAGATGAACTTTCTTTGGATGAATTTTGCATTAGTAGTGATTACCTACTTTTCGATGGTGAACCGCTGTACGCCCTTCTGCATCTGCTATATTTCCTTGCTCTACAATGCCGTAAATAATCCAATGGTCGGGGCCTTCTAGCCGTTTTTCTACACGACAACTTAAATAAGCCAGTGCTTCGTTTAGAACTGGTCCGCCTAGTGCAATATCTTTTAGGATGTTTACGCCTTTGAACCGATCAGCACCTGGTGGGAAACGTTTAAGAAAATGCCTTAGTAATGATTGATAATTATCTTGTTTTAAGACATTAACTACAAAACGATCGCCGACTTGCATTAATGTTTCTATGGCACGATCTTTGGCAACTGCGACTGTGAGACCTGGTGGATTGAAACTTGCTTGACTTACCCAGCTAGCGATCATTGCACCTCGACGTTGGTTTAAGCCTTCTCCTTGCTCTGCTGTGATTACATAGAGCCCGCCACTGAGTCGGCCTAATGCTTTATCTAGATCTCCATCTAGGCTTTTCATTGCAGCAATATTTTTTTTACGATTTAATAGTTGCCCGAGATCAGTGCCAGCTTCCTCAAAATACTGGTAGGTGTTTCCATCTGGTGTTTTTTTTACTCTTAGTGGCGCAAAGGCTTCTTTCTGGCTAAGGCTACGTAATTGATTAGCAATTCTATCAATTGGCTCATCATTTTCGCCATATGCGTCATAAACAGCGACCCACTGCTTTTGTTTTAAAGCTGCCAGGAGAGTACCAATAGAACTCTGTAAGTCTATATTATGCTGACTTGGCCAAGTTGGAACTACAACTGCACTTGCATCGCTAATTAGGGAGGTGAGCTCTTGGGTATCTGAGGCGCGTAAATCAACAAGTTGAACTTGTGACTCTGCTTTGCTTATACCGACTGCAATAGCTTGACTCAGCTGATCACAGTAACCATGTTGGCTAAAATAACAGACTGCTACGTAGCTTTCATTCTTACTTCTTTGGTTACTCCATTCGAAATAGTTGTTGAGCCAGAGATTTAGATGATGTTGGAGTAGTGGCCCATGGCCTACAGCGATTGTTTTTATCTCAGATAATTTTTTTATTCGTTTCAGAGCTTGTAGAACACTACGTGCATTAGGTCCCATTAGGCAATCGTAATAAAATCTAAAATCTGGGGCGATAGCTTTTGGATCATCATCGAAAACATCATTGGAGCAGTAATGCAGGCCGAATGCATCACATGTGTATAAGACTTTAGTGCCATGATCAAACGAAAATATTGTGTCTGGCCAATGTAGATTTGGTGTAGTGAAGAATTCGATTTGGTGAGCGATCCCGCTTGAAGGATTGATGCCTAGATCCAGCTGATCTCCACTTTTGACTGCTCTAGAATTAAAGGGGCGGTGGATTTGGTTTTCTAGGAATTGAATTGCTATTTTTGAAGCACAAATTTCGATATCTGGGTTTAGTTCAAGAAGATCACCAATCAATCCTGAATGGTCAGGTTCGGTATGACTCACAATTAGGTAGCGGATAGAACTTGGATCGACTTGTTGCTTGAGAAGTGGAAGCCAAGTATTCAGGAATTTTGAATGGCTTGTATCTATTAATGCTGTTTGTTCCCCTTCAACAATGAAACTGTTGTATGTGGTTCCATTCCTTAGACCAAATTCAATATCGAATCTGCTACGGTCCCAATCTAAAGATCTTATTGTAGTGGTGTCTTTAGCAATGGGCTTGCATTGAAGCGTCAATCTAGGTGTGTGATTGATCTTTGTAACCTTGGCTTTTGAGTTTGTGGGTGCCATGGATTCTTCGACCAATGTAGAGAATGTAAGAAAGTTTTTACGTTTCTGAGAGTTAGTTTATGACCAAGATATGCTTGGCAGCCAATTAACAAGGGCTGGGGCCAAGATTATGAGGATTAGTACAGAAACTTGTAAGCCTACGAAAGGCAATGCTCCAAGGTAGATTTCTTTTGTTGTAATTGACTTTGGCGCCACTCCGCGCAAATAAAAAAGAGCAAAGCCAAAAGGAGGTGTCAGAAAAGAAGTTTGCAAGTTTGCCCCAATGACAACCCCTAGCCATACGAGTGCCTCAGGTCCTAGCAATTGGCGAGCTGATGGTAGTAGCAGTGGCACTGCAATGAAGGCAATCTCAAAGAAGTCGATGAAAAAGCCCAATATAAAAATAGTGAACATGCTAAATGCCATGAACCCCACTTTGCCACCTGGAAGATTTAGTAGAAGATCGGCAATTAATTCATCGCCACCAATACCGCGGAAAACCAAACTAAAAGCTGTGGATCCCAATAAGATTGCCATGACCATTGAAGTGGTGCGTATTGTTTCATCGCAAACTTTTGAAAGAGTTTTGCGGCTAAACCCTTTATTGATTGCTGCTAGACCCATAGCACCTATTGCGCCCAATGTGCCTGCTTCAGTAGGCGTTGCAATCCCAAGAAATATACTTCCCAGAACCAGCAAAATCAGCCCTAGTGGTGGGATCATTACTCGTGCCAATTTAGTTAGTTGAATTGGTACTAAGTCTTCAGAATTTTGTTGAGGGGTGAGTTCGGGTTTAAGTGTGCTTATGACGAGTACGTAAATGCCAAATGTGCACGCCATTAGAATTCCAGGTATTAGGGAGCCTAGAAATAGGTCGCCTACTGAAACTCCAAGCTGGTCGCCTAGTACTACTAATACAATGCTAGGTGGGATGATTTGCCCTAGGGTTCCTGATGCAGCAATGACTCCTGTAGCAAGAGAACGGTTGTAGCCTGCTCGCAACATTGCAGGGAGCGAGATCAGCCCCATCGTGGTTACTGTTGCAGCGACAACGCCAGTAGTAGCAGCTAGTAATGAGCCAACAATGACAACTGAAAGGGCCAGACCACCTTTTAGTTTGCCCAGGAGTCTGCTCATATTCTCGAGTAGATTTTCTGCTATTCCTGATGATTGCAGCATTGCTCCCATAAAAATAAAAGCTGGTATGGCGAGCAAGGTGAAGTTGGCCATTATCCCCAGGATTCTTTGGGGTAAGGCAGTCATGAAAAGGGGATCAATTTCACCAAATATGATTCCCAATATTGCGAAAAGCACTGCTATTCCACCTAAGCAGAATGCTACTGGATAACCGCTCAAAATTACGATTACGAGCGCGGCAAACATTCCAGGCCCAAGAATTGTTGTTGGGTCAAAGCTAATTACATAGCCAACGAGATTAATCTCAATCAATGTTCTGACCTTTTGAGTTTTTTAACCTTGCCCAATTACGAATTACTTCCGCTACTCCCTGCAGAGATAGAAGGCAGAAGCCAATTGGAATTAGTGCCTTTACTAAATATCTAGGCAGACCGTCTGGATCTGGAGAAGCTTCACGGATATTCCATGAATGCATAGCGGGTTCTATTGAGATAATCATGACTCCAATAGCGAAAGGTAAGAGCATGAAGAGAGTTCCAAGGAGCTCTATTTGTGATTTACGCCTTATACCCCAATTCCCTTGGAGGATATCTACTCGGACATGTCCTTGGTTTTGGAGTGTCCAGCCCAATCCTAATAAGAAAGTTAGGTCAAATAAATACCATTGACTTTCTATTAGTCCATTAGAACTGAGGTTGTATCCAATAGAGACACCTAGATATCTACCAATGACATTCCAAAGCCCTAAACCCAGCATTAATAGGAGTGCCCAACGTGCAATGATTGCCACCAATCTGTTGAGATTGTCTAGGTAATTCGCGAATGTTAGCCATTGCTTCATACGCATCTTTATAATTGCTGGTAGCTGAAGCGCGAGAAAGATAATTCATTAATATTGTTCCAGGTATAGACCTCTTGACGAAAGTTTTGCCATTGTTTTAAGAGTTGACGAAAACTTGTATCTTTTGCTGAGATATCTGCAAACAGTTGGGATGATGCATTTTCAGCAGCTTTTAGAATATCTTCTTGATATGGAACTAGCTCTGTTCCATTGTTTAAAAGTCTTTGTAATGCAGATCCGTTCAGACTGTCATAACGATTAAGCATGGTTAGATTCGCTTGGTAGCAAGCTGTGTTGAATATCTCTTTGTATTCAATAGGCAACTTTTCCCATGCACTTTGGTTTACCAGTGCTGTTAAGGTTGGACCGGGCTCCCACCAGCCAGGATAATAGTAAAACTTTGCAGCTTTTGATAAACCTAGTTTTTCATCGTCATAGGGACCTGTCCATTCTGCTGCGTCAATTGCTCCACGATCAAGGGCAAGAAATATTTCACCACCTGGGAGTACTTGAACATTGACTCCTAACTCTGCCATCACCTTGCCTCCTAGGCCTGGGATGCGCATTTTTAACCCTTGTAGAGATTTTAAATCTTTGATTTTTTTCTTGAACCATCCTCCCATTTGTGCACCTGTATTACCTGCAGGAAAGCTGATCACTCCGAAATCTGAATAAAGTTGGTTTAGCAATTCGAGGCCTCCTCCTTCATATAGCCAAGCGTTTTGCTGTTGTGCAGTTAGCCCAAATGGTACTGAGGTTCCAAAGGCAAAAGAGGGGTTTTTGCCTATGTAGTAATAGCTTGCTGTATGACCACATTCCACAGATCCAGCTTGAACTGCATCGAGTACTTCGAGACCCGGAACTAACTCACCTGCCGCATAAGGCTTTATTTGGAAATTACCACCACTTAATGCATTTACACGTTGACTAACTATTTCGGCGCCTCCGTAAATTGTGTCCAGAGAGAGAGGCCAACTAGTTGCCATTCGCCACCGTATTTTTGGCAGCCCAACTGTGCTTTTGACTTCTTCACGACTGATTTTGCAAGAACTTATTAAGCCCGCACCTAGCGCAGCCGTAAGAGCTTTAGCGCTAGAACCGAGTAATTTGCGTCTTTGCATGATCTTCTCTTTTAGATGGATTTTACGGGAGCTAGCCTCCTCGGAGGAATGATGATTATTTAGAGAGGTTTATTTTTGTCTGAGAGATAGCACCATTGGTTGAAGGTGGCTGCTTGACCAATGGCAAAGCCTTTTGTATCCCAGAGTGTCCATATTCGAGCATTACTTATTTGAAATTTATGCCCTTTGCTGTCGATTCTGATCCCTTGATAACCTTCCACGATATCTTGAGTCATTGCTTTGGCTAGTGCTATGTCGCGTTCATGTTGTGCATCTAATGGTGCAGTCATTCTGGAAGGCATACCGATCATTTCATTCCAATGTCTACACCATAGTTGTAGTGCTGCAGCATTTGCATAGTTAAGACAAGGGTCGATATTGTTGTCATGGGCTATTACTGGCATATCTAGAAAAAATAATTCTTGACCTTTACTTTTAAGTGAGAAATCAACCTCCAAACTTTGAATTAGAGGTCGTCCGAAAGCATGTTGATGAGATGTTAAAAGTAAATGAACTAACTTTAGATTTTTTGCCGATAGCCAAGGATCTTTATTCACCTGCAGCCATTGCTTGGAGCATAGCTTGTTGTGCAAAAGCTTCTCCCTGTTGATGTAAATGCTTGAGAAACCTTTGTCGAGCTTCCGGATATCTTGGTTCTTCAGCGAGGGGGAGATCTCCTGCTGCATGCAGTCCTGTATCGCCTTCCATCGCTGGTGTAATGACGACGAGATCAGCGTTGAGGCTTGCATCATAAGCCCACCATAAACTTGGTTCTATTACTGCGGGATGGGGAGCTACTGGTAATTCATTATTGACAATTGTTTCTTGATTACTTTTGATAGCAATTGCTTTAAGTGCTTCTCTTCGTTGCTCTGCAAGGTCTGCTAGTAATTTGGATCTTGTACGACCTCTTAGTTGAAATAGAACAAAAGGATCTTCACTAAAACGATCCCCCATAAGAAAATAAATAGCACTGATGTGTTTACAAGGATTGGCTTTGTCAGGGCAGCTACATTCACTTCGTACTTCTTGGAGTTTAAAAGGGAATAGTCGTCTACCACTGGCTGCAAATGCTCGTTCTATGTCCGATGGCATGATTCCAGCAAGTAATTGTGCTGACCATCGAGCTTTTTGTGTTAAAGCTTCAAGGACATAGCCCCAATCTTCGTCATTGAGAACATCTAGCCAAAGCTTTACTTTGTATGGCTCTTCATCAGTACCTTGAACACGAGCATGAACTCTGCGACCTTCAAATCGTATCGAAGTGACATTGCCTTCTCTGGCGTAAGTCCAGGCGCGCTCTAATCGCTTTTTAAAGCGATAAGAGTTGATTAATTCCATCCATTGCTCAACCCACCAGGGTTGTTCCCCTAGTCCTTGTTCACTAAGTGCTGTAGTGATGTCAGTTTTTATGGGTGTATTAGTCATACATTTAGGGTGATGAATTGTCGTCAAGGGCTACTAGGTCTCGCAATTGATTGACGCCAAGCCCTCCTAACCAGTCTTCGCCTGAGCCAATAATATCCTCGGCCAAACGGGATTTTTCACGAATCATTTGATTGATTTTTTCTTCTACTGAACCACTAGTAATAAATTTGTGGACCATTACTCGATTCGCTTGGCCGATTCGATATGCACGATCAGTAGCTTGATTTTCTACTGCTGGATTCCACCAGCGATCTATATGAAAAACGTGATTTGCACGCGTGAGGTTGAGCCCAACTCCACCCGCCTTTAGTGACAATAAGAATAATTGAGGACCTCGCGGATCTTCTTGAAAGCGATCGACCATTGCTTGCCGCTCACTTTTTCTTGTACTGCCATGGAGGAAGGGTACGTCACATTGCCATCTTTGCTGTAGATAAGCTTGTAGGAGATGTCCCCACTCAGCGAATTGAGTAAAAAGCAATGCTCTGTCCCCTGCTTCGATAACTTCTTCAAGAATCTCTTCAAGACGTTCCAGCTTGGAGGATCGGGCCATAAAACCTTCTCCTACAGTTGTTTCTTTCAAGGCTAGGGCAGGATGATTACATATTTGCTTGAGGCGAGTGAGCAAGCCAAGCACTTTCCCATGACGTTGCCCTTGTGGAGCTCTAGCAATTGCATCCAATGTGTTTTCAACTGTTTTGCTATATAGGCTTTTTTGTTCTTTGCTTAAACCTACCCATTCACTGAGCTCTACTTTTTCTGGAAGATCGGAGATTATTGCTTTATCAGTTTTGAGTCTGCGGAGAATGAAAGGGCTAACACGTGCTTTTAAATCTTTTAGAGATGACATATCTCCATATCTCTCAATAGGTAGTCGATATCGCTGACGGAAGAAGTCTTCTTCTCCAAGTACTTTTGGGTTGAGAAAGTCCATTAAAGCCCAGAGTTCACTGACTCTGTTTTCTACTGGTGTTCCTGTCAGAGCAATTCTGAACCTATTGTTTTTAGATGGCCTTGCTATTTCTCGTGTGGCTTGACTTTGCTTTGCACTCGGATTTTTAATTGCCTGGGCTTCATCTATAACTACTCCTTGCCAGTCGATTATTTCGATCAGATCAATATCTCGTTGTATTAGACCATAGCTAGTAAGAACTAAATCTACCCCTTTCAGAGATTTCTGCAGGGTTGAAGTAGTGGAAGGACGTCGAGGTCCATAGTGTTCATGAACTTTCAGATCAGGTGTAAAGGCTTGTGCTTCTCGTTTCCAATTGGTTAAGACGGAAGTTGGTGCAATAAGCAAAACAGGTCGTTTTAATTCCTGTTCGATTTTGAGGTGTTGAAGAAAGGCAAGTAATTGGATGGTTTTTCCCAACCCCATATCATCCGCAAGGCAAGCACCTTGATCAAAACGATTTAGGAAAGCCAGCCACCCAAGACCACGTTCTTGATAGGGTCTTAATTGCCCATTGAATCCTTCGGGAGCCGCTAAGGGGTCTGGAGCTTTTTGCTGGTGATATTGTTCTAGTACTCCTTGAAGTCTTGGCCCTGCTTCAAAGCGGTGGACGGGCAGTTTCATCAGTGTATCGCCTTCTGTTGCAGTTAATCTCAGTGCGTCATCAAGGCTTATATCGGGGTTTGCACTGCAAAAGCGTTCTGCATTTTTAAGATCGTTTGGTCGCAATTCGATCCAAGCACCTTTGTGTTGAACTAGTGGACTTCTTTTACTGGCTAGACGTTCTAACTCTCTTAGCGTTAGGGTTACCCCTCCAATCATTAGCTCCCAATTCCAGGCAAGGCTTTCACCTAAGGTAAAACTTCTTGAAGTGTCTGGAAATTCAGCTTTTATCGCTAACCCTAGTCGACTGGCTAATCCACCGGAGAGGCTTGCAGGAAGCTCTACTCCAACACCAACATCTCGTAGTTGAGTTGATCCCGTGCGAACGAGCACAAAAGCTTCGGCAGGAGTGAGTTGCATTGACTCTGGAGTTGCACTATCAAGTCCTCGCTCAATAGGTTGAAAAACTGTGAGTGCACGCCCCATTCCTTCTAAAAGAACTTCTCCAGGGTTCTCAACTCTGATTTCACCAAGTTGTAGGACTTGGGAGCCTGAGGCCCAGGCTGTACAAGCAGGTACTTTCAGTGTTGGATCAGCTTCAGCTTGCAAGGCGAAACGCAATTCCCATAGTTCACCCCCTTCTGTTGGGGTAAATAATTCAAGACAAGCTCTTGCTGCCGCAACCTTGCCAGCTACTCCTTCCTTCCAGTGACTGCTAGCTGTTGCGAGTCGTTCAGCCTCCTCATTTTCAAGTTGGATTACACCCGTTTCTGAACCTAATGCCTCTTCCCAGGCGGTTAGAAGAGGGTCCAAGCCTTGTGTATTGGGTTCGAAGCTCTTACGTAGTTGAGCATCTACAAGATCTTCTAGAAGATTGGCAACTCGTAGCCTTCCACTTCGTGGTCGGCATGAAGCGATTGGGTTTGCAGCGCGCATTGCTTCAGGACGCAAACGGGTTATCCGATTACTTCTTCTTCCAGTAGGTTCACGCCAGGGGAGTGCGCAAGTTGCTACTAGAGGAAGTCTTGCGGCTAGTTCTTCTAGTCGTCGGCGATCATCTTCACGATTGAGTAGTGGAACCCATCGTGCTCGATGGGGATATCCTTCGCCTTTACTTAGTTCAACTTGTGGCAGCCATCGCCCGCGTGCAATGAGACTTAGAGCCCAGCGTTGTAAGTGGCTCCACCATCTCAATTCATCTCCTAGATCAGGTTGGCCTCCAGACAAGGGTAACCTTGCTAGCCAATTTGTGGCGGCACTAGGTTCTATTGCCAGCCCTTGAACCTGCCATGGCCACCATTCACATTGCTTGGGAATGGGTTCGCCTGCTTGTAATGGTAAGCCTGTCCATTCTGGTTCACTTACAGCTTCTGCATTTGTCTCTTTAGGTTTTGCTTTTGATTTGTTGTTGGCTTTAATTTGTCTACTTGGAAGAGTTAGACAGGCTGTTGCATCGATGATTCCTTCTGGTAAGAGATCTTTCTCGCCAAGCCAAGTTCGAAGAGTTTCCGGATCAAGGGTTAAAGGATGAATGGCGGGAGTTTCAGCGGGACCAGTCGGTTGGGCTACACGCCAAGTATCAGCCCACACAAGAAGGGCGGGGCGACCGGAACTGGTCGGAGTACGTATGGCCGGAAGCCAGGTGGCGTGCAGCAGGCTCATGGCCGCGACGCGGAAATCATGACTTGGGTCCTTTCAATTTGGTTGTGCTACTGATCAGTAGCAGCAACACAAGGAGTTCCATTTATAATGATGCCAGTCCATGGGCCCTTATGCCATGTCTTTTATCTGGTTTTTCGTGACTATTTAGTAAGAATCCATTTTTTGGAAGCTATGGGTGCGGCGGCGTCAGCCAAATTCATTTGATATTTACTTTTAAGGAAATTCTTTTGGTAGCTTCATTAATGACTCCCATTCGATTATTTCCCTATCGGACTATGCACAGTGTTGTTTGGTCAAAAAATTGAGTGGGCTGATGCTTGTTTTTTGTGTACCTTCAAAGGTCATCATGTCTTATGGACATCTCTTAAACACAGTAGTTCGCTATGGCCGGTAAACGATCATCGCGTTTTGGTGAAAACACTCCTCGTACAGGGGAAGAAATTAGAGATGCTTTTTTGAATTTTTTTGCTGAGCGTGGTCACAAGGTGATGCTTAGCTCCTCGTTGGTTCCTGAGGACCCAACAGTGCTACTTACTATTGCTGGAATGTTGCCTTTTAAGCCTGTATTTCTTGGTCAGGCTGATCCTCCAGCAGCTAGGGCTACAAGTAGTCAGAAATGTATTCGAACAAATGATATTGAGAATGTAGGCCGTACTGCAAGGCATCACACCTTTTTTGAAATGCTTGGCAATTTCTCCTTTGGTGACTATTTCAAGAAGGAGGCAATTGTATGGGCTTGGGAACTCAGCACAAAAGTTTTTGCATTAGATCCGCGACATCTAGTAGTTAGTGTTTTTCGAGAAGATGATGAGGCTTTTGGGATTTGGCGTGATGTAGTTGGGGTTAATCCACATAGGATTATCCGCATGGATGAGGCAGATAATTTTTGGACTTCAGGACCAACCGGTCCATGTGGCCCTTGCTCTGAGCTTTATTATGATTTTTACCCAGAATTAGGTGAAGAAAATATTGATTTAGAGGAAGATAGTAGATTTATCGAGTTTTATAACTTGGTATTCATGCAATATAATCGTGATAACCAAGGCAATATTACACCATTAGAAAAATGCAATATTGATACTGGAATGGGGTTAGAAAGAATGGCACAGATTTTGCAAGATGTTCCTACTAATTATGAAACTGATCTTATTTTTCCTCTGATAGAGAAGGCACAATCTATAGCAGAAATTGATGATTCCACCCTAAATAATAAGGTGGAGACATCTCTCAAGATTATTGGAGATCACAGTAGAGCTGTGACACATTTGATTTCGGATGGAGTGATTGCAAGCAATTTGGGTCGTGGGTATGTCTTACGCCGATTGTTGCGCAGAGTAGTTCGTCATGGTCGGTTGATAGGTATTACAAAGCCTTTTCTCAAGCAGATGGGTGAGGCCTCTATTGAGTTAATGCAATCAGCTTATCCCCAATTATTGGAGCGCCGTGAAATCATTTTGCAAGAGATGCAGCGAGAAGAATTTCGTTTTTTGGAGACGCTTGAAAGAGGCGACAAGTTATTAGCAGATTTACTTTTGACCAATCCTATTGTTATTTCTGGTGAACAAGCCTTTGAGTTGTATGACACATATGGCTTCCCATTGGAACTCACAGAAGAAATAGCTGCCGAGCATGGTCTCAATGTTGATTTGGCTGGCTTTGAAAAGGCCATGGAGGGCCAGCGGCAACGTGCTAAAGCTGCTAATGTAAGTATTGATTTGACCTTGCAAAACTCGATCGATCAAATTGTTCGGGAGCAAGGCTCAACAAGGTTTAAAGGGTATGAAAATTTAGATCATAGAAGTGGTATTAAGGCGTTGGTGGTTAATGGTGAAAAGTCACAACGAGCGGTTATTGGGGACTATGTGCAAGTCATTTTGGAAAGCACATCTTTTTATGGTGAAGGAGGAGGTCAAATTGGTGATTGTGGTGAGCTAGTAAGTGACTTTTCAGATCCTGAGTCTGCTGTGGTGGAGATCGAAAATGTAATTCGTAATCAAAATGTTTTTATTCATCGAGGCCATGTGAAACAAGGAATTCTGCAAGTAGGGGATGTAATTAACGCTCGCGTGAATCGTAATTACCGGCTTCGAGCCAAGGTAAATCATACGGCTACTCATCTTCTTCAATCGGCATTGAAACAAGTAGTAGATCAACAGATAGGGCAGGCTGGATCCTTAGTGGCTTTTGATCGCTTGCGTTTTGATTTTCATTGTTCTCGCCAGGTCACTTTTCTAGAATTGGAGCAGATTGAACAATTAATTAATGGTTGGATTTCTGAAGCACATGCTTTGCAAATAAAGGAGATGAAGATATCAGATGCTAAAGAAGCTGGTGCTGTAGCAATGTTTGGCGAGAAATATGGAGACGTTGTAAGAGTAGTCGATGTTCCTGGTGTGTCGATGGAACTATGTGGTGGTACCCATGTCTCAAACACAGCTGAGATAGGTGCTTTTAAGATTGTGGGAGAAAGTGGCATTGCCGCTGGAATTCGTCGAATCGAAGCGGTTGCAGGCCCTTCAGTTTTGGATTATTTGCAAGAGAGAGACATAGTAGTGAAGCAATTAGGTGAGCGTTTTAAGGCTCAACCTCATGAAATAGTAGATCGTGTTGTTGCTCTGCAGGATGAAATTAAGTCAATAACCAAGATCCTTAAGACCACGCGTCAAGAATTGGCGTTTGCAAAGGTTGTAGCCTTCACAAATAAAGCGATTTCAATTGGGAATAGTCAGGTACTGATTAAACGTCTCGATGAAGTAGATGGTGAGGCATTGCAGAGAGCTGCTCAAGTTCTTATTGACCAGCTAGGTGAGGATTCGGCGGTTGTTCTTGGGGGTTTACCAGATCCAGGTGATAAAAACAAAGTGATTTTTGTAGCTGCTTTTGGTGCGCAGCTAGTTTCTAATGGTTTACAAGCTGGTAAATTTATAGGAGAAATAGCCAAGCTATGTGGAGGCGGAGGCGGAGGTAGACCTAATTTGGCACAAGCAGGAGGGCGTGATGGTAGTGCTCTTGATAAAGCTCTGGAAGTTGCTTTAGATAAGCTTTCTATAGCTTTATCTTGACTTGTTCACCCTTGGAGATATGTGCTTTGTCGCAAGCTAGTTTCAAGATGATCCATGAGCCTTTGGGCATCACGAATTTTAAGATTCCCTTTTTGAATAGCTTCTTCACTAGCTATACGTAGTTTTTCGAGTAATTGCTCTGGCTCATGTTCCATGGCTTGCAGTACATCTGATTTTGTGTTGCCTCTTACTACGTGATCTAACTTGTAGCCACCTTCAGATGACAAGCGAATATGGACAGAATTAGTGCTACCAAAAAGATTATGTAAATTCCCCATTACCTCTTGATATGCTCCACCCAGGAACATTCCAATTACATAGTTTTCATCATGTCTTAATTCATGCAGTTCAAGTAGAGGTTTGGCT
>QCJM01000023.1 GCA_003216035.1 Prochlorococcus sp. AG-409-B13
CTTTCTCCAGGTGCACATGTAATTTTTGACGATTATGGTTGTAGCCGTTATAGGCAGACTCAGGTTTCATTAGATCTTTATCTTAGAGACAAAAATGAACGAATTTTTGAATTACCTACAGGACAAGGTCTATATATTAGGTAATTATTCAAAACAAAGAGCTTCTTCTCATGAGAAATTTTGAGCTGAAAGGTTAGTTCAATATTGTTTCTAGAAAAGCCTTAGGGATTGACTGATGAGATTTTTAGTAAGAAAATAATGAAGAATAGAATTAGGCTGATTTTCATCGAACCTCTCCAAAGGACTTCTTCCGTGAATAGCTTAGGTAAAGCCATCCCGACGAAAGAGCTAACAAACTATTGCCGATAATTCAATGAATAGCCTCAGGAAAGAAATGATAGAACTTTTGGTTACTGGGAAGTATTTCTCAAAGCAGAAAGGACTATCAACTATTCAAGATTTATATTCTAAAGATATAAGAATTGATCCAGATGGAGAACAAAGATTTTTTAGCTCTTATATTGAGAGAGAGAAGAGACTAGATAATATCCGCTATATGGAAGAGATTGCTTTAGAGCTCTTGGCAACAAGAGGAATGAAAATTGTAGACCTAGGTGCCGGATATTGCACAGTTGGTTGTTTTAAAGGTATAGCAAGTTATGTAGGTGTCGATAAAGCTATGCCAACTTTAAGAGATTGCGCTCGCTTTGAAAATAATGAGCAATATAAATTCATCAACACAAGCATTGAAGAATTTGTCAAAACAGTGGGAAGCAATGAAATGGAAAATGCAAATACTATTATTATGAATCATGTTATTGAACACTTAGAGGAACCATACACAATTGTCAATCAAATCCATAAGAGAATAAGGAAAGAAACACTTGTCATAATAGGGACAACAGATTTTGATTCTGGCGCAGAAAGGCGCTATGTACAAAAATACCGTTTACTAAAAGATCCAACCCATATTTCGTTATTTAGTATGGATAGCCTTACAAGAATGGTTAGAGATATCGGATTTAAAATTATGAGAATAGAGTTTCCCTACTTTCAATCTAGTTACTTTAATTTAAAAGATCTAGAAAAACTACTAATGGATCCTGAAAAAGTAGATTGTAGCCCACCGTTCTATGGTAACTTTATAACTTTATTTTTAAAGAAATGACAATTTACGTATATATACCAATAAGATCTGGGAGTAAAGGTGTTAAAGATAAAAATATAAAATTAATCTCAGGTAAAAGATTATTCGAATGGACAATTGATTTTGCAATTAATTTAACTGCAAAATCTAACATCATTGTAAGTAGTAATAGTGAGCATTATTTAAGCCTGGCAAAACCTGCTGGGGTAAAGACATTAAATAGAAAAGAAAGTGTTTCAAAGGATATTTCAACTACAGAGGAATCTATGATTTCTGATTTATTATTAAAAAATATTGGTATAGATTTCAATGAAGATGACTGGTTATGCCTAATGCAAGCAACATCTCCTATCCGGTTGAAAGTTACTGCCGAGAAATTGTTATCTAAAATGAATACTCAAGGTGTAGATAGTATAATAGGAATCAACAAACAAGCGGGCTTCCATTGGAAGAAGATCTCAGGTTCTCAATATATTTCACCAACTTATGATTTACGAAGTAGGCCGAGAAGGCAGCAAGTCTTAGATGAGGGGAATGAAAGATTAGTTGAAAATGGATCGATATATGCGACGAGATGGAAATGTTTCAAAAAGACCGGCCTCAGGGTAAGTGGAAGTACGGTCCCTTTGTATATGGAAAGTATTGAGGGATATGAAATCGATGATGAATATGACTTTGAAATCTGTGAAAAAATATTGGCATCTTTATAATAGTGACACACTGAAAGCTAAGCTTCCATTAAATTTTTCTGACTTTGCCTTTCTTATTGCCAGTCAATGTCTTATTATACTAAGGATAGAACATGCAATCATTATCAATTTAGGTAGTATCATGGCAAAAGGAATTATTCTTTTTCGGTTAAAAGAATTAACCTTAAAAAGTAGTCCCGATGAATTAATTGATAATAGCATCTTAGATCAAATCATTAAGCAAAATTTCTTTAGGAGCATATAATGTTTGTATTAATTTCAACTGAACTCTCTCAAAGAGAATTAGAAGCGCATTTATTGCTTGGAAATATTTTAAATGGATATGGTGCCAATGTACTAATCTGCTACGATCAAGTCGCTAGAAAATTGGTTCCCGAACTATGTAAAAATAAGTCATCATTTATACTTATAGATAAAAGTGGTAGCCCTACCTGTATACCAAAAAGATTGGAGCATGTTAAAAACAATGAAAATGCTATAGCATTCTTGATATTACAAGAAAGCTTTATCAATTTAGATAAACCTAATAAGACATTTGAAGTATATACACAAAGCAATATTGATGAATATGTAGAGAAGATATTTACTTTTGGAAACGCTCAAAAAGACTTGTTAATTTCTGCACACCCCCATCTAAACAACATTACATTTGGATATGGTAATCCTAGGCATGACCTACTTACAAAATACAGATATATTTATAGAAAAAAAATAGCAGCCATAAAAGAGTTGTATGGAGATTATATTCTTTATACTGACGCACATCCACTACCAGAGAACCATCTTTCCCCAATGAAAGCTGACCACGGTAACCCCCCGTGGAAAAATACTGAACAAACTACTAAGCAACTTAGTAAAGAACTGGAAAATATGAGGACACATAATAGAAAGTATTTAGATGATTTTCTTAGCAACATTCAGAGATTAAGTAATGATATAAGCCCCAAGCATATTATAATTAGACCTCATCCTGTAAATTTAAATAGGTTGTGGACAACAAAAGTAGAGCTTCTTCGAAACATTCATGTTATTAGAGATTTTAGTTGCGAACCTTGGATACTTGCGGCAGAGAAAATTATTACTAGCGGCTGCACAACAGGAGTTCAGGCAATGCTAGCTAGAAAGCCTGTGATTTCATATGATCCGATCCCTGACTCCCCAACAGCGCTCTCAAGAATTACACCATACATAGCAAAAAATTATAATGAACTAATTGGATATGCAAGTTCTGATTTAGCATTTAAAACTTCGGATAAAGAGCAACTTAGCTATTTAACTACATCTCAAAGGGATTGTGCTGAAAAAGTAGCACAATCAATCATATCTACTTGGAAGAAAAGTAAAATAAAGGATAAAGATTCTACAATAGATTTCAGTAAATATGCAAAAAAAGATCAACCATGGAAATGGGAACAATTTGAAACAGAAGAACTTCAAAATTTATTAGATGAAATAGGGATAGCATCAGGAATTCAATCAAAAATAAATAAAGTATGTACTAATACCTACATACTAAGATCATGCTGATAGTAAGCAAGAAAAAACCAAACATTAAAGAATTAAAATCAATATGCAACTTTATGTCTAGCAAAAATTTCTTATGGAATATAACGAGAGAATTTTTGTATGAGAATACTATAAAAGAACATAATGTACTTGATGCAGCGTCCTCTTATGGAATAACAAGGGAAATATTCCCAGAATGCTTTTATTACGGAATTGATATTGAAATAAAGAGGATAAAAAGTGCAGTAGCACTATCGACCTCAATAAATAATAGTGATAGGTTCTACTTGGGAGATCTTACCTCAGAAGGAGGCTTGATTTATCAATTTGATGGTATTGTTTCTCTGAATACACTCTCACATATCTATCCATCTATCTTACAAAAGACCTTTAATAACATAACATCAGCAGTCAAATCAGGTGGCTACCTTGCAATAAATACGAATATAGGCCATGGAAGCTCGGAATTAGCTAGACTCCTACAAGAAAATTTTGAGAATGTAAATGTTATCTACACAGAATCAAAAAAGTCTATCAAAGACGAAGAAAGACCCCATAAAGTAATCAATAAAAATAACATAATAGAGAAAACAATAGAAAATGAAATTCATGTTCCTAATCAAGCTAATATTCATAAACAGATTCTTTTTTTAGCAACTAAGAAAGTTGGTATGAACAAAGGAATAATTCAAAATAAAAAGAGTCCTCTAAGAACTAGTTCTATTAACAAGGTTGCTTTGATTGGAACTATTATTCATACTAAAAGAGTATCATTTAAAGATGATACTGAATTAATTGAGGCCCTGAAAAATCATTGCTCAAAACCACTTTTAATATCTAGAAAACTTGCAAATCATGAAACAGGTCATAAAATTATTTCTGCTCATCAAAAAATCTATTATTTAGACTCCTTGCCAACTAATACGATTGATGATTTGAGCTCATGCAATCAGTCAATAGTAGTTTGTGGGCTGGAAACTGGTTGGGAAGATGATCATCTTACTACCAGGCATTGTCTGAATAGGATCAGAAAGCATTGTGGTCTAATAATATTTACATCATCTAAGCGAGATGGTTTGAATCTTAGGACAACAGATATCGCACGGTTTGGCTAAATGACTAATAAAGCCACAAGTGATAGCTTCAGGCCATTTCTAGAAGGTACTAGAGGAAATCAAAAGGAAATTAATAAAAAAAGGAATATAGATTATGGAGAAAGTGAAAGCGAGCTATTTCAAATAAAGAATAAACAAATATATGAATTAATGGAGTTTGGGACTACATTATCACCAATCTATTTAACTGATGAGATCGTAGTTGGGATTAATAAATATATAGAAAGGCTTTATTCGAATACAGAAACTCTAAGACTTTCTATGATAGATCTAATTAAAAATGTAAAGTTTATAAAAATAGCATTTAACCCAACACTTTTACGGTTTGCCGATTGTTATCTTCAGGGAATTCCAATAGTCTCTAACATACAACTTTTCCAAGCCATTCCAGAAACAAATGCTATAGGAGATACTGAATACCATAGAGATGACCATGGAGGCAAAGTAATAAAACTCTTCATACCATTAAATACTCTTTTGTATAATGAAGGCTCTAATTATTATATTGCCAGATCAAATAAATATAACTTCCTGCATAAGATAAAATCAGATTTTCCTCAATCATATACTCAACTTTATAAAAAGACATTTTTAACTTATAGAAGATCTGCTGGTGGTTTTCATGTAAATACAAATACCATTGAAAATGATTTAGAAATACTCGAACACTTTCATAGACAAGGACATTGTTTTATTGAGGATACTCGAGGATTTCATCGAGGCTCTATACCTAGGAAAAGTGGCCAATATAGAAGGATGCTAATAGTGACATATGTTAGGAATAGCATTACTGCAGTTGAAGAGATTAGAAAAATATCATTCATGAAACCATATTTAGCCTATCTGATCGAGCATATAAGCGAACTGACAAGTATTTCCTATTCAAAATACTTGCTAGATGCTTACAATTCGAACAAATAAAAGCTTATATTTTTATGATAAATCTGTCTCTAGCCTCTCTGCCAGGCTATGCAAGAGTTGATAGGTAAGATATTGAATTTGGGGTGTAGTCAATGAAGGTGAAAATGATAGCGAAGTTTCTTTTAGTAATAATGATAGCTTTGAATTCTTTCTAGAACCAATTGCCCATGAGCAAATATCTTTCTCTTTACAATGATTGGCTAGTTTAAGTATATTTGAACTTTCACCGCTAGTCGAGAGCAAGTAAACGATATCTCCACTTAAATAAACTGATTCTAATTCTCTAATAAAACAATTTGAATAATCAAAATCATTAGAGCAGGCCGTTAAAAGCGAATTATTAGATCCTAGTAGATGACAGGGGATTGGTGGCTTCTCTTTTATAGAGTAACCCGCTATCAATTCAGCAGAAAAGTGGGAAGCGTCTGCAAAGCTCCCTCCGTTCCCAGCTAAAATTAGTTTTTTGCCCGCTCCAAGGCAGTTTATCGTGTCGTTATAAAGATTATCGACTACTTCACTATAGGAAGAAGACATAAAATCTTGATTTAATAAGATATTCTGCCGTAGCTCTTCTTTTAATTTTGTACTAAATGAAATCTCCTTTGAATTGGATTGTGAAAATAATGGAAAGAATAATTCGGAATTTATTGTTTTATCGTCAATCTGATAGTCATAGTAAGGCTTGCCAAGATGTAACTCGTGGTATTTACATCCCCATTTCTCAAGTTGCTCCTTTGTAAGTTCTAGCCAGTCGATTCCAGTAGTTGTCCCACGGGCGGAATAATATATTATTCTGTGACCTGATTTATATAGTTTATTGATATAATCAACACGATCTATTATTGGCTCTGAATGCTTGTATGAAGCCCCCTTTGTTCGACATATAGTATTATCTATATCTACAATAATTGTGGATTGATCTGGAATATTATTGAATATACTCATGACTCCCAATAACGTAATTTCTCAGAAACTCTATGCTCACTTTCATCAAAATTCTTTATTGGAGAACCAATGCAGGGAGGGATCTTACGAATCATTGAAGCAAGCTTAGTTACCCCTTCAGGAGCAAGTGAGGCTGATTGATCAGAACCGTACATTGCTCGATCAAGGGTGATATGCCTCTCTATCGTTGTCGCTCCTAGCATTGCAGCAATGATAGTGGGGGTAAGGCTACTCTCATGTCCTGAGTAACCTACATTGACACTATACCTCTTATGTAAAAATGGGATTAGTGAAAGATTTAATTTATCTTCTGGCGCAGGATAAACACTATAAGAATGCATTAATTCAAATTGGCAATTAGATGATTTAAAAATATCTACTGCAAGATCAATATCCTCCAATGTTGACATTCCCGTAGAAATAAATGTATAGATCCCTCTACTAGATACTTCTTTTAGGAATTCGATATTGGTTATCATTGCTGAGGCAACTTTCTGATAAGTTGGCTTATATTTATCTAAAAATCTTAGACTTGGTATATCCCAAGCTGATGCAAACCATGTTATGCCAATTTCTTTACAAAAAAGGTTGATTTCATCATAGTCATTCTCTGAAAATTCAAGTGCTTTTTTCTGATCCCTTTGAGTGTTCCCAAATGGACTTTCTCGGGGCTGACTAAGATAATTTTGAGAGTAAACAAGATCAATCGACCTTTTCTGGAATTTGACGGCATCCCACCCAGAGTCAGCAGAAAGTTTTATGAGCTTCTTTGCGATATCTAACGAACCATTATGGTTGATACCGATTTCAGCAATCAATTTTATTGGCCGCATTAAATCCTTCAAGTTCTAATATATTGCTAAGAGTAGATAAGTCAGGGATGCAAACAATAATCATTACAAATTATTAATAGAGCTCTGTGCTCATTATAATATAATTAACCAGTGCACTCAGGCCAACCCTATCATAAAATACAAATATATTCGCTATGAAAAGTAATTATGAATTTATAAGTCTAGACAAATCTTGGCATCAAACTAATTATAAGAAAAGAGTTTATTCAGCCCCTACAGTAGTGAATCTTGAGATTACAGAAGGTTGTAACTTCAAATGTCTGCATTGCTATAATCCATGGAGAGAAATATCAGCAGGTAAAAATCATCTAACAAAAGATCAATTTGATTTTCTTTTAAATGAATTTATTCAAAATGGTGTTTTTCACTTTATTCTTTCTGGTGGCGAACCATTAGCAAATTATAAGCTCCTAAAATATGCAATCCCTAAATTACTAGAAAATGAGATATCAATTTCATGTAATTCAAACCTTTCGCTTATGACAGAGGAAAGAGCTAAAGAATTATATAGTTTAGGTTTGGATCATATTCTTGGAAGTTGGTACTCAACAGATGATGAAATAACTGCACATATAACACAAGTAGATAATGCACAAGATGCATTCTTACGAGGGATTAGAAATTGTGTTATGGCAGGGATAAGAGTCTCTGTCAATACAATTGTGACTTCACATACAAGGTCAACAATATATAAAGCAGGAGAACTACTTGCAAAAATAGGAGTATATCAGTTCATAGCACATAGGGTAATACCTCCTGCATATGAAAGGACACTGAAAGAACCTAATCCTGAAAATAACATCACTGTGGAGGATGCCAAAGCAACCTTAGATGACTTATTGGCACTAAAAGAAAAATACAAAATCAATGTTTCGACTCTCATTTCATATCCATTGTGCATGATAGGGGACCTTGATAAATATAGTGACTTTGTTGGGAGAGGATGTCCAAGTCAATCAGGTCACAGATTTAATATTAATGCCTCAGGAGATACACATACTTGTGTTATGGAGGATGCCTCATATGGTGATATTTTTAAAGACGGGTTAAAAAGTGTCTATAAGAAGACACAGTTCTGGAGAGACAATAGTGTTTTATTCGAAGGATGTAAATCATGTGATTATATAGATGTTTGTCAAACTGGATGTAGGATGGCAGCGCTAAGTTCAACCGGGAAAATTGATGGCAAAGATCCACTCATGCTTGGTCCAGAAGAAATTACAAAACCTATAAAGGCTATAACCAATTCAAATTTTCTTGAGCAACTTGAGATACCCACCAATGAAATTAGTGTGGCAAAAACATTAAGGTTTAGAGAAGAAAATGATTTTGGGCTGGTAAATATTCGATGGGGAAACACAATTGAGGTAAGCCTTGATTTGTTCAAATTCCTAATTAAAAATAAAGGTCTTGGCAGGTTTAGCGTTCAAGACTTATTAGAAATTGAACCTAATAAAAAATATCTGGCCAGCTTATTCTCTAAGGAAGTACTTGAATTTAAAGATTTCAAGCAAGACAAGTCTCATCGTGGAGTTAGTATAGATCCGTGTAAGTTGCCTTTAGAATGCTTCAACACATAAAAAGAGGGTACACTTTTGTTTTCAATACAACTGATTAATCTATATTTCGCTCATAGTAATTAATCAACAATGCTTGACTTAGTTTCTAGTTTAGGAAATAAATGGCAAATGACTGGCTTAATAAAAATGCCCTAATTCCATCCACTAAGTGAGACATCAGATCTATGGTATTCAAAAAAAACTGAACCTCTAATTGGAAAGCTTGGAACTAACGCGACAAGTGCTTTTATAGCTTTAGGAGTAGGACAATTTGTTTAGCCCAGAAGCATGGTTGGGCTGCAATATAACTTCTAGATGTTCCTATGAAATTGCATGAGACATAGACAAAGAAGAAGTCATACCAAACTTTTCAAGCATTTCTTGGAGTTGAGACTTGAGTCTTTTGGGCTTAATCGGTATTGGTGACTTTCTTCTTTGCTTATATCTCAAGCAGCTTCTGAACATAATCTAATCTCTTTCTCTAATCGCCTTTGCCACAGTGGGTATCTACTGGTGAGGATGTTCTCCGTCTGGAATTAATCGTTGCTGGATGTGACATGTAAGAAGGGTTCGGCAGTGTTTGCCAAAGCAATAGTTGAAGTGTTGGCAGGTTATGCAAACGCAAGCTGAACGTGATTTCTTGAGGACTCCGTGTTCAATGTAGTCCCATTCCTCGTCTTGCTTGAACTTTTTGACTGGTAACGCTTTCTTGGCCTGACCCTTACTTATTGACCTATTCCGATAGGAGCAGGTGGAACCAACCAGTCTTCAGCCTTGAAAATTGAATAAGGAGAAGCAGATGGAGCAATGAACTCTCTTATAGTACATCCATACTGCAAGAGTTTGAGAGCGTCAACTGGTGGAAGCCACTGCTTGCAAGGAAAAGGACTTGTCTAACCATGTTGAGTTTGGCAACACTAGCCAGTAATCCTTTTTGACAAGATCAATCCTATTTGTATAGCTGGATATAATGGGTGCTCCTATTCAATGTATAAAATTTAATGTTTATACATTGCCCTTTGAATAAGTAAAGTAGCCTCTTCCTATTGATCTAATGTTTTTATCCTTGAGAATAAATGACTGAGAACAAGAAGCCTCGCTCTATGAAGGAATTCACAGATCAATTCTTTGATTTGTGCAGTGAATATCAACAAGAGTTACTGCCAAACAAGATTGCAGAAATTTTGAGAGCCTACGCAAATAGGCTGGATTGATCATGCCTTTCAATAAACCTATTCCTGATGCTGTTATGCGTCTTTGGCGTCGTGTTCGCAGATATGAATTGACACGAACCCTTCGTGCTACTGAGAAGAGGATAGATTACGTTAAAAGATTATTGGCCTATATAGACCGAGTTGAAGGTAGGACTCGAAAATAGTGGGTCCCTTGAACAATCGTTGTGACTCTAAATTTGAAGCTCTAATTAATTTGCTCAATAAGATCTTGATTGAAAAATATTTCCCGCTCCTTTTTCATAATTAGTTTATTACCCTATTCTTTTCTGATACTCATTGCTCTGATTTGCTACTTTTGTATTCCTAAGACTTTTACTAATAAAGATCTTTATAATGAGATTGAATTCTTGGAACTAAGCCTTCTAAGAATATTCTGATGATCTTTTAGAAAAACCTTTGTTGGTATAATAGAACCTATTGGCTGTTTGAAGTTTTTCGTATTAAATTGTGCTAATCCAATTGCTTTGTATGAATTCCAACCTTCTTTCATTTTAAGCGATTTTTGGGAAGCATTGATTGCTTCTATATACTGTTCTGTTTTAAATAGCGCTGATCCAAGACCTTTATAGATATTAAAATTTTCTTTCAGCTCAAGTGACTTAGGGAAGGAATTGATTGCTTCTTGACACGCTCCAACCCTATATTTATCTGTCCCTAATATATAGAAATCTTAAGCAGTAATGGGCTGCTAGATCTCTCTTGGCTTCACTTACTATCACCTCAAGTTATACAGAAAGTTTTGAATTATCGTAAAGCACTCTTCAAGGAGTAAGAATGGGCTCTCTCCCCGAGTGGTGATCTAAACAGATGGTATCATTAGATCTTATGGAGTACCTATTTAATGTGTATGAATCAAGTCGAAAAATTAAACAAAAGATAACATATATTTGAATAACTAAATCATGCAAACAGGTAAGAAACTTCCATTATGCTTGATCAGCCAAATTCAAAGATCTGGCGGAACAATGATGTCTCAACTTTTGGATGGACATCCAGAGCTTTTGTCACATCCATGGGAAATAATTATCGGTTACCCTACAAAATTTAATTGGCCTGAACTAGATATTAATAAAACTCATGAGGAATGGTTTGAAATACTTGGTGAAAATGATTTATATAATATGGTAGAAAAAGGTTACGTAAAACCTGATAGTAATAAATTCGCCAGAAATGAAAGATTTAAATTTGACTTATCCTTGCCAAAGCTAAAGCTTAAATTTAGTGAATTATTAAGTGATAAGCCACCTAAAAGCCAACGCGAGATATTAGATGCTTATTTCTATGCCTTCTTCTTTTCATGGGAAAGTTATAATATTACGGGTAAAGAGAAGTATGTAAGTGGATTTACTCCAAGAGTTTTAATGTTGCTTTCAAATATAGAAAGGTTGAATAAAGATTATCCAGATGGTAAGTTTATTTCTTTAATTCGGAATCCTATTTCTTGGTACGCATCTAGTTCTAGGCATTCTAAAACCTATCAAGATGTTGATAAGGCAATCCAATTATGGAGACATTCAGCAAAAACATCAATGACATTGCAAAATCAATTACCTAGAAACTATAAATGCTATTTATTTGAAGATATAATTTCAAGTCCTGAGGATTCCATGAGATCGATTGCAAACTATCTTGGGATTGAATATCTACCAATATTGCTCAAACCTACATTTTTAAACAAGCCTATTTTGCCTAATTCTTCTTTTTCAATTAAAGAAAAAGGGATAAATAAAGCAATGCTTAATAGGGCTGATACATTAACCCAAGAAACTAAGGATAAGATAAAATCATCTTTAGGAGTATATGAAAAAGCTAAACTTTTATGCGGTATGGAATAAATTAGTCAATTTCTAATTAACATAATAGAAATTTGCAACACAAAGAGAAAAGATTATACTTAAATCTAGATTTTTTCTTAAGATCATATTCTATAAGTGCTTGCCTAAGTTTTTATAAAGACTTTACCCTTTGAGATACAAAAGACTAAGATTAGAAGAATAAACAGATGCAAGATGCTTGGCTCTAAGAATAAAAATAAGCAAATTGATATCAAATATTATAGCTATGGAAAATTTAAAATTAGGTCAAAAAGACCTAATATTGACAGTGAAGTTGAGGCATGTTTAAGTGTTGATTCACCCCAAGGACTATGGCTCCAATCATTAGTATATGACTCTTATTTGATAGAGGTAGGAGCGGGCATTGGTTTGTTTACTGTTCCTTCCGCTCTTTTTCACGTTAAGAATGTGATTGCAATTGAGCCAGACCTGAATAACTATAATGAACTTATTAAAAATATATCATTAAACAATTTAGGCAATTCAGGTATAACTACACTACAACTTGCGATATCCACTAAATATAAGAATAAGTCTTCAAGTATTAAGCTGAATAATGAATTTTTAAATGAACCTGGAAAATTCGCCGAATTAAATAGTCAAATTAATCATGATTTATTATCCGCGGATTGCTTCCCGGCCTCTGTTTTCTATGTATCTTTATCGCAAATAATACAATCACAAAATATACCCGTAGATAAGACAATTAATATCAAAATAAATGCAGCGAACATAGGAGCGGAAATATGTGATGACCTTTTTGATAACTTACTTTTAGAAAGGATTACCTCTATTCAATTAAAATTAAATCCAGATATTGAATCAGATAAGAACATAATAAATAAATTTCATGATTTGGGATTAGCTTATTCAAGGTCCCAAGTTGAGAAATGTCCTGGTTTTTATAAGGAATATACCTTTAGGCGATATATAAGTACTGAAATATATAATCATATTCCTATCAATATTCAGATGGCTTTTACGCCTATCGACTTGGCTGATACTTTTGATATATCTAACCATGTTATCGGTAAGAAACTTTATGGCTATACTAATACCTTTAACTTAGATTCTTTTCATGGAATAGTAGGGCCAATTAACTTGTCTAAATATCCTCCTGCTTATAGAATTCCAAAAATTTTAAATCCCATTCAGGCTTATCAGGCTTCTAACCTTGTACTTAGTTCAGTACCCTCTTTAAGTAGATTTAAATTTAACTCAAGTGCTAATTTATCTACAGACGGGGAAAATAGATTTTTTATACCAATCAAAACCCTTGAGAGACTTGA
>QCJM01000024.1 GCA_003216035.1 Prochlorococcus sp. AG-409-B13
AGCTAGCCACAGCCTTGCTCAGTTGAAATCAATGGTTTTTGGGGCGGATGCTTGATCTCTATCCACTTGAGTTGGACCTTGGAAATTAAATAACTAATCAATTCCTATCGTTATTCCTAGCAAAAATGTCTGAGCAGCTTTAAACGATTCAGTCAGGAGATAGAAGCCCCCATAAGTCCCCATCAGGAAGGAAGGCAGACAGAAAGAGACTTGAATACTCGTAGAAGAAAAGTGAACCACCTTGATATCACACGATATTTATTGAAAGTTGGAATGGATTTGCAAAAAGGTTGGAATCTGGTCAGCTCACTTCCTCTGATATCCCATGGCATAACTAACTTTCTCAGTTAGGGGTGGCTTGCTGAAAAACAAAGCTGATTTTCATTTGATGCGATCTGTCCATTCAACAATTCTTTTTTCCTAGAAATTCAGATTGGATACCATAAAGAAAAGAGATGGAAGAATCAGGTTTCATTCCAACTTCATTCCAACCATCGAGAATCACTAAGATTACAGACCATGACTGAAATTAACTACTGGCTAATGAAATAGTGCATTTGAGTGATAGCAACTACTCTCAGCGAATCGTCGAGATTAACTCAAACTTTACTCACACTCCTATTTAGTTCAATTAAGAGACGCCTGCCCTGAAAAAAACGTATGAAGTATCGCATCACCAGACACGATGGAGGCGACGACGACATCACCTCTCAAAGCTTTGAGAACTACGACGATGCCTATGAATTGCTAGAGGAGATCTACGGAGATATGTGCTGCTCAGATGCTGACTACGAAGATCGTCCTTACTATGAAATCATCGAGGTCGAACAATAATGCTGGAGGTAGAAAAGACAAAAAGCCACTTTTTGTGCCCTTATGAACTACATCTCTAGTCCTTAGTAGCTATCAATAATGAGGACATATGGCCAAAGCGCATTCAGACTCATTTCTCAAAGAGCCTCTTAATCAAGACAAAGAAATGTTCTTTGACCATTTTCTATCTCTAAACAATGAAAAAACTTCTATATCGTGGCAACAAAGATACCCAACACAAAGAGATTGTGTCTAAAAAGTCTGTCCAATTAAAGTACAGGCAGAGGATTTACAATCAAAAAAGGCAATTAATATCTAAGATTCAAAATGATTTAATCTACTGTAGCAGCAAATACTTATCTAAAGGGTCTACATATAAGCCTGACAGGTCTGAGGCTAATAAAAAAGTCTTCTCGTTAGCAAGGGAGCTTATTAATGCACAATTTCATCTCGCCAATGATGAACTGAGTCGCAAACTATGGAATGAGGTTGCAGCTCTTAAAATTGATCCACAACGTATTATCAATCTTATGTATAGATGCTGTTCAAATGTAGATAATCAGAGCATGTTAGAGGCTGATTTAGCTTATTCATCCAAAGAATAATTGCAATGAATCCCTACAAATTAAACAATTGCAAACACTAGCTAATAATCTAAATCTGACTTTTCAATTAAGAGCGAACCTTATTTAAGAAAGGGATGTTTGGTTTGAATATTATTTTTTGTAGCAACTGCAACATATGAATAATATAGATTTCTGCTCTAATGGTTATCAATTTGTTTTCAAGGAAAGGGCTTTAAATGGTCAACCGCCTCTATAGATCAAAAACAGCAAGAAGATTAATAACAAGACCTTCTAAGAAAATAAATGACTCAAGGCGTCCCAGTAATTTTAATAATGGACTAGATAGAGACATCGCTGCAATGAAGAAAGTTTGGGAAATGCTACTGGAAGGTTCAATGCGCTGGTTTGGGGAAGTAGGTCGTCAATATTAGTCTTCCGGTTTAGCTTCTGAAGAGAGATAAAAGAACTAAATGACTATTTTCTTGTATCTAAATATACACAACATAATCTTCTGGTCTACTTTAGAAATAGCAGGTTAGCAATATTTCTAAAGAGTCAATCAATCCAAATTGATCCTGGCTGTAATAATGCTGTATCTAAATATACTAAATTTCAAATTCAAGAAATTTCCATTTTGGTTTAATCTGATACATAGAGAGTGAGCTCCTAAATGCATTAATAGGAGATGAAGTTTATTCCTTTTGGATGAATAGAAGTCTAACCTCTCAAAATTTATAAATCTTAAGCATTCCTCAGCTTATTATTCTCTTTTTTTAGATCCAAATTAAAAGCATTAAACATCTAAACCATGCAACCGTATTTAGAAGGGAAGAAATTAAATAAAATAGAAAAGAATAAGGCTATGAAAGATGGGCTTCTTTTAGGTAGTCAAATAGAAGAATTTGCCAAGATTGGTTGGGAGAAAATGGACAAAACTGACTTAGAACTTCGCTTGAAATGGTATGGAATGTTCTGGCGGCCTAAAACACCAGGAAAATTTATGCTCCGTTTACGAGTAACTAATGGAATACTAAATGCACATCAATTAAATTTAATTGCATCTATTGTTGCTCGTTATGCAGAAGATGGAAGTTGCGATATCACTACAAGGCAAAACCTTCAACTCCGTGGAATTCTTATTAGCGACCTACCTGAAATTCTTAGACGTCTAAAAGATGCTGGTATAGAAACTATCCAATCAGGATTTGATAACCCAAGAAATGTCACAGGTAATCCATTAGCAGGAATCGATCCAAAAGAAATTATAGATACCAGGCCATATACATTGGAGTTGGAAGATTACTTAACTAAGAATGGAGAAGGAAATCCTGAATTCTCTAATTTGCCAAGAAAATGGAACACTGCAGTAGCAGGTTCACATGACAACTTTCTTTTGCATAATGACATTATTTTCCACCCAGTTATAAAAGAAGGGGAGCTTGGTTTTAGTGTTTGGGTTGGAGGAATTCTTTCTTCTCAATTAAATGACTACGCTATTCCTCTTAATGTATGGGTTAAACCACATGAAATCTGTAATTTCACAGGTGTAGTTATATCTAGTTGGCGTGATGGAGGGGAACGTTATAAACGACCTAAAGGACGATTTAGGTTCTATTTAAATGAAGTGGGAGTAGAAAATTTCAGGAATCATGTTCAAGAAAAATTTGGAAGACTTATTCCAGACCCTGGTTCTATATTTTCACAAAAACCACGTTCTTTCTTTGGGATTCATCCTCAAAAGCAGTCAGGGCTTAACTATGCAGGCATACATATTCCAGTAGGTAGGCTTTCAGCAGAAGAAATTCAAGATTTAGCCAGCATAAGTGCAACATATGGGAGCAGTGAAGTTCGTCTTACTGAAGATCAAAATATGATTATAATTAATATCCCAGACAAGCAAATTGATAATTTCAAAGCTGATCCTTTATTAAAGAAATTTCCTCTCAGCCCAAAAACAATAGCAGCAGGGACTGTCTCATGTACAGGTAATACTTACTGCAGTTTTGCTTTAACAAATACTAAAGATCAGGCTCTAAAGATATCTAAAGAGCTTGACTCAGAAATTGATTTGCCTGAAGAACTAAAGATTCACTGGACAGGGTGTCCCAATAGTTGTGGTCAAGCCTATATGGGAGCAATAGGCCTGACCGGGACAAAAGCTAGAAATACTGATGGGGAAATGATTGAGGCTTATGACATATCAATTGGAGGAGAACAAGGTCCAAATCAAAAGATAGGGGAGTTAAAACATAAATCAGTGCCTACTGCTGAATTGAAGAATCTATTAAAAAGATTATTGATTGAAAATTACTCGGCAATTCCAAAGACCAAGAATTCCTCTGAGAACTTTATTACTTTAAAGCAGATTATTGGTTGGATTCGGCAGTTAGGTAAAAGCAGCAATTCGCCATAAGCTGCTTTTACCAAAACCACAATCATTTGTTAACTTCTCCATGCAATTTAAATCCAATTCAACTGATTTCCTTAGTCGCATTGTCAATTGGCTAAGTGAATTTGGGAGTGACCGTCCACTCATTAATCGTCAAGGCGGCAGTAAAGATCCTTTTTCAAGGCTAATGAATCGCATTAGCAGGTAAATCAATCAATTTAAAAACATCCTCAACACAATCATTTTTCCAAACATGGATGCAAACAACTCACAAATGGATTATGTCCTTCCTAATGAATTAGTTGATGGAATGATCGCAGCGGGTGGTAAAAAATCTACTGTAAGTACAAAAAACTTACTAGTAAGAGGTTTTTACTCTGGGGCAATACTTGGCTTGGCTACATGTCTAGCAATAACTGTAGGTATTCAATCTGGGATGCCTTTCCTTGGATCAGTTATTTTCCCGTTTGGATTTGCAAGCATAGTGCTTTTTGGTATGGAGCTAGTTACTGGAAATTTTGCTCTATTACCTATGGCAACTTGGGCAGGTAAATCCTCCTGGAAAGCCACATTTAGGAATTGGGGTTGGGTCTGGATAGGTAATTTCTTAGGCACATTTCTTGTAGCAGTTTTACTTTCAATTAGTTTGACAAGCGCAGGAACTATTGACCCTTTATCTGCAGCTGAAGGAGGTAAAGGATGGGCTGTTGTTGCATCAAAACTGATATCTATAAATCAATCAAATGTTCTTACCAAGTATGAGTCTCTAGGGAGTACAGGACTTTTCCTAGCATTTATACGAGGTGTTATTGCTAACTGGCTCGTATGTCTTGGAGTCACAATGGCTCTAGTAAGTAAAAGTGTTCCAGGAAAACTTCTTGCTTGTTGGCTACCAATTACTGCATTCCAAACAATGGGAATGGAGCACATTGTTGTAAACATGTTTTTGCATACAGCAGGACCTCTTCTTGGCTCTGGAGTGCCCTTCAGTAAGGTTATATTTTGGAATTTCCTACCAGTTACTGTTGGCAACATTATTGGAGGAATGGTTTTTATAGGCATGCTCTTCTACAGCACACATCGCACCAAGATATCCAATGTCCTGCCAACAGTTCATGATGAAAAGCTGGAACGAGAACTAGCAGCAGAACTAGGTGCACGCTAAGGCCAAAGGACTATCTATGACCATCAATGAAGACTCAATCTGGGAAAGACTCAACCAATCCCGCAGGGTTCCCCTCGAGCCTTGTTGGTTGGGTGAGGTTTATTCACTCAATCTTCAGGCAGACCTTCGCTTTGCGATAACTGAGCAACTCGGATTACTAAGCAATAAAGGTTGGCCAGTTTTAGAGTTGATAATCAAAAAAGCAGGGGCTCAACCAGAGTTAATTCGTGCAGCAGGACTTTGTCATCAGACTGAGGCAAAAACTTGGTTGCTAAAGCTGCTCAAAGAAGAGAAACAACTCACGCTGCCAGTTCTGCAAGCACTTGCCTGCTGGGGAGGTGAACTTCCAATCGTGCTCCTTAGGAATGTCTTAAGCGAAAAATCCCAACCCCTTCTCTTAGCAGGATTGGAATTACTCAAATTCAAAGTTCATCAACTCAGTGATGATCTTCTTCTTGATCTTGTTCAGAAACCATTAAAAGATTTTCGCGATCCAATTGTGTTATCAACCATTAGGGTTTTACAACGGCGCAATAGTGCAGCCGTCAACTCACAAATTGCAGAAATTGCTAAGAACGGATCAGAAGCAACAGCTCGTGCAGCTCTTCTTGCCCTCAGTTGTATAGCCACTTCCCATAGCCTTGCAACCCTGTCAAATCTTCTCAATGAGCTGCCCCAAGGCCCCCTAAAAGAGATGGCCCAAAAGCAACTGCAACTGCAACTTCAATACAAATAGGCCAAGATAGAAAACATAGAAACCCCCAGAGATCAAGAGTTTATTCAAACTTTATTCAAACTGCCCATTTTCGCCCAAATCCCTTGATATGACTGAAATTAACTACTGGTTAATGAACTAAAGAAGTACGTAAAGAGGCATAAGAAACTACCTCCCATCTCTGCACTACGTGGTCGTCTAGGAGGGTTCTTTGACGAGACCTTCCAACCTACTTAGCCGGTTCAGAACTGATTGGTCTAGATCCTCAGGCAGCAATCTTGGCAAGGGAGTTGAACAGTTGCGTCAGGTTGAAGTCGTTGAACATCCAACCACTACCTCCGAAGAGGTAATGGAAAAGACACAGACTGATTTAAGGAATGACCTTATGAGGCTGATTTATCAGATTGATTTTGACGAAGCCTATGAAGATAGAACTTTCAGGACGCATCTACAGGGTCTAAACCCCAAGTTAGAAATGCTTGCAGATTGGTCTAAGCCAAGAAAGTTCAAACCTCAATACGTTTAACGATTGTCACGCCACCTACCCAAACTATTTAATGCAGCACACGAAAGAACTCACAAGAGGCAACGTTCCACATACCAAAAAGATCAAGTTTTGGTCTCCGGGTCAGATGCATACAGCAGCCTTTGAACGATGATCAGAGTTCAGTTCTACCAATCAACAGGAGAACGCCAAAGCCATCGCTACTGAATGGGTCATAACCCCACTAAACACCTCAAAATCATTAAATACAAAAAGCACCAAACACTAATCACACCAATAGATCTAATAGAAATGCATACAAAGAAGACTTCGCCTCAGCGTGAGCAATCCAAACTACCTTTCAATCCCCAAGACATCTCCGACAAAGAGATAAGGATGATCCAAGCCAACAATGCCGGTATGTCCCTCAGGGAATACGAAAGAACTCTCAGGCACATTGGGGTTGATTATTTAAACCATTAGGAATACAGCCAATGGCTGGATCAACTTTGGGGTTAAAGGGATACTGAAAAGACGGACCACGAATAATGGATGTGCATTTCATATCATTGCCTAAATATTTTAACTATCTCATTAGCACTTATATTTAAATTATAGTTTTTAAATTTAATCTAATGAGAATAAATACTCTTGCGATAAATCTTATTAGTATAGGAAGCGGATTATTAATAATTTTAATACCTGAGCAAGTTAAATCTAACCCTTAGTATAAACCTTTTTCAAGTCCTCAAAAGATACAAATGGCTCCACTCATACCTAAGAATAATCCCACTGTATATTCTGCCCCACCTGCAAAGTCGATCCCCTCAGCACCTAATAACTCACCTTCTTATTCCAGACCTTCGAATAATATTTTCTTTTAAAATAGCCCATAATTTATGTCAATCGAAACTGCTGCTTGGGTAGGTTTGCTTATTTTTTAGTGGCTAGTGCCTTGCTTTTCCCAGAAGCTAATAACAGAGTCAGGAATTGGTTTGTTGATAGGCATGATTAAAAAGGGACCTGAGTTGGCCCCTTGAAAGTCGACTGTCAATCAAGAACAGAGTAGCTACTGCTTTGCTCTTGCTTATCTGCTGGTGGCTCAGTGACGGTGAGGTAAATAAACAGGATTGTGAGCGGGCAGAAAACGATCCGAGCGATAGGCCAGAAGTAGCGCATTAGTCCTCTGACCAACTGTCATCCATCACACCAACCCATTATTTTGCACCCTGGATGATCCAACATTTCTTGAGTGAGATCGTTATATGAAAAGACATCCACATCTTGATAAGCATCTCTAATTCGCTCTCCTTTAGCTGTTAAAAACATAATTTCTTTAACATGCTATTTTGCACAATTGAATATTTCAAATTCACAAAGATAATCCCTTTTATAATGCATTTCAAAATTTTCTAGGGATTGAGAATCCACTAAAGGTTTGTTCTTAGATCTATTTATGCGGGTGGAGTGTAATTTATTAGAGAAATCTTTACCCAAATATTCATCTAACATTGCTCTTGCATAATCTGTATATTGACTTGAGTTGTATATAAAGAGATCACCTGAATTAATCTTATTAATACAATTAATATGAAATTTCTCTTTTGAGCGAAGCTTGTCTCTTATCGTAAATCTCTCTCTAAAGAAAAGGCTATGTGTTTGGCTCCAGGCAGGCATTAGGAATGATGAACTCTCAATAATTTCAAGAAATTTATATAGGTTATCGGATTCCTTGAGTGGGTCCAACCAAAACCCATTAGATGGAATCTGAGAGAGTCCTGTTAGTTCAAGCATTATTTTTTTCATTCCACTTAATTTAGATGGTTCAAAATTAGTATTTCTGGCTTCAATATGATTATTTACTCTAGTTTTATAGTAATGCATCCAGGATCTAAAAAGATCAACTGGATCACGAGAAGCCATGATTATAGTCGTTTTAGTGTATAAAATATTTAGTAGTTTAAGATAGATTGATAGAAGTTCTTTCTTTTCTTTGCTTGGTATTTTAATATCGCCAGGATGACCAAATATCAGCCAATCTGACTTCTTCTCAATTAGCATCTGTAGCAAATCAATATTCTTTTCTACATCAATAGTTTCTGTTCCTATGAAATCAATTTCTGAGCTTAACAAAGTTTTTCTAACAGCTTGACCGCCACATTTTGCATTATGAATAAAGAAAATTTGTCTAGGCATTTCCCGTAAGATCTTAAAAGTAGATATTAGCTCAATAGATTGATAATCAAACTTAAGTGACACTACAGTTTTAGTTACATTCTTTTAATGATCATCAAATTTACTTCCGCTGGTTTCAAAACTAAATTACTCAGTGACTCCCATTCATTAAGAAGTTTTTTTATCTAAAATTTTTGGCATTACTGGGAGTTTGAGTAATTAGAAAACGAATTCAAAGTTGGAATGAAGTTATCCGATTCCTTCAAAACCCAGTCCAATACTTATCTTACGTACTTCATAAGCCAGTAGTTAATTTCAGTCATATCAAGGGATTTGGGCGGAAATGGGCGGTTTGGGTAAACCTTATATCTCGGGGATTTATAAATTTTCTAGTTACCAAAACGATAGTGCTTACGAACTGCTTTATGCACTTCCCACGTGCAAGACATCCCAGCAGGAAAAACAACTAGATCACCGACTCCAAATCTGACAGGATCACCTCCATAAGGGGTAACGGTCACATCTCCTTCCAGCAGTAAGCAAGTTTCCTTGTCGCTATAGGTCCAGGGGAACTTACTGGGATCACAAGTCCATATAGGCCATTGCTTGATCCCTAGTTCGTTGATAGTGCCTTCAGGGCAGGGAGATGTGACTGAGATTGACAACTGATTTTCTAGGGCTCAATCT
>QCJM01000025.1 GCA_003216035.1 Prochlorococcus sp. AG-409-B13
GGTTGGATTTCTTCAATATGAGCTATACCTCGCATTGGAATGCTTCCTTTCCCTTTGATATAAGTTTCTTTTATTCCATTTCCTAGAAGAATTTCACCACCAGTAGGGAAATCTGGTCCTGGAATTAACTTGAGTAATTCATCATCATTTAATTCAGGCTTTTTGATTAGTGAAATGAGTCCATTTACTACTTCATTTAGATTGTGGGGGGGAATGCTCGTAGCCATCCCCACGGCAATTCCAGAACAACCATTCAGTAGTAAAAAAGGTAGTTGAGCTGGCAGAACGGTTGGCTCTTGTTGTGAGCCGTCAAAGTTTTGTGCAAAATCAACTGTTTCAAATCCAATTTCACCCAGCATTCCTTCATTTGCTATTGGTGAAATTCGTGTTTCCGTATATCTCATTGCTGCAGGAGGATCATCATCTACAGAACCAAAATTTCCATGACCATCAAGTAATGGAAATCTGCTAGCAAAATTTTGAACCAATCGAACTAGAGCGTCATATACAGCTTGATCTCCATGAGGATGATATTTTCCGAGAACATCCCCAACGACGCGGGCACATTTTCGATAGGGTCTGTCTGGTGTTAAGCCTAATTCGTGCATTGCATAAAGAATGCGTCGTTGCACAGGCTTCAATCCATCCCTGGCATCAGGCAGTGCCCTTCCTACGATTACGCTCATCGCGTATTCGAGGTAAGAGCGTTGCATCTCTTGATGCAGGGAAATAGGTTGCAGGCGCTCCTCGGCCATCTAGATTTGGGTTAGAGGGCGGAATGGCTAAGCCTACAGATTTATTACGTTTGCATCAGCTATTTTGAACATGATTAAGGATTTGAATCTGAATTTGCTAGTGCTCTATTGACTCCAGACAGCAATTCAGGATTAGAAAGAAGCTCCTTAGTTGCTTGTTGAAGCTTTAATCCCCATAGTTGCTCTTGTTGATGTTTAGACGATACATAATTGGGATTTTCTGATAAAGCTTGGTTGGCAAGCCTCAAAATTTCTTGGTTTAATGGTCCCAATTGGTATAGAGCCGCTGCTAAAGCGAGCATTGGTTCTGCATTAAGTTGAATCTTTAAAACCTTCCTCCAGGTGTGAATTGCTTCTTTGACTTTCCCCATTTCAAATAGTACGATTCCTTCATTATTAAGTGCCTCCCAAAAGGCAGGTTTTAATTTTATCGCTTTTTTGAAGGATTTCAGAGCTACTTGGAATTTTTTTTGCATTATCCAAGCATTACCTAATTGAAAGTAAGCTCCAGCATTATCAGGTTCTAATTTCAAACCTTTATTAATTAAGAGAACGGCATCTTTGGGTTTTTTTTCTTGAAGCTTTAAAGAAGCTTCTGCAAACCAAAGAGATGCTTTTTGAGGGTTTAATTTTTTAGCTTTCGCTAGTGAATATTTTGCGTCTTTAATATTTTGATTTTTGAGCTGGGCTTCTGCCAGGATCGACCAAAGACGATCATCATTTGGTTGTAAGCGTACAGCTAGAGCTCCTAGTCGAATTGCTTCTTTGAATTGTCCTAATTGCAATAATTGAGCAGCTGTTTTCCCTATACTTATCCCTGTTCTTTGAAGATTTTCTGAGGTTGGACTGTAGACATAAGGAATAAAAGCTTTGGATGGTTGTGCAAAAAAGGTTGCATAGCTTATTAGGACTCCAATTATAAAAAGTCCAGATCTGTCAACGTGCTGATGGTGCAGCCTCATGGAGCTTTTTCTGAACTCCTCATTAGCTTAAGCGGTTTGATGTCTTGAATTGCTGAGGCATTTCTACGCCACATCCAAGGCTTAATTCTTTTCAAAGCAGATCCTCTTAGCTTGTCTTTCCATTGATTGTCATTCCATTCAAGAGCTTCTGTTTTGGTTAGCTGTAGCACCCAATCTTTAGGCATCATTTCTGGGTCATTGCTACTTAATAGCTTTTTTTTATTCCATGGACAAATATCTTGGCATATGTCACACCCTGCGACCCATGTACCTAAAGAGTCAGTGATTTTTTTTGGCAATACAGAATTTCTATTTTCTATCGTGTGATATGCCAGACATAGTTGAGCATTTACTACAAAAGGCTCTGTAATTGCTTTTGTTGGGCATGCTTTTATGCAATCTTGACATTTACCGCATAGGGGAATTGCTGGGCTATCAGGTATTAATTCTTCAGTGCTTAGTAGATGCCCTAAGACTATCCAAGAACCTTTTTTTGTATTGATTAGATTGCTGTTTTTTCCAATCCAACCTAATCCAGCTTCTTCTGCCCACGCTTTGTCCAGTAGTGGTGCTGAATCAACACAGATTTTCCATCGACAATTTGGTCTTTCTTTCTCTAGCCAGTGACCGATTTTTTTGAGACGTTTTTCCATCACTCTGTGATAGTCATCTCCCCATGCATATCGAGCTATTGAAAGACTATTTGGTTGTCTTGCTTTATCTACGTAATAGCTAAGACCTACAGCAAGGAGACTTTTGACTCCATTAAGGAGCTCTTCAATATTTTGTCGTCGTGGGGCTTCCATCCAACCCATATCAGCTTGATGACCTGCATTCAGCCATCTTTGCAAGGACGCAGTTCTTAGTTTTATTTTTTCACCACCAGGGACTCTGGCAATTCCTATAGGATTAAACCCTAGTTTCCTTGCTTCTTCTTTGAGGTCTTGGCTGAGTTTATGGCGCTTGTTTATGGTATCCACAGCTAAATGGCAATAGGTGACAATTCTTGGTTTGGACCATTGAAGATCTGCAGTTTTCCACAGTGATTTTTTTGATTTGGGGATTATGTTGCTTGGATTAACATCTTTTTACTGAAAGTTCTCTTAAAAAGAGAAAATCGTTGTTAATTTGGTTAAATAACTTAGGCCAAAGGCATAGAGCGTTCATTGGTGCAGTCCACTCCCAGAAATGAACTTGCGCTGACCGCCAGGCTTCAGCAGGACCTTAAGAATGACCTGATAGCTGGGTTGTTGGTGGTAATCCCATTGGCGACAACCATTTGGCTATCTACGGTTGTTAGCCGCTTTGTATTGGCTTTTTTGACTTCGATTCCTAAGCAATTAAACCCTTTTATTACTCTCAACCCTTTGTTGCAGGACTTGATCAATCTTGCTTTGGGTTTGACTGTGCCTTTGTTAGGGATTTTGCTGATTGGTTTAATGGCTAGGAATATCGTTGGTCGGTGGTTGCTGGAGTTTGGAGAAGGAACTTTGTCCCGTATTCCCCTTGCTGGCTCTGTTTACAAAACTCTTAAGCAGCTTTTAGAAACTTTTCTTAGAGATAATTCCACCCGTTTTCGAAGAGTGGTTTTAGTCGAGTATCCACGAGAGGGTTTATTTAGTGTTGGTTTTGTAACTGGTGTGGTCGGACCTTCTCTTCAGCCTGAACTGACAGAACCTTTATTAAGTGTATTTATCCCTACAGCGCCTAATCCCACTACTGGTTGGTATACCTTAGTTCCTGAGGCATCAGTAAGGGATTTAAATATTTCAGTAGAAGATGCCTTTAGAACTATTATTTCAGCGGGCATTGTCAACCCAGATGATCGTGAGGTGCAAGCTAGCCGTAGCTTCTCTAGTTTATTTACTCAGTTGAGGGCCTCGACAGCCCCTTCAACATCTTCTTCTCAGGGTTAATTCCCGAGGCTATTTTCTTAGCTAGATGATGCAGCCTAGATCTATTGCTCGAGAACTAGCTCTTTTGGTTTTGGGTCAGATTCCAGAGGATGAGATCCTTGATTTGCACAAGCTATCTTTAGAAACCCTTATTCACAAGGCTTTAGAGAGTCTTATGGACCATTGGCGAGAAGGATTAGATAATTGTGCTGAAGAATTAGAGAGAGCCCAACAAAATTTATTGGATAGTGAATTGGAGGATTCTCACAAAAGCTCTATCGATAAGGTTCGCGAACATCTGCACTTTTGTCTTGTGGAGGCAGAAAATGTTTTAAATGGACTGTCTGCAAGTTTGGAATTACCGCTTTTGTTGGCTGTTAGTAATGATAAGGAAATACAGAGATCTGCTTTAGAAAGAGTGAGCTTAGTCATCCAAAATCGTTCGACTATTGATTCTCGTTTAGATTCAGTTATGGAAGGGTGGCGCCTTCATCGCTTACCGCGTATTGATCGAGATATTTTGAGATTAGCTGCAGTTGATCTAATGAATTTAGGAACTCCTGCAGCTGTGGCTTGTAATGAAGCTGTGGATTTGGCAAATCGTTATAGTGATCAACAAGGTCGTAGAATGATTAATGGAATATTGAGAAGATTACAAAATGCTTGCCTTTCCAAAATTGCCTAATGGTTTACGATGAATTCAAACGCCAGAATGTTGGTGAATCTTTAATTAAAAAAGAATTTGACTCAGCTAATTTAGAATCAGATTCTATGAAATCTGAGGCTTTTGATTCTCTTCAATGGGCAAAAGAAGCTTATGCAAGGTTAAAACAGCAACAGAAGGAAATAAATGAAGATAATTCATTGACAGATTTAGCCACTATTGATGAGTTGTCTGAGCGATCTCCTATTTCAAGTGCTCTCGTTGAAGATAGAAAGGATTTTACTGCTTCAGAGGAAGAATTGCGTGATAGAGCGCATGACCAACAAACAAATATGCCCTCAGATACTTCATCATCTTTTTTATCAAATCCTATTGTAAATGATAATCTTCAGACTTCTCTTGGAGAGTTTGACGAAGCTTTTACTTGGTCTGCTGAAGTCCTCGCCGCGCAAGGTATGAAGGCAAAAGATGTTTCAGTTGATGAGATTAATTGGTTGGGTAAATTGAGACTTGGGCTGGAAAAGACTCGGAAGAGTTTTGTCACTGGACTTTTAGATAAACTTGGAGATGATCCATTAACTCCTGAAGTTTTAGATGAATTGGAAACTTTATTATTACGAGCTGATGCTGGAGTAGTAGCTACTGATCAAGTCCTTGATGCTTTAAGACGTCGTTTAAATGAAGAAGTAATGGGTTCAGAAGAAGGACTTCGTTTTTTGAAAGATCAACTTTGTAAAGTTATAAATACTCCTATCAGTCAAAGCGGTGTTGATTTATTAGCACCCACAAAAGGTGAGCTTAATATTTGGCTTTTAGTAGGAGTTAATGGAGTTGGTAAAACAACAACCCTAGGTAAATTGGCTAATTTAGCAATTAGAAGTGGCTATTCAGCTTTAATTGCAGCGGCAGATACTTTTCGCGCTGCAGCTGTTGAACAGGTTCAAATATGGGGTGATCGGAGTGGTGTGACTGTAGTGGCTAATAATTCTGTTAATGCTGATCCAGCAGCTGTTGTGTTTGATGCAATTGGTGCTGCTAAATCTAAAGGAATTGATTTGCTATTGGTTGATACAGCAGGACGCTTACAAACTAAGCATAATTTGATGGATGAATTAGAAAAGGTTCGAAGAATAATTGATAAACTTGCTCCTGATGCGAATGTTGAATCTCTTTTAGTTCTTGATGCCAGTCAAGGACAAAATGGATTACGTCAGGCTATGGCTTTTGCAAAGTCCGCAGGGTTGACTGGTGTGGTCATAACAAAGCTTGATGGATCTTCTAGAGGAGGAGTGGCTTTGGCAGTTTCTTCAGAAGCGAATTTACCTATTCGCTTCATAGGTGCTGGAGAGGGGATTCGAGACTTACAACCTTTTAAGAGCTTTGAGTTTGTTGAAGCTCTTTTGGCAAATCGTTGATTTATGAGTTGCTTTTCTTTTGCTTTGCTACGTTTTTAGTGATGTAGGTATGTCGCAGTGAGTAATAAACCTCCTAGACCACACTCTTCATCAATTCATAGTATTTCTCAGTCTCATTCAGCTTATTCTTCGTTTCGAGAATTATTAGAAAGTTTATCAAGGGAACAACGTAGTAATCAAGAATTATTAGTTTCTTTGGGATTTGCTCTACGTAGCTTTACTAATTTGCATCGTTTTTTGGAGTTGGTTCCAGTTGTAGCTTCTCGATTAGTTGGTGTAGAGGGTGCATTGTTAGTTCCCTTTTTGGCTGATGGTCGTGTTTGGAGGGAGCAAATTCAAGTTTTGCCTGATGATAAAAATCAGGAACTTGTTAGACATTTAGCTTCATTTAAGGCTGGTATGCGTATTGGTTTTGGTGCTGACGAAAATCAGTTGTTGGTTATGGATCAATTGGTACAGAGACATATGGCTAATGAAGATATTTTTTCTACTTCTTTGGTAGCTCGAGGTAGTCAAAGAGGACGATTATATATATTCGATAGAAAAGGTTCTTTTGTTTGGAGTGAGGTTCATCGTAAACATTTACAGTTAGTAGCGGATTTAACAGGTGTAGCTATTGAAAATGATCTTATTCTTCAAGAGGTCCGTAGACATGAAAGGGTAGATCGACAATTAAGTATTGGAGCTGAAATACAAGCACAATTATTACCTGATAGATGCCCGGTTATTGAAGGAGTGGCATTGGCTGCAAGATGTAGGCCTGCCTTTCAAGTTGGTGGAGATTATTATGATTTTATGCCTACTCGACCAGAATTAATTGGTCGTAGACGTGAAAAAGGACGCTGGGCTTTTGTTGTTGGTGATGTTATGGGGAAAGGTGTGCCAGCAGGTTTGTTGATGACGATGTTACGTGGAATGTTGAGGGCAGAGGTTCTTAGTGGTTTGCCTCCAGATCGCATATTGCATGACTTGAATCATCTTGCTCAGGAGGATTTATCACATTCGCATCGGTTTGTAACTCTTTTTTATTCTGATTATGATCCACAAACTCGTAGATTGCGTTATGCGAATGCAGCACATAATCCACCTTTATTATGGAGAGCCTCTCAAAGGTCTGTTAATCGATTAGATGCCCCTGGATTATTGATAGGGCTTCAATCCGAAGCGGAGTATGGATGTGTACAGATTGTGTTGGAGCCTGGCGATGTTCTTTTGTATTACACCGATGGTGTGACTGAGGCGTCTGGAATGACTGGTGATCGCTTTGGAGAAGAACGATTGATTCGTATGCTTGAGGAGGCTTCTAGGAGTGGGTTGGCTGCTCAAATGATTCTTGATCAGTTGTTTACTCGCTTAGACCGCTTCGTTGGGGATGACCATCAGTTGGAAGATGATGCTTCGATGGTTGTTTTTAAAGTTAATGAAGAACTTATGTTGCCAACTTTAAAGACCTCTTTGACCTGACAATTTTTTTATAGGTTGCATAATTTAGATATTAGGTGAGGGAAAAGGAATTTGGCTGAAGTTTGGAGCGAAAGGTTTGAAAAAGGCTTAAACCCTTTTATTCAAAGGTTTAATGCGTCGATTGGATTTGATTTAACTTTGATTCAAGAAGACTTAGATGGCTCTATTGCGCATGCACGGATGCTTGGCGT
>QCJM01000026.1 GCA_003216035.1 Prochlorococcus sp. AG-409-B13
ATATTGAGGATCAGGAATCAGGTTGTCCCCAAGTTAAAGGAGTTATCCTTCGTGAACTAACCTCTAAACCAAGTAGTTGGCGATGTCAGGCAAACTTTGAGACTTGGTTAAATGAAAATAAAGTTGTTGGAATTTTAGGAGTTGATACTCGAGCACTAGTTAGGCATTTGCGTGAGTTTGGGGCAACGAATGGCGTCATAACTAATGAAGATTCTTCGTCTCCGTTTGAATTGTTAAAGGCTCTTCAGAAGAAACCTCTTATGGAGGGTCAGAATCTTGTAAATGGTGTGACAACGATCAATCCATATAACTGGAGTTCTACTTGTCCCGTGGGGTTTGATCAAAGGTTGAAGTCTCATCAAGGGCCTCCTTATCGTGTTGTGGCAATCGATTTTGGGATTAAACGAGCAATTCTTCAACGTTTGGTCTCTCACGGGTGTGATGTAACCGTTGTTCCAGCCAATACGCAATTGCAAACAATTCTTAGTTTTAAACCTGAAGGGGTTTTCTTGTCGAATGGACCTGGTGATCCTTCTTCTGTAGAAAGTGGAATTTCTTTAGCGAAGGATTTAATTCATCAGACATCTCTCCCACTGTTTGGCATTTGTTTAGGTCATCAGATCCTTGGCCTCGCGATTGGTGGTCGAACTTTTAAGCTTTCGTATGGTCATAGAGGGTTAAACCATCCTTGTGGAATTAATGGGCGCGTAGAAATTACAAGTCAGAATCATGGCTTTGCCCTTGATCCAAATTCTTTACCTGAAGGCACTGTTGATATAACGCATCAAAATCTTAATGACAGAACTGTTGCAGGATTTGCTATGTCTGGCCGACCAATATTTGGGGTGCAGTATCACCCTGAGGCTAGTCCTGGCCCGCATGATGCCGACCATCATTTTGCTCGTTTTGTGACTCTGATGGCAGAACGTCGATGAAGAGTGGTTGAGTTCGTTCTTCATTACTACACTTCGTGCCATCGGGTTCCGGGGGACTGATCCCATTACCGAATTACAACGACTAACCGTTTCTTTAAGGGGTGGTTTTGAAAGAAAGAAAGGCTGTCTGGTGTTTCATTTCACTGGACAACTCGATGCCTATTCTGAAAAGCAGTTCATGACTTACGTTGAGGATGTGCTTAAGGCCAATCCTTCACCAGTGGTCATTGATCTGAGCAATATTGACTTCTTAGATTCTTCAGGGCTGGGTGCTCTCGTTCAGACAGCCAAGCAATGCAATCAAGCCAAGCGCTCCTTTGGGGTTGTTGGAAATGCAAGGGTTGTGCAAACGATCAAACTTGTTCGGCTTGAGGAGTTCCTTCATTTGGCGACGGATCTATCAACGGCTCTGAGCCAGTTAGCTGCTTGACTGATTGGATTCGCTCTCAACTTCCCTCAAGTTGCCCTGATGACTTGGGGCCATTGCAATTGGCATGGTTAGGGGATGCTGTATGGGAAATGCATCAGCGTCTTCTTCATTGTCAGAGTGCAGGTAAATCTAAGGACTTACATATTTCTGTGGTCTCTGAAGTCAAGGCTGCAGCCCAGGCTGAAGCGCTTAAGGATTTGGAACCATTTCTCTCGGATTTGGAAAGAGATCTGGCAAGGAAGGGGAGAAATAAGGCTGGGCGTGGACCACGAAAGGGAGATGCAGCTATTTATGGAAAAGCCACAGGGTTTGAGACAATTGTTGGCTGGCTCTTTTTACACAATCCTGCTCGTCTTGCGCAGCTTTTGGATCGATTGGAGGAGGCCCCATCCCAAATGTCTTAGCCCAATAAACCAATGAGTCCTAGATTCGATAGTCCCTCTGGAAATTCTTTTAGCTCTGGCCGGTCTGGTGGACGGAGAAGAAATGCCAACGGTTCATCAGATGCAAGAAGTCGTCCTTCTAGCAATAGGTTTTCTCGAGATCGAGATGTTTCTCGATTAAGGCGTCAAGGAGAAGAATTAAATGTCTCTTCTAATGCTTCTAACGGCAAAAGTTTTCAGGGTCGGCGCTTAGACAATGACCGTCGAGATACTTCAAGTACAAATCAAGAAAGGTTTAAATCAAATAAAGGTTCTCGTCGATTTAATACTGATAAATCCATAGAAATTAGTGGAGAAAGACTTGGCCCTAGGCAGTCTTTACGTAGAAGGGGTTCTGTGGATCTAAATCAGGTAAAAAGATTGAGTTCAGATAATTTTCAAAATTCTTCTCCCGACAAAGAGTTCTTTGGAGACTCTCCCCAAAAAGATCTTGTATGGGGACGTCATGCAACTCAAGCAGCACTTGAATCTGGAAGACCAATTCATCGAATTTGGTGCACTCCTGAATTAAGAAGCTCTTCTAAATTCCTACAATTGCTTAGAGAGGCAAAATCATCTGGTGCTCTTTTGGAAGAGGTCTCTTGGGCTCGGCTAGGTCAGCTCACAGGTGGTGCTGTTCATCAAGGGATTGTTCTTCAAACGGCAGCTGCAGAAACATTAGATCTTTCAACTCTTATTGATGGATGTTCTGCTTTGGATGAACCTCCACTTTTGCTTGCTCTAGATGGTCTTAAGGATCCTCAGAATTTGGGAGCAATTGTTAGATCAGCTGAAGCCTTAGGTGCACATGGTTTGGTTTTACCTCAGAGACGCAGCGCTGGACTAACCGGTTCCGTCGCAAAAGTTGCTGCTGGAGCTTTGGAGCATCTTCCTGTGGCAAGAGTTGTTAATCTCAATCGCTCCCTAGAAGAACTTAAAAAGTCTGGTTATCGCATTATCGGGTTGGCTGAGGAAGGGGATTTAACGCTCTCTGAAATTGATTTGGATGGTCCTTTAGTTGTTGTGACAGGTTCAGAAGAAAAAGGCATCTCGCTTGTTACTAGGAGGCATTGTGATCAATTAGTAAGGATTCCTTTGCGTGGAATTACTACTAATTTGAATGCTTCAGTTGCAACAGCTGTTGTCTTATATGAAGTCGCTCGCCGAGGATGGATGAAAGGTCTCTCTGGCCAGGCTCCATCACCAAGGATGACCCGTGTTAAATATGCTTCTACAAAGACCGGCGGTGGCAGTACATCTCCTCAGCAAGAAGAAGAGTTGTTTGTTAATAGTGAATCAATAGAGAAAGATCCTTTTGTTTTGAATTCTTTAAAGGACCCTGCTGCTTCTGGATCCGTTGAAATGGAGGCTAATTTGAAGAAGGGAAAATCTAAGAAGAGCATTTAGCCTTAGGTTGTCTTTTCCTCAGGTCAGTCAGGGAACCAAATCCTTTGATTAGCAATACCTAAATAGCAAGGCAAAATAATAAGGACACGCTTCCGTCCTTATGGGCCCAATCAGGGCGCTTCGCAGTTTCGGCAATATTCTTGGTCTTGCCTGGTGGGCCAAGGTAGAAACTCATGAGCCAAATGTGACTTACTGGTTTGGCCCATTTTTGACGCGCAGAAGTCTAAAATTAAAGCTTTCTACTTTTCTGGAGGATCTTTCTGGAGAGGGCTTTCAATCAATGAATCATCGTGTGGTTCGTTGCCGACGTGGTGAACCTTTAACGATTTGATTACAGGAAGAACAGACTCCTGATAGCTTCACATCTGAATATTCTTGTAAATATATGGCTATAGCCGAATGGCGTCAGCAACTAAAACTCGGTGAATTATCTGCTCGAGAGTTGGTTGAACAACAACTCGCCCGCATTAATGAGGTTGATTCCTCATTGCATTCATACTTGGCTGTAACAGCTGATAGAGCACTGCAAGATGCTTTTCGAATAGATGAAGCCAGATCTTCAGGAGAGGAACTTCCTCCTCTTGCAGGTGTACCATTCGCGATTAAGGACAATCTTTGTACTAAAGGGATAAAAACCACTTGCTCAAGCCGCATGCTTGAGAACTTTGTGCCTCCTTATGAATCAACAGTAACTGAAAGGCTTTGGAATTCTGGAGCGGTTTTACTTGGAAAAACAAATCTCGATGAATTCGCTATGGGGAGTTCTACTGAGACTTCAGCTTTCGGATCAACCTTTAACCCTTGGGACATTACTAGGGTCCCTGGAGGGAGTTCAGGCGGTAGTGCGGCGGCATTGGTCTCAGGCCAATGCATGGCAGCCTTAGGCTCCGATACAGGTGGTTCTATTAGGCAGCCAGCTTCATTTTGTGGTGTTGTTGGTTTAAAACCTACATATGGGCGAGTTAGTCGGTGGGGCTTAGTTGCCTTTGCTAGCTCATTAGATCAAGTTGGACCTTTTGCTCATAGCGTTGCTGATGCGGCAGAAATTTTGCAGGTCATTGCAGGAAGTGATCCTAGAGATTCAACTTGTTTAAAGGCTCCTGTTCCTAATTACACTTCTGCACTAGCAGAACCCTTAACTGGTTTGCGAGTTGGTTTGATAAAAGAATGTTTTGATCAAGATGGGCTGGCTCCTTCTGTTAAGGAGTCTGTTCTTGAGGCTGCGGAATTAATTCAATCTTTAGGGGCTGATTTGGTAGAAGTTAGTTGTCCTCGCTTTACAGATGGCATAGCTACTTATTACGTAATTGCTCCTTCTGAGGCCTCAGCAAATTTAGCGAGATATGACGGCGTGAAATATGGTTTTCGTTCGAAAGATGTTGAAAACCTTTTATCTATGACAGCTAGTACTCGAGCAGAAGGTTTTGGAAGTGAAGTGCAAAGGAGAATATTAATAGGAACTTATGCACTTTCAGCTGGATATGTTGATGCTTTTTACAAAAAGGCCCAACAAGTTAGGACTCTTATTTGTAGAGACTTTGAAGCAGCTTTTAATCAAGTAGATGTTTTATTAACTCCTACTTCTCCTACTACTGCCTTTAAATCAGGAGCTCATGCAGATGATCCATTGTCAATGTATTTATCAGACCTTTTAACTATTCCTGCAAATCTCGCGGGGCTTCCTGCGATAAGCCTTCCTTGTGGGTTTGATGTTGATGGATTACCAATAGGCATTCAGTTGATTGCAAATGTTTTGGAAGAGTCCAAATTGTTTCAGGTGGGTCATCAATACGAGAGTATTGCTCAAGTGATGAGAACAAAGCCTGAAGGCAGTTTTGTCTCTTAAGACGATTTACGGACGGAAGTTTAAGTACTCTATATCTAGTGTTCGCTTTTCTTGTATACCCTCTATCTTGGGCATGCCCTCGGGTTTGATTGATGGGATTCGTTCCTCTGCATAACCATAGCGATTACAGCCTTCTTGATGGGGCTAGTCAGCTGCCGAAGATGGTTGCCCGAGCTAAGGAACTGGGCATGAAGGCCTTAGCTTTAACTGACCATGGAGTGATGTATGGGGCAATAGAACTTCTGAAATTGTGTAATCAGGCCGGAATTAAGCCGATTATTGGTAATGAGATGTACGTTATAAATGGTTCTATTGATGACCCACAGCCTAAAAAAGAACGTCGATACCATTTAGTTGTTTTAGCAAAAAATGATATTGGCTATCGAAACTTGGTGAAGCTTACAAGCGTTAGTCATTTGAGGGGGATGAGAGGTCGTGGAATCTTCTCTAGAGCATGTATTGATAAGGAGTTGTTGTTTGCTCATAGAGAAGGGTTGATAGTTTCTACTGCTTGCCTTGGTGGTGAGATACCACAAGCAATTTTAAGAGGTCGAGTTGATGTCGCTAGAGACGTGGCATGTTGGTATAAGGAAACTTTTGGGGATGATTTTTATCTTGAGATTCAAGACCATGGGTCCCTTGAGGATCGGATCGTTAATGTTGAAATTGCCCGGATTTCTAATGATCTTGGGATTCAATTAGTTGCTACTAATGATGCACATTATCTTACTAAGAATGATGTTGAGGCTCATGATGCTTTGCTTTGTGTCCTTACAGGTAAACTGATTAGTGATGAGAAACGTCTTCGATACACAGGAACTGAATATATAAAATCACAGGAGGAAATGGAGGGATTATTTTTAGATCATTTAGATTTAGAAACTATAAATGATGCTATAACTAATACCGTAAAAGTTGCGGAAAAAGTAGAAGAGTACTCGATACTTAGAGGGTATCAGATGCCTCTTTTCCCTATCCCTGAAGAGCATACTCCAGTTAGTTACTTGAGAGAGGTAGCAGAGGAGGGCTTAAGAAATAGATTGGGATTGAACAGTGATCAAGGAATAAATGAAGATTATAAAAAGAGGCTTTCATATGAAATAGATGTAATGGATCAAATGGGATTCCCTACATATTTCTTGGTTGTTTGGGATTACATTAGATTTGCTAGAAGCAAACGAATTCCTGTTGGGCCTGGTAGGGGCTCGGCTGCTGGCTCTTTAGTTGCATATGCTCTTTCTATAACAAATATTGACCCTGTAGTTAATGGATTGCTTTTTGAGAGATTTTTAAATCCAGAACGTAAGTCTATGCCTGATATAGATACTGATTTTTGTATTGAAAGAAGAGGAGAAGTGATTGACTATGTGACTCGCCGATATGGCGAGAATAAGGTCGCCCAAATAATTACTTTTAATAGAATGACCTCTAAGGCTGTTCTTAAGGATGTTGCTAGGGTACTTGATATTCCTTATGGCGATGCTGATCGACTTGCCAAGTTGATTCCAGTTGTTAGAGGTAAGCCTGCGAAATTAGCGGCAATGATTAGTGATGAATCTCCTAATCCCGAATTCAGAGAAAAGTATGAGAAGGATCCAATTGTAGCAAAATGGATTGATATGGCTATGCGCATTGAAGGTACAAATAAGACCTTTGGTGTTCATGCAGCAGGTGTAGTAATTGCCGCCGAACCACTAGATGAATTGGTTCCACTTCAGAGAAATAATGAGGGTCAAATAATTACTCAATACTTTATGGAAGATGTTGAATCTATGGGTTTACTGAAGATGGATTTTCTTGGATTGAAGAACCTTACTATGATTGAAAAGACTATTGATTTGGTTGAAAAGAGCATTGGTGAACGTGTTGATCCTGATTCAATTCCTGCAGAAGACCCTGACACATATGCTTTGCTTTCAAGGGGAGATCTCGAAGGAATTTTTCAACTTGAATCTAGTGGAATGAGGCAGATTGTTCGTGATCTTAAGCCTTCTTCGTTGGAAGATATTTCTTCTATTTTGGCTTTATATAGGCCAGGTCCTCTTGATGCAGGACTTATTCCAAAATTTATTAACCGTAAACATGGGCGTGAAGCTATTGACTTTGCTCATGCCTCTCTTGAGCCCATATTAAAAGAGACTTATGGGATTATGGTTTATCAAGAGCAGATCATGAAGATTGCTCAGGACTTGGCAGGTTATTCACTTGGTGAAGCTGATTTGTTGCGACGAGCTATGGGTAAGAAGAAAGTTTCTGAAATGCAAAAACATCGCGATATTTTTGTAAATGGT
>QCJM01000027.1 GCA_003216035.1 Prochlorococcus sp. AG-409-B13
AGCCAACGATTCCAATAAGCAGCTTGTCTTTAAACAGCTACCAGCTCTATAGCGATGCAAGACAGGCCCAAAGCAAGAACACCAAAGAAAGCTTTCTGAAGTGAGTCTCCCAGTACAAGACAGATTGGATAGGGGTTAACTCTTATGAGCGGATTATTTCAACAGGATTACCTGGTACGCACTCAGTTGGATATGAGATGACATTCTTGGCAGTGAGACCCGCTCCGATTGCTACCAATCCCATTACGAGTATCCATTTCGATCTTTCATTAGATAAAAGGCGGTTCATAAAATAATTGCTTTGACAGTGCAAGAGGAGACTTGTCTATAAGGATAACTAAATTGATTTGCTTCAGACTATTTCCAAGGACTCGCCTATAGCTAGTCCCTTTCCAAAACCCATTCAAAAGACTTGATATTCACTTAGTCCAAACTTGATTCTCCATCTTGAAATTTTTGCTTGGTAGCTGGCTTTGTATAAGAAGTGAGAACATTTTTTCTGGTTACCCAAAAAATATCCTTTCTATTTGCCCATTGCTCTCCTGAGTTTTGCCGCTTCATCCATACCTTCCATGATTGTGAAGGTTGTATTTTCTGTGGCATCTGATCGAAGCTTAGTTATTTTTTGATACTCAGCTGATTCATAAGCAGCTATGGCTGCTTCCTTAGAAGGGAATTCGCAAATCACTGCCAAATTTGCTCCCTTTGTCGTTTCCTTCCCCACGGGTGCCAAATCTTTTGCAAAAACGGTTGCACCAACGGAAGCAAGCCAAGGCCCAACCTTTTCAACGTATTGAGCAAATAAATCAGGGTTGATCACGGTCGCAGTACTGATCCAATACCCCTTAGAACCTCGAGCCATGAACGGATTTAAAAATTGCCCAACAATCCTTTCATTACATAGTGATGGATTTATCAATCATGAACCTGCGCACGAGACTTGCAAAGTTGATCTAATGATGGTCGACGAGTAAAAGGAAGGCGCCATTGTGCCCAAGCTTGATAAAAAAAATCAGCCAAAACTCCTATTACTGGCCAACGCGTTGGTGCATAGACCCAACCAAGCCCAATTAATTGATATGCCTCTTGAAAAACTCGAATGCCCTTAAGAACCTCGCCAGAAGCTGTAATTGCATGGATTCTCCCCATAGCGTCTCTGTAACTAATCTTGTTATAAAGTTCTGGATCGTAGCTAGGGGAATCAATATCAACAAATGCAATTCTGCTTAAGATATCCCTAGAGCGAAGAAAGGAGACCTCTCTTTGGCAAAGAGGACAGGCACCATCAAAAAGTAAAGTGAGCTTGATCTCAGTCAAAACAAAATACCTAAAGCATTAGATAATGATTTTAAGTAAACTTAACCCAATTAGGCTTGACGAATAAGGAAGAAATGTTGATTGAATTAAATTAACTCTTTAATGAACATTTAGCTTTTAAAAGAATATTGCTGGTGGGATTGCTCTTAACAACTAAAGTCTCTTCATAGACTTTAGAGCTTGATGTGCATTGGTTGTTACCTGGCCATGGACATGCCCATCAATTTGAGCCAGGAGGATGGGAGGAGTCTCTATTAAAAGCTATTCAGCATACACAAACAACCTAAAGCCATACAATCCTTTCTAAACAAACTAGAAAAGAGGGTGACTTTCATAATTTACATGTAAATATATAAATATTAACTGTAACTTTTCCCATAGAAATTGCTCTTCAAAATGAAAACTTAGTATGGAACTTTTTAAGGAACAAAATCAATATTTTCTTTATACTTTTTTGATTCATAGATCATTGGTAAAAATATATACACATTGATTATTCTAAGAGTAAAAAGTAAAACAAGGTGATAAATTTTTCAAGATTATTTTATTTTGTTTCAACTCTCATCCACTCTCTATACCACTGTCGATCGTCAAGCCAGCGAATAATTGGCCAATTGATTAGTATCGAAGTGATTAGAACTAAATAAAAGGGTAACCTTTGAGAGGCAAAAACAAAGAGGATAGTTGGAACCACGGACATTATTGCTGAGGTAATTAAAGCTCTTCTTGGGGACATTTTTGTTCTCATAAGTAAATGCTCTGAGGTTGTTGAGTGATGTGCTTGAGGTCACAGCCTACAAGTTTTATTCTTGCTATTATAAATACTATCGAAAAAGAGTTTGATTATCCAAGCCCAAAAGGCTTAAAAGGTTTAGGTGGTGATTGTTGGCGATCCCTACCGGCTAATTTGACTAGATACTCATAAAGCTCTTGTTCAGATACATTTAGATCGTCCTTGCAGCCATCGAAGATGTCTTTCGAAAGGGAGGAGGCTAATTCTTCTTTGGGTATAGTCATGATCTCTTTTATGATGGGTGATAAAATTAACCCCCTAACCATTTCTTTTGAAGCAATTTTACCAGCATCCTCTGGATTAAGACCATTTGCAATCTGTAAACAGAATTTTTCTGAAAAGGCTTTGCTTAAGTGAGAGACATCAGCAGATGAATTAAGTTCTTGTGAGAAGACAGCAGAGGAGGTGAATATATAAAAAATAAAGAAGATAGACGCAAGTAAAATTGAAATGAATTCCCTCGAGAAATCTTGAAAAATTCTCATAATTTAATTCATAGCCTACCTCAGTAGAGCATATTTTCCAAGAAAATCTATTTTTTTTTGGTTAGTGCAATATAATGAGTACTGGGAAGGATTGAAACTCTAATATTTATAGCATAACAAGTAGCCAATGCATTTCCATAGAAATTTTGTATTACTAAAATCTCTACCTGGTCTATCTTGGAACCAATAAGCAAATCCCTGTTAAGGATTTTCACGACTAATAAAAATTTGTTGGCTATACTTTTTTTCAAGAAGCATCTTGTTTGGGAATTGCATGTCAGACGAACTTGATTATATTCAAAAGAAATATTGGAATATAATCAATAATGTTTACTTGTCCATAAGTTTATTTTAACTATTCCCAATCTCTTTCTTTATAGGGAGATTCGATGAATCATTAAACCAAGTAAAAAGGTCTGTAAATTCTAAGATAGAGGCTCTTTACTGTACTATTAATACTACTTTTCACTTCAATTTAGCTATATAAGTAAAATAGCATTAGGTTATCTCAAGAAAGACAAAGTCCTATTTACAATCAATAGTTTAATCTAAGTTTAAAAGCTATAGATCAAAATATATTTTCTTCAGTCCAAGATTTTTTGTGCCCATCAAACCCGCTAAGCTTGGGGATTGGCGTAAGATTAAAACTGTTTAATTCGTCCTGAAGTGTTAAGGTGAACTCCTTTGCTAATTCGATAAAAGAGTCCCAAATAATCCTGCGAATGCAGAAATCACAAATATAGCAACGATACTAATAGCAACTACTCTTGAAAGTTGGTTCATTGGCTAAAGAATGATCAGAGTGCTTAAAGCAATGATAGCCTTTGGATTTCAGGCAAAGGCTGGTGCCCAAAATAAAATAGCTTGGTAGAGCTCGTAGACTCGAACAATTACCTGATAATTGCTAAAAATGCTTTTTCGATTAACTTTGATCGGCAAGGCATAACACTTCCGACCCAGAATCATGGCTTCCATTAAAGAAGGCTCTGAACCCTTAAGGGGCTTTACTGATGATCAAATAGAAGATCTGATTAAATCGAATGAGATTTTGGATGCAGAAGAAGCGAAGTGGATCAAAGAAGAGAAAGAGGAGAAGGAAAGAAAAAAACATGAAGAAAAACCCTTCATAAGGGCAAGAAAAAGACCTCTTGAAATTATTTTCCGGTCTTTATTTTTTGTCTTTATAGGGTGTTTTCTGTTTTCTTTCCTTTCAGTTTACTCAGTAAGCCCCTGGCGATTTTTCTGGTACCTAATAAGTACTTTTGCCTGTATTCTTTATACACCAAATAGGAAAGCACTTAAAGAATTAATCGACGCTTGGCCTAATATCTTAGACTTTATAAAGACTAGAAGTAAATAAAAGATGTACTACTTACCAGTCGAACTCCTTAAAGTTTATGAAGGGTTTACTATGGAAGTTGATTCCTATGAGGAGCCCTTAGGAGAGGATTTAGTCTATGCAGATTGTAAATAAGCATTTACCAATCGTTCCAAATACAATAAACATTGTGGTTTTCATAGTTAATTAATAACTAAATATAGACTGTATTATCTCCGAAGGAAGTTGAATTTATCTAACTTGAAAAAAGGTTATATATTTTTGATTTAGAAATGCCAACAAGGCATAACATTTTTAAAAGGCTGAATTGCCTAGGCCCATCTCAAATGGAAAAACCTGTTGACTACCAAAGATATCTTCTAAACCTGTTTCATTTTGCTGTACTTCTTCCCTCTCGCTGTTCCCAGATGCCTTGATACCGATGTCAATAGAATCGTCTTGTCTGTAGTTCTCTGGTGGAGTAAACCCTGCAGTAGCAGCAAAAGTACTCGTCCATCCTGTAAAGAGAATCGAAGAGCTCAAGGCTACAGATAAAACTAAGTAAGAGGCTGTTCTAATTTTCTTCATAAGCATTAAAACCTTTCCAAAGATATCTAATTTAAGCAATTCTGGCCGTTTCATTTCAGTTTGATTTGAGGTTGACTGATCCAATTGCTTGGTATTGATCATGGTTTTTGGGATTTGTTTCAGGAGAGCACCCTCTTTGTTGTGCATAGATGCATTAAAAGCTGGGTTGAAGCCTTTAATCCCTCCCGTGAGCTGTTCTTAAATCCGTTACGAAGGAGAACTGCACTCCATCATTAGATGAACCTAAGTTCTGAATAAGTTTGCTGGATGCGAACCGAGATTGACTAGATGCGTAAAGAGATTGAGTCTTGGGGGATGTTGCTCGCTTTGTTGCGCCTATTGCTTTAGTTGCTTTAGTTGCTACGGTCATTGGATATTTGGGTAGTTCAAAACACACTAGATCTTTAGGTGGTTTGCAGATGGTCTAATGAGCTGGAATTTTCTTTTTTTGAATTGTTCACTGAAACCACAGGTTTTGACTTCTAAATCAAGAACACCTTCGCTGAGTACAAATCAGCAATGACATCACTTAAAATATATAAGATCTTTGAGCAAGCAAAACTCACCATTTTTTGTTGGGGTGCTAATAGAGAAGAGCCTTGTAGGCAAATGTTGTTTCCCCAGAGAAAAGGTCTGGCTATAAATAATTTCATACAGGTCAAGCAATTCGATTAGTGACAGGGAATATTTATAACGAAACAATCAACCATTCGTTAAATTGCTTAAGCCGCGGCTTGGTTTTTAAGACCCTGAAACTTAGCCTTCATTGTGGGGTTATGTCGAGTCAATTTTTGGACAGTTACTTCTTGAGCTTTGTCATTCGCAAGTCTCAGATTTCTGTCTGCGCCAAGCAAGGCGTCTTTAGTTTTCTGCAAATGGTCTATTGACTTATCTATCTCTTGAATAGCCGTTTCGAATCGTCTTGAAGCAAGTCCATAATTCTTGCCAAATGCACTTTTGAAAGCTTCTAGACTATTTTCAAAGTTTGTAATATCTATATTCTGTGCCTTAATAAGAGCCAGTTCTGATTTGTAATCAAGTGACCTGATTGCTGCATTACGCAGAAGTGTAATGAGTGGCAGAAAGCATTGTGGACGAACTATGTACATCTTAGGATATCTATGTGACATATCCACTATACCTGCATTGTAGAACTCATTATCAGGCTCAAGTAAAGAGACTAGAACACCATATTCGCAACTCTTCTCAGTCCTATCTTTGTTTAGTTCTTTTAAGAAGTCTTCATTTTTCTTTTTTGTTGATGTGGTACTACTTTCATTCTTCATCTCAAACATAATAGAAACTATTTCATTTCCAAGATCATCTAGATCTCGAAAAATATAATCCCCTTTACTACCAGTACTTGCGTCATTATCCTTTTCAAAGTAGGCCCGTGGAAAAGCTGTGGCTCGAATGCGATTGAATTCTGCTTCACAGTGTTGCTCAAGCGACTCCCCAAGCATTTTTGTTGATAGTCGCAACTTCATGTCGCGAAGTCTTTCAATTGCATCATCACGATCTTTAATCTTAATTTCGTATTTTTCTTGCAATGATTTCTGAGCTAATTGCTTTTCTATTTCGGCTTTTTCAAGACTGCTCTTTAGGGCATCGCGTTCTTTTTTTGATTCTATTACTGCCTTTGTGATTGCAAGCTTCTGGGTAATATCATTATTAGCCTTCAACTGCTCCAGCTTGTATCCGAGTGCATCTCGTTCTCTCTCGGCAGAACTTTTGGCCTCGCTCACTGCTAATTTCTTTTCGACTTCAAAGTTACTAATCTTAGCATTAAGTCCCTGTATTTCTTTTTCTTTATTTATTGTTGATTGTTGCAACTCAATTGTTATATTTTTTCTAACAAGTTCAATGGACTTGATCTTATCTTTTTCGGCTAGTTCAAGTCTTTTTTCTAATGCCTGCTGAAATGCTTTATCCCTCACCTGCTTGAGAATATTTGCATACCCGCCTTCGTCAATCTTGAACTCTTTTCCACATTCCGGGCAATGAAGCTCATTCATTTCAAAGAGATTCCTAAGATACTGGCTTAGACACCAGCTATTTTTATCCTTGACTGACAGATCTAGCAAGAACTTTGTAAAGACAAAAATTCTTAATGGCTCTTAAAGAAGAATGCGTTAGCAGCTTTTCCCCAGGATGAAACTCTATGGCCAAATTTATGCTGAAACACTAATCACCAGCCAGAAAATTGGCTGGGCTCTGACCTGGGAAGAGATTCTCGAAATCTAGGTTTCTCGTTCTATCTTTCCTAATCACTATGCAATGGAGCTGGCTACTCACTGAAGCAATCAGAGCTTTAAAGAGAAATCAAAACCGCTGGCTCCTTTTAACCACAAAACCTTTCTTTGTTACGAGGGTCTCTTCTGCTACGTCAATACCTTTAACAATTGAAATTTCCCCTTTTAGACCAAAGGAAGCCAAATCTGAACCCATTTGTTTAATAACTTCTGCTTCTACTAGGTTCTCATCAATTTTTTCAGGAGTTACCTTCGCAAAAAGCTTGTGGGTTTTGGATGCCACTACTTCAGTTGAATTGGTGATTTTTACGAGAATCATAAAAAAAACAAAGCACTCAAAATAATCTAAGCATCAACTTGGGCCACTTTGACTTTGAGTTAGAAGTCTTGCAG
>QCJM01000028.1 GCA_003216035.1 Prochlorococcus sp. AG-409-B13
GCTCAAACTTGGGGCAAAATAATGGTGTTCCCGCACAGAACATCATGTACACATCCTTATTCGACGCAGTTTTTGCTGACTCATTCTTTTCTCCAATGAGGACTGTTTATGTGGTCTCTGATAGCCAACTAGAGGAGATCAAACTTAAGCAACGGCAGGAGGAACTCGACAATCTTGAAGCTTCTCGCAAGATGCTGGAAGAGAACTATCAGTCTCGTATCAAAATCATCGATGAGCGAGAGCATGAGCTTCAAGAAGAACTCAAATCGTTAGCCCCAGCAGAAAAAAAAGCTGCGCTCGCTACTGAAGAGACTGAAAAGTGCGCTGTTAAGACTTAATCCTTTCGATTAGCTGAGTGATGGGGATCACTAAAGACGTCTAGAGGGGCCTAAGAGGGCCCCTTTTTCTTGCAATTTCAGATTTACAGGTTTCAAAAAGCAGAAAAAAGTCAACTGAGCAAGAATAGAAATGATTAAGGCTTTGATCTCGAAGGTTTATTCAAACTTTTTTCAAACCACCCATTTTCGCTGGGATCCCATGGCACAACAGGAACCTAGCTACTGGCTAATGAAAAGTCAAAAACCTATGATACCAGTCGATCTCAAGGAATCATCAAAACCCATACCAGCAAAATACTAGCAAGCTATTACTTCCGAGAGATTTAAAAAAGAAAACTCAATCGTCATAAACCTTGCAATGAGAATTGGTTGGATGCTCTTTGCATTCTTCATCCCAAAAATCTAAATTTAGCTCTTGCTTATTTACCTCTAATTCGAGACCACATTCCTCAACGGACACTTCAACATCATCGATCGTACAAAAGATGTTATCTAGTGGTTTGTTCTTCAATACATCCCCAAGGATGGCGAATGTTGTAGTTAGTTTCATTGGAAACCTCCTTTGCATGCGACTGCAAATTCATGCCAAAACTCCCGGACACCTAGAAAAGCCAAGCATCCAAGAGAAATACCAACAGCTATTGGGAGAATAGATTCAAAAAACGTTAGTCCTTCTTGATAGTTCATTACCAACCTCCTGAGGAATTTTTGCGAGGGGCTTGCGACCAAAGCCCCCCTAAAGCCAATCAGAGCATTAACCTTGTATTTATTGCCCTTCTAGGCTCTACTTAACTTTTAATTGTTAATAGCAACAATGTCTATGGTGCTATTACTAAAGTACTTACCCTCAATAATCTATTCATGGAAGCCAAGAACTTGCAGGCAGTGGCATAGAAGATATGTATTCTTGATCCTCAAGACAGGAATCCTTTAAATCACAAGCCAAATCACATTCGGTCAATTCTGGGTTAGCGAGTCGATCGAGAATTCTTGTCATGTCCACTGCCGAAAGTTCACCATCTCTGCTCCACTTCAATGTGGTTTTCCTTTGAGGAGAAACCTTATCACAAACTTCCGTAATCAAGCTATTCTTACCTTCCAAATCATCCAAGTATGCCTTGGCAGAGTGCAAGTCTCTTGAGTACACACAACGGCTTCTTGAGCATGATCGAAAGATTCGACCAGTATCACCTCTAAAACAAGTAATTGAACCACCTTTAGGGGTAACAAATAAAGGATTTGTCTTAATCATTTGCTTGCCCCCTCTTTAAGATGAACTTCTATACATTGAGTGATACATTGCATTCCATCATCACCTATAGAGCAGGCAGTAATGCATTCAAAATACTCATCAATGGCATCGTATTCGATGTCAACATCTTGCATGTAATAAGGTTTTCTTTTGAGCATCACTTGCACCTCCTTTAGAGTGAAGCAGAACATATCATGAAAAATTATATTTTAGATACTTAGTAACAAAATGTGCAGTGTTCAGGTAATTCTTACTAGCTAAATATGGCTTAATAAAGTTTTAAGATTTAATCATATTTTGGCTGTTAAATAACGCCTGAACTCTCTTATAAAAATACCAAAAACTGACCTTCTTTTAAGTAAGAAAGTCAGTTTAATGTGCATATTTCTAGAAGTTCCTTGCTCTTGATCGCCTGAGGCCAAGCGTCTAGGTGTAAAACTGATAAAACTCAGTCAAGGGCACCTAAACGATGCAAAAGAGTGTCATTAATGCCTAGGAAAGCATCTGCGACCATCCAACTTGTAAAATGAGAATTTTGGAGCAGGAACAAGAAGTCAATTCGCTTCTATTTAATACTCAGGGGGAGCGTCAATCATTAATCCCTCCGGTTGTAATGCCCTGATTTTGTAGCAACTGCTACAAAATCGCAACCCGTCTTAATGCTCATTTCTCTTCTGGCTTCTGTTGGTAGAAAAACATCAGTTTTTTGATTTGCTCCTGGCTAAGGCAACTAATCCTTGAAGTCGCCGGTATTTCTAAAAGCGTGCAAACAGCAAGTAAGTCATCAGTGTCAACTTTGAGCTGCTCAGAAAGCTCTAAAACTCTCATCGACATACCCTTTTCATGTCTTTTGCGTATTTCCAGCTATCAAGCTTTTCTAAGGTCTTCTTAGTGAAGGATTTGTCGGACCATACCTCATGAAAATTAATTACTTTGATTTCTGATTGCTTAAGGACCAATCTTTGCAAGACAATCAACTTCTTCTTGATATTCTTAAATGAGTTTCAATTCTACATCAGCTCATGAAATTGAAACTTTTATAATAGTTCTATCGAAAGTTGTTACTATAAGGAGTTTTTATACTTGATTTGACTCCTTATGAGAAGTGCTAAGGTAAGATTTCTAGGAAATTAATTATGAGTACTGAAATAATCTATAGTCCTAAGGGAAAAGAATTAATTGGATTATACAAAAAAATGGCAAGTGAAGGCTACGATATGGAAGGGCAGAAAAGGGTTCCTAAAAATGTTGGTTTTTCTAATTTTAATATAAAGTTTTTAAAGAATGTATTTCGTCAATTTTTTATTAAAGAGTCAATTTCAAGTATTTTAGACTATGGAAGCGGAGGTTGTGATTGGGATGCTTTGGGTTTTGATGGTAATAGCGAACTGTCAGCGAAAACATATTTTAATCTTAAAAATGCTTTTCATTATGAGCCTGGTCGCTCTATAGATGAAAGACAAAAAGTAGATTGTGTAGTCTCAACTGATGTTCTTGAACATTTATTTATAGCTGATGTACCAAATGTTCTAAGAGATATTTTTTCCTATGCAAATGAATGGATTTTACTTGTAATTGCATGTTACCCAGCACTAAGTAAACTGCCAAATGGTGAAAATGCTCATACTACAGTTCGAGAAGGGATTTGGTGGAAAGGAGTTATAGATTCTATATCTACTGAATTTCCGAAAACTAAAGTTTTGCTTGGATATAAACCAGATAATCAACATTTAAAATTTTACCAGCCATGGAGTGTCGATTTATGGCAAGAGAAGCATCAACCTTTAGTTAATGAATTCGATAAGAGATATTTAGATTTGTTTAAATAGTAACTAAAAAAAGTATTTCATGTCGGAAGGCTAATGAGAAATAATTAATGATTCAAAATATTATTTGATCTCTACTAGCAAGGTTATTGGTTTATTCATAGTGGTAAATATTTCATTTGATAGTGAACTTTAGCTTACTACCCTGAGAATATGTACACCCTCTACAGGGATCTTTTGAAGAACCCCTTTGATAATTTAATGGAAGATATTCTTTCATTTTCCTTCTGTAAATACTAAAAATACTTTCCTTCAAAGCATTGCCAATATTTAAATGATTAATACCAGAGTCCATGCAACATAAGGCAATATTCCCATCTGCCATAATGGAAAGGTCAAACCATCTTAAACAAGACAGTTCTTTATAAGCATTTAATGGGATAGCTTCTTGACCTACAAGCTTATGAGAGAACTCATTGCTTCCTGTCCAGTCATTTAACTTAAGAAGAATAGGTTGAAATAAAGGATATTTTCTTTTACAGAACTCTAAGAATTTTATGTCCCCAGATGGGTTTGTACTTACACGAGTTATTTTAATAATATGAGGAAAATTACTTTTAAATATGTGCTCGTGAATCTTGTTCAAATTATTACAAGTCCTTTTAAAATCAAGTTTCATTAGCTCCTCATACTCTTCACTTTCACATTCATTAAGTGAGAAACTTATCGACATTCTAGGCTGTAGATTTTTATTTTTATTTAAGAAATAAAAATTCTGATTTTTGGATAATTCAATAAGTTCTTCAATTGCTTTGTCTGGTATGAAATTGCCATTAGATATAAGACTAATCCTAGATAAAGGATGCATTTTTAAAATTTGCTCGCATATTGGTATTAATCTCTTATCAAGAAAAGGCTCTGAAATCTTATATGGAGAAACAGTAAACTCTAGATTCTTAGGAATCAAACTCAACTCGGTCAAGATTTTATTTATCATATCGTCACTCATTTTTGTCCCTGTTCGCTTCAGCTCCTTATAGTCACAGAATGTACATTTAGCATTGCACAAGGCAATGGTTTCAATATGAATGTTCCTTGGATATAATAGATTCAACTTATTATAATTTAACTTTTGATTCAATTTATAATAAGAAGCAATAGCTATTTCCATGTTGCTTCTTGTAGTAAATGAAATTGACTTGAATAAGCTTATCTCTTCTAAAGCAAGTTCAGCAGCCTTAATAAGTTCAAATTCTTTTACATTTAGCCCCTTAAAACTCAATATATCCTTTAAAATACTATCAATAACCTTTAAAGTATTTTTATTTAGATGAATTGGATTGGTAATAAAGGCTAATTGCGTAATTACTTTTATTATATGCTTAAGTTTTATGCCGATATCTCTAGGATTTTCTCTAGAAATATAAAAAAGCTTATTGACTCCTGTTTCAAAGTTATTATTCTGGTTCACTGGTAATTAAATCTTTTAAATATATAGAGTCTACTATCTTAAGGTCAGTACACCTGTATTTTACAAGACAGAAGCCTTGTGTAAAAAAGAATCAGCTTCCAGATAAGGATTTCTTTTAGATCAAGAATAGGCGTATGGCCTCACTATGTCCTTAAATGATTATTCAAAACATGCTATCTTCTAAGCACCTTTAAATATCTGGCTTGTATAGCCTTGCTTTTCCCATTAAATTTTTTTTGGATACAGCCCTTCTAAGCCTCCCCTCCCTCATTTGTTAATGTTTCAGTTGCGACGACTCAAAGGCAAGGCATCGCACGAAGAAAAGGAATTTGTTTTAATAAAGTGTTTTTCACATTAGGTATGATGACTTTTCGTGACAGGGTTAATGCACATCTCCCAGTAGTCCTTCAGTTACTTAGCACTGCCTCACTAGTTGTCATTGCATTGAGTGCACTTTGCGGATCACAGTCTCTAAAGAAGTTGGCTGTTTCTCATGAAATGAATGAACTCGGTCAGATTCATAATGGCCATATGATGAAGAAATAAATTTAAGATTTCCAGAACAACTGAATAACTATAAGGAGCTTATGGGGCAGTGATTAGCTACAAGCCTTGTTTAATTGTCCTGGAAGGAATATCTAAAAGATCCATATCACGATGGGTAGAAAATCTAAATAGACTTCTATGCCTACCTTCTGTCAAGAATGGGATCTCCTGATTCATCTGAAATCTTGTTTTTGGCATTTAATGCCAAATGAGGTGATACCTCCCTTGATAAGAAGTTGAACTTTAATGACTACCTCGTTCCTTGCACCTGGAATAGTGATTCGATCGAAGGCAATCTCGACTAAATGGTCGGTTTGATGAACCAGCACGTAATTCCAGAATCCAATGATTGCGCCAAGAATTGTGCGCATTCAGAGCAATATGCAAAAGCAGTTCACCTGGAAGGCATCAGTCAAGTGCAAAGCCTTTTGTTTTAATCCCCAATTGCCTTATGGCATCAATGATTTTTATCCCCCATTGCATTTGATAATCGCAGTTACTGCAGATCCTTGAGCCTGCCCAATTTTCTCCATGCAATAGATTTCTGATGTGGCTTTGATTGCTACTGGAATTTGAGTGAGGGTTAAAACCATCAATGCCAACCCAGTACTTGATGAATGGATCTTTAACCGCCAATCATTTAGCCAATTTGTTTTCGGCATTTAGAAAATCTCCTGTACTTGTTATGTCGACAGCGCAGTGCCCTGCACTGTGCTGTCGACATAATTAATCTTTTTTAATTTAATGACTTCTTTGAATTGCTTCATTTTGTTAGTGATCTTGCTGTTCAACCTGCCATCGGTGCCGATTTGGTGTCATTAGATTTACTCCACCTGAGTCTGGATTCCAGGTGAAGGACTCTAATGAATTAGCGAATAAGCACTAGTTCCAAATACTAGTACTGACGCACTTCCCTGTATACATAGCTCCAATCTCCTAGCCTTGTGCATTTTTTCGTGCATCTGACTGGACTCCAGCAGTGACAGTAGCAA
>QCJM01000029.1 GCA_003216035.1 Prochlorococcus sp. AG-409-B13
CAGCAATACCCATCAGCAATAGACGCATTCAATCAATCACTTGCACTCAAAGAACACTGGAAGTCCTACCAAGGACTTGGAGAGACACTGTTCAAAACGCAGCAATACCCATCAGCAATAGACGCATTCAATCAATCACTTGCACTCAAAGAACACTGGAAGTCCCACCAAGGAATTGGAGAGGCACTGTTAAAAACGCAGGAATACCAACAAGCAATACATACTTTCATTAGAGCGTGGAACATGCATCAAGATAGAGAACTCTTAAAACAAATTCTAGATTTAATTGAGCAAGTTTATCCAAGTGATTATACTTTTCTCTTGGAATTATTGCGACTATCAGAGATGAAAATTCTTGCAAAGACAGAAACTAATTCAATAAAGAATAAGAAGTCTAGTCTAGATAGAATAAATAAAAGTATCGACAATGAATTCATCAATCCATTGATAATCTGGTATTACGCGGCAAACATGAAAATGATCACATCTAAAATTGATTATGCTCACCAAGATCAAATAAGTAATGATCTCAGTAGGACTAATGATACTAAATTAATCGGAGACGAGTTACTCCAAGCAACAAAATCAAAACAAATAATATCATTTGGAGATTCTCATGGAAAGATTTTTGGAAATCATAGATTCATAAAACATTATCCTGTTGGCGCGCCAACAGGATATAATATTAACAATCCAAATTCTTCATCAGGAGCGCATAAGAAAATTCTTGACAAATTAACAAATTACCACCCTGAAGATACAAGTGTGATTTTGACAATAGGAGAAGTTGATCTCAGAAATCATGTTCATAAGCAATCAAGGAGACAAAATAGACTTCCAGAGTTGATTGTTCGTGATATTGTTAAAAATTACATGAGTTTTTTAGATAAGTTACGTTTAAAGGGTTATCAGGTTCTAGTTAATACTCCTCACTGTGGAGGAGGTACAGGGGAAGCATCTGTTCCTTTAGAGGAGAGAAATGATATGTGTTTTTACATGAATAGTTTACTGCTAGAAGTATGCCGGCAACGCAATATTAGATGTGCAGGTCTTCATGAGATTGTAGTTGATCCCATTACTCGAAAAAATAAAACATACTTTTACTCTGATTCTCATCATCTACACTTACCTTACGAGAAAATCGGTAAATATTTGCAGTCAAATTTGATAAGTAGGTTTCTAAATCAAGAAGGCTTGGCGAATGTATCCAAAAAATATGATAACAGAATCAATGCGATTTGTAATATACTTATAAGCAATATACCTGGGTGGTTGAGTGGAGATAGTTTTCTGACAGATAGTTTTGTTAGAGAAACAAAGTTATTCAGAGATAATAATACATACTTTGGATTAATAGAACTACCTTTCCCTATTTCAATTAAGAAAATTTCATTTCATTTTGAATCTCAAGAATATAATGCTTCCCCATCATCTTCATGCCAAGCAATTTATGAATCTTGCGACTCAATGTTGCCACCTGAAAAGAATACATTTAAAGGGATTTCAAAAGTAATCATTAAGGAGAGCGAAAAGTCTATTAAAATAGAACATGATTTCTCTCAATACAAATTTAATAATATGCATGCCCGTTATATCCTTATATCTATTTCAAATTCTGAAGGGAGAAGACTTACTAAAATCGGGATCTCGAGAATGAGATTCTCTGAAAATAATGAATGAATTTATCTATTCAAACTCAGTTTTCTGAAATTAGGAACCAGAGTACTTCACGCAGGAGAACTCAGGTGCTGAAGAGGCAGTGCCGCTTGCATTACCTGTGAACACTTCACCTATTCCTGTATCAAGCAGTGCCTCACTCATTTAACTTGTCCAATTCACCAACACCTCATTCAACAAGGAGAACATCTGACCAAGCGATGTAGGCAATGGCAGAAGAAGCAAGTGTTGGAGATTGGTTGGTGTCCTGAAGTTGCTTAAAAACAGGTGTTTATCACCATTGAATCTTGCTCCCAGCGATCTAGAACTGAATCAGGAGTCAGAGCACGAACGGTCTAAAAAATAAGTGCTTGACTCAAAGGGCGGGATCGAAATACCCCGCCCTTCTTCATGCCTTTTTGATGTCTGATTAGTTGCTTCTACAAAATCCATTTCCCTTGTACTGAGTACCTGATGGGCAAGAAGTACCACTCCCCCCAGCACGGAAGAATTGCTTGTAGTTATTGGATTTGCAGAACCCATTCCCTTTGTATTGACTGCCAGAAGGACAAGCGCTCTCACTAGAACCGCCAGCAGGAAAGTATTGCTTGCCATCATTTGAACGACAAAAACCATTGCCTTTGTATTGAGCACCTGATGGACAAGCAGTGCCACTAGAACCACCCGCTCTAAAAACTTGTGAATAAACAGCAGTGCCCATAAAACTGCTACAAAGAACTAATGGGAGAAGATATTTTTTCACTGAATAAGTTTAAAAATAAGAACAAATTTAATCTCAAAAACTTTTAATCAGTCATGGGACTTCTAGGAACTTATTGGAACTAAAATCTCAAAAACGATCTGAACTCGGCAGACACATCCGCCAATTTAACCAAAAATTGGGACTCCCCCGAACCAAGAGGAACCCATAGGAACTAAAAATTTGAGCGGAGAGGGTGGGATTCGAACCCACGGACGGTTGCCCGTCAAACGATTTCGAGTCGTTCGCTTTCGACCACTCAGCCACCTCTCCAAACCCCTTTTTATATCATTTCTGTTACCACAGGAACTAATTATATTCGTATTAGCAATAAATCATTCTCAAGAAAACAAACTACATAAAAAGATGAAATGCTTATCCACCTCAAATCACTTGAAACAACACGAATATTAATTTTTATTCCCAACCAGCTTTACCCATAAGCTTGATTGACTTGGAATTGAAAGAACCCAACTGTTCAATGGTCACACCATCGGGAACAAACGAACCAAACCTCTTCACCTCTTTCGAATTGTTCTGTCCAATTAGAGGATGTTCATACGTAGGACCAGCGAGACCTCTACTCCCATCAGGTGAAACTAAATATTCAAGCAATTGAATAGCTTCCTTCTTGTTAGTTGAGTACTTAGCTATACCGCCTGCACTTACATTGACATGGGCAGGGTTCGGAGTAATCACTTTCACCTTTCTAGCCAAAGCCTTATCTTTTGATCCATTCACACCTGCAAGCATTCTGGCGACGTAATAGTGATTCACAATCCCAACACCACAAATGCCTTGAGCTACAGCCCGTATCAAGCTGATATCTCCAGGAAAATAAGGCTGCGAAACATTACTAATCAACCCATTTAGCCATTTTTTTGTAGCAGCTTCTCCCCGCAAAACCAACTGATCAGCGACTAAAGATTGGTTATAAGGACTATTTCGTCTTCTAAGACATACTTTTCCTTGAAGTGAAGGATTTGATAAATCAGCATAAGTTTTTATTTTATCAACATCTATCTTTGATGGATTGGCCACCATTATTCTCACTCTCCTAGTCAGGGAATACCAGCGGCCCTTAGGGTCTCTATACTCTTTTGGGACCTCCTTATCTAATTTTGCCGAACGATATTGTTGTAGCAACCCAGCATTTGCAGCATTTGAAATTCTGGCAGCATCAACTAATAAAATAATATCAGCCTTAGAGCTAGCACCTTCACGCTTGAGCCTTTCTACTAGTGATATTCCAGTTGCTTCAATCAACCTAACTTTAATCCCTGTTTCCTTAGCAAATTTCTTAAATATCTTTCTATCAGTATTGTAATGGCGACCCGAGTAAATACGAACCTCCCTAGCCATTGCCCCACTAGTTAAGCCAGAGCCTGAAGCAATAACGAAGCAAGTGGTTAGAAATGAAGACGTGAGCTTAGTAATTAGATGCATTACTAATAAATTTTTATATCCTTATAAGCACTTTATAGGCTTCCAACGCAAACACCTGCCTAGTGATCATTTTATACTTTTAATAGACACAATTGTTTCACAGGACAAAGGCCTTCAAATAGTGCATTATCACAATGTTGGTTAAACCGTATGGACTATTTAATTCACCATCTACTTGACAAAAGTACCTGTCTAAATCTAGCCAAGGATATCAAACGTGAAAAATCTGAATGGGAAGAGGGGAAGAAGACAGCAGGCAGTCATGCCAGCACAGTAAAAAACAATTTTCAACTAAATAGAGATTCAGAAATATCTTTAAAACATAGCCAATTTATAAGTGAAAAGATAACCTCTGACAAACTTCTAAAAAGTTTTGCCTTACCCCGTAAATTACATGGACTAATGTTTACTCGTACTGGGGAAGGGCAAGGCTATGGCGTTCACGTAGACAACCCATATATGAGTTCAGGAAGAAGCGACCTATCTTTCACATTATTTCTAAGTGAACCAAATGATTACCAAGGAGGGGAGCTAAGCCTCCAAACAATTCAAGGCTGTAAGAAATTAAAGCTACAATCTGGCCATATTGTTATATATCCCAGCACTAGCCTCCATTCTGTTGAACCTGTTACTTTTGGTGAGAGATTAGTTTGTGTAGGTTGGATACAAAGTTATGTACAAAATAATGAAGATAGAAATATTCTTTTTGGCCTAGATGCTGGAGCGAGAGGTTTACTTGCCAAACAAGGCCGGACACCTGAACTGGATTTAGTTTTTCAGGCATACAGCAATCTGCTAAGGAGGCTAGGAGACTAAAGATGAGTCAATTGCTACAGTGCGATGTATAAAAAGGCTGGCACTTCCTGCCTTTCCAAGGCTATATAAAAGGTCATTAGGTATTGAGCATGAACAAGAAGTCACCTGTAGCTATTTTCATTGCTGCTACAACTATTATTTCTTCAGGAGCAATTCAGCCAAGCGCAATCCAAGCTGGAGAAAACCACCAGGACATGGGCGGGCTAAAAGAATGGACTACTGACCAAGAAATTGATGCCGAAAGCACTCTTGACTCAGCTGCCGCAGATGCTGCCAAAAAGGCAAAAGAAGAAGACATTTGTATACCTATCGGCGAGGGAGAGAACTGCTGGTAGACTAGAGATATCAAAACAGATTGAAAAATAAGAATTTTTGGCGAATAAAATTATTCATTTAATTTAGGTTTCAGGAACAATTTTTTATTAACAAGCCAAGGTTTTTGCTTAAAGCATAACCAAAGTGAACAAATGGTATATTAAAAATTACCTCTTCAAAGCTAATTCAAAATACAAACATTAATTAGAACATAATTTTAATAAAAAGCGTCCACTTACGTGGACGCTTTTTATTAAACATTTAAGTAATTAAATTAGAATCTAAATGTTGTCTGAACAAGGGCTCCAGAAAGGTCGTCATTAGTGCCATCTTGAGTGTCAGTTCCACCAAAGATAGAAGGTGTTATAGAGACATTGTCAGACACCTTAAAGGTGTAATAAGCCTCCCACATAAAGTTGTCATCGGCATCATCATCACCACCACCTTTGATATCAGTGGCGTACTGACGCTGACCGAAGGCAAGACCTGCTGAATTGCCATCAACAAATAAATCCTTCCAACCAAGTCCAACCATCCACTGAGCTGTTTCCTCAGTGCCACCAGCTGTGGCATCGTCAATGTTGGCAACGTCGTAACCAACACTGACAGAAGGCATGGCACCAGTTGATTCAGGCCTCCAATAAGCCCTTAAGCCAATAGCTGTGGAATCACCAGTACGGTTTTGACCTGCTGTAGTGGAGTAGTAGGAACCACCATCAAAGCAGTTTCCACCATCATCATCACAGTCATGAACGGCCATCGCTGCAGAAACCTGCCAACGAGGTGATCCATATTCAACCTTAGTTAGCCACTTAGACTTAGACTTCTCATTGAAAAGTCCTTCATCATCAGTAGCGTCTGCACCATTTTTGGCCGCATAGTTAGTACTAATAGCAAACCTAGGCTGATTACGATCTTCAACTTGCTGAGTCCAAGCAACACCGAAACCAGGCGAAGTACTAGAACCATAAGTAGCTCCATTCCCGCCTAAAGCAAATTGCTTCAAGACTGGCTTATAAACAGAAGGAGCACTAGCTAACATGTAGTAGTTTTCAATCTTCGGTCCAATCCAGAACTGCAAGTTGTCACCTACAGGGAATTGATACCAAAGCTTGTCAACTTTAATGGCATCACCATTACCGTTATTAGCACTCAAGTAAGTGCCATAAGTTTTTGACGAGAAAGGACCAGCTCCGTTGCCAGTTTTCAGTCTTGTATAAAGGAGATCTTCTCCTGAGAAGCTGGTGTTTAGATTCCACTGAGCAACATACTGAAAAACGGTAGATTCTTCAGACGAGCCGTCTCTATCCACTGCACCAGTATTGAAGACAACCTTGCCATTCAAT
>QCJM01000030.1 GCA_003216035.1 Prochlorococcus sp. AG-409-B13
AAATTCAGGGACTTTCTTGGTAATAATTTCATCCACCCATGAAGTATGCATACAAGTGCCGGCCTATTACCTCCGCCATTGGAGTTAAATCTTTTTAACGGCTGCCTGGCCGAGTGTTTTTTTCAAGGTAATAGGCGTTGGTAATTTTATAGCTGCAAAAAATAAGTTGTTTTTTCTTGCAGGACTAATTTCGATAATCAGTCAAGCCATATTAGGGATTGACTAGCCTAAATCGACACCTGGGAAGAAATCCATCTGCTCGATAATTGAAGTTCGCTTGACGACTGGCTCTACAATCCAACCATTGGGATTCCATCCCCTCAGCAGTGGCTCTAAAGCACGTAAACCATAGGCATTAGCTTGTCCTAACCAAGCATCTTCTAATCCTTCTGGAATTATTACAGGCATTCGATTGTGGAGTGGTTTAACAAGAGAATTTGGCTCGGTTGTAATAACAGTACAACTCTCAATTTCACTTCCATCAGCGCCAAGCCATCTATTCCAAAGTCCACCCAACCAAAAGGGTTGCCAATCAGTCCTTCTAATTCGATTTCCTTTTTCAAAGAAGCCGCTTGCTAGAAGTAAACATCTTCGATGCCTCCAAGCTGATCTAAAAGTTGGCTTAGTAGCCACCGTTTCAGCTCTAGCATTAAAGTACCTCTCCCCATGAATTGGATCTTTACTCCACTCTGCAAATAATCCCCACAACATGAATGAGGAGCTTATTTTCCCATTTTCTTGCCTTAGTACTAAAACAGGGTCGGCTGGTTGAATTAATGGTTGTTTCGCATAGTGCTCTTCAAAACCATAAGGCAAGTTTTTCTTTATTAAGCCAGGTAGTTTCACTAACTCAGTTGTCAGTTCATAACGTCCACACATCGTTGTAATACCAAATCATTTAGTTAGTTAGAGCTTCATAATAGATAATTTTATATCATTTATCACAATTAGATTGACGTGCGGAAAACATGCTGCCTATGAAATGGATGAATCATTTTGAATGTCTCAACTGACAATTACAGTTAGCTTCAAGGCAGATGTCCTAATTACTCAACTTCAAAAAGAAATCTTCAAACGTCATCTTGAAAAGATCACAGCTGCGGGCGTCGTAAAATCCTTGATCGAAAGTGGGGCCACGGCTACATTTGACAAGCACCTTGAGAAAACCTAATTAAAGACATCGAAAAAACTGCCAAGCTCTCTGAGGGAAAATGGGCAATTGTGTAATGCCATCACACCCGCAAAGCCTCTAAGATGTCTCAGAATGCTCCCGAGAAATATGGCAGCAAAACAAAAGTAAAAATCACCAAAAATAACGCCCTTGCACCTAAAAGGCTGCTGTAAAAAAAAGTGGCCTCCACTAAAACAACTCCTCCAAAAACATGAGTTACGAAGCGGATGAGCAAAGCAAACGCTCCAAGGCCCGCTCGACGTACCAGAAGAGCTACTGCTGCTTCTGGTGCGATTACAAAAGCCGAGCCACTTAACATTGGCATGAAAGCTTCCGTCTTCTTAAATTAGAGACCTTATAAGCTGCAACAACTAGCTATCTCACTAGCAATAAGCACAGAGCACCACACACTCCCATGACAATTAAGTTAACTAATGAGCTCCTATGAAGTCACAGAAAGGGATTAACACTAAAAAACTTCTGAGGCTGCTATTAATAAGTAAATGGGCATATTTACCAAAAGAGAATTACTCACAAAAACTGAGCCCCCAACCTTCGTTCATAGCTAATTGAATAAATGATGAGAGACTTACTGCTTACTGAAACTACTTTTCCAGTTAGCAAGGTTACTGGTGGACTTGAACCAAGTTCTCCTCTAGGCCTTTTAATTATTACTATTGGCATTATCTTCACAGTTGGTCTACCAATTCTAATGATCTTCAAAGGCAACAAAAATTAATTATCGAAATATATAAAAAGAATCTATAGCATCTCATTGCGATCCATCTTTATCACTATCACCAGAGAGGCTTTTCATTCTTCTTTCTGCGGAAATTATGAATACCCAAGCCAAGACTAGGATCAAGCCTTCGCGATACTCTTGCTTAAGTAAATCAATTGCAGCAATAGTACTTACCAAAATTGCCATACTTCTAACCAACCACCTACCAAAAGTAATTCTCAAATTCTTTGATTGTGACATCTTTTAAATTAAACTAATTAATCAATATTTTTTGACTTTACTGGTAGGCCAACCACTTATCAAATCCTTTCAAGGGATCACGCACCAGAAGCCAAGAAACGTCAATCGCGAGGACCTAAGAATCAACAAATAAATTCAAGCTAAGATTAGATAAAGCACTATCATGAAAACAAAAATCAATACAAGACAATCAAATGCAAAATAAACTTTATAACAAATTCTTTTCACTTACAATAAATACCTTATAGACAAGTTACAAAAAGATCTATACAATTAACCTAAAAAGATATAAAAGACTAGGCAAAAGGCAACAAGATTATGAAGAGGTTTAAAGAAGGTTGATAGGAGTGGGCATTAGGCGGAGCCTTATGCCCACCAAATCTCTATACAGCCAAGTAACTACGTCGTTCAAAGATAATAGAACTTCTTAAGCTCTATCAAAACAATTACAACAAGTAGCATCCAAGCAAATCTGCCATGCAAAACTTCAGCCCTACTAAGTCGATCGAAAGTCATAAATACACTTCCTAACGCTCAATCTCTTTTATACCAATCCACAGCTCTTCTGTATGTAGTTATTTATGCCTGAGAATGTTCGGGCTCCTGACCTCCTAAGCCATTAGCAGTTATTAATCGAGGTAGGTTTAGATCATCCAGTCATACCAAAGCAAAAATAAAATCCTTTTCTTGCAATAGATCTACTCGCAAAATCAAAAAACATGACGCCATCAAAACAACAGAGTCAATTAATCAAAGCCAACTTAAAGGGGAAAACGCCATCTTAATAAAAGCTCATATTCCAAGTCATTTCATTTAAACCTTGCCCCAGCAGGGCGTAAGGTTTTTCTAGCCGGACTCATTCATCATGCATTTCCTCGCTACTACTGGGCCATTTGGTACATCCGTCTCCACTGATCAACTTATCGTTGTCAATCTCGCCGCAATCTTGGTCGGAACAACCTTTAATGCTCCCCAAAAGGTCATCAAATGGGGGGGGGTAGTAGTGGCTGTGGTAACAACAACTTGTGCCATCTGGTGCTCCCATCACTAAACAAAAGCTTCCTAATACCTAGATACTGCAACATCTGCTCAAACCTATCAAATGCAGAAAAAGCAGTATGAAAATATAATTTCAAGCTGCTATTTACTCAAAAAGTAATTAGCCAGCTTTTTAGTACAAAGAATCTAGCTATCTCTAGCAATCAATTCATTAAAAACTAAGCGATTAAATTAGTACTAGAAAGAAAAAACCACAATCCAAAATAGGCTTAAGGCATTCCAGAAAAGTCACGATGGGATTAAAGGCTTGCTTATTTCTGGGTTAGAGGCATCCTTTAATCAAATCAGGAGAGCTGCAATCATGCCGCCACCTCCAATTCAATGGTTCACTAGCACTCCTGCTCCTTGGTTCTCAACCTCTGAGCTATTAGAGTACCTAGACATTTCAGAGGCTGAGCTGAAAAGATCAGCAAACCTATTTGTCGAAGGTCTCCATTACAAACTCGAAATCCCCAGCAATCCAAACAGCAGGAAGCTCTGGAGAATTGACTTAGTCGATGAAATGCTTTGCTTACCAATTCCTCCTTTAGAAAAAGAAGCTATGCTCAATGCAATAAATAATCGGATAACCTGCTCTCAATAACACATCTAATATTTCATTGACTGAAAAAAACTATCCGCTTCAGCTTAAATAATCAGTTTCAAAACCTAAGATAAAAGTTGAAGAACTATATAGAAAGTTCAACTAATAGAAATCGTTTCTTTCTCATGCCAAATTATCTTCAACTGAGTAATTATTCGTCTGGGTCGTCCTTCTTGGCCTTGATGTAATTAGCCAGGAGTCCATAAGCTGCACCAAAAAGCCAGGAGCAGACCAAAATTCCAATTACAACAAGTGCAATCGACAAGGCGCTTGCACCGGCGTCATTAGGGCCGTAGTTAATTGCAGGGTCAAGATAATCCATCAATCTAAAATTACAAGGAGAGGTTCAATAAAAAGCCTGTAGACAGTACTTGCGCATCAAAGGAAAGAAGTTTTGAAGAACTATGGTAGAACGCCAACTATTTTCATTGCAAGACTTTTTCAAAGGCTAAAAAAATCTTCATAGGCTCAAGCTCCAATTTTTTGATATTTGAATGAATTTTACAATGATCACCACTAAACAGTTTAATTGATATAAATTCAATATACATAAAACGATTTACCGAAACCACCATATCCACTCCTATTTAAAGCAGGTATAGAACGCCTATTTGATCTCTAGCGCAGGACGGACATTATTATTAAAGGCCCCAGTTATCCAGCCCCCTCAAGTTTAAGAGTCTAGAAGAATCATCCGAAAAGACTAGCAAGATCTAACCTCTAAATTAATTTGACAGTTTATAAAGACAAGAAAGTATATTGGCTTTGTAATGATTATTTTTACATTTGAAAGATAATAATCTATAATTTGCTGGTGCATTAGAAAAATCGTACTAGAATATTTACAGCTTACCTAATAAGATCTCAGAGTTTTTAATTTAATGGGTTGGCAGTTTTGGGTTGACAGAGGAGGGACCTTTACGGATGTAGTAGGGGTTAATTCACATGGTAAGCATATTGTCAGGAAAGTTCTCTCCGAACAAGCACATCAAATTGGTGACCCTGCTGTTAATGCTATCAGAGAAATTCTTGGCATCAAAAATGAAGACCCTATTCCTGAAGGTCTAATTCAAGAAGTACGTTTAGGCACAACTGTTGCGACCAATACGTTGCTAGAAGGAACTGGAGAACCTGTTGTTCTATTCTGCAATCAAGGACTAAGAGACCTATTGCAAATAGGAGATCAGCACCGCCAAGATTTATTTTCTCTACGAATAGAAAGAGCAGCATTCATAGCGCACTCAATCATAGAGGTTTCAGGTCGAATTGATTCCAAAGGAGTTGAAATTGAGCCCTTACTATTTGACGAATCACTTAAAAGTAAGGTCCTGAAGCATTGCTCTAAAGAAAATAATTCATACGCCATTGCGCTTCTAAATTCATATAAGAATCCTATACAAGAAATTAATTTAAAAACATGGCTAAGGGAGCTGGGGTGTAAAACAGTGATCTGCTCTCATCAGGTCTCTCCACTTCCACGACTTGTACCCAGAGGCCACACAACCCTTGTAGAAGCAACTGTTGCACCAGTATTAATGGATTATCTAACTCAAATAAGAACTGCCCTTGGTAGGTCTACTCGCCTTAGAGTTATGAGATCAAGTGGTGCGTTAATAGCGCCTGATTTCTTACTTGCAAAAGACACAATTTTCTCAGGACCCGCAGGAGGGATGGTTGGAGCAATATCAGTTGCGAGTGATTCCGGTTTCAATCATCAACCGCTTATAGGTTTCGACATGGGAGGAACATCAACAGATGTGTTTTATGTTTCCTCTGCCCAAGCCAATAATTGGAATCGTACCCCTGAGACAGAGGTGACTGGACAAAAATTAATGGCCCAAAGACTCCCTATACATACAGTAGCCGCTGGAGGGGGATCAATTATTTCCGCAAATGGTGAACGTTTAAAAGTAGGACCTCGTTCAGCGGGTGCAAGTCCAGGTCCAGCTTGTTATCGCAATGGTGGTCCATTAACCATTACCGATGCAAATTTTTTGCTGGGTCGTCTTCAACCAAATACATTTCCAGCAATATTCGGAAAATCTGCTGACCAACCTCCAGATATTTCCATAGTGAAAGAAAATTTTTCAAAACTTGCGAAGACTCTATCCAGCACCCCAGAAAAAATTGCTGAGGGAGCTTTAACAATTGCCATAGAACACATGGCAAACGCTATAAAGCAAGTTTCCATTTTCTGTGGGCATGACATTCGCGGAGGAATACTTGTTGCCTTCGGAGGCGCAGGTGGGCAACAAGCATGCCGTTTAGCAGATCAATTAGGCATAAAAAAAATTTTGCTGCATCCATTAGCAAGTGTTCTTTCGGCCT
>QCJM01000031.1 GCA_003216035.1 Prochlorococcus sp. AG-409-B13
GTAATCAGCCCTTTTCATTGAGAAAGTTTCAATATTTCTTAGATAATCAATTGCCATCAAGTGTATATAGAGCAAAAGGAATACTTTGCTTTGAAGAGAGTGAAATAACTCATGTATTTCATCTGTCTGGGAAAAGGTTCACACTTGAAGATAGCGATAGAAACCGTGAACGAAAAAACAAGGTTGTTTTAATTGGGAAAGATATTGACCAGGGAACACTCGAAAAACAGATTGAAGCATGTATTTCATCTAATATTTAATTTAAAAAATAATTGCAGAATGATCTCCATTAAGAGAGCAAAAGGAAGGTGCAATATATCTTTCTAATAAAGAAGTGCTCCAAAGATGATCCAGCCATTGGCTGTCTTCCTAATGGGATGAATAATCAACCCCGATGTGCCTGAGAGTTCTTTCGTATTCCCTGAGGGACATACCGGCATTGTTGGCTTGAATCATTCTTATCTCTCTATCGGATATGTCTTGGGGATTGAAAGGTAGTTTTGATTGCTCGCGCTGAGGCGAAGTCTTCTTTGTATGCATTTCTGTTAGATCTATTGGTGTGATTAGTGTTTGGTGCTTTTTGTATTTAATGATTTTGAGGTGTTTAGTGGGGTTATGACCCATTCAGTAGCGATGGCTTTGGCGTTCTCCTGTTGATTGGTAGAACTGAACTCTGACCATCGTTCAAAGGCTGCTGTATGCATCTGACCAGGAGACCAAAACTTGATCTTTTTGGTATGTGGAACGTTGTCTCTTGTGAGTTCTTTCGTGTGTTGCATTAAATAGTTTGGGCAGGTGGAGTGGAAATGTTTAGACGTATAGATGTCTTCCGACATGACCCTTTAAGGCTGGTTTAGACCAATCTGCAAGCATCTCTATTTGGTGCTCTCTTGCTTGGAGTTCTTTCTTGAAGTCTGGGTCTAGATAAGCCTCGTCAAGGTTTAAGCGATCTATCAAAGACACAAAATCAGCTCTTAAATCAGCCTGTGTCTTTTCAATTACTTCTTCGGATGTAGTGATTGGATGTTCAACGACTTCAACTTGATGAACCTGTTCAACTCGATTGCTAGGACTGCTTTCTAGCTTCCTAGACCAATCAGTTCTGAATCTGCTTATAGGTTGAAAGGTCTCGTCAAAGAACCCTCCTAGGCGACCACGTAGTGCAGAGATGGGAGGTAGTTTCTTATACCTCTTCAAGTACTTCTTTAGTTCATAGAAGCAGATCCCCTGTTCCATCAACATCAAATGACTGACTGTGGCTTTGCTAAGGAAATGCTTGGCCTGATGACTCTCATGCAGCTCTAGGAGGCCTTTGTAAGCCTTGTAGGCGAGGCGGTTGTTGTAAATGACGTCATCACTCCAGCCCTCATCTTCCATCGCTTTATAGAGGGCTCTGTGCTCCTTAGAGCGTTGAGGAAAAGTGCTCTTAAATTCATCTACTTTTCCAATAATTAGCATCCGTTCTTTTTGTGCAGTTTGTTTTGCTTTGGTGTAGTTCTCACAGTGTTCTTTTAGGTCTATTAGTAAAGATGAGAATTCAACACTATGTTCAGCAAAGTCTGATTCATAGATTTGTAATAAGGACATATTCTTTTTTGTTAATTCAGATCCGTAACGTTACGGAACTCATGTCCAACCGAAGCTAGTAACTTGTCCTGGCTAACGGTTAGATATTATGAGTGTGGCTATTAATCAAATAGCTATAGATATATTCATCTGGATGTAAACAGTATGTTCACCTCCAACGGAGGCTTCGCCATGTAAGTGAACTGTTTTAAACATCCCTAATGAAAATATTCATCTTGGAGAGGTTGTATTGGCCAGCGTTCAAATTCTGTCCAAACAGTATAGAAATTATGGATCTACCTAAACTGCCATGAGGGTTTAGTTCCTAGAGCTTCTATCAACCTGAAGACGAGTTAATCGTATTGATGTCACAGTCTCCAATTTCTTTTACCTGGGTTCCAACCAGGAGGAGCGTATTTCCTTGCACGCTCTTCTCTATAGTAATAACAAGTTTCAGTTGAACATGTAGATAGAACCCAAGACTTCAGTTAAATCAGCATCCCCTTGCCTTAACCGGGGTAGTTGTTTATCAGGAACTCCAACTTCATCAGCTAGTGATGATAGTGGATTACCACTACATACATGTACGAATCCTTTCTTGATACGCTCTAATGCTTTGTCCATATCATTAGGTAGAACAAAGAAACAATCATGGTTAAGTGCTATTGGGGCAGACCAGTCTTTGAATGCAGCCTTCATTAAGCATGCATCCCAGGAGTGAATAAAACCTGGTATCAAAGCCCTTTTAGACTTTGTGATATCAGCTTCTGGCGTGTCACCAGTTTGAAGGTACATACTCCCTAATAAGTGCGAACGTATCAGAACTTTTGATTGTTTATATCTGATGAGATCAATCTTGTCGTTAGTAGGTGTGGTCCAATTCAACGAAGTAGCTTTGTTTCTCCAGGCTTCTGTGCCAAGCGAATTGAACCACTTCAAGGCTTCGTAAGCCATGGGGAAGACTTGTTTGCAAGCTCGAAGAAGGATCGTGGTTATTACGCCTATCTCTTTGTAGGTAATGGGGTTTTCAAAGAGACCAAGTTCAATAAAAACTTCTTTCACGTCTTCTCTGTTTGTACTCTGGGAAGCTCCATAAACTGTCTTCATGAGGATTGTTTTCCCTAGTCGTCTGTCCTCGAGATACTCGGTTAGATGCTGGGTTTCAGGGTTGCTGTAACTCTCCTTGCGAGCTAATCGGAGAACCTCTAAGTAAGCGTCTTTAGGAGGTGAATGAGGGGTTTCCGGAGGCAGCAGATTGGTCCATTCCATACCTATTGGATCTCGCCGCATTGCACTTAGCAACTGCATTCCAGAGGCTGTCGCATCAACACCAATGGGTGCATTCCAATGTTCCTTGGTCTTAGCAATCACAACCTTGTGCCATTCAATTGATAGTTGAAGAAATGTCCAGGGTTCATCAGCTACTTCCCATTCAGGCAGAGTATTCATTGGTTTAGTCGCTACTTCAGTTATTAGGTCTTGGTTGTTGTAGGTCCAATCCAATCTTTCTTGATAAGTACCTCTGCCACCTAAGTAAGCAGTTCCAATAGCTTGAGCAGACCAGTGTTTGCCCCTCTCAGTCAGCTCGCATCCATCCGCAAAAGACAGCATTGCCTTCTCGAAATCAGCCGCTTGTGGTTGTAGAAGTTTTTGCTGGGAATACATCCGACCTCGATAGTCACAAGACCAACTGAAGTAGATGCGTTCATAACTAAGGAATTCTTTTGCATGAGCTACGGATTGAACTGATCGGATTGCTCTCTTTTCTAAATACGTGTTCCTTGCATAGAGAGCTGCTCTTTCTTTACGCCAAGCCTTTCTATCTGGATGGTCTTTTGGAAGATTGAGAATCTTTGGAGGAGGTTCCTTGTTATCTAACCGAGGATCACGAATGTGTGACGCTAGCTTGCCAATCTTTGGTATCCCTCTGTCTTGGCATTTGGAAATGACTTTATAAACGTCTCGATTTATCACCCATGCAGTCCTTTGTTGGACGTTGAGCAGCTTGATTGCATCTTCACTGAAGACACTGTCGTAGTTGTTCCTGCAAAGAGGTAGACCACATTTCCTAATCCATTCACTGTGGTAACCACCGGTGTGATTCAGCTTCGATAAACCTGGTTGATAGATCCAATCTTTAGGCGGATCAATGAGTGGCCAATGAAATGTCGAATAGTCCTCTAGCTTCTGCTGGTACTTTTGGAACTGTGCATACAGAGGTTGTGAGATATCAATGAAAGTAGCTTTCTTGTTGTATTCAAGGCTTACCTTCTCAGTGGATAAATAACCTTGTCTGGTAGCTATATCAACGACAAAACTCCCTACAAGACCAATGTTGTAATTAGTCCATTTAGGAAACAGATCACCTTCACTCCAGCCCATTTTCTTTAGTAATGCTCGGGCTGAATAAAGCGATCCATACTCTCTGTTCTTTAACCCTGATCCTTTTGTATTCAGTTCTCGATTGATTGCTTCTACAACATGGTCATTACCGGTTTCAGTAGCCACCCGGAGGTAATAGTCAAGCTCAACCTGCTTCTCTATCTGCCTTCCTATGAACATGCATAGGTCTTGTAGTTTTGGCTTGTCAAACCTTCGTACACCTAGTGCATCAAAAATAGATTTGATGGAAATAAAAGCAATTACATCAGCTTCCGAGTACTGCATGATCTGATCCATTTCCTTGTAGATCAGAGCGATATTTGTTGTGGTTGCTCTGCCTACCGATGTCTTCTGAACAGCTGCTTGTAAGGCTTCTGAGAAATCCAAAACGTATTGCTTGAGAAAATCCCTGGCAAATGGCTGGCTTGAGAAATAGCCTTTGTCTTTTGCTTTTTCAAGGTCGCGCCTGATCCTGTCAGTAGCTGCTCTACTTGCTTTTATCTCGAGCTCTATCTGTCTTTGAGTCATTTATTTATTTGATGACAGTGATGGTGGTTATTTCTTTTTGCCAGAGTCCTCAAACAAGTTGACCACTTCGGGTTGAGCCTTTGTTTGACCAAACTGAATGTCCGTTATTTCTTTAGCCCTCTTTCTTATATCCATCCTTTCGTAGGTTTCTTGGAGCGTTTTCACATCATGTCCAGCTATACGAGCAACTAAAAAGATGTCCGTCCCTTTAATTAAATGATCTTCTATGAATGTGCTGCGCATTGAGTAGAGGGTGTATGGCTTATCCGAAAACTTGTGTCCTTTTAGTTTTCCAGCTTTCTTCAATGGCTTGATGATTTGGTTTCTCCAGGTATCTCCAATCCTTTGCTGGTGAGGCATAGCAAACTCGTTATAAGGATTCGCAAAGACATAACTATCGGGCGTGATCTGCCTGTTCCTCCAAAGCTTTGGTTCCAATTCCATGTGATCCCTCTGATACTGCATCCAACGCTTTAAGGGTTTGCCGACATTTGCAGGTATCTCACGGGGTTGTTGAGTCTTAGCTCTAATCGTGGTGATGTACGCAATCAGTCGTTCCTCTCTTCCCATGTCATTAGGCGTACTAGCCCAGTCTCCAGGCTTCAGATTCTCTAGGGCTTTATCTAGGTCTTGAACTTCAATACCAGCAGCTTCATATTCCTGAGCTTGTTCTTGAAGCTTGGATCTACTTATACGTCCGACATCAACTATCTCAACGTTTTTCCACTTCAGCTTGCATACCTCTTCAGGTGACATTCCAGTGCCCTTGCACAGCAAAATCCAGTGCCAAAACATGTTGCGATACCACTCCGTTTTACGTTGTGGCTGGTGGTTCTTTGTGTATGCATTTGCTGGATATGCAGGTTCACCTTTTTTCTCCTTACGCCATACATCTCTGACGTAGTGAATGATCGTTTGCCAGTCCTCAGCATTGATAGCTGGGTTGGCCATCCGATCTGTTTGACGAACCTTTGGCTTGGGTAGAAAATTTCCATTCATCCAGACAGCTGCTTCTACATAGCTGTTCTCAACCAAGTAACTCTTGATCCATTCACCTATTACTGATAACTCTCTAGCCCAGACAATCCTTGTTGTATCAGAGCGGTACTCAAGGTATCGATCAAAGGTTTTTGTGTTGATCTGATTAGTAGTAGTGACACCTACATGAGTTAGATATCCGAAGCAATGTCTTAGGCAGTTTTTCTTGTGTTCATAGCTGTTCTTAGAGAAGGTTCCTGCTTGAACTCTTTCCAACTGTGAGTTGTTGAAATTCCTAATCGCTCGTTCTATTGAGATTGGTTTTGGACGACCTTCTCCGATTCCTTGTTTTGCTAAACGTTCTTTCTTCCTTAGCAGTCGTTCTTCTCGTTCTATTAGGTCTATCGGATCATTACCTTTGACTTTCTCAGGGTCATAAAGGCTTGATAGATGGTGAGGATCGTCTTGACCTAGTGCGATAGCAGCATCCATAGCAAGCTCTTCTGCTTGCTCCAAGGTTGAAGCACCTTTAATCAATTTGGATCTATATCTTTTGGTTCCAGGGATGGGCTCACGGTAGAAAAACTTGCCAACTTGCTCGGATTCATAT
>QCJM01000032.1 GCA_003216035.1 Prochlorococcus sp. AG-409-B13
GCTGCTACTCCTTGAGCTAATGCTCTTATGCAACACTCTGTTTTAGGAGTCATTCCTCCTGCCACTATCCCTTCCTCTATTAATTTGCGTGCCTCTGTTATGCGTAATTGTCTAATCAGTGAGGAAGGGATATCTTTGTCTTTAAGAATACCTGGGGTGTCTGTTAATAGAATTAATTTTTCAGCAGAAAGTGATGCGGCTAGTTCACCAGCAACAGTGTCTGCATTTATGTTGTGAGAGCGTCCTTCAGTTGTAGATGCAACGCTAGAGATTACTGGTACATATCCTTTGGCAAGAAGCGGTTCCAAAATATCTGGATTTACTTTGGCGACATCCCCTACAAGTCCATGACTTCCATCCCCCCATGGTCGTGCTTCGATCAAGTTTCCATCAATGCCGCTTAGCCCTACGGCAATTGCTCCAAGCTTGTTAAGACCGTTGACAATTTGTTTGTTAACTCGCCCCATTAAAACCATTTCTACAACATCCATGGTTTCTGAGTCCGTTATACGTAGGCCATTACGGAATTCGCTTCTTATGTTAAGTCGTTTTAGCCATTGATTGATTTCAGGTCCACCTCCATGAATAACAATTGGTTGCACTCCTACGCTCGCTAGGAGTGCAATGTCTCTAAAGACTGCATGTTGAAGATTTTTGTGAGCCATTGCTGCTCCGCCATACTTGATGACAATTCGTCTGCCCGCAAATCGTTGGATATAAGGAAGGGCTTCACTAAGTACTGAAACCCGCAGTGCGAAATCTCCCGAGTTATTCCCTTGAGATTTATTCCAGGAATTATTAACCCTGGTGGAAGAATTAGCTGACTCCATTCGAATTGATTGAGGGTTTGTTTTTGCTAAGTGCAGGCAAAATCGTCAGATCAAGTTCTCCAGGGCTTTGACTTGATAGTTCGGCTTCTAGACCTTTGGCAAAGAATCTTCCAAGGCGTTCCCTTTTCTCTTGCCAACGATCCATAGATACTCCCCCTATTTCAAACTTCATGCGAACTCCATATCCTCCATTCGCTTCGATTTCTTCAATTTCAACCAATTGTGGAGGATTCTCATCATCCCAAAGCTTTAGTACTTGGAGAGATGATTCGAGATGGGCTTTTTGCCCATAACGCCAGCGAGTCACATCTTTGATAAGTTTTGCAAGCTCTTTAGGAGCTTTTGTGTTTTTTTGTGTGAATAAGGCTTGGGAATTCACTCTTTTTGCTGGCCTCAATTCTGAATTTTTGAGCGCTAACCCCCCTAAAAAAATAGGGAAGCCGTAAAAGAGAGTAGGGACACTGAGGTTTGCTGCACCTGTTGCATAAGCCGTGATCCCTATAAGGGTTAATACGGCGCCTAAAACAGTGGCTAGGCTTCCTGGAGAAAATAGATCCTTCATAAGGGGCATTCTGGCCTTCAGAGCTCCTGGATGGGTTTAATGAGTTGTTAGATGGCTATGCAGAATCATCAATCCAGCGATTTGTCAGAATTAATAGCTCAATTAAATGAAGACAGGGCATGGCTATTGGAGCAAATTGATAAAGGGAGTTGGCCAGAACTCCGCCTGGATTTGGCTGCATTGGAAAGGGAATTAGGTCAGCTTTTGACTCGAATGGCCGATAGCCTTGAGAAATAACTGGGGGTTTATTTGGAGAGTTGACTTAGAAAGGGATGTCGTCTGTGTCAGGTACTAATGGGGCACTATTCCAACTAGCTGCTTCTACTTCAGGGTTGAACCCTTTACTTGGTTGGGAATCTACTTCTGGGTTATTAGCTGCCGGCAAATTTTGATTGTTGTTTCTTTGAGAAGAACTCTCAGAAATTAGATGCAGTTTTGAGAGAGTTAATTCCGCGCGCTTTTCTTTCGTGCCATCCTGACGAGGGACCGTATTCATCCTCAAGCGACCTTCTAGTAACAGTCGCTGTCCTGTTTGGACACGGTTTTGCAGATCTTCTGCCATATTTCCCCATCCAACAACTTTGAGGGTACTAGGGGGATCGTCAGCTCTAAGGCCATCAAATTGAACTTCCATCTCAGCGATAGGAGTTTTGTTGTCTTGAGTAAATCGAAGCTTGGGGGCTTCTTTCACTTCGACTTCAAGTATGCAGTGGTTCATTCTTCTATCTGCTAGTGAGCGTTATCCTGATGCACACTAGTAAGAATGACCAGGGGCATATCTGGATACTTTCTGGGACTGGAGAGGGGCCTTCCTTGGTGAAGGCTTTAGTGAGAGGTGGTTGGAAGGTAAGCGTGAGCGTTGTCTCTAATCAAGCTGCGTCGTCTTATTTAGGACTACCGTTGGAAGAGATTTGGATTGGCCCACTTGAAGGTGTTCATGGAATAAAAAGGGTTCTTAAACAAGCAGAGCAACGCCATCATGGTTTTGCGTATGTAATAGATGCAACTCATCCTTTTGCATTAGTAATTAGTGCTGACCTTAGGGATGCTTGTAATGAATCTAATCAGCATTTGATTCGTTTTGATAGACCTTTGGAAAGTCCCCCTTCTGACTTTTCTTTAATCAAAACCCTCAGAGAGCTTCCGGAACAGGGAATTAAAGGGCAAAAGGTCTTGTTTGCTATTGGTGCAAGGCATCTCAATGAAGCGGTGGAAATTGCTCAAAATGCTGGAGCAATCCCTTTTGCAAGGGTTTTACCTTCACATGAAAGTCTCAGATATGCATTAGCTTGTGAATTGCCTCCAAATCATCTGGCTGTTTTGCGACCTCTCTTGGGTCAACCTTTAGGAGAATTTGAGGTTGCTCTTTGTAGGCGTTGGGGGATTGAACTTGTGGTGTGTAGGCAATCTGGAGGCTTAACCCAAATCCTCTGGCAAGATATTTGCAATAGTCATGAAATCGATCTTTGTCTTATTTCTCGACCTTTATCCTGTAAAGGCGTAGAAACGGTAAATAGCTTAGAGGCCTTGTTGTTTAGACTATCTGCTGGTGCTGGTAAATAGGACGAAAAGTTAACTCTTTTGGAGGGGAATGAATGCTTAAAAATGAATGCAGCAATGAAATGGTTATTGTCCTCACAACAGAAAGTGATCCCATGAAGGCTGATTGTTTAGCCAAGGCTTTGTTGCAAAGAAAACTCGCTGCTTGTGTAAGTATTAGAGAAGTCAACTCTAATTATTGGTGGCAAGATAATATTGAGAGTCAAGTCGAGTTCGAGTTGTTAATTAAGACGACTTTCGAAAAGTTGACTAATCTTATTAAAGCTCTAGAGAACCTTCATTCTTATGAGATTCCTGAGGTTATTTATTGGCCAGTTTCTGCTGGTAATGCTTATTGTAAATGGGCGGAATCAGTTATTGAAGAAAAGTGCAATTAATTAATATGCTTTTCAATAAGATCTGTTAGTGAGACTTCTGATCTCGAGCCTAGTTGAGTAATAATGTGCCCTGCACAGATTGACCCTATTTTGCCACATGTTGAAAGATCTCTTTTAGTAGAAAGGCCATAAAGAAACCCTGCCGCATATAGGTCGCCTGCTCCAGTTGTGTCTATAACATTTCCCATTTGAAATGAATCAATCGCAAATTGATGCTCTTGAGTAACGATGACTGACCCTTCCTCTCCGTTTGTTATTACTGCTATTTCACAGCGACCTTTTACTTTTTCTAAGGCTGATTGCAAGTTACTTTCTTGATAAAGCGATGTGATTTCATTTTTGTTTGCAAAAAGAATATCTATATGATTATCCACTAGCTCAATGAAGCTTTTTCTATGTCGATCAACACAGAAGGAATCAGAAAGAGAAAGTGCGACTTTGGTCCCAGATGCTCTGGCAGTTTCTGCCGCAGCTATGAAGGCACGCTTGGCTGCAGAATTGTCCCAGAGATAACCTTCAAGGTATAGAAATTTTGAGTTCTTGATCATTGAAAGATCTAGATCTTTCGGCTCTAGCTGAACAGATGCTCCTAGGTAAGTGCACATTGTTCGTTGTGCATCAGGGGTTACAAAGATTAGACAACGAGCTGTTGGTGGGCCTTCGACTACAGGCGCAGTATTGAATAATGCTCCAGCGGAAGAAATGTCATTAGTGAAGATGTTGCCAAGTCGATCACTTTTGACTCGACCTATAAACCCTGCTTTGCTTCCTAGTTGAGCTAAGGCTGCAAGGGTATTCGCAGCTGAGCCTCCTGAAGTTTCTAGCCCAGACTCAACTTTTGAGTAAAGGTCTTCAGCTTGGACTTCATCAATGAGAGTCATGCTTCCTTTTGGAAGAGCGTTTTCTAAAAGAAAAGAATCTTGAGCCTTTACAACAACATCTACGATTGCATTACCTATTCCAACTACATCAATAAGTTGTTCATTAAGGTTCGGCTTGTTAGTCATAGAAAAATGGCTTGATTTGATTTTGTATAAGTAAATTGATTGGCTTCTTAGGAATTAAGTAGAGCACGCTTTGGACCATGAATTGGATCCTCTACTACTATTGTTTGGTCTCTACTGGCTCCAAGCGAGACAATCGCAATTGGGACTTCCATTAGTTCTGCAAGGTATCGAAGGTAATTCATTGCAGTTGACGGAAGATCTTCTAAACGCCTGCAGTCAGCGGTAGAACATTGCCAACCAGGAAGGGTTTTAAATATTGGCTTGCATCTTTCAAAGTCCTCAGCACTACTAGGGAAATGTTCAATTCTTTCCCCGTCTAACTCGTAGGCTATGCAAACTTGTATTTCATCAAGTTCATCAAGTACATCTAACTTTGTTATTGCTAAACAATCAAGACCATTGACTTCTACAGCATATCTGCCAATAACTCCATCAAACCAGCCGCAACGTCTTCTCCGACCAGTAGTTGTTCCAAACTCTCCTCCTCTATCACAAAGTTGATCATTCAGACTGCCTTCAAGTTCAGTTGGGAAAGGACCTTCTCCAACTCTAGTGGTGTATGCCTTGGCAACGCCAATGACTCGATCAATAAGTGTTGGCCCCACTCCAGCCCCTATGCATGCTCCGCCTGAAACTGGATTCGATGAAGTCACATAAGGGTAAGTTCCATGATCTAGATCCAAGAGTGTCCCTTGAGCACCTTCAAAAAGAATGTTTTTTTTGTCGCGCGCAGCTTTGTGAATAGCTCTTGTACATTCGACAACGTGTGGCTTAAGTCGTTTCCCGTAGCTGAGGTATTCCGTGATTAATTTCTCCGTTTCTAGTGGTTCAATTCCATAGATTTTTTGTAGTAGTTCATTTTTTTGGCTAAGAGGGCCCGCTAGTCGTTCTCGAAGTTTCTCTTCGTCTAACAAGTCGATGACGCGTATCCCATTTCGTTGTGATTTGTCTGCATAGGTTGGACCAATGCCACGACCTGTTGTCCCAATCTTTTGGGAACCTCTTTGTTGTTCCATCGCTTCATCTAGTAAGCGGTGGTAGGGCATTGTTACGTGTGCTGTGGAGGCCAATTGAAGACCTGAAATATCAATATCGTTTTCTATAAGCATGTCAATTTCAGTTAGCATCACTTTTGGGTCTACTACTGTTCCTGAACCAATTAGACAAATGGTTTCTGGATACAGAATCCCAGAAGGTATGAGATGAAGCTTTAAAACCTTTTCGTCAACAACAATCGTATGCCCAGCATTGACACCCCCTTGATAGCGGACTACAACATCCGCCGATCGACTTAGCAGGTCGGTAATTTTTCCTTTTCCTTCGTCACCCCATTGAGCTCCGATGACGACAACATTGGCCAATGAAAATTCGGCTCGAAGCCGCTCGATGCACAATCTGCAACTTTCGCAGATTTCTCTGCTTGAGTCAAAGGACTGAATTAAAGAGTATTTTCAGCTCTTGTTAGTTGCGAGCTGCTCTGCTTTGGTAAGTTCTTTGTTAATACGTACTTTCAGCTCGTCAGGAAGTGGGCGACCTGCAAATGTTTTGTAATGGCCAGCTAGGCTATTGAGTGCCGTCTGCATAGTAGTGAAGGACATGCTTCCATTCACTTGAGAACGATTTCTATAT
>QCJM01000033.1 GCA_003216035.1 Prochlorococcus sp. AG-409-B13
AAAGAATCAGGGTTACACAATGAAAATCGTTATCGTTCTCGTATTCTGATATTTTCCTAGGGCAATTGCCATTGTTCAAAGAATGAGCCAGACATTGCTGGTCTCTGGTTCGCCAGGCTGCGGCAAAACCAGCTGGATTCTCAAAACAATGCGAAGCCATCAAGGCAAATGCGGCTATTTGCGACTAGATGGCTATTCCTCTAACGGGCTAGAGCAGGTATCTGACTCAGGAATCGATAAGACATTTCTCAAGGATCAATTCCCTGAACTAATAGATCTATCGGATTCCCATCATGCCTCCAGATCGCAACAAGGCGACCTGCTCACATTGATTGAGCTTCCCCAGTTCCAGGCTCCTCAGCATGCAGGCCTAACGGGTATGGATCCTCGCGTCAAAAATCAGCTTGAAGCCTTGCAACTTCATCCTGACAGGCATCTCCACTTTGGTCGGGATCCTGAATTACCAAACAAAGACACATTGGAATTCAAAAAACTTGAATCTTTCAGTCTCAGTCTTAATGCCAGCGTCTGGGATCCACCCAGTCTGAATACCTTGTGGTTCGAGCTAGTGAACGGAGCATATGGCGACGTCTATCGAGCTAAAGCCTTGATGAACTTGCCAGATGGGCGCTCTATGTTCTTCAACTGGATCGTGAGTCAAGAAAGCTCACAGTTCCTTCCACTTGAAGAAATTTCAGCTCCAAATGGCAGGCCTGCCAGCTTGTCTGAGCTTGTCGTGCAAGGAAAAAATCTTGATGGCTTACGTATTCAATCAACAATCGACCTCTGCCTACTAAACGATGCCGTACTTGAGATGCATCAAATGCCTCTTAGGGATCGACAAAAAGAAGCTATTCCCTCAACTTAATCGCCATGAATCACGCAATTATCTCCTGTCTACACGCCAACCTCCCTGCAGCTGAAGCTGTCTTGAATGACATTGATAGGCAAGGGATTGACACCATTACCTGTCTTGGTGATCTAGTGGGCTATGGCCCCCAGCCCAACGAAGTAGTTGAGCTGATACGAAAGCGTGACATCGCTACCTGCCAGGGCTGCTGGGATGAAGATATCATCGATGGTCTTAATGCCTGCGAGTGCAGCTACCCTTCTCAGCTAGCAGAAAGACGTGGGCACCTAGCCCACCAATGGACAGATGATCAGCTAACGGACGAAAACAAAAGTTTTTTGGCCAGCCTCCCAACCTCATTACGTCGTGATCGACTCCTCTTCGTGCATGGCAGTCCCAACAGTCAACATGAGTATCTTCTGCCAGACATGGATGCATTTGCGGCTCTCGAACGAGTAGAAACAGCGGGGGCCGATATTCTGTTTTGCGGGCATACCCACCAGCCTTATGTACGTGAGTTGAGAGATGGATCTATTCGTGTGCGTTTACAAAATGCTGCCCATGACTGCGATCAGGGTGAAGAACTGACCCTGCCGATGCGCAAAATCGTCAATGCTGGATCAGTGGGCGAGCCACGTCATGGAAGTACCAATGCCACCTATGTAATACACAACGATGCAACTGATGAAGTTGAGATAAAAGAGGTGCCCTATGACGTTGGTCGAACCTGTCAAGCGATTGTCGAGGCGGGGCTACCGAAAGTCTTCGCATGGCGACTGAGTCATGGTTTTGAATTCGCCGAACAGGCCGAAGATGCAAGTCATGTGTGTGAACGATGATTGAAAGATGGGCACTAGTAAGTGGTTTACGTGGAGATCTCGAGACCTATGACCTAATTCAACGGGATCTAAAGAAAACTCGTGGAGTTACATCCTTATTTGTCCTTGGAGACCTAGTCGGACCCGAACGCAACTGTGACGCACTGTTAGATCGAATAAAAAATCCCCATCGCGGCGATTTAAAACCAGATTGCATCTATGGCTGGTGGGAAGAGCAACTACTTGCAGAGCGTGGGTTTCGTGGTGAACGCAAAGCTGATGCTCTGCGGCTCAGCCAAGGAGAAGACGCAGTCAATGCACTGCTAAATACTGTTAATCCTTCTAACCTGAACTGGCTGGCATCACTGCAATTTGGCTTCATTGAACTTGACTGTGCACTCATCCATGGAAGCTCTTCAGACGTGGGTGACAACCTCACATCTGAAACGTCTCCACTGATCCTCCTTGATCGACTCACCCGTCTCAATGTGAACAGACTGTTCACAGCGCGCAGTACTAAACAATTTCATCTTGAACTGACTGGAGGAGGAATCAATTCACAAGTAAAGGATCTGAACGGTAAACGTGAACAACAACAGGAAGTTCCCAAGCGAAGCGTGATTGGCATTGGAGCTGGTTTGAATTACACCCTCTATGACGTTGGCAGTGATAAAACGCACTTCCTTACCGCCGGCAGTCAAACCAAAACCAAAGGGATGGGATTCGCCTAAAAACCTTCCTTATTTGCCTAAGGCCGAGATTGCATCAATAACAAAGGAGGACGTATTTCGATGTTCCCCTTTGAGTCCAGCTCTTATTTTTTACACTAACGAGCTCAAACTCCTATTTACTTCAATTAATAGAGGTTTTACATAACCTATCTTTATTCTTGAGAGCAAGGATTAAGCACTTAAATAATGAAATTATCATCTCTTCAGCAATACGGGATCGTTACTACAAATTATTGGGCGTTCACTCTGACTGATGGCGCACTTCGCATGTTGGTGGTCTTTCATTTTCATCAACTTGGCTATACAGCTTTAGAGATTGCATTTCTTTTTTTGTTTTATGAGTTCTTTGGGATCATTACTAATCTCTATGGCGGCTGGATTGGTGCTCGTTATGGCCTACGACTAACTCTCTGGGCAGGCACACTTCTTCAGATCAGTGCTCTTTTGATGCTGGTTCCTGTTGCTTCAAGTTGGCCGAAATTGCTAAGCGTTAGTTATGTCATGGTTGCGCAAGCAATTAGTGGTATTGCTAAAGACCTCAACAAAATGAGTGCAAAGAGTGCAATCAAAACAGTCGTACCCGAAACCCCTGAAGAAGAACAAAAAGGAAAAAAGAAGTTATTCAAATGGGTTGCTGTTTTAACAGGATCAAAAAATGCCCTAAAGGGGGTTGGTTTTTTCCTAGGGGGAGCATTGCTAACTGGCTTTGGTTTTAATAAGGCTGTTGAGCTAATGGCGATTGGCTTGGCGTTGTCATTTCTTATGACATTGATCTTGCCTGGTGATATTGGAAGGATGAAGGAAAAACCAATATTTAAGGACCTTTTCTCCAAATCAAAAGGAATTAACACTCTCTCGACTGCACGTTTCTTCCTCTTCGGAGCTAGAGATGTGTGGTTTGTAGTCGCATTACCTGTTTTTCTTGAGACATCGCTGGATTGGAACTTCTCTGAGATTGGAGCTTTCCTAGGCCTATGGATTATTGGTTACGGTTTTGTACAAGCATTGGCCCCCACTTTAAGAAATCTTTGGGGGAAGAAGTCGAGCCCAGGAGTTTCAACGGTTCAATTTTGGAGTGCGTTGCTGATGGGGATACCTGGATTAATAGCCATTGCATTATGGAGACAGCATGATCCAAGCATTGCCATTACTGCTGGTTTAATTGCTTTCGGAATAGTTTTCGCAATGAATTCTTCTATCCATTCATACATGGTTTTGGCTTATACAGATGCTGAAAATGTAAGCCTCAACGTTGGCTTCTATTACATGGCAAATGCGGCAGGCAGGCTTCTTGGGACGCTTCTATCAGGACTTTTATTTGTACTGGGAGATACTCCTTATTTAGGCATGCAGATTTGTTTGTGGTGTTCAAGCTTATTTATTCTCTTCTCATGGTTGAGCAGCCTTCAGCTTCCTTCACTAAAGAACTCTGGATGTCTTAATTAAGTTGATCAGCTAAAACAGAAAAGGGGTTACTCAAACTTTATTCAAACCGCCCATTTTGCCGAAATCCCTTGCTATGACTGGAATTAACTACTGGCTAATGAAAAGCGGCATTTGAGTAGTGGAAAGCGATTACAAGGAATTGGAAAAATCCATACAAACTAAATACACACTTTTCGTTGATTTCTAAAGAGTAGAAAAAAGCCGCCATTCAACACTTAGGAAAATTTGATTCTTGATCATTCCTTGTCAGTGAAGGGTTTTGATAGCAACCGATCGCAGCTAGTCAAGAATTTCTATTCAAACTTGCATCCAAGAGATTAATCACAAGTAAGTATCACTAAGAATTAGGGAACTCGACAAGTATTAGAGAATACTTAAATCCAATATTATGTATTTATTGAGACTCAATATAGTTAGGCTATCAAGATAAAGCTCTATTTTAGTGGAAAATGTACCAAAAAGAACAATAAGTATCTTCATTAATCTATATGTTTAAATCACTTTTATAAGGTTCACATGAAAAATTCCATCAGCACAAAACAGCTAAATAGAGTTAAAGCAATCGTTAGGCATTTTAAAAATTCTCCTCCACAAGGACATAGCTATATATCTCCATCGATAATGCGACCTCTTAAAAATAGAATCGATGACTATTGGAGCCGTGAGATTGAACTTCACAATAGAGAATATGAAATATAAATATTTTAATCACAATTATTTTCTAAAAGATTTCTTGACCAACCTTGAATCTTGATGGTCTCGCAATTTCTAATGTCTCTTTCTTGGGAAGAACTTCAATCAAACTTTCATACGGGTCAAGCTCGTTGGCTATCAAACAAGATTCATATGGTTCTAATTCTAAAAAAAATTGCTCATCATGAGAATTCATAAATAATTGATAGAGACTATTGATTGAAAGAAAAGAATTTATAGGAGCCAAAAGGCTCCTATAAAGGTAATTAAAATATGCCTGGAACTATTTGCCCTGTAGTGGCATATGTTCCAATTGCCACTAGAAACCCAAGCATTGCTGCCCATCCATTATATTTTTCAGCTTTCTCACTCATCAGATCTTTAGCAGTCATAAGAAATCTCCAAAAAAAGGATAATCAAAAGATATCAAAATAAGCACTTAGTCACTGTAATGAAAAATACATTTCATATCGATTGATCAAGTTTTTATTCATTCTCTAATTTGGAATGATATCAATAGCTACAAACTGCTTCAAATTAGTATAAATTATAGCCAATAGTGTTCAGGCTTCAAAAGCTTTCATAGAGATCATCTTTGACAGTGTAAATAACTACATAATTGAACGATTAATTGCTTTAAATTAGTTTAGTTGAAAGAAATTGTTTTTACGAATGGCATCAGAAGCAGGTACACAAGAATGTTATGCATTACTAAAAGTCAAGGTAAATATTGAAGATGCAATAAAATTGATAGCAAAACTAAAGCATGCAGAACATATAAAACAGCAATTACTAGCTGTTCACAACCAGCTTGAAGGCATGCATGAACTTAAAAGACGCGTTGTTCAGTCAAATGCTGAATCTTCAATCTAAGGAATTTGACCTTATAGACCTGAGAGAGAGATTAAAGACTGTTTAACAGATCTCAATAAGCTAAAAAGAAGTTGAGCTCGAAAAAATTAATTGGCAATCTCAATCACATCACCCTGCCCTGAAAGCACTATCAACGAGTTAGGGATAAAGGAATGGCCAATATGGACTTGTGATCCAAGTTCATTTCCTTGGACATATAGCGATAAGGAGACTTGTTTAATTCTGGAAGGAGATGTGACGGTGACGCCTAACGAAGGTCAGCCTGTCAGGTTTGGGGTCGGGGATCTAGTTGTCTTTCCCAAAGGAATGTCTTGTACATGGGAAGTACATAAAGCAGTCCGAAAGCACTATCGTTTTGGTGACTAGAAAATCTATGAACCCCTGAGATCGAAGGTTTACCCAAACCGCCCATTTTCGCCCA
>QCJM01000034.1 GCA_003216035.1 Prochlorococcus sp. AG-409-B13
CCTAGCCATAAAAGTTGTAATCTTGAGTCAGATACATTAGGACATGCTGGATACCCAAAAGAATATCTACTACCACGATATTTCTGTGCAAATATATCTTTGGTTGAAGAAGGCTCTAGATCTTCAAATCCACATTCTTTTCTAATGATAGAGTGTATATATTCTGCAAGTGCTTCTGCTAATTGTACTGATAGTCCATGAAAATATAAATAGTCACTATAAGAATTATTCTCATAAAGCTGGTTCGCAAATAAAGTAGCTTTGGAGCCCATCGTGACAGCTTGCATCGGTATGAAGTCAGAAGGGGTTCCATTATCTAAGTCACGATAATAATCAGATATGCAATATCTATTTCCAGATAACTGCCTAGGGAACGAAAAAGTACCTAATTTTGAGTTAGTTTTATGATCAAATATTGTTAAGTCATTTCCATTCCTTCCACAGGGGAAATAACCATATACAGCAGAAGGTGCAAGCAAGTTTTCAGAAATTATCCGATCTAACCAATAATTCAAAACTGGCTCAGCTTTCGCTTCCAAAAACTGCTTATATTGATCTGTTGTTTGTTCCTTTGTTTTTCTAAATTGCCATTGTCCTGTAAATAGAGCCTTCTTATCCAGAAAATACAAAAGATCTTTTATCTTGATTTGATCATCCTTTAAAATCTTAGTTCCAATAAAAGGTGAGTTTAAAGGTGGTTCAATAGGTATAAGTTGAGACCTTTCAACATTATTTGGACTTACTGATAATAAGTTCTGTTTATTTATTTCTTTTAAAGCTAAAGATTGTTGTTCGACATTATTGTTTATTGATGCCTTATCCCCAATAAATAAACCGTCTGGATTACCTTCTATAAATCCTATTTTATTATTCCATAAGCCTTTATCTCTAGCCTCTATATAGGCATCCATAAACCTTAAGTCTGTAAATGCATCCTTTCCGTAAATTACTTTTCCTTCATAAACTTCGCAACAATCATTATTTACAAACCTTGGAGTTAATGCAGCTCCTCCCAATATTACAGGGACATGTATATTTGCTTCATTAAAAGCCTTTAGGTTATCTTTCATGAAAGCTGTAGATTTTACTAATAGGCCACTCATTGCAATACAGTCGGCTTTATAGGAATTTTGAGCCTCAATTATCATAGATACATCTTGTTTAATACCAAGATTAATCACTTCATAACCGTTGTTGGTTAATATTATATCCACAAGATTTTTCCCTATGTCGTGAACATCACCCTTTACAGTGGCTATTAAAAACTTTGCCTTTGATTTTATTTTACCATCAGTTTTTTCCATATAAGGTTCTAAATATGAAACAGCAAATTTCATAGTTTCAGCCGATTGCAAAACAAAGGGTAATTGCATTTGGCCATTGCCAAAAAGCTCTCCAACAACTTTCATTCCATCAAGTAAGTAATTATTAATAACTTGCAAAGGGCTATACAATAACAAGGCTTCATCTAAGGAATTATTAAGATTTAGGCGTTCTCCATCGATAATATGTTGCTTTAATCTTTCTTCAATTGGTAAATCCTTTAAAGTAGGACCAGAGGTTCTTGCATCTTTCGCAGATATACCCTCAAATGCTTGCGTAATCGATGTCAAAGGGTCATATGTACATATTTTATTTTCAAAATTTCGGCGGTCGTAAATTAAGTCCCGACATAATGATTGATCCTCTTTCTTTATTTTACTAAGTGGTAATATTTTTGATGGAGAAACGATAGCTGAATCCATGCCTGCTTGACAACAATCATGGAGAAAAACAGAATTTAAAGTTAACCTTGCAGCAGGAGACAAACCAAAGCTGATATTGGAAATACCAAGAATTATATGTACATCGTTTAAATTTGACCTTATTTTCTTTATAGCTATTAGTGTTTCTTGAGCGTTTCTTCTATCTTCCTCTATTCCCGTAGATATTGGTAAGGCTAATGGATCATAAAATAATTCATGGGGAGGTATCCCAAATCTAATTGCATCTTTATATGCTCTATTAGCTATTTCAAACTTTTTTTCTGCAGTTCTTGCCATACCATCTTCATCAATAGTGCCTATAACAACAGCGGCTCCAAAATCCTTGGCCAATGACAAAACTTTAAAAAAGCGATCATCCCCATCTTCATAATTAGTGGAGTTAAGAATATATTTTCCTCCTCCTACTTTCAATCCACTTTCCATTTTTTGCCACTCTGTCGAATCAAGCATTAAGGGCAGATCTATATTTGTAACTAACCTTGAAACAACTTCCTTCATATCTCTTACACCATCACGTCCAACATAATCAACATTCACATCGATTAAATGAGCATTCTCTCTGACTTGCTCTCTTGCCAAACCAACAATTCCATCCCAATCTTCATTAATTAGTAAGTCACGAGCTTTTTTAGAGCCGCTTGCATTAAGTCTTTCTCCAATTATAAGGAATGAATTATCTTGCTTATATGGAGTAGTACTGTATATCGAAGCTGCGGAGGGTTCATTTTGAGAATTTCTTTTATTGTTCTGTATATTTTTAGTGTTATTAACTTTAAAATCTAGTTCATCAATAATCTCTGTTAGTGCTGATATGTGATCAGGTGTAGTTCCACAGCATCCTCCTATAATTCTAACTCCTAGATCTCTTACAAAGTGTAGTAATTGCAATTTTAACTCTATAGGAGTTAGTTTATAGTGAGCTATACCACCAATATTTTCTGGGAGCCCGGCATTTGGTATGCAACTAATTGCGAATGGAGAGTTTTCAGATAAATACTTTATATGTTGAGTCATCTGTTCGGGGCCAGTTGCACAATTTAAACCTAAAATATCTATTGGATATGGTTCTAAAATAGTAATTACTGCACTTATATCTGTTCCGACAAGCATTGTTCCAGTTGTCTCCATTGTTACAGAGACCATGATAGGTTTACTAATTCCAGTCTTCTCAAAACTAGCCAATACTCCCTGAACTGCAGCTTTAATCTGGAGGACGTCTTGACATGTTTCTATTATAAAAAGGTCAACATTTCCTGCTAGTAATCCCTCTGACTGAAATTGAAAGGCCTGTTTTAATTGATCAAAATCAATATGGCCTAATGTTGGTAATTTAGTTGTAGGGCCTATAGATCCTGCAACAAATCGCGGATGATCATTTGTTGAAAACTCTTCAGCTGTAGATTTAGCAAGTTGTGCAGCAATTTTATTTAATTGAAAAGCTCTGTCCTCTAATCCATATTCAGCTAAAACAATTGAAGTGGCTCCAAAAGTATTAGTTTCAATTACATCACACCCTGCCTTTAAAAATTGACGATGTACTTCCATAACAACTTCAGGGTTTGTCTCTACTAAATATTCGTTACATCCCTCAAATTGTGCTCCCCCGAAATCCTCAGCTTTTAGGTCCAGGGTCTGAAGAGAGGTACCTGTAGCACCATCAAAAACCAATACAGAAGTTCCAGGAGAATTAAGGCGCTCCAGAAAAGAAGGCTGTTTAGGTTTTGATTGACTTCTATTAGTCACCATCAAATCAAATTTTAGGAATCATGTGAATTAGGTTACGTATATCATGAGAAGGCATTTTGAAACTAGTTTTTTGCCAGATTGATTCTAGTTATCCAATGTTTATATTGAGTGTCTCTACCTTCTGTGATAGCCACCAAACGCTCCCTCAGTGCATTCATAACTGGCCTTGATGTACTAAGTAGGGTTGATTCAAGCCTTTTGATAGGGGTTATTTTTGCAGCTGTTCCAGTTAAGAAAACCTCATCAGCAATCAATAATTCTGTTTTGTCAACTGGTCGCTCAATTACTAACAATCCCATAGCTTTAGCTATTTCAATGACACTAGCTCTAGTAATTCCCTCTAAGATATCTTGATCTACTCCTGGAGTTATTAACACTCCATCTCTTACAATAAACAAATTCATACCACTAGCCTCACTAACTTTACCCCGACTATTTAGAAGCAAAGCTTCATCAAAACCGCTTAATACGGCTTCTGTCTTGGCAAGAGAGCTTGTAATATAAGCACCACTTATTTTCCCTCTCAAGGGCAAAGATTGATCCTCTTGACGAGTCCAACTGCTAAAACGACAGCTAACTCCATCAGGTGAGAGGTAGTCTCCTAGTTCTAGGCCATAGATCAAGAAATCAGTTTCTATATCATGAAGTCGGGGAGCAATGCCAAGATCACTCGTATAAACATAAGGTCGCAAATAAATAGGCTTTGTAGGAGAATTTGCCTTCAGCATTTGTGTTAGAGCATGAAGGACTGTTGCTTCACTTAGATCTGTAAATAGAAACCTTGCACTCTGACTGAGACGCTTAGCATGTCTGTCTGCTCTAAATAGAAGAATATTTTGTGCATCTAAAGGGTCAGGTATAGCCCTCATTCCACCAAAGGCTCCTGTTCCGTAGTGTAAAGCGTGAGTAGCAATGGATACATTAGCGTCTTCAAAGGGGACACATTTCCCCTTAAACCAGGCATAAGGCAAAAACTGATGCATCTCAGAAGGCTCCGTAATGGGCAAAACTTCTTAATACCGAACCATTTATCTACTACTTAAACCTGCAGAATGTCTGTATGCACCGAATAACAAGCGTTCCAGAAGAAATCGACACAGAAGGGGTAACACTCCTGGAACAGCCAGAGGCACCTGTTTTATTCCTTACAAGTGCCACAACAGACATTTCAACATTGGCATCTACGCTAGATCAGGAGGGGTACAAGGGATGGGAAAATAAAATCAGAGCTGTCCCATTATCTGCATTAGATCACCCAGCTCAAATAGACCATTATTTAGACAAAACAGCAAAATCAGCAAATCTAATCATAGTTCGTTTATTAGGAGGGAAGGGACATTGGAATTACGGCATCGAGAAGTTACAGCTTTGGCAAGAAGAATCTAAAAGACATCATTTAATAATTATAGCTGGAACAGTTGATCAAGAAATTGAATTAAATATGTTAGGTAGTGTAGATATTGAAGTAACAAATATATTAGATGAATTATTAAGGCA
>QCJM01000035.1 GCA_003216035.1 Prochlorococcus sp. AG-409-B13
CAATAAAAACCCCTAGATTGATGATCCGAGAGGTGAAAAAGTTTGTATAAAGTTCGCACGAAAATACAAACTTTCGCCGATAAACCTTGGTATGAATGGGTTCTTATAGCTTGCGTGAGTGGGCCTCTACAGGTGGGTAAACCCATTTGTATGACTTGATTCCAACGGTTGGGGTTGAGGTGTATGGAAGAGAGTCCTGCTGGGGGGACGATCAAGGAGCTTTTTAAGGAAAATTTATCTCAGAGTTTTCGGGCTAATTTCCACTGGACCAGCGGTCCAATGAAAAAAAAAGTCCAGTGGTGGACAGGGTTTTGAAAAAAGCAGCCCAACTTTTGCCTGGTTTTGGCTCAATAGTTCACGTATTCCTAGTATTTAATGCCTGAAATTAAGCGTCAGCACCAAAAACCATTGATTTCAACTGAGCAAGGCTGTGACCAGCTCCGGTATAAACAGCTTCTAAGGTTCCGCCTGCATAAATCCCAATACCACTAAAGACATCACCAAAAGGTGTGGCGTGAGAAATGCCTTCTGCAAAGGTCAATTGATTGCAGTACACCTTGGATACAGACTTTATCGATTGAATCTAGCTCGTTAATTTTATCTATCTTAGCTTTATTAGGACTTTTTTCTGCTCTTTACAGATCTAGTTGTCAGCAATTTGATCTGCCTTGCAATATAGAGAGTCTGAGTAGCTATGATTTAAATCCTCTTAGATATTAAGTCTAATAGCACTTAGCAAAGTATTGAGACCTAGCCCGTCAGTCAATCTTTATCGACAGTTACCTACTTTAAGTAGAGCATCGCTATCTCTAACGAAAAGATTATCATGATCTTCAGAACTTATACTTCAAAGAGTATATCATTAAGAGGTTATTTGTTCCACATATTTTTCCTGTTTGTTTTAAGTAGGTGCTCTCCTTGGCTCATAGGACCTGAGTATGTGCACCCTTTACAAGGGTCGATTGATGAGCCTCTTTTGAGAGTATTTGGTATATAACTATTCATCTTTCGTCTATATATATCTAGCATATTTTCTTTAAATGCATCACCTAAGTTAAAATTACATACACCAGAATCCATACAACATAAAGCAACCTTCCCAGTAGCTAATATAGAAAGATCAAACCACCTTTGGCAGGGTAATTTCTGATAGGCACTTAGTGGAGTAGCGCTAAAATTTTTTACATTTTGGGAGAATTTATTAGAGCCTGTCCAATCATTTAATTTTAACAGGAAAGCCTTAAAATATGGATATCTGCGCCGACAGAATTCCATGAAATTTTTATCTTCACTAGGATCTGTACTTACTCGCGTTAATTTTATAGGGAACGGTAGTTGATTAGAAGTAAACATTTCATGAAGCCTATCTAAATTACTACAGGTCCTATGGAAATCAAGTTTCATAAGTTCTTTATACTTAACTGGATCAGATTCATTTAGTGAGAAACTTAGTACTAATCTTGGTAATGACTTCTGAAACTTTCTTTCGAAGAAATATTCTTTTCTGCAGAGATCTGAAAGCTCTTTTGTCAGGGTATTTGGAATATAGCTACCGTTTGAGATTATGCTTACTTTTGCTTTAGGATGCATTGCAAAAATTCTATGGCAAATACTAATTAGTCTTTTATCTAGAAATGGTTCGGAGACCCTATATGGTTGGACAGTAAAGCTGTGATTTTCAGGGATTTTGCTAAGTTGATTAAGTATAGAATTCAGATTCTCTGAGCTCATTTTTATTCCTTTTCGCTCAAGTTCTTTGTAGTCACAGAAGCTACACTTCGCATTACATATAGCTTGTGTTTCTATCATTACTATTCTTGGATAAAGAAGGTCTTGCTTTTTAACTGTAAAATTTACCTTTATTCCTTTTAACACAGTTAGTGCTATTTTTAGATTGCTTTTGGTCGTAAATGATAAGCATTGATGATCTCTTATCTCTAAAAATATTGCTTCTCCTATGTTAAGTAATTCTTTTTCTTGTCTGCTCCTTTCAAATGAATCCCTTAAATAACAAGTTGATTTTATTAGCTTGCTGATAATTAGGTTATTGATAATTATTGTACCTCTTGTTATATTTCCTAGCATTGTAATTAAGTCAACTAATGCATCGAGCCTAATCTTTTCAGGGAAGCTTGATGTTATGAGCTTATATGCAAGGCTATTGAAGTTAGTTTTTTCTTCAATGAGCATTTATCGATGCTGCCTCCAAAAACTATACATTTATAACTGTTAATAGCTTATAAATTTAAATTGAAAATAATTTTTTTGCAATTTGCAATCCAAAAAAGAATGAGCTTTATTCTCTGATTACTCAGGGAGGGGCGAAAAGATTTGTCCAATTTTGCATTAATTGACAAGCTTGCGCTAGAAAGTATTGCTATGACTAGCTCATAACGGTAGAAGCAGTGGTGGAGAAGAGTTAGATCAAGAACATCCAGTTGGGTTTTACTTGAGCAAAGCGCATTTTTGGTTTGGCTTGTTCCTTGATCCCAGTGGACGAATAGTCCAGTGATAAACGCCTGTTTCAGACAGGGTTCTCGAGAGCGAGGAGCTTTTAATCAGTATCTACAGCCCAGTTCAATGCTCCATTGATTCGTCAGAAAGGATCAATTTATAGCCCTTGAAAATTGTCCAAAGGTCAACAGCGTAATCAGAATTACGGATATAAGAGGATTTGAAGAGTTATGGAGAACAATATTTTTATAAGGCTTTAGCTGGCTTAAGCACTGCCGGAGTCCTTTGAAATCAGGCGTCAGCACCAAAACCATGGATTTCAACTGAGCTATTCTCGAAATGCTAGTTATTGAGAGTGCTCTGTTCAAAATATTTGATTCTTCAAGAAATTAGATCATCAGGTCAAACCAACAAAAAGTATTTAGGTGACCGAGTGTTTTACTAAGGGGTAAGGGACCTTGAAAGTAATTATTTGATTCTTGTACTGTAAGTCTTTGTTTCAAGCCATTCGTTTGCATTCCAGAGCCTAAAAGCCTCGCAATTAAAAATATCTTTTGAGCATGCTAAGCAAATTGTTGTTGAAGGATATTCAATTGAAATTGTGTCTAATACACCTTTCCACCAAAGAGGAGGACGTATTGTTATGTGCGCATTTTCACCATTTGGTAGCTTTGCATCGGACTTATAATAAGCAATATTTAATATGATTAATTTGCTGCCTAAAGATATAATGTCTCTTAAAGTATTGGGGACATCAGATATGAAAATATGTTCTAATACATCAAAGCAAATAACGCAATCTACTTTTCTCCTTTGATCAATCCCCCTGGCAGGTTCATAGTGATAAACATTTGGAATGTCAAAATATTGAGATGCGGATTTATTGCTGGCTTCATCAAAGCCAGAAGCATTCCAGTTAGATCTACCCGCTCCATAGTCTAATAAGCTTTTGATTGAGTAATTGTTGAATATTTCTTTGAAATCTTTTTTGAATTTCCTTATTCCAAATTTATTGAATGCCTTTTCGCCCTCTATTCCTTTTAGATTGGCCCCCCTCTGATACCCTTCTTGGGCCATATTTTTATAGTGTTCTAATAATTCTTGTCCTTTTTGACTTTTTATAGGACTTTCCATGATTCCATTGCGAAATTTTTAGTGTGATTGTTCATAGAATGAACGCAAACCTTCCTAGGATTGCTTGCTTAGCAATTTTAGCTGGATGGTTGATGAGCTTTAAATTTACAGAAAAAGAGTGGTGTAAATGAGATTTCGGAATATGCGCTGGCTTTTGAGGAACCAATCATTGATTTGGAACGTTGGAATAGGCCTATGTATTGCGCTTAGCCTGGCTCACTATCTAAAGAATTAGTTAAATTTAGTAGCGAAATAAAAACCCCCAAGATTGAAGATCCTGAGGGTAAAAAGGTTTGTATAAAGTTTGTATAGAAAGCCCAAAGCCATTGGTATGACTAGGTTCTTATACCTTACGTGAGTAGTATTTTACGTCGCTGAAAGTTGTTGGTATGACTAGATGGCAACGGTGAAAAAAGGGTTTGTATAAAGTTTGCATGAATTGAAAGTGCCATTTTGGAAGTTGAGAAAAACCCTGATAGGGACTGGTTGGTAACTCGATTTCATTGAGGCAGCAAATTTCAGCAATATCGTCTCTTTAGGTTTGAGTCGTATGGAAGAGAGTCCCGATGGGGGGGGGGGGCGATCGAAAGCCTTTCAAAGGGTGATTGCTCTAACAGTTTTCACTCAAATTCTCGACGGTCTCTGAGACCGTTTTGAAACCCATTGCTATGACAGGGTTTTGAAAAAGGTAGCCCAACTTTTGACTAGTTTTGGCTCAATAGTTCCCGTATTTCTAGTTTTTAATGCCTGAAATCAAGCATCAGCACCAAAAACCATCGATTTCAGTTGAGCAAGGCTGTGATTTGCTCCGGTATAAACAGCTTCTAAGGTCCCGCCAGCATAAATTCCAATACCACTAAAGACATCACCAAAGGGTGTGGTGTGAGAAATGCCTTCTGCAAAGGTCAATTGATCATCG
>QCJM01000036.1 GCA_003216035.1 Prochlorococcus sp. AG-409-B13
TACCTAGGGAATTATTACAATACCTTGGCCAGTAGGAAGTTCAAGGATTGGAATTGAAAGTTTCTGAAAATATCTACGATAAAAAGAGTTTTGTTTTCTGAAAGGAGCCATAGCAAAATCATCAAAAACCAAAACCGTACCAGTACTTACACATGTCATGACTTGTTTAAGAATCTGAAATTCAGTAGTGAAATTATTAAGGTCAAAATGTGCGAAAGCTACTTTCCTAGCTTGAAAGAAAGAATCCGTTAGATAAGTTTCCAGAACATTGCCTTTTCTTATCTGAATATTTTCAAACAATGAGGCCCTTTTCTTAGCTATTAATTCAGAAGAAGTGTGGTCAAGCTTAACTGTCTTATCATTTATAGAATCCTCGAATAAATCAAACCAATAGTATTCACGATTTCTTCTCTCCTCAAAGAATTTGCGGCAATAATGTCTTATTACAAAGGCTGAAAAGCCTTTGTAACAACCAAATTCAAAGTAATCTCCATCAACTCTTGCAGCTTGAGATGCCGCCCAGCATAAAATATTAGTACGCCAACATACAGAAGACTCAATTGCATCTGGAGATGCAAGGTTTAAAGATTCGGCAAACCTGATATCATCCAGCCAACCAATTTCTCTACCCCATAAAAACATACCATCAGAAAGAAATTTATCTCCTCCCATCGCTCCCATTATTTGTTTTAATTGCTCAAATATTCCTCTGCTGCCAGCATTCCTATCACCAAATAAAGTTTGTTTGCGCGCAATTATCCCAAGATAATCATCCGATTTTCGTCCACGTAGTTCAAACTCTTGAGTTAAACAATTAGGCCAAAATTTAATTCTTTTCATGCCTAGAAAACCTATGCAAAAATATGCTGCCCCTATGAACCCTTATAGTCAACTCTCCGTAGAAGAAATTGCACAAATCACTCCTTTTGGTGATGTCTTTTAGCAGAGTTGGGATTTATACAGGCGGAACCTTAGAAGCTGTTTATACCGGAGCTGGTCACAGCCTTGCTCAGTTGAAATCAATGGTTTTTGGTGCTGACGCTTGATTTCAGGCCCCAAAGACTAGTCATAGATTTGCCCATTTTTTAAAGAAGCCTATCTAGCACTAGGTTTTATCAGTAGACATGCATGACTACTGGGATCAAGGAACAAGTCAAACCCCCATTGGGCTTTGCTTTCTATCTCAAGCCATACAAGCTTCATACAAACACTGATTTCACCGATACCGCCTAGTCATATCAATCCATTAGAGCCACGTAGAGTACTACTCACGCAAGGGGGCAAAGTCCAGTAATACCAATGGGTTTCCCAAAAGGTTTGTATTTTCATACAAACAACATACAAACAGCTTCACACCCTGCTCAACCAGGGATTTTTTATTTGGCGGATCTTCTAAAAAAAAACAGATTTAAGAAAAATGCATCTTCGATGACAATCACAGATTATTCTAAAATTTAGGTAATTCCTATTCATTAGATTCACAAGCAATGTGGTTTTTACCCACTTCTAAAATTACGAAACTTCCAAAGGAAGTTCAAAATGTTCTTCCAACTCAAATCGCTATCAGGACCCCCCTGGCATTATTTAAATTGGCCAGCACCCTTAGCAATAAACTCTTGCCGAGTGTAATTAACATAGAGAGATTTACTATGGACAAGGAATGCAACCATAATGCAGGTATTATTTCTAACTTATTTACAAAATATGGGAGTGATAAGACTAGACATAACTATCATCACTTATACGGTTATATCCTCTCCAGATTACCAAAGGATTCAAGGATCCTAGAAATAGGTATTGGCAGTGGGAATCCTAATATAGTAAGCAATATGGGCCCGAATGCAAAACCTGGAGCGTCGATGAATGCTTTTAAAAGTTTCTCACCGGAATCGTTGGTACATGGTGCTGATATTGATGATCGACTTAAAATTGAAGGATTCAAACTATTTAATATAGACCAAACCAAACCTGAATCTTTTTCTGTTATTGCAAAAGAAGGTGAGCCTGAATATGACCTGATAATTGATGATGGAATGCATTCTCCTGATGCAAATCTTTTTACTTTAGAATTTGCCTTAAATTGCATATCTGAAAAGGGGTTCATTGTTATTGAAGACATTCCAGAAAGAACTATTGTAATTTGGAAAATTGTACAATTTTTAATGCAGGGTTCACAATATAGAACTTCAATAGTCAAGGGCAAGTCTTTATATTTATTTGTTTGTACAAAATCTGATTCTACTTTAATAGGGTCAAGGTGAAACCTACCAGAAATCACCCATCAATTCAAAAGCCTAGCTATACCTATCTATGGCTTTAGGCTTTCCATACAAACACTGATTCCACCGTTGAGCTCTAGTCATACCAATGTTTTTAACCACGTGCAGAGACCTACTCACGCCAAGCATAAATCCTGTTCATAGCAAGGGTTTTCAACACAAGTTAGACTTTCTTGTCTAACTTCTTCGCCCTCTAGCTAATCAGCTAGAGGGTTTTTATTTGGCCACTAATTTTACTCATTCATTAGATAACGAGCCAAGCAAAGCGCAATACATAGACCTAGTCCAACGCTCCAAATTAAGCTTGATGCCTTAAAACCCAGCGCATAATTGAGTAATTACTGTTGCGATGGTTAGAGTATTAAAAGTATTTGCCTCAATAAGCTACAAATTCTTATCAGGCAGGCTAGATGATCTAGATTGCTGAAGCATTCAACTGATAGCTTGGCCAATGAGCAATCTCAGAGGGACGAGCTATTACAAAATAGTCAACGGAAATACTTGGGAAGAAGCTGAATCAACTGCACAATCAATTGGTGGAAATTTAGTTGCGATAAATAATGCAGAAGAAAATTCCTGGATACATAACAATTTTAGTATCACTAAGAAAAGAAGTGAGAATGATCCAGAAGATTTAGATCTCTATTGGGCGGGCTTAACAGATAAGGATGAAGAAGGTACCTGGATATGGAGCAATGGCGATCCAACATCTTATACAAATTGGGGTAGCTGGGGGTCTTCAGAACCTAATGGAGGAACCAACGAAAACTATATGGTTTTAGGTTGGCATTCTCCTCAATGGCAGGATGCAGGCTCAAATACACCAGGTTCATATACAAAAGGAATAGCAGAGATTCCACTATCCTATTTTTCTGTTTCAGATGTAACTCTTACAGAAGGAAATTCGGGTTCAATTACTATTTCAAGGACTGGAGGAAGCCAGTCATCTCAAAACATTAGTCTTACTTCCTCGAATGGAACAGCTTCCTCTAGTTCTGATTACACAGCACTTAATACAACCGTATCTTTTGCTGCCGGAGAAACATCAAAGACCGTCACCTTTTCATCTACAGAAGATAATTATGCAGAAGCTACTGAAACATTAACTCTCACAATATCAGCTTCTAGTGATGACACTGTACCTGCTCAAATATCAGATAGTACAGGAACAATTACCATTAATGATGATGACACATCTACTTACTCAGTTCTCAATGCAAGTGTGACTGAAGGAGACAATGTTTCGATCACTATTTCACGTTCAGGTGATTGCGAATCAACCCAGAATATTAATCTTGTTTCATCCAATGGGACAGCCACCGCTGGGTCAGATTACACCGCAATCAATACCACTGTTTCTTTTGCCGCTGGAGAATCATCAAAGGCAGTGACTCTTTCGACAGTAAATAACAATACGGTTGAATCTAGTGAAACATTAACTCTTACCATTACGGCCTCTAATGAGGACACAATTCAAGCTGAGATATCAGATGGAACAGCCACTGTCACGATTAATGATGATGATTCAAATTGCACACATCTCTTTAAAGGTGAATCTGGGGATAATTGGGGAGCAGATTCTTTTACCGGCTGCGAAGAATCTGACACCCTGATTGGTTATCGGGGAGCAGACACTCTCACTGGTGGAGCTGGAAATGACTTGATCCGAGCAGGTAATGGACGAGATCTGATTAATGCCGGTGATGGAGAAGATGAACTTTATGGAGGCTTTGGTTTAAATACTTTTGAAGACCTCAATGATGGGTCCGCTGACACGTTGTATTTCAAAAGCGATCATCTAGCTTCCAATTGGATTTATGGCAAAGCAGCTAATAGTCCTAATGGAAGGAAAGCAGACAAGATTGGCG
>QCJM01000037.1 GCA_003216035.1 Prochlorococcus sp. AG-409-B13
CAAGTTCTCCAATCTTGTCCGCTTTGATTCCATTGGGGCTATTACCGGCTTTGTCGTAAATCCAGTTGTAAGCGAGTTGATCACTTTTGAGATATAGCGAGTCGGCGTAGTCATCGTCTTCGTCTTCAAAGGTATTAAGGCCAAACCCTCCAAATAAAGAATCAATTCCTAAGCCTCCTGTCAGGGTATCTCGTCCATTTCCTGCTCTGAGAATGTCATTTCCATCTCCACCAGAAAGACTGTCTTTCCCTCTAAAACCTTTCAGTGTGTCGTTACCAACTCCACCAGTGAGAACATCATGCCCATAGTTATCATCTGAATTAGCAATTAATTCATCATTGCTCGTTGTACCGAAAATTGTTTTGTCCTTGGAAGTAGTCGTTCCATTTAATTCATAGATACGAGCTTGACCATGGTCATTGTTCCAACTGCCATTTACTAGACCTGGACCATCAGCGTCGAACCCAGGAGCTCCAACAACAAGAGTATTTCCATTAGAAGAAAGGCTGACTGAAACACCTACCAATTCATCATCATCTGTCCCTGTAATTTCAGATGTTTTGAGCCAAGGCAAGAGGAACCAAGGGATTCAATATCTTCTAATCTAGTTCATCTAGGAAAATCATTAAAAGCGGGAGATCCCAGCAAAACCGTTAAAGCACTAAACCTCTTGGTTACTAGGCTGTGACAGGGTTCTCAATGAAAGTATCAATCAAATCGAAATAATATAAGGGTGGTGTGAATTTGGTGTGAACGGATTTTTTAAATTCCTTGTATAGGTCTATGTATTGCGCTCAGCTCAGAATTAAATCTTGGTATATTTTTTGTCATTTTCCATTGACTCTTGATGCACTTAGGGCATTAATACTTAGGATTTCTCTTTGAGTGGTTGGTTTAGTGATGCTTGTTCAGACTTGATTGAGGCTTATCAATTAGGTAATAAAGAGGCAGCAAGATTATTGGAAGAGGGCACATTATTTACTTGTGAATAATGTGCTGCTTTGTTCCTTTGTAAATTCCCGTGTATTTACATCAAGAGCGCTGACTTACATATCTTACGTAAATCACTTTAATGCAAGTTTTGATAAAGTTTGGCAGGGTTTAGAGATTCGCTAGTCACTATTCCTTGAGATATCCTTCCTCGCACCAACACTTACTGTCAGAAGTTATTTCCTTTCAAAGAGTTAGCAAAAGAATATATCAATGGCTCTTTAGAAAGAAACTATGCTTAACTTTATGCCTAAAGCAAAAAAAATTAAATTGAGAATTTATATCGCTGGTGCTGGAGGGATGCTAGGCGAAGCCTTTAAGAGGGTTTTTGGTCGAGACAATGAACTCATATGCAGTGATATTGATGTAAATGAGCCTTGGTTGAATTATTGTGACTTTAGAGATCTAATTTCGTATAGAAAAAGCGTTTTAGAAGCATCACCTGATTTTCTCTTTCATATAGGTGCTCTTACTGATCTGGAATATTGCGAAAGAAATATCACTAATTGTTTCATGACAAATACATTTGGCGTGAGGAATGCATGTTCTATTTCTGCAGAGCTAAGAATCCCTATTTTATACATAAGTACAGCAGGCATTTTTGACGGAGGGAAAGACACATACGATGACCTGGATAAACCGCTCCCTCTCTCTAACTATGGAAAGAGTAAGTATCAAGGAGAAAAGATAGTCAAAGAGTCTTTAAAAGATCATTTAATAATTAGACCCGGATGGATGATGGGTGGAGGGCCTAAAAAAGACAAGAAGTTTGTAAATAAGATTTATAAAAAAATACAGAGTGGAGAGAAAAAGCTTTATATCGTAAAGGACAAGTTAGGTTCTCCAACATACACATATGATCTAGCTGAAAATATTTTACTACTAATAAAAAACAAAATTTGGGGGACCTACAATATGACATGTGCCGGCAAGACAAGCAGAGTGGAGGTCGCAAAGGAAATACTATTAGCACTTAACTTGCAAGAGAAGATTGAAATTGAGGAGGTAGGATCATCTTATTTCTCAAAAGAATATTTTGCGCCCAGGCCTTCATCGGAACGATTAATAAATAGGAAACTAGAAGAATACGATTTAAATATCATGCGCGACTGGCGAACATGCCTTCATGAATATATCAATGATCATTTTTTGAGAAAACAATACTTGAACAAAAGAAATCATTCCAGTAAATACAATTAGCCACTGCAAGAAGAATCATAAAGATTAAAAGCTATGATAAAATACATAATTATTGCTATCCCCAATTAGTCTCATTCTTAATTTTTATACTTTCATGGGCAATAGTAAAAGCATGAGTCACAGAATTTCGAAGGAAATTGCCAAAGATTTTGAAACTGGTTCTATTGATTTAATATGGGTTTTTACGATGCTTACGGTAAATTTTGCCGCCGCTCCGGCAGGTTATTTTGCGGCTATGATGTCAGATATAGTTAATCATCCTAAAAAGCGTAATTATAAAATAAGAAATTTCATTTATATTAAGCCATGTAAAAGTGGATATGGTTTTGTGAATGGAATAGAATTGAAATCTAAATCCGATCAAATTCCAGGCCTAAATGATGCTATCCTTGCAAATAATAATAAGCTTATCAGGCAGAGTCTAGAAAAATATTGTTTGAATATTTTCTTCAAGACTTGGGAAGATTTTCTTAACTTAGAACCTCATGTGAAATCATCAGATTACACTATTTTAGGGAGCATAGAAGAGTACATGGATACTTCTATCGCTTCTGACAAGGCTGTTATTATTTATAATGACTCTTTTTGGACAGAAGAATTATATAAGGAAATGCCAAAATCAATTCCTGCTATTTATATAACTCAAGGACATGGCTCATATAAAGCACAACTCTCTCTGCAAGAGAGTTCGATTCTTTTTCTTGTTAAAGAGCTTGCATCCGACTCAGAGATCATAGAAATTAGTCGGGATTCAGATTCGTTTAGATCCTTTCTTTCACCAGCCGTCTATCCACATTACTGGGGTTTAAAGAATCGTCATAAGTCAGAGCATATGAATACATGTGTAACAGAAGAAGACGAAGTAACAAAGATATTTACAGGGTCTAAAGGCGACCGAATAAGTGAAAAAGAATTAAAAAATGTAATCATACCCATTCTACTAAGCGAAAATGTAATTTGGAGCTTTATAGGGATAACTAAGGAGTCGATAATGAATCGGGTATCAATTCTTGATCTAAATCACTCAGCTCAAAAGATTATCTCAAGCAAGATAAGGTGCTCTAAATTTCTTAAATGGCCTGCACTTAAAAATTTTATATTAAAGCAACATATTCTATACAAAGGAGACACCGCTGGTTTATGTACGCTTTCATCTATGTCTTCTTGCCTAGGTCTCCCTATTGTTCACTATTTAGGTAGTGATCCTGTAATAGTGGTGGGATATGAAGCTCTTTGCAAAAGCCATACAGATGCCAGGTTATTGCTAACAGAGCTTATTAGGAATTCAAAGACCAGGTTAGACTTGGCTAATAGGCAACTAGATACAGTAATCAGGCAAAATGAAGCTTGGCAAGATAAATTCCTAGATTGCATTGAGCACATGACAACCTTTAACAATATCTTATAATTTGGTTTCTAAAAAAATTACTGACTTCAGATTAAGTCAGAAGTTAATTAAAAGAGCTGTTAGGTCAGGGATTAATTGGGCAAA
>QCJM01000038.1 GCA_003216035.1 Prochlorococcus sp. AG-409-B13
AGGCTAAAATTCTCAGCTGAAAATGAAAAATCATCTTTATTAGATGGAATTAATGGATTTAGAGTAAAAAGTGGACCAGCTGGTGCACCAACAAGAGGAAAAGTAGAAGTCTTACCAACAGGTCGTAACTTTTACAGTGTAGACCTAAGAGGTTTACCTACAGAATCTGCATGGGATTTAGGAAAACGAAGCGCAGAAAACCTTATCGAATTGTTTTTCCAAGAATCTGGTGAACATTTAACACATATGGCAATGTCTGTATGGGGAACGTCAACAATGCGAAATGGTGGTGAAGATATAGGAGAATTACTGGCACTAATAGGAGTTAAGCCAGTTTGGGATGGCAAAAATAGAAGAATGATAGATATAGAAGCAATACCTCTTTCAATTCTCAATAGACCTAGAGTTGATGTGACTCTTAGAATATCAGGATTTTTTAGAGATGCATTTCCACAATTAGTTGAAATTGTCTATAAGGCTCAAAAAATTATTGGAAGCCTAGATGAACCAAAAGAAATGAATTCATATGCAGAGAAAGTAAAGAGAAATGAACCTGTCGGGAGAATTTTTGGATCTGCTCCAGGTTCTTATGGCGCTGGTTTACAAACACTTATAGATTCAGGTGCATGGGAAGACAGAACTGATTTAGCAAGAGCTTATTTGGCCTGGAGTAAATGGCAATATGGGTCTACAATTGAGCCTGTAAAAGATAATGAAGGTTTAGTTAATTCATTAAAAGGTATTCAATTAGTTCTACATAACCAAGACAATAGAGAACATGATTTATTAGATTCAGATGATTATTATCAATTTCATGGAGGACTAGCAGCGGCAGTTGAAGAAGTTAACGGATGCCTTCCCGAAATATGGTTTGGTGACCACTCCAGATTCTCAAGGCCTAGAATACATAAATTAAAGAAAGAAATTGACAAGGTAATGCGAAGTAGGTTATTAAATCCAAAATGGATAAATGGAATGAAAGGACACGGATATAAAGGTGCATTTGAGATGAGCGCAAGCTTAGATTATCTTTTTGCATATGATGCTGCTACAAATCAAGTTCCAGATTGGTGTTATTCATCAATTTGTCAACATTGGTTGAATGAAAAAGATACTAAGAATTTCCTTATAGATAAAAATCCACATGTACTTAGAGATATAGGAGAAAGATTATTAGAAGCAAACAACAGAGGACTCTGGAAATCAGCCAACAGGGAAGAAATTAATATGTTAAAAACTATAGTTAATGAGGCAGAGAATATAATAGAAAAAGCTATTTGAAAAAAATAAAAATTTTTTTTAAATGTAATCTATCTCCCATCAAGACAGTATCCATGACTATCTGTACCACAACTTGTAAGCAAACCATTACTAATAGCAAGACTTTTTATTTTTTCACATACAATAGGTGTAGGCTGCCAAATAGGATTGAAGTCATAATCATACCAAGTTTCTAATCCATCAAAATCTGCATTTACAGCAAATTCAATTAATCTTTCATATCCAATCCTGTAACGTGCTGGATGCGCTAGAAAGGCTAAGCCACCAGCCTCATGAATACAATTCACAACGTAGTCTGCATTTAGATATTCACCTGAAACGGATTCTCCTAATGAATAACGAGTTAAAGATTTATGTTTTAATTGAAAGCCATAACCCAATACATGAACCAGACATTTTTTTAAAGTGCAGCTAATCTCAATTCCAGTCCATACCCTAGGTGTATAAATATCTAAATCTAACTGATGCTCAATATGATTTCTTATTATGCTATAAGCGTCTTGAGAGTGATGATCTGTAATGGAGATTTCAATTAATCTATTCTTAGAAGCAATGTTAATTAGTTCCACAGGATCTAAACTTCCGTCACTATAAATTGTGTGGCAATGAAAATTAAAATAATCTGGACAACTATTTTTTTTGACACTCTTAAATACAGCTAATAATTCACTAATGTCACCCTGCATTGATTTCACCATTTGAATTTTTTTCTAAACGTTTGGCCCTCCACCTAGCATAGAATTGTATAGAAGCAGCCATAAAGATAACAAGACAAACAATAAACCATGTTGCTGCTCCTGTAGGAAATTGGTTCTTGAATACAACAAGCATAACAACCAAGACAAGAATCAATGTTGGGAGTTCATTAAGAGCTCTTAATTGCCTACCACTCCAATTAAAATCATTGATCGCTAATTTGTTCATTATTTTATAACAAAAAAAGTGATATAATAATAGAGAAAGTACAAACAATAGCTTTACTTGCATCCATGGCTGTAGTAACCAACTAGGTTGTAAGTATAAAAGTGCTAATGCCATGGAAATTGTAAGTATCATTCCTGGTGTGGTAATAATATTTGCCAGACGTCTTTCCATCAATGAATATTGTTGGTAAAATGCATCTCTTAATGTTGGTTCAAGCTCCTTGGCTTCTACATGATAAATAAATAATCTTACAAGGTAGAATAGTCCAGCAAACCATACTACAACTCCAATAATGTGAAGGGTTTTAAACCAAAGGTAAGCCTCTGGAGGTAAGTTCATGAGAGTTGAGCTGTATTTTCTAAATATAGTTGGGACTAAGCCCATATCTCAATCAATCCAATGATAATTTATAACTTTTTTAAAAAAAGGTTATTTTTTAGCCAACAAGAATGATTAACAATTCGGGGGAATTCGCAGGACAGTAGTGCTTATACTCTAGATTTCCTGTTCAGGGTGAAAGTAATTCCAAACTTCTTGAGCATTTTTCTTACCAAAACCTGGAGTTAAAGATATTTTTTCAACAGTTGCAAGTTGAATTGCCTCTATTGAATGAAAATATGAAAGTAATGCTTTTATGCGTTTTGGACCTAGTCCTGGAATTTCACCAAGTCTCGTTCGGGTCATTCGTTGGCCTCTTTTTTGTCGATGAAAACTTAAGGCAAATCTATGGGCTTCATCACGTAAACGACGTAAAAGCCTTACTCCAATCTGATCTTTTTCAGAAATAAGTGGTGAGGTTGAATCAGGTACATATATCTCTTCATTCTTCTTAGCTAAAGAACATGTAACAACTTCACCATCTAATCCTAGTTCCCTGAGGGCCTCATTAACTGCAGCTAATTGACCCTTTCCACCATCTATCATAATAAGGTCTGGCCAATCATTAACATCTGAAATATGAAGTGCGCTACTCGCTCTTTTTTTAAATTGTTCTATATTACCAAATTCATTTTTAATTTTTGACCATTTTCTAAACCTTCTACGTATTAACTCTGTTAG
>QCJM01000039.1 GCA_003216035.1 Prochlorococcus sp. AG-409-B13
GTTAGAGAAGTTAATCCCTCCTAGTTTGGTTACGCCTTCAACTAATTCTCTTACTTCGCTTCCAAAAAATCCTTCTAATTGCTCAGGGGTTGCATCCGTATCTTCTACTACGTCGTGGAGGAAACCCGCAGCTATAACACTTGCGCTAGCACCTATATCGCGCAAAAGATCTGCTACGGCAATTGGATGAACTATGTAAGGCTCACCACTTGCGCGGAATTGTCCTTCATGAAGTTGAAAAGCTAAATCAAAAGCTGCTGCTAGAAGGGCTTCGGAATCTCTGGGACAACTTTGTCCGATTCCTGGGGGTATATGTTCAACACATTGTGTTAACCATTCTGGAAGAGTGACTCCGTAATCATCAACGTTATTGATTGGGTGGGATCTGAGTTGAGGTCCTCCAGGCACACTTACATCACAGACCGTATCGGTCTGTGATGTATTAGCCGAAGAGGTGACGTTAAGCATCCCACCTTGTGGATGTATACATGTTATTCACGCTCTAGAACCCTAGCCACTCCTAATGCTCATTTCTTCAGGGCATGTTCTTCAGATTAAACAGTTGTTCATGCGCTATCCCACTAGTGCTAATTGGGTGCTTGATGGGTTGAATTTGAGTGTCGCTCAAGGAGAAAGCCTTGCTTTAGTAGGTCCTTCTGGGTGTGGCAAAAGCACTATCGCCAGGGTTGCTCTGCAATTGCTTCCTTCAGGCAGTATTTGTCAAGGGCAATTGTTGCTGACGGGGCAAGATCCGAGGCTTTTGAGTCAATCAAGTTTGCGAGAATTAAGGGCGCACTCGGTGGGTTTGGTTTTTCAGGACCCTATGACTCGTTTAAACCCTCTTATGACGATAGGCGGCCATTTGCTCGATATGTTTCAGGCTCATCGACAAGACAAAAATGCTTTTTGGCGTAGAAAGAGAGCTGAAGAATTATTGGAAAGGGTTGGGATATGTGCACAAAGATTTGAAGCTTACCCTCATGAATTAAGTGGAGGAATGCGGCAACGTTTAGCTATTGCCTTAGCAATTGCTTTAAATCCTTCTCTGGTGATTGCAGATGAGCCAACGACGAGTCTTGATGTGGAAGTTGCTTGCCAAGTGATGGGTGAATTAAAGAGCCTTTGCTCAGATCTTGGGAGTGCTCTTCTATTGATTAGCCATGATTTAGCGATGGCGTCTTATTGGTGTGAACATATGGCAATTATTGAAAATGGACGAATAGTTGAGAAAGATAAGAGTGCAAATATCCTTACTAACCCACGCTCAATTACAGGTCAAAAGTTAGTACATGCTGCCCGTTTGAGAGAAGGAAGCAGTATTTTTGAGACTTTAGATAGCCCGACAGTATTGGAAGTTAATAGCTTGCGTTGTTGGCATTCTTTAGGGGGTTGGCCTTGGGGTGAGAAGTGGCTTCAAGCTGTCAATGATCTGAGCTTTTCTCTTCGTGCAGGTGAAAGTCTTGGAGTGGTGGGTGCTTCTGGTTGTGGTAAAAGTACGCTCTGCCGTGCCCTAATGGGGCTGATCCCAATAAGGGGCGGTGAAGTTAGGTTGCGAGGTCAGAATCTTTGCCTGCTTTCAGGAAAGCCCCTCAGAATTGCTCGTCAGTCTCTTCAAATGGTTTTTCAGGACCCACTTGCTTGTTTGAATCCAAAAATGAAAGTTGTTGAAGCGATAATGGACCCATTGCTAATTCATGACTTATGCAGTCCTCGGCAAGCAAGAGAGAAAGCTAATTGGCTTCTTCAGCAAGTGGGGCTTAGCCCTCCAGAGAATTATCAGAATCGTTTTCCAAACGAGCTTTCGGGGGGGCAGCAGCAACGAGTTGCGATTGCTAGGTCACTGGCCTTAACGCCCCAAGTTCTGATCTGTGATGAGAGCGTAAGCATGCTTGATTCTGATATTCAGAGTGAGGTATTGACATTGCTGAAGTCGCTGCAAGTACGGCTTGGCTTGGCAATTTTGTTTATTACTCATGATCTCTCTGTTGCAAGTGGCTTCTGCCACAAAATTATTGTTTTGGAAGATGGGCGAATTGTCGAGGAAGGCCCAGGAGACAGAATTTTCTTGAAGCCAAAAGCGGCCATGACGAGAAAACTTGTTGAATCTTCTCTGAGACTTCCTGTTAAGGGTGAATGATCAGAGCCTTCTTCGTAAAATCATAATTAGAAGCTCAAAAGATTCAGGCAAGGGGGCTTTAAATATCATTCTTTCAAGAGTAATCGGATGATTTAAGCCAAGTTCTATTGCATGAAGGACTTGTCCCTTTAGATCGATTGGTAGTTTTCGACATCGACTGTAAATTGGATCTCCAATAATTGGATGCCCTTCGTGGGCACAATGGACGCGAATTTGGTGAGTTCGACCAGTATCTAGTTTGAAACTCAACATTGAATAATCACCTAATCTTTCGACCATTTCCCAATGAGTGCAGGCATGGCGACCTGTTGCTTCACTAACGACAGCGTATTTTTTTCTATCAGCTGGATGTCTTCCAATTGCGCCAATGATCATTCCTGATTGGCCCTTAGGGGCACCATGGACTACAGCGAGGTATTTCCTTGAGGCAACACGTTGTTGAATTTGCACTTGGAGCTTCACTAAAGCTTCTTGGGTCTTAGCGACAACGATGCAGCCAGTGGTGTCTTTATCAAGTCTGTGGACTATCCCAGGTCTCAGTTTGCCTCCTATGCCTGGCAGGTCTGGGCAGTGATGCAATAGAGCATTGACAAGAGTCCCATCCTTATTCCCTGGAGCTGGATGCACAGCTATACCTGCTGGTTTATTTATGACAATTAAATTTTCATCTTCAAAAAGCACATTGAGAGGGATTTTTTCAGGTTTTAAGTAGGGCAGCGCTTCGGGTGGCGGCATCCATAACTCAATTTTGTCTCCTTGGCGCAAGGGTGTTTTTGATTGCCCAGTGATTCCATTCACTCGGACTAAGCCTTGGCTAATGAACTTTTGTATTCGAGCGCGGCTTTGTTCTGATCGTTGACTGACGAGCCAACGATCAAGCCGCATTGGTAGAGGTTTGAGATATTGCAGTCTTAAAAGCTCTCCTTTACCTTCTCCAAAAGAATGATTTTGTTCTTTAGAG
>QCJM01000040.1 GCA_003216035.1 Prochlorococcus sp. AG-409-B13
GGGCATCAGATAACTCTAGAAGGTGTAAAAGGAAATCTTAGATTTGAATTAATCAAACCAAAATCATTACTAATAGAGCCAAAACCTTCAGGGTCTGATCTCATCATATGGGAGGGAAAACAATATTTACCTCAGAATAATAGAAGTGGTTTTTATAAGCTTGAGGATTCTTATATTAAACCGAAAGAAAGATCAGAGGTACGTCCCCAAAATCTACCTCTTTCCCCATAACGTCTTAAAACGGAGTCAAGACATGAATCAAAATCACTTAACCTCCAAACCCAATTATTACCAACAGTTCCTGGAGTATTAAAGCGAGCATAATCATTCAAGCAAAGTAGGTCCTGAACTGGAGCAATTACTAGAAAAGCCTCAGTCGCCAAACCTATATCAATCAACTTCCAAACAGGTGAGTGAGCATAATCATTAAATTTTTCAAGCACACTTTCTTTAGTTTCCACGTCAAGTGCTTCCCACCAGCCAAGAGTAGTTGGATTATCATGAGTCCCTGTATAAACAACCCAATTAGGTCCAATAATATTCTCTGGGAGGTAAGGATTTTCAGGATCACCATCAAAAGCAAACTGAAGAATCTTCATCCCTGGCAAACAAAACTTCTCCCGCAGAGCATGTACTTCAGGAGTAATTAGTCCAAGGTCTTCTGCAACTAAAGGAAGATTCCCTTCACAATCCTTTCTAAGAAGCTTAAGCAAGTCTTCTCCTGGAGAGGGTTTCCAATCGCCTTCCTGAGCAGTTTCTTTGTTCCCTGAAACTGCCCAATAAGAATCTAAAGCACGAAAGTGATCTAATCGTAATAAATCAAATAGCTCCCATTGTCGAGCTATTCGACTTCGCCACCATTCAAATTTTGTCTCTTGATGATACTTCCAACGATAAACAGGAGTGCCCCACAATTGCCCTGTAGTTGAAAAATAATCAGGCGGAACCCCACTCTGAATATCTAGGACTCCAGAAGGTTGGATAGAAAAGAGTTCTCGATTACTCCAAACATCAGCGCTATCTTTAGAGACATAAAATGGCAAGTCACCAAAAATAATTATCCCAAGCTCACGTGATAACCCTCTTAAAGCTTGCCACTGACGATCAAGGTGCCATTGCAATAGACGATGCTCTAATAACGCATTCTGATGATTAGCAGTCCATTCAGTTAAAGTACTTTGATTATGAACAGCTAGTTGTTCAGGCCATTTCCACCAGGGAAGGTTTTGATGTTGACGACGAAGCTCTACAAACAAGACATAATCTTCTAGCCAAAATTGTTGATTACACCAAAGGTCAAAGGAATCATGTAACTGGGAGCTTTGGCATGCCCAATTTTCCCTAAGTGAGTGACCTATCCATTCACTACGAAGATCTGCCAATTTAAAATCTACAGAAGATAAATTTTCTCTTCCTGAGACAGGTACCTCAAGCAATGCTTGAGAAGGCAAGACCCCTTCATCAACAAGGTCATTAACATCAAGAAACCAAGGATTTAAAGCGAAGCTTGAAGGAGAGCTATAAGGAGAACCTGTTGAATCAGTTGGGGCCAAAGGAAGCAACTGCCAAACACCTATCCCATTACGAGCGAGCAATTTCAACCAAGTTCTTGCCGCGGATCCAAAATTTCCGCAAACACTATTACCTGGTAGAGCCGTTGGATGAAGCAACACCCCAATGCTTCGAGACAAATTCGGATTGATTTGTTCCATCAACAAGATGAAAAAGCTGAGAGTGCCCGTAAGAATGAAATCATTAAGAAGCTTCTTGGCGTCTTGAAAAGAAAGGTTTCAAACAAGTTTTAGTTGATTAATGGTGAAATTGAAAAGCCTCATAGACTTTGACTGCAAAACATGTGGGAAAAGAAACAAAGAGAATTGCCAAGCCTCTTAAATAAAATTCTCTCTATACAACCGTTTAGGGGGGGTGTCCATGTAAATAAACATTTAACAACTGATAGATTGGCTTTCAGGTCAAGGTTCATCCAACTTCAGTATAAATGGCAAAGTTCACGACAAACATTTAATCAAAGTGGACCCCTCCAAAGAAAATCAAACCAATACCTCCAGAGCAGTTAAGCGACAGTGGCTTGGGAGACATCCTGGGCGAACATTACATCGCATAGGAGTAACTATTGCAGCCATCTGGGTAGCAGGCAGTATGATAAACATAATGTGGCCAAAACCAGATCAGGTAAAGCTTAACTCCTCTCATATACAAGCACAATTCAAACGATCAAGACTTCCTTCCAGAAAGATAACTATATTTATTATAGGGACTGGAAAGAATAGTTTTAAGCCACAGAATGAACTAAAATTTGAAGATAAAGTACAGAGTGTGCAGAGCATAATAGTTGTCAAATTTTCTACAAAAAATGGAGTCAAGATATTACAGGCACCAATAGAACTAGGCATAATGTTTCCAGGGGAAAGATCTCCTAAAACACTATCTTCAGGATATGAAATAGGTGGAGTAGCCCTTATTACAGATATTATTACTGAAGTATTAGGACTCGAAAAAGAAATCCCTAAACGCTATGTGGTTATCAACTCAGATGCCATAAGAAGAATAATAGATTCACTTGGTGGAATAGAGATTTCTCTTCAAGAAGCAATGAGAATCAACCATAAAACAGAAACAAAATTTCAGACTTATTTTGCAGGCAAACATTTCCTAGATGGTGCAAAGGTAGAAGAGATTTTTCTTTATTTAGAAAATAGCCACGACGGAGTAGGTCGACGTAAAAGAGTCGCAATACTATTAGAGGGTCTATTTAAAGAGCTAAGAGCCCATAATAAGATCAAGAAGTCTTCTATGCTTGTAAAAAAACTTCTTGAGGAGGTTGAGACAGATATGAATAAGGAAGAGCTCTCAAGTTTAGTCTCTGCTTTTTCAAGCTATAACCATACTCCAATAATTAGGCAAATTGAGCTCGCACCAAGGGCAGGTAAACAAATACTTCGCCAACTAAAGAATAGCCCTATAAATTCCCTATAATTTTT
>QCJM01000041.1 GCA_003216035.1 Prochlorococcus sp. AG-409-B13
CCGGATGCCCACCCTTGCTTGTAAAGATAGCACCAGACCTGAATGATACTCAACTTGATGAATTAGCAAGGCTTGCTTATGAAGAAAGTTTGGCTGGAATGATTGCCGTCAACACAAGTATCAATCGATTAGGGCTGAAAGATAGAGTGATCAATCAAACTGGAAATACCCTTTCTAATGAAGCAGGTGGTCTTAGTGGCGCCCCTTTGAGACCAAGAGCTGTCGAAGTAATCAGAAGACTACGTAATAGCACGGGAAAAGATATTCCTCTAATTGGAGTTGGTGGAATTGACTCACCAAAAGCTGCCTGGGAAAGGATATCTGCAGGGGCCTCACTAATACAGATTTATACTGGATGGATTTTTCAAGGCCCAGCATTAGTTCCTAGAATTCTTGAAGGGCTTCTATTACAACTCGAAAGACATGGTTTCAGGAATATCTCAGAAGTTGTAGGGAGTGAAGCACCTTGGATATAACGAATAAGATTTGCTGTGTAGATGAACTCTCATGCAACTAATGAGTGGGGAATCAACGTTTACTGAATGTAGGTCATGAGGTTCTGAAAACATTCAAACTTCCTAAAACATACGACATCCTTTAAAAAAACTCCCAAATAAAATTTAAATTTCTCTCATGAAAATAATGTCTTTTATTTTACTATTGTCAAAATGAATCCATCTTTTTCTGCGCATGGTGGCAACCTCAATGAAGAAGCAAGACGACTAGGTATTAAGGTCGATCAACTATTAGATGCGAGTGCATCTCTAGTTCCATTCCCATTACCTGAACCATTACTTGAATGCCTTTATGCTGCTTTAAAGAGCAACTCTCTCAGAAGTTATCCCGATTGCACTCATAAAGCTTTAAAAGATGCAATTGGATGTTGGCATGGAATTGACCCTTTAATGGTTTTACCTGGTAATGGAGCTTCGGAGCTTTTCACCTGGGCTGCACGTGATGCAGCACAGCAGGGCTTAAGTGGCTTACCTGCTCCAGGGTTTTCTGATTATTGGAGAGCTTTAAACTGTTGGAACGCAGCATATTTACATTTACCAATACCATTGAGCTGGGCATCAGAAACTCCCCAAGCCTTCCCATTAGAACCAGAAACAGATGTTATTTGGATTACCAATCCACACAACCCAACAGGACAACTATGGAGTCAAGACTCACTTAAAGCACTTCTTGAAAGGAATCTTCTTGTTATATGTGACGAGGCATTCTTACCATTAGTCCCTAATGGCGAAGAGCAATCGCTATTACCTCTTGTTTACAAATATCCGAATCTAATTGTCATTAGAAGCCTCACAAAATTATTCTCCTTAGCTGGATTAAGACTGGGCTATGCAATCAGCTCCGCCGAGCGACTAGAGCGGTGGAAAGCTTGGCGTGATCCATGGCCAGTCAATGGATTAGCCCTATCTGCAGGAACAATGCTTATAAGAGATGTATCAAGCCTGAAATCCTGGATTTCCAAAGTTCAAGACTGGGTAGCTCTTGAAGGGACTTGGTTGCAGACTAATTTAAAATCTATCCCAACAATCAATCCTAAGCACTCATCTACAAATTTCCTTTTAATTCATAGTGAACTATCACTAATAAATCTAAGAGAGCGATTGGCATCGGAAAAAATATTAGTTAGAGATTGTCGATCTTTTATAAACCTTAACGAGAACTGGTTAAGAATTAGCACCCAAACTAGAGAAGGAAATATTCAAATCGTCAACTCTATTAAAAAAAATCTCAAATGAAACCTTGGATGAGATCAACTAATTTTCCCTCAGCACCTCTTACTCTTCGAGCCATTCTTTCCATGCCAAATTGCATCTCGATAAGAGGATCAAAAGATGTTTCTTTGTCTGACAATCGATTCCTAAGCAAACGAAAAAGTACTTCCTGCAGAGCTTTACCTTCAGGAGGATGTTGATGAACAATCACAGCAGCACCCAACTCTGCCGCATAGCTAGCATTTGCATCTTGATGGTTATCTTTCGATTGAGGGTATGGCACAAGAATCGCAGGAGTATTAGATACAGCCAATTCACTCAATGCCCCAGCTCCAGATCTACTTATAGCCAGATCAGCATGCTGCAATAATCCAGGGATTTCATCGCTAAATGGTTTCTCTACAAAGCTTGGGTGAATATGCTTTGGCGCATCACGATCATGGCTACCTGTCAAATGAACTACTCGACAACCCTTCTGAAGCAATAATGGTAAAACTGAGTGAACCATTTGATTAAGACCTACTGCGCCTTGGCTCCCACCCATAACAACAATTAATGGGCCCGAGCCAGTAGGTACCCATTGTGGCAAAGGGTGCGACACAAAAAATGCTGACCTTACAGGTGTTCCAGTAACAAGAATTCTTTTAGCAGAAAGACGTTGTGCTGTTATTGACAAGCCAAGTGCAACTATGGAGCAATATCTACCTAAAAAACTTGTTACTCGTCCAGGGATAGCATTTGACTCATGAAGAATCACTGGAATTCCACACGACACAGCTCCAATAATTGTTGGTGCAGAGATATAACCTCCGGTAGTAAAAACAACTTGTATTTTTTGTTTTTGTAAGAACCTTCTTACCTTTAAAGAAGATGCAATTAACTGACAAAGCTGCACACAATTTTTCAGGCCTCTTGCTTGCAAGCCACCCACCTGAATTGTTGTCAAGCAATAACGCTTAGGTACCAGTTTCATCTCAAGCCTATCTGGCACCCCCAACCACCTAACATTCCAAGAGACTGGCAATGCCTCTGCTACAGCAAGAGCAGGGAAAAGATGCCCTCCGGTGCCACTAGCCGCGATCAAAAGATTGGGCATAGCATCAAGCTGAACAAAAAAGGTTCATCGCTTAAAT
>QCJM01000042.1 GCA_003216035.1 Prochlorococcus sp. AG-409-B13
ATTGATAACAGTTCTCCAGCTTTGAAGGCCTTGTTGATGAGCAATCTTTGCTGCAACTAGTATTAAATGGCCAAGCAGTTGAGTGTCTGCTGCATCAGCTTCTTTGAGACTTGCTAGGGTTTTTTTGGGGATGATAAGAATATGAACTGGTGCTTGGGGCTCAATATCTCGAAAAGCAAGACAATATTTATCTTGATAAACTTCATCACAAGAGATTTCTCCTTGCAATATGCGACTAAAAATTGTGTCGCCAGTCATTTTATAAAGAATTAGGATGTTTGGATTGTTTAGAGCAGCAACTTCGATAATTTTTTAGCCCTAAGTGAACCATGATCAAAATTGCTAAATATTTAAATTGTGTAAAAGGGATAAAGAATATATGAATTTTTTCTTCATCCCACAATCACAATTTATTAGTGAAGAGATAACATTTATTCTTCAAAAATGATTTTTTATTGGCTTATCTTTATAAGGCTGTGGTCCAATAGGTGGTGGAAGCTGCTTTTCTTCACTGGGATTCCCAAGTGTGAACTCTAGTGCCTCAGCAAACCAATACTTCAGAGTCTGGAAGGTCTTAGCCATGGAAGCAGTCATTGCTACTTCTTTTAGTTTGTACGTTATTTCTATTTAGGCAACCAGTAATTTCACTCTTTAATAAACCTTGCAGTTGGTTACTGCCCTGCGACAGGTAATTGGACGTGTTAGCCCTAAAGCTAAATCAACGACGCCTCCTTCTTTGCTGAGCTTTTCTCTTGTACTTCTCTATTGGGGTTTCATGATGACGCAAGCGTTTTAGATCGGCAAAAATCCCGGCTTTAGAAACCTGACGCTTGAAGCGGCGAAGGGCCGACTCAACTCCTTCATTTTCTCCGACCGTGACTTGAGTCATAAATTAAGCAAATTCCTAAGTCTTTTAATTTAGCAAGAGACCGCACTGTCTTGCTTATAGATAGTGCTCAGTTGATTTTTTCTATTCCTTCCGTGGCCTCGATGAAGAGATTTGCTGAAGTTAGGGAAATTGGCGAACATCGTCAGAATTAAAACCGTGTTCTTGTAGTTCACGGGATAAATCGTCTTGATTTGAGACTCTGTCGACAAAGAGAACACCATTGAGATGATCCATTTCATGTTGAATGCATCTTGCGATGAGTCCATCGGCATTCATTTTCTTAGGTCTACCCATTTCATCTCGATAACTGACCTTGATAGATGAAGGACGGACTACATTGAGGTAAACACCTGGGATGCTTAAGCAGCCTTCCTCGTAGGTTTCCACACTTGCACTTGAACTAATTATTTCTGGATTGATCAACACCAGGGGAGGGGTACTTGGTGTCTCAAGCTCGACGTCAATTACCAATAGTTGCTTATGAATCCCAACTTGAGGCGCGGCTAGTCCAATCCCTTTGGCTGAGTACATGCTTCTAAGCATGTCTTTTGCTAGCTCTCTCACTGATTCATCTACCTTGCTGATCCGACGAGCATTTTGACGCAAGACTCGATTACCAAGAGTGCGTATCTCCAGTGGTGGTATCTCAAGTGGTTCCTTAGGAATGGCTATGGAACCCTTGATCTTTTCGGCATTGCGTGCAAGTTGAGCAAAGCTTCGAGCCAAGGTACAAACTCATCATTAATTAATTCAATTTTAGGCAGTCTGTTGAACCATGTATTCCCACTAAGCAGCTATAGCAGGTTTAGATAGATCAGAAGTAGAACGATGCAGCCTTTATCAGCTGAAATTGCTTTAGGTAAAACTCCTATTCTCAAGGAGCCTCGTTTGATTGATGAATGGGTTTTGTGGTTGGAACAACGACCTCATGAAGGTGGTCGCACTACTGCTTTGATACGTCCTTGGGGTAGATCTGACCTGATTCCACAAGAATTGACTCCTTCTCCCCACAACTTAAGGAGTCGAGTGCATGATTATGGGGGAGGAGTCATTGCGACTTCTAGTAAGGGTGATCAGTTGGTGATTGTTTGGGTTGATGATTCAGAAAGTTGTCTTTGGATGCAGTCTTGGCAGGGTTTACACAACGTAGGAACAGGCAAGCAGCCTTTACTGAAACCAGCTCACAAACCTATTCGTTTATCGTCTAGGGAAAAGATCTTATTGGCTGATGGTTTGATCGACTTACCTCGTCAGCGATGGCTTGGGGTGATGGAGGCGGGTGAAAGGGATTTTTTAGTGACTTTTTCTCTTAATCGTGAGCATCAAAGCCCAACAGTTCTTTATCAACCAAAAGATTTTATTGGCTATGCGGCTTTAAGCCCTAAAGGTGATCAATTGGCTTGGGTGGAATGGAACCAATCAGCAATGCCTTGGGATAGCAGTGAGCTTTGGTGGGCTCAATTGGATGACTCTGGAGAGTTTATAGAAAAGGCTTTATTAGCAGGTAGTAATCCAAATCAAACAAAAAATAAATCTGTCTTTCAACCCATGTGGCTATCTAGTGGTGAACTCGCTGTTTCAGAAGACAGTAATGGCTGGTGGAACGTGATGGTTTTGGGACCAGGTATTAAACCTCAAACATCCTATTTATGGCGTCGTCTTTGGCCTATGGAATTAGAAGCTGCGATGCCGCAATGGGTATATGGAATGTCTACTAAGGCTGCCGCTGGAGATCAGATTCTTTCGGCTATTTGTGATAGTGGGAGTTGGCAATTGAGTCTGTTGAACCCTGATGGCTCAACTCAACTTTTAGATCAACCTTTTGATGACATAGCAGGGTTGCATGGGCGGCCAGGACGAGCTGTTGCAATAGCGAGCAATTCTTTCAAGGGGCCTGGCATATTGGAATTGGATACGAAATTACTTACTTGGCAACATACTCAAACTATTGATCCCATAATGGATGAAGA
>QCJM01000043.1 GCA_003216035.1 Prochlorococcus sp. AG-409-B13
AAGAGCAAGCCACAGCTTTAGCGGTACAAGAACAAGCAGCGCCGAAAGTGTTGCATTTAGCCAGTCATGCGTATCTCCAAGCCGGTCAAGAAGACAACAAGGAAGACAAGAAAGAAAACCCTTTGCTGAGAAGTGGCATTGTTTTAGCTGGCGCCAATCAACCCAATGCCAACAGCAAAGATGATGGATATTTGACGGCCTTAGAAGTTACCAAGCTCGATTAGCAAGGTACCAAGATGATGGTCGTTTCTGGTTGTGAATCCGGCAAAGGCGAAATCCAAGAAGGGGAAGGGGTGTATGGACTTAAAAGATCTTTTGCTGTGGCAGGAGCCAGGTCTAGTTTGCTGTCGTTATGGAAAGTCGATGATGCAGCAACAGCCCTTTTTTATGGAGAGCTTTTATCAACGCCTTACGAGTCAGCAAAAATTGACTACTTTTATCGACGAATCAGAGCTGAATTTCTCTCAGTATTTAATCCCTCCTGAGAGGATCCGGCTGCTCGTAGACCTCAAGGAGAAGTTCAGAGAGATGGGCGGTGCAGCCGGACACTCTGGGATCAACGTTCAATCTTCTGAAAGGACCCAAACATTAAAAAGGGCCTGGATTGGCCCTTTTTAATGTCGACTGTCAATCAGTCAAATGATAGAAACAAAGCAAGATTTGATCAGTTCGCAAGTCTGAGTTTTGCTCCAATTTCTTTAAAGTCGTAACCCATTGAGCGAAGTCCATGCCAAAGATGACCTTGGAGAGCAAAGAAACCTGCTATGTAATGGAAGTTTGCCAAATAGCAACGACCGGAATATTGGGCGAACCCCGTAAGATTCTCGCCGTATTCAATGGTGTCTTGGAAAGCTGGGGCAAATAGGAAAACCTGCTTCAAAGGCTCACCATAAAATTCGACAGGATAAACGGTGGTGTTAGTAGCACACCAGAAAGAAGCTACAATTGCCATAAAGCCAATTCCTGCTAGTGATGTCGAGAGTACAAACTCAGCAGATAAAAGGCCGTCACCCTTGAATTTTGAGTAGTCACCAATTTGTCTAGTTGCTATGTGAAAAGCACCACCTGTTATCTCAGCAAAGGCCAAGAAAGCGTGTCCTCCCATAACATCTTCCAAGCTGTCAATAGTAAGGAAATCGAATTGGTGATTCCATACTGCAGTTAAATCAAGGTTGTAATTGACTTGTCGAATAGCACCTACTGCGGGGTCATAAATGCCATGAACTCTGGCCCATTCGACAAACCAAATACAGGCAACACCCATAAATATCAAATGATGACCAAGAATAAAGGTCTGGTTGTCAGGGTTATCCCATTCAAGCTTGAATTTTTTAGCTTGTAGGACATCACTCTCCTGCATGTCCTCAGGAAAATAAAGGGCATGCATTAGGCCCCCAGCTCCATAAACCATGGAGACGACCAAGTGAAGGATCGCGAGTGTGATAACACCTGCCCCTGTCCAAACACCTGCATCATCAAAACCAATACCAATTGAAGCCAAGTGTGGAAGACTTACAAACCCCTGATTACCCATAGGTATAGAAGGGTCAAAGCGGGCAACCTCAAAAAGAGTGTTAGCACCAGCCGCAAAGGCAATCATCCCTGTATGCGCAGCATGCGCGGCGATAAACCTGCCTGAGCGATTGGTAACCATCGAATTACCTGCCCACCAGTCATAGGTGACCTCTGAATTCCCATACGTCTGCATAATTTAAATTTAAGGCTATTTACATGCGAAACATTACAAGGATTAGAAAGGATTAGAATTTATTTTTGGGGATTAGTTAAGGGTCTTTATTTTGTTCTTTATATTTTGTTCGTTATCTAGTAAAGCTTTGCGTCTTTTCTTAACCCAGAAGAGCCCAATCTAAAAATATGGCTAGGTTATGTATAGGCGTGCAAAGCAAAGCGTCGGCATCCTAAATTGACTGCGATACAAAGGGTTTCCTTTCGCAGTCAGGGATGTCATTTTGAATATCAGAAAAATAGAAATATTTCTTGTTTGGTAGTAAGCCCTCATCTTGTTGATTGCTCATGGCTAAGGCAACAAATCCTTGAAGTCGTCGGCATTTCTAAAAGCATGCAAATAGCAAGTAGCTCATCACTGCCAACTTTGAGCTGCTCGGCAAGCTCTAAAACTCTGATCGTCATATAACTTTCATGCCTTTTGCGTACACTCAGCTATAGCGTCTCTCCAAGATCCTATGAGGGAGGGGCTTCTCGGCTATTTAGCTAGTGCTCCAAAAGCACCCGCGCTCTCTAATGAGAGACCGACTTTCTAGGCTGAGATTGTAGTTATGTCTTGATCTGTCTGGCTATATCCGGACAGCTAAGGATCGATAAGTGCGAAATATGTGCGAAAGGAGTTTTGACCCTGTTTTACCCTTCGCTGAGATCCCTTGCAAATACTAGTCGGGGCGACAGGATTCGAACCTGCGACCTAGTGCTCCCAAAGCACCCGCGCTACCAAACTGCGCCACGCCCCGTACTTTTAATTGTAATTGCTAGCTTGTCTCGAGGCTAAAAGAAGCCCTATAGCAA
>QCJM01000044.1 GCA_003216035.1 Prochlorococcus sp. AG-409-B13
TTCCTAAATCTGTCAATATTTGAGCACCAACACCATAATTTCTTAGATCAGCTGGAAAACCTAATTTTTCATTTGCTTCTACTGTATCTAATCCGCTATCTTGTAAGCTATATGCTCTTAATTTGTTTATTAAACCAATCCCTCTACCTTCTTGTCTTAAATAAACAACTACTCCCTCTCCTTCATCTTCTATTCTGGATAGAGCTGCTTCTAATTGGGGTCTGCAATCACATCGTAATGAACCAAATGCATCACCAGTAAGGCACTCTGAATGCATCCTGACAAGCACTGGTTCTTTTAGAGAACCTGGTGTACCTTTTACAATTGCTACATGTTCAGTTCCATCAAGTTCATTTTTGTAACCTATAGCATTAAAACCACCAAAAAGACTTGGTAATGTTGCAGTTGCTTTTTTATAAACAAACCTTTCATTCTCAAATCTAAATCTAATTAAGTCTGCAATACTTATTAGTTTTAGACCCCATTCCTTCGAGTAATTATATAATTCAGGCAATCTTGCCATTGAACCGTCTGAATTTTGAATTTCACAGATCACACCAGCTGGTGATAATCCAGCAAGTTGGGATAAATCCACAGCTGCTTCTGTATGTCCAGCCCTTTTTAATACCCCTCCCTGACGAGCCCGTAGCGGAAAAATATGACCAGGTCGACGTAGTTCTTCAGGGCGGGTTTTTGAATTTATAGCTACTTGAATTGTTCTGGCTCGATCTTCAGCTGATATGCCAGTTGAAACTCCGTGTTCTGGACCTCCATCAATACTTACAGTAAATGCCGTTTGGTTTGAATCTGTATTCCTGTCAACCATTAGGGGAAGATCAAGTTCATCTAGCCTTTGACCTTCCATGGCTAAACAAATAAGTCCACGGGCTTCTGTGGCCATAAAATTGATTTGCTCAGGTGTGGCAAACTGAGCAGAACAAATCAAGTCGCCTTCATTCTCTCTCTGCTCATCATCAACAACGACAATGCATTCGCCATTGCGAATGGCTGCAAGAGCATCCGGTATATCGTCAAAATGGATATCCGTTGACTCGTTCGGTTTTGAAAATGTATTCAGGGTCTTAGCCATCAAACTTGGTTAAGTCATTATCAGCACCAGTACGATCAACTGGGACTGTTCTCTGATCATGGAAATCAAATCTACTCCCTCAAAAGAGGTTAATCAGAAATCAACTGGGAACAGGGTTGCTGTAATTGGTGCCTCGGGCTACGGAGGTCTGCAATCACTAAGACTTCTTAGAGAGCATCCTCAGTTATATGTAACTTTCCTCGGTGGTGAAAGGAGTGCTGGTAAAAGATGGAGTGAGATTTGTCCTTTTTTGCCTTTGAAGGATGATCTCTTGATTCAAGAGCCAGACCCTGAAGTGATTTCTCGAAAGGCAGATTATGCGATACTTAGCCTACCTAATGGTGTTGCTTGTCAGCTTATACCTGAATTAATAAGAAGAGGTGTAAGAGTTGTTGATCTTTCTGCTGATTATAGATACAGGTCAATAGATCTATGGTCACAAGTTTACGTGAAAGAAGCTCAAAGATTAAACCGTAATGATAGTGATCTATGTGCAGAGGCTATATATGGCTTGCCAGAATGGAATGCTTCTTCTATCTCAAGCGCTAGGCTAGTAGCTGCTCCAGGATGCTTCCCAACTGCTAGCTTATTGCCACTCTTACCATTCTTGAATCAAGGATTAATAGAGAATGAAGGCCTAATTATTGATGCTAAAACGGGTACTTCTGGGGGAGGAAGAAATGCTAAAGAAAATCTTCTTTTATCAGAAGCTTCTGAATCAATTGCACCATATGGTGTAGTTGGGCATAGGCATACATCTGAAATTGAACAACAAGCTAGTGAAGTTGCTGGTCAACCTATTGAACTTCAATTCACGCCACATCTCGTACCTATGGTTCGTGGTCTATTGTCAACAGTTTATGCAAGGTTAAGAGATCCTGGCTTGACAGCAGAAGACTGTAGAACTGTCCTTAAAGCTGTCTATCGAAATCATGAATGTATAGACGTCCTACCAGTTGGATTCTATCCCGCTACAAAGTGGGTTAAACATACAAATAAAACATTACTTTCCGTTCAAGTAGATACTAGGAATGGTCGACTAGTATTAATGAGTGTTGTGGATAATCTTGTAAAGGGTCAGGCTGGACAAGGCATTCAATGCCTTAATTTGATGGCTGGAATACCTCAATCTACTGGCTTACCTTTAATATCTTTCTATCCTTGAAAATTAATTACGCCATGATTTTGCAGCAATAGCGATACCCAATGGCAATATAAAATGCTCATTTTTTTGTATTCTTCTGGATAGAGTTTTCTTGTCATCGGATTGATTTATAGGAACAGCAGCTTGTATGATGATTGGTCCACTATCT
>QCJM01000045.1 GCA_003216035.1 Prochlorococcus sp. AG-409-B13
CGCAGACTTGAGAGAGATGCCTTTGCCTTTCTTCAGAGATCTCCTCTTATGTTGATTGATTACATTACAACTTAATAGTTTAAACCTGGTTTAATTAGTAACTGAGTATCTATTGAGACTTTATTACTTATTTAGTGAGAATTAGAAATAGTCGTCAATTTCTTTTACTGTCCCGTTGGCCACTTCTTCCATTAGTTGTTTAGTGACCATCCACATTGTTATCCCTAGTAGAAGCGAAATCAAGAGAGAGGCAATTAATGATTTCTCTGGTGAGAAGTCTAGGATTTGTAAAGCCCCAGTGCAAAGTAATGTTAGGCCGATAAATGAGCCGATCCAACTAAGTATTGTTTTGCTATTTCCAAGTGGAACTGGGGAAATTTGCTCTCTTTCCCAGCTTAATATTTTTATTTGCATTAAACGAGCAAAAAACAAACCGCAAATAGCTGTTATTGCTCCGCCTACTAAAAGCATTATTAGTGGATCATTTATTGGGGGAGTGACAGCATACTGAGTTAATTCTTGAGAATCCGAAAGGACCATTAATTGTGGCTTGGGAGGCATACTCTTTCCCAGATTTATGATTTTCATCATGAATGATAGAACTCTGAAAAGCTTTACTAGTTAGATATTAACTGAGTAGGTGATGATTTGTTTATATAGTTAGGGGATTTAGACGTTGAATTACCCCGCCAGCAAGCTTGCCTGGACTGAATTTCCTGCGGAGAAATTTTACTAACTCCTTGATGTCTTTTGTACTAATTCGATCATCTTTAACTAAAGTTAAAAGTAAGCTTCTTCTTAGAGCAAAGCCTCTTGTACTGAAAAAGAGTTTTAGCCCGGTTACTGCTAGTGAAATCAGTTCAAAGTTTGGATTGGGTGAATCTTCTTTGAGTACATCCAAAAGGTTTTCTAGTCGTTCTATTTGCAGTTGACCATTCTTATCGAATATTACATCTAGAAGTATATCCAGCATTTCTTTCGTATCACCAGATAGAAGTCTCTTGGCTACATAAGGATATGCTACAGCTATTATTTTGAAGTTTGGATCAAGTTTTAGTGCTAGTCCTTCTTGACTTACAACTGCTCTTATAATTAACGCAAAACGTGCGGGCACTCTGAATGGATAGTCATACATTAATTCTGAAAAGCGGTCGGTAATAACTTTAAAATTAAAAGAGGTCACATTCTCATCAATTGTGCCTCCTAGTACTTCTTTTAATACAGGTATGATTTGAATGAGGTTTTGTTTTTTGCTGAGAAAACCTAGGCTTTGAAAATCCTTGGCAAGTTCTTCAAAATCATTATTTATTAGATGTACAACTGCTCCTGTGAGAGTGAGACGATCGGAATTTGTAATTGAATCCATCATCCCAAAGTCTACGTAAGCTAAATGTCCAAGCCCTCCAGTTACTCCTTTTAAGGCAAACATATTCCCTGGATGTGGATCAGCATGGAAATAGCCGAACTCCAGAAGTTGCTGAATCCCACTTATGACTCCAGTTCGAATTAGTGAAGAAGGATTTAGATTTAAGGACTTAAGCACTTGAGGGTCTTGTAGTTTTGTCCCTTCAATCCAGCTTGTTGTTATTACTCGCCTTGATGAAAGACGTCGCTCTACGTTAGGAATAATGATTGCAGGATTGTCTAAGAAAAGTTTTGCAAAACGTTCTGCATTGTCAGCTTCTCGCTCATAATCTATTTCTTCAGAAAGACTTCGCCCAAATTCATCAATTATTTCTCCAAGTCCAAAACCAAGATTTAATGGAAGGAATGGAGCTGAAAGTACGGACAGGATCCGAATGATTACAAGATCCCTGCGCAGAATAAAAGAGAGCTCAGGTCGTTGGATCTTTACTGCTACGTAATAATTATCTTTGATTTTGGCTTTATAAACTTGGCCCAAGCTTGCTGAAGCAATAGGTTTATCAGGAAACTCCTCAAATAAATCTATTGCATCCATACCTAGTTCTTCTTGGAGAATAGTTATCGCTATCTCATGCTTAAAGGGAGGAAGGTTGTCTTGAAGCTTAGTTAGTTCCTCAAGCCAATCTTTTCTAATCAGATCAGGACGAGTAGATAGTGATTGTCCTACCTTGATAAAGCACGGCCCTAGCTTTGTAATGCGCTTAAGAATATTTTGGGCCAGTCGCTTATGAGACTCTGCATTTAAATTAGACCCTTGTATAATTAATATTATTGCAAGACTTGTTAGTGAAATGAATATTTGAATCAGTCTTGGGATCCATATCCAAGGTTTGATAATTAACCACTTCAGATCAAGACTTTTGTCATAGTTCCATGAGTCTGACG
>QCJM01000046.1 GCA_003216035.1 Prochlorococcus sp. AG-409-B13
CCTGCCTGGATCTCTGGTGTAAAGCAGGAAGCTCTACCGAAAGGGCTGGAGAAGAAGGGCTTGCGCATTTTCTTGAACATATGGTTTTCAAAGGGAGCATCTGTCTTGCCGAAGGGGAATTTGACCAAAAGATAGAAGCTCTTGGAGGGAGCAGTAATGCCGCCACAGGCTTCGATGATGTGCACTTCCAAGTTCTAGTTCCACCTAAGGTCTTAGAGCCAGCTCTAGAACTTTTGCTGACTCTTGTATTAGATCCAGCTCTTCGAAGTGATTCTTTCTTAACTGAAAGGGAAGTGGTCTTGGAAGAAATCGCACAATACCAAGATCAACCAGACGAACAAGTATTCCAGAAACTACTAGAAAGCTGCCTAGCAACACATCCTTATGGAAGACCAATTCTAGGTTTTGAATCCAGCCTAAAAGCAAGCAATCCAGACCAAATGCGTTCATTTCATAAACGTCTTTATCAAGGTAGAAATTGTTGCCTAGCCATTGCTGGTGCAATTCCTAATGACATAGAGATCTTACTTAAAAATAGTCGCATCTCATCTCTAGAAAACCAAGCTTCTGATTCATTACAAACAACAAAGCCAAAGGAAATTAATTTTCAAAGAATCCGAAAAGATATCAATGTGCCAAGACTAGAATCTGCTCGATTGTTGATGGCTTGGTTAATACCATCTGCTAAAGAACAGCTTGTAGTTATGGGTGCTGATATTGCGACCTCCCTTTTATCAGAGGGGCGTCGCAGTCGCTTAGTTCAAAAACTTAGGGAAGAACTCCAAATTGTTGAGTCTATTGATATGGATGTAACCGTGCTAGAACAAGGTAGCTTGATCCTACTTGAAGCCTATTGTTTAGAAGAAAATCTAGAGATTGTTGAATTGGAGATTAGACAAGTACTAGCAGAAAGCATCTGCTCAATGCCACAAGAACAAGAGTTAAATAGAGCTCGTCAATTAGTAAGGAATGGTCTTTTTTTCAGTTTAGAAGCTTCCAGTCAAGTGGCTGGACTTGCTGGATCACAAACACTTTGGAACCGAAAACAACCATTACTTTACCCACTCAAACACATTGATTATTGGACAGGCAAACGTCTAAGAGATGACCTTTTTCCTCTTCTAAACCCAAACAAAAGTTGCGTACTTATCGCAAGGCCTCAAGAGGGTAATCAATGAGATTTTTGGATCTGACTTTAGACCCAATAAATGTTCCTGGAGTTCTAGCCGCAAAGCTTTGGCTAAAAAAAGGGAGCAAATCAGACCCCAATGGAAAAAAAGGTGCTCACCAAATACTTGGATCCTTACTAACTCGTGGCTGCGGACCATATAACAATATTGCCCTAGCTGACCTTGTAGAAGGCTGCGGGGCTGGCCTTCGATGCGATGCGAATGAAGATGGTCTTTTAATCAGCCTAAAATGTTCAGATCAAGATTCTATTTTGCTGCTTACAATTTTGGGATGGATGATTACTGAACCTCATCTTGACAAAGATCAATTAAATCTTGAACGGGAATTAAGTCTGCAAGCTCTGCAAAGACAAAAAGAAAATCCATTTCATCTTGCATTTGAAGGCTGGCGTAATCTTGCCTATACAAACGGCCCCTACAGTCACGACCCGCTTGGTTTAAAAGAAGATTTAGAGAGCCTAACTCGAGAAGATTTAATCCCTCTAGCAAAAGCACTAACTACTAAAATTCCAGTTTTGTCAATAGCCGGTACATTTCCTGAAAATATTGCTGAGAAGATCAAAGAATTGGAACCTTTCAAAAAGTTGCCTTTATATAAAAAAGAAGACATGTCAAGTTCATACCCATGCAAGGATAATTCGAGTTCAAAGGAAAATTCAAATTCAACATTGAGTGCTCACCCTCAAGCAACTAATCAAGTTGTCCTGATGTTAGGAACAAAAACAATTTCACATGGCCACGTCGATGACTTAGCCCTACGTCTACTTAGTTGCCATCTAGGGTCTGGGATGTCTAGTGTTCTATTTAGAAAGTTGCGTGAAGAGAATGGAGTTGCCTATGACGTGGGAATCCATTACCCAGCTCGTGCAGAAAAAGCTCCTTTCTTACTTCATGCCTCAACGAGCGAAGACAAGTCACTTTTGTCTCTTAAATTGCTTCAAGAATGCTGGTCGATGCTTTGCGAAGAATGTTTAACAGATCAAGAATTGGAGCTTGCACGTGCAAAGTTTCGTGGACAGATAGCCCATTCTTGCCAAACCACTAGTCAAAGAGC
>QCJM01000047.1 GCA_003216035.1 Prochlorococcus sp. AG-409-B13
TGGCGCAAGTCGAGTAAGAGATTTGTTTAAAAGAGCTAAAGAAAATAGTCCTTGCTTAATATTTATAGATGAGATTGATGCAGTTGGACGTCAAAGAGGAGCTGGTATAGGCGGTGGAAATGATGAGCGAGAACAAACTCTCAATCAGCTTTTAACTGAGATGGACGGCTTTGAAGGTAATAGTGGGATAATCATTATTGCTGCAACTAACCGTCCTGATGTACTTGACTCTGCCCTTATGAGGCCAGGTAGATTTGATAGACAAGTCAGTGTTGATCCACCTGATATAAAAGGCAGACTATCTATTCTAAAGGTACATTCAAGAAATAAAAAACTTTCTGACAGTCTTTCACTTGAAAGTGTGGCAAGACGAACACCTGGTTTTACAGGTGCAGACTTAGCTAATTTATTGAATGAAGCCGCAATACTTACTGCAAGAAGGAAAAAAGATTCAATTAGTATTAATGAAATAGATGATGCAGTTGATAGAATTATTGCGGGTATGGAAGGACAACCATTAACAGATGGGCGTAGTAAAAGACTAATTGCTTATCACGAAGTAGGCCATGCACTTATAGGTTCATTAGTTAAAGCACATGATCCAGTTCAGAAAGTTACTTTAATACCAAGAGGTCAAGCCAAAGGACTAACTTGGTTTTCCCCTGATGATGATCAGATGTTAATAAGTAGGGCTCAACTTAAAGCTAGAATTATGGGAGCACTAGGTGGTCGTGCTGCTGAAGATGTTGTTTTTGGACATGCAGAGGTAACAACAGGAGCAGGGGGCGACATACAACAAGTAGCCTCAATGGCCAGACAAATGGTTACCAAATTTGGGATGAGTGATCTAGGACCAGTATCTTTAGAAGCAGACAATCAAGAAGTTTTCCTAGGCAGAGATTTAATGAGTCGAAGTGATATGTCTGATGCTATTGCAAGACAAATAGACGAACAAGTAAGAGTAATGGTCAAGCATTGTTATAAAGAAACAATATCTTTAGTTGAAAAAAACAGAGAGGCCATGGATAAACTTGTCGAGATACTTATAGAGAATGAAACTATTGATGGGGATAAATTCTGCGAAATATTATCAGAATTCACCTCAATACCAGAGAAAGAACGTAGTATACCTATCCTCACAAGTTGAAAATCTCATTGACTTTTTATAAATCAAGAGAGTAAACAATTAATTAGATCTAAAATTTTCTGTCAAATGTCAAGCATAGAAATACTGATATAATTTAGACTGGATTAACTGGCCTTTTATTTAAAACACTATCTATAAGGCCATAACTAACAGCTTCAGAAGGAGACATAAAGAAATCTCTATCAGTATCCTCTTGAATCCTAGAAAGGGGTTGACCAGTACGATCGGAAAGCTCTTTATTCAAACGTTCTTTTAGATAAAGAATTTCATCAGCTTGAATCCTTATATCGCTAGCCTGACCACGAGCACCACCTAAAGGTTGATGAATCATTATTCTTGAATGTTGAAGACTACTTCTTTTTCCTTTTGAACCTGAACACAAAAGGAAAGCACCCATGCTTGCTGCCAGGCCTACACAAACAGTATGAACATCAGGCTTTACATGTTGCATAGTATCGAAAATTCCCAAACCGTCATAAACCGAACCACCAGGTGAATTTATATATAAGTAAATATCTTTCTCTGGATCCTCAGCCTCTAGAAATAAGAGCTGGGCAACTATACGATTTGCCGAATCATTGGTTACAGGCTCCCCTAAAAAAATAATTCGTTCGCGTAGAAGGCGGGAGTAAATATCAAAAGCCCTTTCACCACGTCCTGATTCTTCTATAACTATTGGAATCATCATCATTGATCGGTTTCTACGATATTAACGGGCTAAAGCGGAGCTAAGGTCAAATTACATGAGATCGGCTAAGACATTGAGTGAGCGAAAGACCATTTCTGACAGCAAGCGAGCATTCCACCAGAGCTTTCCATATGTCATATCTCCAGTCTATAGGCGAGTTACCGACGAACTCCTTGTAGAACTCCATCTTCTAAGTCATCAAAAAGAATTCAATGCAGATCCACTCTTTGCTACAGGACTTATCCAAGTATTTGAAGCATTTACACAAGGCTATCGCCCAAAAGAACACTTAAAAGACCTATTTGACTCCCTTTGTCGAAGCAGTGGCTTTGACCCAATATCAATAAAACAACAAAATCAAAAGATCCACGAAATAGTTGCCAACGAAAATA